>CABSLA010000001.1 GCA_902478545.1 uncultured Collinsella sp.
GATCCGGTCCGACCGGGCCGCGCGGCAAGGAGATATATTGCCAGACCGGAGGGGCCCCGGGGGCGGGAATTCCACTCTTCACAAGTCCTACACAATACATCGCTTCCTATATAAGTCATAGAAAGGCTGGTGCAGAAATACTGCACGTATCAGATGATGACCCTTCGGTTAAGAGATATATAAAGATCGGTCACCTGTAAGTGTTTATCTACCCGCGCTTTTAGCAATGTAAACCAGCGCTTTCGATAAAAAAGGGGAGCGCCGCGCACAACGCGACACTCCCCTAGCGATTCAAGAGAATCTATTAGGCCTCGAGAGCCTTCTTGGCAATGGTAGCCAGCTCGTTGAAGGACTCGATGTCCTCGTAAGCCATCTGAGCCAGGACCTTGCGGTCGAGCTCGATGCCGGCAACCTTCAGGCCGTGCATGAACTGAGAGTAAGAGATGTCGTTCAGACGAGCAGCAGCGTTGATACGAGTGATCCAGAGAGAACGGATCTCGCGCTTCTTGTTGCGGCGATCACGATACTGATACTGCAGGGAGTGCTGGACCTGCTCTTTAGCATGCTTGTAAGTACGCGAAGCGGCACCGTAGTAACCCTTCGCACGGTGCATAACGGTACGGCGCTTCTTCTTGGCGGCAACAGCGCGCTTAATACGTGCCATGTTCTATCAACTCCTAGACGGTAAAACGAAAAAACGAACTTAGGCGAGACGCGACTTGATGACCTTGCGGTCGGCAGCGGCGATCTCGGTCTCCTGACGGAAGCCACGCTTACGCTTGGTGGACTTCTTGCTCAGGATGTGGCTCTTGAAAGCCTTGGCGCGCATAAGCTTGCCGGTACCAGTCTTGCGGAAACGCTTCTTGGTGCCGCTGTGGGACTTCATCTTAGGCATGAAATACTCCTTAATCGGTTACAGAACACTAGTTACTTGGTATCGCTTGCCGCTTTATCCTCATCGAAGGCGCCCTTAATCGGGGCGAGCAGCATAAGCATGTTACGGCCTTCCATCTTAGGCTTGGACTCGACCGTAGCGTAAGGCTTGAGATCCTCGGCGAGACGCTCGAGAACGTTAAGGCCCTGCTCCGGGTGAGCCATCTCACGGCCGCGGAACATGATGGTGATCTTAACGCGCGCGCCCTTCTTGAGGAAACGCAGAACGTGGCCCTTCTTGGTCTCGTAGTCGCCAACGTCGATCTTGGGTCGGAACTTCATTTCCTTGACCTCGACCTTGGACTGGTTCTTACGAGCAGCCTTGGCCTTCATGGCCTGCTGGTACTTGAACTTACCGTAGTCCATGACCTTGCAGACCGGCGGCTCCGCGTTGGGAGCGATCTCGACCAGGTCGAGACCCTGATCGTCGGCGACGCGCTGGGCATCGCGGATGGCGAACAGGCCGAGCTGAGAGCCATCGACGCCAATCAAACGGCACGAAGATGCAGTAATCTCGTCGTTGATGCGGGTGTCATCAGACTTAGCTATTTTCCCTACCTCCATTCATAAAAAAATAACCCGGCGCTTCTCAGCAACCAGGTCGTACACATAGACATCCTCGATTTGAGGAAGAGAATCTAATTTGTATGACCAGTCAGCTGCTCATTGGCGCCAAAAGGTGGGAACCCTCGGGTTCCTCTTTAGGGCATTGCGGAAACAACGCTTTGCGAATAATAACACGTACAGCGCGTTATCACATTACGTACACGAAAAAGGGGGCCGCAACCCCCTTGAAGCGCAGGTGCATTTATGGTGCCCGAGGCGAGACTCGAAGGGACTTCGCTTCGCGAAGCCCCGGGCTTCGGGCGCATGGCGCCCTCGCCACGCTCCGCTACAAACAGGCCACAGGCCTGTTTGCTTAACGCTCCGCGCGCTCACGCGAGTTCGGCACGAAAAAGGGGGCCTTGACCCCCTTGAACGCTCACTTGCATGTATGGTGCCCGAGGCGAGACTCGAACTCGCACGTTGTTGCCAACGGTGGATTTTGAGTCCACTGCGTCTGCCAATTCCGCCACTCGGGCACGTAATGCGTGAGTTAGTTTATCACAGCTTTCTGTTGATTAGTCCGAAAATGGAACTTCGAGCATTTCGATGAGTTCGACCGAACGGAGCATCTCGCGCTGACGGCATCCACGTCCGTCAACCGAAGCCTCGCCCATCTGGTTGTCATAGGGATCCTCGCGCATGCCATCGAAAGCGGGCACAAATTCAGCCTGGAATCGATTGTTGGCCACCATACGCCACGGGTCGAGGTTGCCAAAGTAGTGCTGGCGACGCCACTCCTCCCCCATCCTGCGCGCCGAGGAACCAAACGATACGTCGGCGTTAAGCCAACCGGACTGTGGCGTATAGAACTCAGCCCAATCGTGCGGCCCCACCGAATCGGGAGCAACATACAGGCCGCTCTGCCAACGGGCAGGCACGCCCGCGATGCGGCACATGGTGATAAACGTGAGCGCCATAACGCCGCAATCGCCGCGTAAAGAATGCGCACAGTCGTCGGCAATAGATCCCAAAAGCAGGTACGGTGGCTGATAGCGATAGTCGATATGCTGTGTCAGGTAATCATAGATAGCACGAGCGCGATCGAGCGGATCCTCGAGCCCGTCAACAACACGCTCCGTCAACTGTCGCAGGTACGGCGTAAACGCAATGTGCGGACGGTCCTCGGAAGTGTCCACGGGCAGCGGCGTGTCCATGCACGTATGCGATGGGAGCGCGCCACCATAGATATCGCAATAGGCGGCATCTATGTGATAGCGATAGGTCACCGAGAATGAATGTTCAGTCGAAGATGTCCAAGAGGCAGTACGAGCCGAAACGTTTTCAGAGGCAACGGTACCCCCCGACGTCATATCGAGAACCTCGATTTGAGACTGTTGACGACAGGCGGCGGCAACGGGCAGCCACGCGCGAACAGCTTCTCCCTTCAGAGCCCCGGGGACAGACACGGATGCCTTAAGCGTGATGGCGCGAGTCAACCCGTTTTGCGACTCCATCTCCCTGAGCATCTGGTTACGCAGCGCGATGCCATCCGTAGAATCGGGACGCAGGCCCGGAACCTCCTTGGGATACACGCGAAGCGAATCGAGGAAGTTATCGAGAACAAACAGCTCGCCATCGATAAAGCGCCAGTCAATTCGCTTACGATTAATCAGGTGATCAAACTGCTCTTCGGTAAACTCAGGCCACTCCTCGCGAATCATCGCAATGGCTCGATCACGCGACACCGAAAAATGAAGCGGCGTCTCGAGCATGCGATACCGCTCGGCACGAACACAAGCAGCCAGCGAAGGCTCAGGATTCTGCTCCAGAAGGCGATCGCAGGCAGCAACAGCCTGCGCCAAATACCCGGCATCCTTGAGACGAAGAATCTCAGGCGGCAGTCCAATATCGAGATGACGAAAATCATCACAGCAAACATCAACAGAGCAACCAACAGGACCCTCGTCAATAACCTTCCCATCCGAAGGCAGCACATTAATAACAGCCATACCAAACTCCAAGTCATTAGAACTCTTGAAGCCCATTGTAGCGAGATAAAAAAGAAAGCCCCAACAAAGGAACCCTCAACACCGACAAACGGTACCTATAAGAATGAATTCAGCCCAGTAACCCTGCGGCGTTAAACGAAGGAAGCCCCGTCCCCCGGAACTGTTTCCTTGGCGCGACTTCTGGCGAAGCAAGGGCAATTTATTCAGCCCAGTAACCCTGTAGCGAGTTAACAAAGGAGGCCCCGTTTCCCCGGAGCTGATTCCGTCGCGCGACTTCTGGCAAAGCCAGGTGAGCGCGAGGGAAACAGCGTAGGGGAAACGGGGCCTCCGGCGGGAAGTTAAACCGCTACTTACGCCTTGTTGACGGAGCCAAACTCCTCCATGAGCTCCTTGGTGCGGGCAACGATGTTGTCGCGGCCAGGCTTGAGGAGCTTGCGGGGGTCAAAGCCCTTGCCCTGCTGATCCTTGCCAGCCTCGATGTACTCGCGGACGCCCTTGGCGAAGACGAGCTGCAGGTCGGTGTTGACGTTGATCTTGGAGATGCCCAGGGAGATGGCCTTCTTGATCTGATCCTCGGGGATGCCGGTACCACCGTGCAGAACGAGGGGCAGGTCGCCGGTCTGAGCCTTAATCTCGCCCAGACGCTCGAAGGAAAGGCCAGCCCAGTCGGCGGGATACACGCCGTGGATGTTGCCGATGCCGCAGGCGAGGAAGTCGACGCCCAGGTCAGCAATCTGCTTGCACTCAGCGGGGTCAGCGAGCTCGCCGTTGGAGGTCACGCCGTCCTCGGTGCCGCCGATGCCGCCGACCTCGGCCTCGATGGACATGCCCTTGGAGTGGGCAAGCTCAACGAGCTCCTTGGTGCGGTCGAGGTTAAGCTGGAAGGTCTCCTCGTGAGAGCCGTCATACATGATGGACGTGAAGCCGGCCTCGATGCACTTGAAGCAGTCCTCGTAGGAACCGTGATCGAGGTGAAGGGCGACGGGAACGGTAACGCCCGTGGCCTCGACGGCAGCCTTGACCATGTCGGCGCAGACCTTGAAACCACCCATCCACTTAGCGGCACCAGCGGTGCACTGAAGGATCAGCGGAGACTTGGCCTCCTCGGCGGCCTGAAGAATAGCCAGGGTCCACTCGAGGTTGTTGGTGTTGAAGGCACCGAGACCGTACTTGCCGGCTTCGGCCTTCTTGAGCATGTCTGCTGCGTTGACGAGCATAAAAGAAACCTCCTGTAAGGTTGCTCCGATAACGCCTGAGATTTTACCACGACATACCCGAGCATAAACGTTCGTTTGTTCACGAATACCATCCGATTGGACAAATATTGACCGTTTGCCCCACAGAATCGACCCACTGGGGAAAATAGCTTGACGATTGAGCGGTCTTCGTGGTTCGAAAGACGGCTTCGAGCCTACATCTGCATAAACGGGTTCTGCATAAGTTCGCGCGCCATCGTGGTCGAATCGCCATGGCCCGTCAAGCAAACGGTATCGGGCGGAAGCATCTTGGCAAGTTTGGAGAGCGAGCGCATAATCGCCGCCTCGTCACCGCCGGAAAGATCGGTACGACCGTGGCTGCCCGGGAAAAGCGTGTCGCCCACAAAGGCGATGTTTCCCTGCTCGGTCGCGGCGAACAGGACGATGCCGCCCGGCGTATGCCCCGGCGTCTCGATCACCTGCAGGCAGACGTCGCCCACCTCGATTGTATCGCCCTCGGCAAGCAAACGCGTCGGCTCACCCGGATCGGGCGTCTCGATACCCCACATGGCGCGCTGCTCCTCGATATTTGCGCGAGGTACCGTCACGTCCTTAGCGCACAACTCATATAGTGCGCTGTCGCCAACAACAGCTCGAACCCCGGCAACCCCGCCAACATGGTCGGCATGACCGTGCGTGCAGACAGACCCGAGTACGCGCACCTCGGGATGCGCGGTGCGGATATGCTCCACAAGACGCTCGCCCTCCCACGCCGGATCGACGATTAAGCACTCGTCATTCGAAATCACGGCGTAGCTGTTGGTCTGAATCGGACCGTTGACGAGCGCCTCAATCGAAGCCGTGCCTCGGGGTGTCAGGTCCAAAGTCATATCGTCCATGCGCATACCCTCCTTCTAAAATACGCTCGAGGCACCAAACGATGCCTCGAGCGTAACCAATATCTATGATGCTGAGAGGCTCTCGCACCTACACACGGCGCTTGAGTTGCGCTCCGCCCTCGCCGGGCATAAGACGGCGAGCGTCGTAGACCGAATCGACACTGCTGATGGAAGCCAGCAGCGGGTCCAGGCCGCTCGCATCCGAAATCTCGACCATAAAGCGCAGGGTCGCAATACCCTCGCGGTTGGTCGAGGTGGCGGCGGAAAGGATATTGCCGCCTGCATCGCCAATGGCAATGGTGACGTCCTTGAGCAGGCCCATGCGGTCCAGGCACTCGACCACGATCTCGACCTGGAAGAGAGTGTCGGCAGCACCATCCCACTCTACGTCAATCATGCGCTCGGGGTGCTCCATGAGGCCCTTGACGTTGGGGCAGTTGGCGCGATGCACTGAGACACCTCGGCCACGCGTGATGAAGCCGACGATATCGTCGCCCGTCACCGGATTGCAGCAATGCGCTAGACGAACTAGCAGGCCGCTGTTGCTCTCGCCCTTGACGATAATGCCGTTACTTGCGCTCTTGCCACGCTTTTGCGGCTTGCGGTTGGAGCCGCGGGCCGGCTGTTTCACGACCTCGGCGATAGCCTCGGCCTTGGTGAGCTGTTCCTCGGGCTTGGGGTCCAAGATTTGCTCGACCTTATTACCCACAGCGCGCGGGGCAACCTTGCCGGCGCCGACGGCGGCAAACAGGTCCTCGAGCTGCTTGAAGTTAAACTGCTCCGCCACGGCGTTGAGCGCACGCGTGGAGCGCGGCGTAGAAATGCCATAGCCACGCTTACGCAGGTCCTTGGCCAGGATATCGCGGCCGGCGGCAGCGTCGTCGTCCTTGGTCGCAGCGGCAAAATAGCGGCGGATCTTTGACTTGGCGGAAGGTGTCTTAACGATCTTGAGCCAATCGCGCGACGGCTTGGAACTCTTGTTAGTCAGGATCTCGACACGGTCACCCGTCTTAATCTCGTGCGTGAGCGGAGCCACCGCACCGTTGATTTTGGCGCCGACGCAATGGTTTCCCACCTCGGTGTGAACGGCATAGGCAAAGTCGAGCGGCGTGGAGCCGGCACGAAGAGCCATGACCTCGCCTTTGGGCGTGAAGACAAAGATCTCCTGATCGAAGAGGTCGACCTTCAGCGAATGCAGGTATTCCTTGGCGTCGGTGATCTCATCAGACGCAGCCCAATCGAGCGAATGTTTGAGCCAGTTAATCTGGTCGTCCAGACGCTGGGCATCATTGGTCTTAGACGCAGACGATCCGCCCGACTTCTTATATAGCCAGTGGGCGGCAATGCCGTACTCGGCCTGCTCATGCATCTCGTAGGTTCGAATCTGAATCTCGAGCGGACGAGCCGTAGGACCGATGACCGTCGTGTGGAGCGACTGGTAGTTATTGACCTTGGGCATGGCGATATAGTCTTTAAAGCGACCAGGCATGGGGTGCCACAGCGTATGCACCGCACCGAGCGTGGAGTAGCAATCGCGCACCGAATGGGTAATTACGCGCAGCGCCACCAGGTCGTAGATCTCGGAGAACTCCTTGCCCTTGCGCTTCATCTTTTGGTAGATGGACCAATAGTGCTTGGAGCGGCCGTTGATCTGGAAGTCCTCCAGACCAATGCGGTTGAGCTCATCGGTAAGCGTCTTGATGGTCTCGGCAAGGTAGCGCTCGCGGACCTCGCGCGACTCAGCCACCATGCGCGCGATGCGCTGGTAGGCATCGGGCTCCAGGTAGAAGAAGGACAGGTCCTCGAGCTCCCACTTAATAGAGCTCATGCCCAGGCGGTCGGCCAAGGGCGCGTACACGTCCATGGTCTCGCGAGCCTTAAACAGGCGACGATCCTCGCGCAGGGCTGCCAGCGTTCGCATGTTGTGCAGACGGTCGGCAAGTTTAACGATGATGACGCGAATGTCCTTGGACATGGCGAGGAACATCTTGCGCAGCGTGAGCGCCTGCTTCTCGTCCATGCTGTCGACTTCGATGTTGGTGAGCTTGGTCACGCCATCGACGAGCTCGGCCACCGTATCGCCAAACAGGCCGGAAACATCGGCAAGAGAAGTCTCGGTATCCTCGACGGTATCGTGCAGCAGCGCGGCGCACACCACATCGCAGTCCATCTTGAGATCGGCCAAAATGATGGCAACCTCGACGGGATGGTTAATGTACATCTCGCCCGAGCGGCGCTTTTGGTTGCAGTGCTTCTCGGCGGCAAAGCAGTAGGCCTGCTCAACCTTAGAAAAGTCGTCCTCATTCATATATTTGAGGCACAGGCGCTCCAGCTTGTCGTAGCTGTCCGCCATAATCTCGGGCGGCAGCTCATCGGCATGCTTATAGTGCTCCATCTCCGAAAACGGCTGGAGGGTGGAATCATGGGCGGTACGGGCTGCGGCATCCATCGAGGTCCCCTTCCCCTAGGCCCGCGGTACGATCGGGCGGTTAACTTTGGCTAGCATATCAGAAGCGCACGAATCGAGCGCCCAGCTCCGGAAAGCCGAAAACTCCATGCGCGAGCGCAAGCCCTCCAAATAGCGAATTGACCTGCTCAATTGCACGCGGCCGGGGTTTTCGGCCATCGCGATACGACGAGTGTCGTCAAACCCCGAAACGCGACAAAAACCAAGCTCTTCGAAGATTCCCAGGCCGCTTTCCACCGAGCGCTCGTCGACCGGCGTGCGAGCATCGATGGCAAGGCACATCTGCGCGATGTCGATATCGCTCGCGCTAAAGGAATCGTCCCCGGTTTTGCCGCGGTTGGAGCGCCACATGGTCTGCAGCGCGCGATAGAGCGTGACGAGCTCGTCGCGCTCGGGCGCATAGCAGTCGAGCAGGCGCTCGTTAATGCGGGCGTCGCGCGACGAATAGAGCAGATGGATTACGGCGGGCTGGCCGTCGCGGCCGGCACGTCCGCTCATCTGGTTGAACTCGATGGCGCCAAACGGCATGTGGTAGAGCACGACATGGCGGATATCGGGCAGGTTGACACCCTCGCCAAAGGCGGAGGTCGAAACGATGCAGCTGAGGCTGCCGTCTCGAAACGCTTCTTCTACGCGATGGCGGTCGGTGCGCGTAAGGCCAGCGTTATAGAACGCGATACGGGTCGCACAGTCGGGAACGCGTTTGCGTAGTGTCTTGGCAAGCGCCACGGACTGATCACGCGAATTGACGTAAATGACGGTCTTCTCCCCCGTCGCCACGATCGACACTAAACGGTTCTCGCGGCTCGCAAGGTCGCGGTCGTCCTCGAGCTGCAGGTTCTCGCGCACCGTCTCGTCGACCACCGTGCGAGTGATCGGCAACATGCGGGCAAGCTCGGCCACGACCGGAGCCGTCGCGGTGGCCGTCGCAGCCATAACGACCGGGTCGCCCAGGGCTTTGAGGATATCGGGCATGTCGAGATAGGCGCTGCGGTCGCCGCCCTTGGCAAGGCCGGCGTGGTGCGCCTCATCGATAACGACAAAGCCGATGCGGCCCGAACGCGCGAAGCGGTCACGGTGGATAGACAGGAACTCGGGCGTCGTGAGCACGATACCGGTGCGGCCCGAAGCCAGGCCGGCGAACACGTCATCGCGCGCCGCCTCCACGGTCTCGCCGGTCAACACGCCGACGCCAATGCCGAGCGCGGCCATCGTCGACGAGAGGTGATAGGCCTGGTCGGCAACGAGCGCGCGCAGCGGATAGACAAAGATGCTCGCACGCCCGCGAAGAACCGCCTCGCGCGCGGCATGCACATGGAAGATGAGCGACTTGCCGCGTCCCGTTCCCATAACGGCCAGAACACTTTGGTGATCGGCCAGGGCATCGAGCGCCTCGACCTGCGCGCGGTGCGGCTGGTTCGAGCCTATAAAGCTATGGATAAGCGAGCGCGTGAGCTCGGTATAGGAAAGCTGGGCGAGCGTCTCGCGCTTGCGCGACTCCAGGCGCAGGCCGGAATCCGCCGGCTGCACGCCACGACGAAGCTCGCATGCCGGATCGTCGACGCTGGGCAGCATGGTATCGCGGACCAGAACATCCTTGATCATGAGCTTGGGCTTCACACGCCCCTGCCAATGCTCGGCAACGGCCTCGAACACCAAGTCGACAGCGCTATCGCAGTTGATGAGCTTATCGATTTGCGGCACGCGGAACATAATGGCCGGCACACTCGCGGCGCCATCGGTCGCCACAAAGCGCATGTGCTCGCCGGTTTTGCCCACCACGGCGCGATCGCACATCGTCACGCCCTCGGCGGCCAGCAGCGGCACCTTGTTGCCCTGGCCAAACGGCTCAAGACGGGAAATCTGCTCTATAGTCTCGATATTCAGCTCGGAAAGGTCGACCGTGGCGGCAACCTCGTCGATGTCTTCAAAGTCCTCGGCGGGAATCTCCGATAGCACGGCGGAAAGGCGACGACGGAATTCATCGAGCTTGGATGCCTCGATGGTCACTCCCACCGCACCGGCATGTCCGCCGCGACGAATCAGCAGGTCGGAACAGCGCTCGACGGCGTCAAACAGGTTAACTTTGCCCACCGAGCGACCAGAGCCGCGCGCGATACCGTCCTCGATCGAGAACAGCAGCGCCGGCACGTGGTAGCGGTTGGTCAGACGGCTTGCCACGATGCCCTTGACGCCCTCGTGCCAGCCTTCGCCGCCCACGACGATCGCGCGTCCGCCGTCATAGGCCTCCTCGACCTTTGCCATGGCATCGCGCGTGAGCTCCGCCTCGATCTCACGGCGCTGGCGGTTGATTTCCTCGAGCTCAGCCGCCAGTGCGCTTGCTTCGATGGGATCGCGGGCAAGCAGCAGGTCGAGCGCCAGCTTGGGATCAGCCATGCGGCCGGCAGCATTCAGACGAGGGATGAGCGAAAACGACAGGCCGTCGGCCGTAATGGTAGAAAGGTCCGCCTTGGCGAGCGCGGCAAGCGCGATATAGCCGGGGCGAGCGGTTACGCGCATCTGCTGGATGCCCTCGGCAACCAGCGCGCGGTTCTCGGGCGTGAGCGGCATCATGTCGGACACGGTGCCCAGCGCCGCGACCTCGATTAGCGAACGCCAATACGACGGCTTGCCCAGGCGCTCACCCAGGACTTGCACCAGCTTGAGCGCCACACCAGCACCGGCAAGCTCACGCGAGGGGCCCTCGTCCTCGAGCTTGGGGTCAGTCAGGGGCACACCCTGCGGCACCTGGTCGGAGGGCTCGTGATGGTCCGTGACCACCAAATCGATCCCCAGGCTCTCCAGATAGGAAACCTCTTCCTTGGCGGCAATGCCGTTATCGACGGTCACGATCAGCTGGGGGCGAGCGAGCTCGTTAACGCGGTCGAGCGCCGCGCGCGAAAGACCGTAGCCCTCATCAAAGCGATGCGGAATAAACGGCGTAACATCGGCGCCAAACGTGCGCAGCGCCTCGGTCAACAGGCAGGTCGACGTAATACCGTCAACGTCAAAATCGCCAAAGACTGCAATGTGCTCGTGGTTGCGAATAGCACGCTCGACGCGGTCGGCGACGACCGACATGCCCGGGATAATGAGTGGGTCGGCCCAGTCGCGATCGAGCGAAGGCGTCAAAAACAATTGGCCCTCTTTGATGGAGCCAATGCCGTGCGCGACCATAATGCGCGCCACCAGCCCGGGAATGCCCAGACCAGCCGAAAGCTCCTTTTCGAGCTCGGGGTTTTGCTGAGCGACCGCCCAGCGATGCGTCGTCTTAAGCGATGACATAGGCACCCACCCCCGATAGGGGCAGGTCGCCGCGATACCTCTCACGGTTCATAGCGATGAGTCCTCTGTGTATGCCCGCTTCGGCAGGCAGATCTGTTGAACGGATTTATTATACCGTGCAGCGCGGACGCAAAACGCCGCGGTGCGCCGCGGTTTCGGCAAACGATGGCGGTAATGGTCTCGAAATAATCGAGCGTTTCAGCCGCACGGACGCATACGAGCGTCTAGCATATCCATACAAACGAGTTCGCGGATAAAGGGAGTCACGGGACATATGAAGCAATGGGCTGGACTGGGAAAGTTCCTCGCGGGGCATATGCAGATCATCGTTCCGATTTGCGTGGCGCTCGGCGTGCTCTTTCCCCAGCAGATCGGCGTGCTCAAGCCCATTGTTCCCGCCCTCTTCGCCTTTATGACGTTTCAGGGCGCGCTCAGCAACACTTTTCACCAGGTAGCCGAGGTGTTCCACCGTCCGCTGCACCTGATTCTGGCGCTGCTGGTCTCGGCAGTGCTTATTCCCATCGCGGCGTATGCCATAGGGTCACTCTTCTTTGGCTCCAACCCCAACCTTGTCTGCGGCATCGTGCTCGAGTACAGCGTGCCCGTGGCCGTCACCGCTTTTATGTGGATCAGCATGTTCGGCGGCAACGGCCCGCTCGCGCTCACCATCATCCTGACGTCCTCGGTTATCTCCCCTGTGACGATTCCGCTCACGCTTAAGCTCTTGCTGGGTGCCACCGTCTCGATCGATGTGCCGAGCATGATGCAAGACATGGCCTTTATGATCGCCATCCCCGCCGTGCTCGGCATCGTGATCAACGAGCTCACGCGTGGATGGGGACACGAGAAGCTCTCCCCCGTGCTCTCGCCCGCCTGCAAATTCATGATGATGGGCGTTATCGCCTCCAACTCCACCGCCATGAGCGAGTACGTGCTGCACATGAACGCGGTGCGCCTGGAAGTCGCCCTCTTTATTTTGGTCTTCGCCATCAGTGGCTTTGTCGTCGGTTTTCTGGTCGCCCATGCGCTGCATCTGCCATATAGCGAGACGACCACCATGTGCTTTACCTGCGGCATGCGTAACATCTCTTCGGGCGCCGTCATCGCCACGCAGTACTTTCCGGGCGAAGTCGTGTTTCCCGTCATGTGCGGAACGCTGTTTCAGCAGGTACTCGCCTCGCTTATCGGGCATCTCTTTGAGCGTCTGACCGGCGAGGAGCGCGCCGCCCAGCGCAAGCGCGTCGAAGCCGGCCGCGACGCCATGGCACGCTAGACTGTCCGCATTGCGCGGGTGTTAGTCTTGCTATACGAGCGTTTCCAGATGCGCACGCAGGCGCTCAGCATCGATATCGAGCGTTGTCTCAGCATTGACCTGGGCCAAACGATAGCCGACAAAGTAGGGCGAAACCACCCAACGCGGCAGCGCCTTGGCAATGGTCCGACCGCCCAGGTGATAGAAGAACAGGTTATACGACTCTGCGCGACCACCGTGGTGCTCGTTCAGGATATAGCGCAGAGCTACCTGGATTGCATCGGCGAAGAGATCCGCCTCGGCTTGATCTCTCGTGTCATCGCTGGCGGCGATTCCCTGCGGGGCTGAAACGTTGATCTCAAAGAACCCCATGATGGGTTCGGTTGAGATGTTGGCCGAGATCCTCCCCTGTTGCCAGACATTGATGCCTTCGAAATTGGCGGAAGCCAGCGAAGCATAGCCGTCTTCCTGCTCCAAACCCACAATCTGCATGTGCGGATGAACGAGGCTACCGCCCGAGAGCGGACCCTTGTTCTTGTACATGAGCACGCTTCGATACTGCTGTGAATCGATCATCTGCTGCCAGCAACCCAGGGCAAACCGCATCACATGGTGGAGTTCATCCGGCTCATAGGTCACCAGGTCGGCATCGTGATCGGCCGACTCGATCAGCACGGTTTGAAGGGTGGCGCGCAGGGTCTTGAACTTATTCTCGAGCCAAATGCAATCGCCATCACGGCGAATGATGTCGGTGAGCCCTTCTGTATCGCAAAAGGGGCACGCGGTGCCGGGACGACGGTTGTCGTCGGGCTTACCGTTCGCCTGCTGAACGTCAAATACCAGCGTCACGGGTTATACCTCCAGCGGCACAATCTTGGTGCCATGGAGCTCGGAGACGCCCAGTGCCGCCGCCACGGTATCGCGGTTGACCGTGGAAATGCCGCCGCCGGGAAGGATGGTCAAGCGGTCGCCCGCATACTCGATCAAGCGGGCCAGGTTTTCGAAGTTGTCCTCGATCGGCGTACCGGCAGCGCCACCATGCGTCAGGATGCGTGTGATGCCGCAGTCGGCGAGTATGTCAATCGCGTCGAGCTGAGCCTCGGGCGAGAGCTGATCAAACGCCATGTGGAAGGTGATGTCGATGGGCTCACGCTTGCATTCCTCGGTCGCGCAGCCCGCGGCCATCACGAGAGCGCCCAACGTAAGCTCGTCGAGCGCCCATCCGCCAGCGCAGGGCTTGCAGCTGCCAAAGACCAAGCCGTCAACGCCGGCGCTTACGGCAAGGCCCAGGTCCATCTCCATCATGCGCAGCTCGTCTTGGTTGTAATGAAAGTCACCGCCACGCGGGCGAATCATGCACATCACCCGCGCATCGTGCTCGTGTGCATAGTTGGTCGTAGCGCTGATAACGCCGGCCGAAGGCGTGGTGCCACCAACGGCAAGGTTGTCGCACAGTTCAATACGCCTTGCACCGGCATCGATAGCCGCCGGCACCCGCTCAAAGTTCTCGGCACAAAACTCGTACAGCATAGATAGACCCCCAAAGACAGCAGATGTTTTCCGACGGGCATTGTCACACATCCCCATGAAGTTGCGGTGGAATAGGGACTCATTTGGCCTCTGGAGCCCGTATTCAGTCCCTATTTCACCGCAACTTAAAGGGGGCGCTGACCGGGTTGGTCAGCGCCCCCTTTGTTGAATGGATTAACCGCCCAGATAGGCCTTGCGGACGTTGTCGTCGTGCAGGAGCTCTTGGCCGGTACCGGTCATGGTGATCTTGCCGGTCTCGAGCACGTAGCCGCGCGTGGCGATGGAAAGCGCCATCTGCGCGTTTTGCTCAACCAGAAGCACCGTGGTGCCGGCCTTGTGCAGGTCCTCGACAATCTGGAAGATCTGTTCGATCAGAATCGGTGCCAGACCCATGGAAGGTTCGTCGAGCATAAGCAGTTTGGGGTTACTCATAAGGGCGCGCCCCATAACGAGCATCTGCTGCTCGCCACCTGAAAGGGTGCCGGCGACCTGGCGACGACGTTCCTTCAGGCGCGGGAACTGCTCGTAGACGCGCTCCAGGCCCGGAGCAATTGTGGACTTGGGCTGTGTATAGGCGCCCATCTCCAGGTTCTCCTCGACCGTCATCTGCAAAAAGGCGCGACGACCCTCGGGAACCTGAGCCAGGCCCTTACCAACCAGCTTATCAGCGGGCGTATGGGTAATGTCCTCGCCCATAAACTTGATGGAGCCGGTCTTGGAGCGCAGCAGGCCCGAGACGGTCTTGAGCGTTGTGGACTTGCCGGCACCGTTGGCACCAATCAAGGCCACGATCTCGCCCTCGTTAACGTTAAAGGAGATGTCCTTGATGGCGTGGATGGCGCCGTACCAGACGTTGATGTTGTAGACGGAAAGCATCGGCTCTGCCATTTAGTTCTCCCCCTTATCCTGCTTACCCAGATACGCCTCGATAACGGCGTCGTTGTTCTGGATTTCCTCCGCCGTACCCTTGGCGATAACCTTGCCAAAGTTAAGCACGCAGATGCCCTCGCAAATGTTCATGACGAGCGACATATCATGCTCGATAAGCATGATGGCGATGCCGAAGGTGTCGCGAATCTTGACGATGTTCGCCATGAGCTCTGCGGTCTCGGACGGGTTCATGCCGGCGGCAGGCTCGTCGAGCAGCAGCAGCTTGGGGTTAGTGGCAAGCGCGCGGACGATTTCCAGACGGCGCTGAGCGCCGTAAGGAAGCGAGCCGGCCTGTTCATTTGCCAGGTGCTCCATGTCAAAAATGGACAGCAGCTCCATGGCGCGCTCGTGGGCGGCCTTCTCGTGCTTCCAATACGTCGGCAGGCGCAGCACGCCCTCAAAGCCGGAGTAGCGCTCCTGGTTGTGCAGGCCGACCTTAACGTTGTCCTCCACCGTCATGGTGTTGAACAGACGGATGTTCTGGAACGTACGGGCAATACCCATGCGGTTGACCTGGTAGACCGACTTGCCCGAAGTGTCCTCACCGTCGAGCAGGATGGTGCCGTGCGTAGGCTGGTACACCTTGGTGAGCAGGTTGAAGACCGTGGTCTTGCCGGCACCGTTGGGGCCGATGAGACCGGCAATCTCGGTCTTGCCGATGGTTAGGCTAAAGTCGTCGACCGCCTTAAGGCCGCCGAATTCAATGCCCAGGTGAATGCACTCGAGCGCCGGGCGCTGGCCCAGGTCGCGGTCGGGAACGATGGCGCCAGAAGGATACGGGACCATCTTGCCCTTGTTGAACTCAAACTTACTGGGCATCGGCTGCCACCTCCTTCTTGGAAGCAAAGCGGTCCTTAATGCGTGCGAAGAACGCCTTGAGCTGCGGGTTGTTGGTAAAGATCATGACCAGGATCAGCACGATGGCGTAGATGAGCATGCGGTAGTCCGAGAACTGACGGAGCAGCTCGGGAAGCACCGTGAGCAACGCCGCCGCGATGACGGAGCCGCGCATATTGCCCAGACCACCCAGGACCACGAACACCAGGATGAGGATGGACGTGTTGAAGTCAAACTTAGTGGCGGAAAGCTGCGAGAAGTTACCGCCGAAGAGAGCTCCGGCAGCACCGGCAAGGGCAGCGGAAACCACGAAGGCGATCATGCGGTATTCGGTGACGGAGATGCCTACCGACTCGGCTGCAATCTTGTTATCGCGCACGGCCATAATGGCACGGCCGGTACGGCTGCGAACCAGGTTGAGCACGATCACGAGTGCGACCATGACCAGGATGGCACCGGCGAGGAAGGTCGAGTACGTCGACACGCCCGAGGCGCCCTGGGCGCCCTTGATGATGGCGGTACCGTCCTCGAGCAGATGCAGGTCGTCGATCGTAGAGTTGCCCGTGATGTTAAAGATCACGTGCAGGCCGCGGGAGTCGACACCCACAATGAGGCAGGTGACGATCTCTTTGATGATCTCGCCAAAGGCCAGCGTCACGATAGCCAGGTAATCGCCGCTCAGGCGCAGGACCGGGATACCGATCAAGAAGCCCAAGATGGCAGCGGCGATAGCGCCGACCACAATGCTGATGATAAGGCGCACCGGATCGGAGGGAACGGCGCTCTCGAGGGCGACCGCGGTGACGATGCCCGTGTAGGCACCGACACTCATAAAGCCCGCATGGCCCAGCGACAAGTCGCCCGCGATGCCGACGACGAGGTTAAGGGAGATGGCCATGACGATATAGGCCGTGATGGGAACCAGCTGACCGGCGATCATGCGCGGAATCATATGGTTGGACTGCATAAAGAACACGATGGCGAACGCCACAAGGCACATGGCGTACGTAACAAAGTCGTGACGCGTCTGCTTGTCTTTAAGAAACTTCATAACGCTCACCTACACCTTCTCGGGGACGTACTTGCCCAAGAGGCCGGCAGGCTTGACGAGCAGGACGATGATCAGAACACCAAAGACGATGGAGTTGGCAAGGCTCGTGGAAATGTAAGCCTGTGCCATCGCCTCGATGATGCCGATGAGAATGCCACCGACAAAGGCACCGGGGATGGAGCCGATACCGCCGAAGACGGCGGCGTCGAAGGCCTTGATGCCAGGCATGGCGCCCGTGGTGGGTTGCAGGACCGGCGAGTAGGAGCACAGGAGCACACCGGCGATGGCGGCAAGGGCGGAGCCGATGGCAAACGTCATCGAGATGGTACGGTTGACGTTAATGCCCATGAGCTGAGCGGCGGCTTTGTCCTCGGACACGGCGCGCATGGCTTTGCCCATCTTGGTCTTACCTGTAAAGAACATCAGGCCGGCCATGATAACCAGGCAGGCGACGATGGTGACGAGCGAGACGGCGCTTACATTGAACTTGGCCAAGAACTCCGGCACCTGGAAGGTGACGAGCGAAGTGAAGTTCTTGGGCGTGGCGCCCCACAGAAGCTGCGCGGCGTTCTGCAGGAAGTAAGACACGCCGATGGCCGTGATCAGAACGGCCAGCGGGCCCGCCTGACGCAGCGGCTTGTATGCCAGACCCTCGATGAGAACACCGAGAACGGTACAGACCACACAAGAGAGAATTACAGATGCCCAGCCCGGGAGGCCGAGATACGACGTGGCGCAGAACGAGACATAGGCACCGACCATGATAACGTCGCCGTGAGCGAAGTTCAGCATCTTGGCGATGCCATAGACCATGGTGTAGCCCAACGCGATGATGGCGTAGACGCTGCCCATGGACAGGCCGTTGACCAGGTATTGGATAAAGACCGTCATGTTCCACATCCCCCTTTCGAATAGGTTTCCAGTTAATGTATGAAACAGGGACGTTACACTGTCCCTAGATACCAAGCAAGCAGGGAAGGCCAAAACCTCCCCTGCTTGGGATCAAAACCGCTCTATGTAAGGCGGCTTATTAGGCCTGTACGTACTTGCCGTCGGTGATGACGTACGCCGTGGGCTCCTTCTGGACCTGGCCCTTATCGTTCCAGGTGAGCTTGCCGGTCAGACCGTCAACGGTAATCTTGAGCATAGCCTTAGGCAGCTTCTCGGCGACCTCGGTCGGGTCGGCGTCGACACCAAGACCGGCCTCCTCGAGGGCCTCGGCCACCGCGTGCACGCCGTCGTAAGCGTCGGCGGCAAACTGGTCCGGAGTCTCGCCATACTTATCCTTGTAAGCGTTGACGAAGTCGGCGTTCTTCTCGTCGTCGGCGGAGAACGGGGTCATGAGCAGCAGACCCTCGGCAAGAGAGGTGTCGAAGCCCTCAACGCCCAGGATGCCGTCCATGCCGTCGCAGCCCATCATCTTGACGTCGTAGCCCATGTCCTTGGCGTTCTTGAGCAGGACGGACGCCGGCGTGTAGTAGATCGGCGCAAAGATCATGGTAGCGCCGGCCTGCTTGGCCTTGGTGAGCTGGTTGGTAAAGCTCGTGGCGGAGTCGTCCTTAAAGGTCTCCTCGTCAACAATCTCGAGCTTGGATTTAGCGGCCTGAACCTTAAAGGAATCTGCGATGCCCGAAGAATAGGCGTCGCCGGAGTTATAGAACAGCACGAACTTCTCGTCCGCATACTTCTGCGCCAGGAACTTGGCAGCGTTGACGCCCTGGTTGGGATCGGTAAAGCAAACCTGGAAGACGCAATCCTTGCCCTTGGTGACGTCCTCGGAGGACGCGGACGGAGTGATCATGAACGTCTCGGGGTCGCTACCGCACTCGGCGGCAACGGCAACCGACGCACCCGTGGTGGTCGGGCCGACGAGGGCCTGCATGCCCCAGTCGAGCAGGGTGTTAAAGGCGTTGACGGCCTTCTCGCCGTCGGCCTGGTCATCCTCGGCCTTGCTGGCAAGCGGCAGCTCCTTGGTCGAGAAATCCTTGCAGCCAAGCTCGACACCCTGGGTAACGGACTTGCCGTAGGACGCGTTGGCGCCGGTCAGCGGGCCGATGGTGCCGATCTTAAACGAAGCGTCGCCCGAAGCGGAACCGCTGTCGCCGCCGTTGGAGGAGCAGCCAGCTAGAATAGACATCGCCCCCAGACCTGCTGCGCTCGCGATAACGCTCCTGCGATTCATAACAGGGTTCAATGACTTACCGGTGAGGCTCGACATGCGGCTCTCCTCTCAAATCTCGTCGGGTTTCGGTTACCCAACAGGCCATCCTTCGCCGTGTTCGGCGTTCGCAAAATAGTAGACGCTTTAGTTGAGAAAAGTGGCGATTATTTCAACTTTTCTTTTGTTTTGTCCGTTTATCCATAATTATGCGTATTTCTATTGGTTTATGCAGTTTAGCCACTTTATTGTGTGAAAGTAATGTTTCCATTCTGTTACAAGCGTCCTTGCCCTGAATAAAACGACCCCACCGGTCTCGTTGTATATGCACTTAGGCGGCGATGTACTTGCCGTCCTGGATTACATAGGCTGTCCATGCCGTCGGCACCCATTAGTGTCATGTCGTAGCTCATGTCCTTGGCGTTCTTGAGCAAAACGGACGCTGGGGTGAAATAGATCGGGGCAAAAATAAGCGTGGCTCCGACAAGGAAACTCCTGCGGTTAAGTACGTTGTTGATGCTAAGCATGGTGCCCCCCTCTTCGCTGGCCGCGGTGCGGCCGTCTTGCGGTACAGGGCAAACCTTATGGTGCAAACGTTGACAGTTTGTTACGGAAGTTCGTTTGTAGCGAGCATGTTTCCAATGTTTCCGCAGCGTTTCGGGGGTGCCGTTTTGTGCGACTCCTGTTGCCTGGCGAGCACGCGCCCTCGGTTCACGCTAGAATGCACTCAACCTTTAAGCGGTTAATCCATCCATAAGATGCACGAAGGAGCTATCTATGAGCGAACCCCTGCGCACCGTGAACGTCGGCCTCATCGGTCTGGGAACCGTCGGCGGCGGCGTGGCCCGTCTGATCAAGAGCCACCACGATGAGTACCTGGCAGCCTACGGCATCGACCTTAAGCTGACCCGCGCCTGCGCGCTTGCCTGGGAGCAGGCCGAGGCAGCCGGTATTGAGCGTGAGGCCTTTACGAGCGACTGGCACGATGTCGTCACCGACCCCGCCGTCGACATCGTCGTCGAGCTCATCGGCGGCGAGCACCCCGCGACCGAAATCTTCACCACCGCCTTCGAGAACGGCAAGCACGTCGTCTCTGCCAACAAGGCCCTGCTGGGCCGTCATGTCGAGACGCTCGCCGAGAAGGCGCGCGCGTGCGGCGTGCAGATTAAGTGCGAGGCCAGCTGCGGCGGTGGCATCCCCATCGTGAGCACGCTTGAGCACGACCTAGTGGGCAACAAGATCCTGACCATCGCCGGCATCCTTAACGGCACCACCAACTACATCCTGTCGCGCATGGACGCCGAGAGCGCCGATTACGCTGACGTGCTCGCCGACGCCCAGGCAAAGGGCTATGCCGAGGCCGACCCGTCCGCCGACGTCGACGGCTTCGACGCCGCCAGCAAGACGGCAATCCTCGCCTCCATCGGCTTTGGCACCCGCGTGACCACCGACGATGTCTACCAGCAGGGTATCCGTGCCATCGGCGCCGAGGACATCGCCCAGGCCCGCGAGCTCGGCTACACCATTAAGCTGCTCGGCATCGCCCGCAATACCGACGCCGGCGTCGACGTCCGTGTGCATCCCACGCTGATCCCCGCCGACCACATGCTTGCCAAGGTCAACGGCGCCATGAACGCTGTCTACGTGGTAGGCGACGCCGTGGGCGAGACCATGTTCTACGGTGCCGGCGCAGGCTCTTTCCCCACCGCGAGCGCCGTCGTGGGCGACATCCTGTCGCTCTCCGAGCAGATCAGCCGCGGCGTGGCTCCGCTGCCCGAGATTGAGCCCTATGGCCACAACCTCGCCTTTAAGCCCATGGACGAGCTCCAGACCAAGTACTATGTACGCCTGAAGGTCGCCGACCGCGTGGGTGCCCTGTCCGAGACGGTCGATATCTTTGCCAAGCACAACATCTCGATCTCGCTCATCAACCAGGTCGAGGACGGCAAGTCGGGCGTCAGCGATGCCTGCTCGGTCATCTTCCTAACGCACCGCGCGCTCGAGAAGGACGTCCAGGCTGCCGCCGCCGAGCTTGCCAGCGTCGACTGCGTGGCCGAGGTCGCCAACGTCCTGCGCATCGAGGACGTCGAGGCCTGGACAGAAGGCGTCATGGCGAACTAGCCCAACGCTCGCCTAGCAATACGCGCCTTGAGGGCTCCCGTCCGATGTGGGACGGGAGCCCTTTTGTCACCTGCCCTAAGCACAACGGCAGAGCATATTTGCGCGAGCCGCTCATCGGTAACGCGGACTACCGTTCACCGATATGCAAACGCGGCCGATTCCGGCTACCGCTACGCTGTGCTGCGAATGTCCGCCCGCGAAGAGAGGAAGCACCATGTTGCTCGAGGGCAAGAAAGCAATCGTCACCGGAGGCACGCGCGGCATCGGCTATGCCATCGCCTGCCGTTTTATCGAGGAAGGCGCTGCCGTCACCGTCTTTGGCTCGCGCCAGGAGACTGCCGACGCGGCCGTTGAGAAGCTGACAGCCGCCTATCCCGACGCAAAGGTCTGGGGCCGCTCCTGCGACCTCACCTCGCTCGAAGCCGTGACCGAGGCCTTTACCCAGGCCGCAGCCGACATGGGCGGCTTGGATACAGTCGTCAACAATGCCGGCATCTCCCAGCGCTCGCCCCTTTTGGACTACACGGCCGAGGAGTTCGCCAACGTTATGGACCTCAACGTCGTCGCCGTCTTTAATGGTCACCAGGCAGCCGCCAAGATCATGACCGAGGCAGGTCATGGCGGCACCATCACCACCACGAGTTCGATGGTCGCCAAGTACGGTCAGCCCTCCGGCGTTGGCTATCCCACGTCCAAGTTTGCCGTCAACGGTATGGTCCAGTCGCTCTCGCGCGAGCTCGCCCCCATGGGCATTCGCGTCAATGCCGTCGCACCCGGCGTGACCAAGACCGATATGGTCGCCAACCTGCCCGAAGAGGTCATCAAGCCCATCATCGCCACCATTCCGCTGGGTCGCATGGGCGAGCCCGAGGACGTCGCCAACGCCTTCGTTTTCCTAGCGAGCGACATGTCCTCCTATGTCACGGGCGCCGTGCTCCCCGTCGACGGAGCCGCCCGCTCCTAAAGGTCGCAAGCCACGACTTCGAACCTCAACGAGGCCCAACGCAAAAGGCGCGCTGTCTGCGTCAACCGCAGGCAGCGCGCCTTGTTCTGCTTGCAGGGGAAGCTGCGTCCCGGTATTTCAGCTCAGAACGGGGCGCAGCTTCCCTCAGGGCTTTCTTTCGGAAACTATGTCCCACTCTGGACGCGGATTCTGGGATGCATTTTCCGCGACGGCGTTGGCTACCTGCCGTCGTCGTCCTGGGCTTCATCGCGCGCATAGAGCTCCAGCATGCGGCGGCGGTATTCGCGCACGGCGAGCTTGGCGCGCTCCAGGCGGCGGCGTTCGAGCGGGGTGAGCTTGCCGGGGTCGATCTCGTCGCCGTAAGTCTTATCGGCAAGCAGGTGCGCCGCGTCCACGATGCGGGCATCGATGTGGTCGCTCGCTGCCTCGGCGGAAAAACGCTCGGCAATCGTATCGAGCGTAGGCAGGCCCTCGAATACGCGACCATGGCCATGCGAAGTCAGCAGCTCATGCTCGCGCGCGAGCAAGCTCGCTAGGTCGTGATGGGCGCGCAGGATGTCGAGCGCATCGGATGGATGCTCGGCAACCTCTGCCACGGCGGCGACCGGCGCAGCATCCACCACGCGGTAGAAGAGCTGTGCGAGCAGCGGCATCAAGAACACCGTGATGGCGCCGGCGGCAACCATAACCGACGCGATGTCTTGCGACAGCGCGCCCGCGTTGACGGCAACGCTCGTAACGGCAACGATGATCGGTAGCGCCGTGGTGCAGTACAGGGCCACGGTAATGCGACCATACGCCGACACATCGCGCGTCGCAGGACAAATACTCATAGAGATGAGAATGGGCACGGCGCGAATGATCAGCAACGCCACGATAAAGCCTGCGAGCAGCCCGGGGCGCGACGCCACGGCCGTCAGGTCGATCTTTGCGCCCGATACAGTAAAGAACACCGGAATCAAAAAGCCGTAGGCCAGGCCGTCGAGCTTGGTCTCGAGCGTATGGTTGCCCTCGGGGATGATGTAGCGCAAGACAAAGCCGGCGGCAAAAGAACCCAACACGATGTCGAGATCAAAGACGGCCGAGAACGCCACGAGTGTGACCAGGATGAGCACCGTCAGGCGCACGAAGGTCTGCGACGTGGTATCGGCGCGTTCCTCGACAAACGCAAAGAAGCGGCTGCCGACGCGCTTGGAGCGGCTTGGGACCACGGCCAGCAACACGCAAACCACCGCAAACAAGCCAAGGATTACGAGCGTTTGGATGCCAGTGCGGGCAGACAGCAGCACCGACATGGCAAGCACAGGGCCGAGCTCGCCCCAGGTGCCATACGCGAGAATCGAGTCGCCCACACGCGTGCCAGTGAGCGAGCGCTCACGCATGATGGGCACGAGCGTGCCGAGCGCCGTCGAAGTGAGGGCAAGCGTCACGGCGATACCGTCGAAATGACTGACTGAGAACCACGGGGTAAAGCGCACGGCAAGCCAGGCGATACCAAACGTGACGACCCACGTCGCCAAGCCGTAGCGCCCCTCGACGCCCGTGATGCTCTTGGGGTCGATCTCAAAGCCGGCAAGCAGGAACAAAAAGGCCAGGCCGAGCTCGGACACGAGCGCGACCTCGGCATCTACATGGATAATGTCGAGCATATGGGGTCCCAGCACCGCGCCAAACACGAGCAAAAAGACCGTCTCGGGAACGGGTTTCCCGGGAATCGCCGAGGCGATAAAAGGACTCGCAAAGGCCACGAGTGCGATGATGGCGAGCGAAACGAATGCCATGTGATGCCTTTCTCTTGTTTGCGCTTCACTGTAGCACCCTCGCCGTCCTCAACGCGCCGCGAGCTGTCGTATCATAGTGAGGTTTACAAACATGTGGCTCAAGGCGACCGCGAGGCTTGCCCCGTAAACCGACCGCTGCCGCATACCGTACCGTACGCCCAACCGATCAGGAAGGCAGGAACCAATGGTCTCTCGTATCTACGTGGAGAAGAAACCCGGGTTCGACGTCGAGGCTCAGCAGCTCAAGGGCGAGCTGACCGAAATTCTCGGCATCAAGGGCATCGAGGCCCTGAGGATCATCAACCGCTACGACGTCGAGGGCATCGACGAGGAGCTTTTCCGCTCCTGCGTGCCGACCGTCTTTAGCGAGCCCCAGGTCGATGTGACCTACGACGAGCTCCCCGCAAGCGATGGCGCCGTCTTTGCCGTCGAATTCCTGCCTGGCCAGTTTGACCAGCGCGCCGACTCCGCCAGCGAGTGCGTGCAGCTCATCAGCCAGGGCGAGCGCCCCGCCGTGCGCTCCGCCAAGGTCTATATGATCTCGGGCACTCTGGACGAAGCCGCCATCGAGGCCATCAAGCACTACGTGGTGAACCCCGTCGAAGCACGCATCGCCTCGCTCGACCTGCCCGAGACGCTGTACATGGAGACCCCCGAGCCCCAGCCCGTCGAGGTGCTCGACGGCTTCCGCGAGCTCGACGAGGCCGGCCTTGCCGCCTTTATCGCCGATCGCGGCCTTGCCATGGACGAGGCGGACATCGCCTTCTGCCAGCAGTACTTCCGCGATGAGGACCGCGACCCCACCATCACCGAGATCCGCGTGATCGACACCTATTGGTCCGACCACTGCCGTCACACCACCTTCGGCACCGCCCTGGATGACGTGACGATCGACGACGCCGTGGTGCAGCAGGCCTTCGACCGCTACATGGAGATGCGCCATGAGCTCGGTCGCGACGCCAAGCCCGTCTGCCTCATGGACATGGGCACCATCGGCGCCAAGTACCTCAAGAAGACCGGCGTCATGACCGATGTCGATGAGTCCGAGGAGATCAACGCCTGCACCGTCAAGGTAAAGGTCGATGTCGATGGCGAGGACCAAGACTGGCTGTTCCTCTTTAAGAACGAGACCCATAACCACCCGGCCGAGATCGAGCCCTTCGGCGGTGCCGCCACCTGCGTGGGCGGCGCCATCCGCGACCCGCTCTCGGGCCGCAGCTATGTGTATCAGGCCATGCGCGTCACCGGCGCCGGCGACCCCACCGTCCCGGTTTCCGAGACGCTCGAGGGCAAGCTGCCGCAGCGCAAGCTCGTGACCACTGCCGCCGCCGGCTACTCCAGCTACGGCAACCAGATCGGCCTTGCCACCGGTCAGGTCAACGAACTCTATCACCCCGGTTACGTGGCCAAGCGCATGGAGGTTGGCGCCGTCGTGGGCGCTACCCCGGCAAACCACGTTCGTCGCGAGTGCCCCGCCCCCACCGACAAGATCATCCTGCTGGGCGGCCGCACCGGCCGTGATGGCATCGGTGGCGCCACCGGCTCCTCCAAGACCCAGAACACCGAGTCCATCGAGACCTCGGGTGCCGAGGTCCAGAAGGGCAACGCCCCGGTCGAGCGCAAGCTGCAGCGCCTGTTCCGCCGCGGCGATGCCTGCCGTCTGATCAAGCGCTGCAACGACTTTGGCGCCGGCGGTGTCTCGGTCGCCGTGGGCGAGCTTGCCGACGGCCTGTATGTCGACCTTGATACCGTGACCAAGAAGTACGACGGCCTGGACGGCACCGAGCTCGCTATCTCCGAGTCCCAGGAGCGCATGGCTTGCGCCGTCGCCGACGGTGACGTCGAGGAGTTCATGGGCTACGCCGCCGAGGAAAACCTGGAGGCTACCGTTATCGCCGAGGTTACCGCCGAGCCGCGCATGCGCATGGCCTGGAACGGCGTCGCCATCGTCGACCTGTCCCGCGAGTTCCTCAACTCCAACGGCGCACCCAAGCACCAGGTCGCCCACGTGTGCGCCCGCAGCGTGTGGCAGCCCAGCTGGGCCGGCACCACGCTCACCGAGCGCATGACCTCGCTTGTCACCGACCTCAACGTCGCTTCCAACAAGGGCCTTTCCGAGCGCTTCGACTCCACCATCGGCGCCGCGACCGTGCTCATGCCCTTTGGCGGCAAGACGCAGCTCACCCCGAGCTCGGCCATGGTCGCCAAGTTCCCCGTGGACGGCGAGACCACCACGGCGAGTGCCATGGCATGGGGCTTCAACCCCTATCTGATGGAGGCCGACCAGTTTGCGGGCGCCTACCTGTCCGTGGTCGAGTCCATCGCCAAGCTCGTTGCCGCCGGCTTTGAGCACAAGCGCGCCTACCTCTCCTTCCAGGAGTACTTCGAGCGCCTGCGCACCGAGGCCGAGCGTTGGGGCAAGCCCATGGCTGCCGTCCTGGGTGCCCTCATGGCCCAGGTCGACCTGGGTGCCGGCGCCATCGGCGGCAAGGACTCCATGAGCGGTTCGTTTGAGGACGAGGCCGGCGAGCTCAACGTTCCGCCGACCCTGATCAGCTTCGCCGTCGCCGTGGGCAGGGCCGCCCGTGCCGTCTCGCCCGAATTCAAGGGCCTCACGCACCGCGTCGTCCGCATCGCCCCCGCCACCTATGGCGAGGACTACCGTCCCGACGCTCAGCAGCTGCTCGCCGCGTTTGACACCGTCGAGGCGCTCACCGCCACCGGCGACGCCCTGGCCGTCTCCACGCCCGGCTACGGCTGCGGCGCCGAGAGCCTCTTTAAGATGTGCGTCGGCAACCAGATCGGTTTCGAGCTTGCCGAGGATGTGGACGTGGAGAGCCTCTTCACCCCGCTCTACGGCAGCTTTATCGTCGAGCTCGCCGAGGATGCCGAGCTGCCCGAGGTCGCCGACGGCGTTGTCGTCGAGCCCCTGGGCACCACCGTCGAGGGCTATGTCATCGATACCGGCTCCGAGGTCATCGAGCTCTCCGAGCTCCAGGAGGCCTGGGAGAGCGGCATCGAGGGCGTCTTTGCCTACCGCAGCGCCGGCGAGACCGCCGAGGTCGAGACCATCGACTTCCGCGCCAAGGATATCCACGTGTACGGCGGCGCCAAGATCGCCCGCCCGCGCGTGATCATCCCCGTGTTCCCCGGCAACAACTGCGAGTACGACAGCGCCCGCGCCTTCCGTGCCGCCGGCGCCGAGGCCGACACCTTCGTGATCAACAACCTCACGCCCGAGGCCGTCGCCGAGAGCACCCACGAGCTTGCCCGCCGCATCCGTGCAAGCCAGATCGTCATGATCCCCGGCGGCTTCTCGGGCGGCGACGAGCCCGATGGCTCCGCCAAGTTCATCACGGCGTTCTTCCGCGCTCCCGAGGTCACCGAGGCAGTCCGCGACCTGCTCAAGGTCCGCGATGGCCTGATGCTGGGCATCTGCAACGGCTTCCAGGCCCTGGTCAAGCTTGGCCTGGTGCCCTACGGCGACATCGTCGATGCCACGCCCGATGCCCCCACGCTGACGTTCAACACCATCGGTCGCCATCAGAGCCGTCTGGTGCGTACCCGTATCTCGTCCAACCTGTCCCCGTGGCTGTCGCAGTGCAGCCTGGACGACCCCTACACCGTCGCCATCAGCCACGGCGAGGGCCGCTTTGTCGCCAACGACGAGGTGCTCGCACAGCTGATCGCAAACGGCCAGGTCGCCACGCAGTACGTGGGCGAGGACGGCAAACCGAGCATGGACCTTTCCGTCAACCCCAACGGCTCCGCACTGGCCATCGAGGGCATCACGAGCCCCGACGGCCGCGTTCTGGGCAAGATGGGCCATGCCGAGCGCCGCGGCGACAACCTGTACCGCAACGTGCCCGAGCATGTCCCCGGCGATAAGTTCATGCCGATCTTTGAGAGCGGCGTGGCCTACTTCGCTTAATGCGTCCCATCGGGTACAATCCCCTCGGGTAATAACACCCGCCACCGGCACACCCGGTGGCGGGTTCTTTTTTGCTTCGCGCATACAGGAAGGACATCATGGAAAGCCGCAAGCCGTATCTCGCCACCCTGCCCGGACTCATCCTGGGCTGCCTCGTCTGCTGCGCGCTCTGGGGGTCGGCTTTCCCCTGCATCAAGATCGGTTACGGGCTCTTTGGCATCCCCGCGCACGATTGCGCCTCACAGCTGCTCTTTGCGGGCTTGCGCTTCACGCTTGCCGGCGCCCTGGTTATCGTTGGGATGAGTGCGGCCCAGCGCCGTCCACTCGTTCCGCAGGCTCGCGACATCAAGCCCATCTTTGTCCTGTCGCTCTTCCAGACTATCGGGCAGTACTTCTTTTTCTACCTGGGACTCTCGCGCGCCAGCGCCATGTCGAGTTCCATCATCGAGGCCAGCGCCAACTTCCTCGCAATCCTCTTTGCCGCCTTGGCATTTCACACCGAGAAGCTCAATACGGCCAAGGTGCTTGGCTGTGTGCTGGGCTTTACCGGCGTCGCGCTCGTCAACCTTTCGGGCGCGGACGGCACCTTTGGCTTTACGCTCGACGGCGAGGGCTTTATCTTGGCTTCCACTGTTGCAGGCGCCCTATCGACCTGCCTGATCGGCATCTTCTCGCGCGAGCACGACGGCGTCTTGCTTGCCGGGTGGCAGTTTTTAGTCGGTGGCGTGGTCCTTACCGCCATCGGGTTTTTGATGGGCGGCACGTTGTCCCCCACCGAAATCGCCCCCGCCATCGCGCTCATCATTTATATGGCGCTCATTTCCGCCGTCGCGTACTCGCTGTGGTCGCGCCTGCTTGCCGTCAACCCCGTCAGCCGCGTCTCGGTCTTTGGGTTTATGAACCCCGTCTTTGGTGTGGTGCTGAGCGCGCTGCTGCTCGGCGAGGGCGCTGGCACGAGCCCCGTCACCGTACTTGTTGCCCTGCTCTTGGTCTGCAGCGGCATCATCATTGTCAACAAACCTAAAAAGGCCTAGCGAGCTCACCTTTTTAGAGAGGGTGTTCGCAAACTTTAGCTTAATGGAGCACACTGGTTCTCGTTGATTTCGTACCGAGTCGCGGCGGCAGACGCCCGTCTTGCCGCACCGCGCCTGGGCATTATGGCCGGTGGCCCCCACAAACGCAAAAAGGGGCGCACGACCACCACGGTCGTGTGCCCCTTTTCCTAGCGTATCTGGACGCCGGCCTTCTTTTTCTCGGCCTTGACGCGGTAGAGCTCCGCGTCGGCAGCGCGAAGCAAGTCTTGCCAGGTATCGACGCCGTCACCGACCCGTGCGTAGCCGATGGACATCCGCAACAGATACGGCACCTCGGCGCGCGCGAGCTCGTCGTTGATTGCCGCGCACAGACGTATGATGTCCTGTTCCGCTGCCGCCTTTTGAAGGACTACGAACTCATCGCCGCCATAACGTGCGATAAAGCTGCCAGACGCCGTGCAGACCTTTTTGAGCGCAGCAGATAAGACCTGAAGAGCATGATCACCCTCCACATGTCCATAGCGATCGTTAATCTGCTTAAAGCCGTCAGCGTCCATCATGAGAAGATACACATCGTCCGTATGACCAACATTTGAGAAGAGCGACAGCATATAGGTCTCAAAACGGTTGCGATTGTTGAGGCCAGTCAACGGGTCGGTCGAGATGAACTGCTCCTGGCAGATGATATAGAGCAGCAACATGCTAATCATTATGCCGACACAAAGGCCAGGCACCGAGTATACGATCTGAAAGGTACCGCCCACCAGGGCCGGAATGGCGAAAAATGCTAAGGTTCGATAGATAGCCTTCGTCTGCAGGCTCTCGACCCTGCGAGATTGCACAAACGCATGCAGGGACGTATGTATAACGTAACAGTAGCTGACAATGGGCTGGATCATATAGGCAAAGCCGCGACGATACACGCCCTGCGAATCGATATAGAACAGGGCGTGCGTCCAGTAACTGGTAAAAGCCAGCACGACCACCAGAGCCGTAGGCAACGTTACAAGCACCACCCTATAGCGCGAGGTCACAAGGTGAGAGCCCTGCATCGTCTCGGAATAGATAAACCAAATGAGACACGCGATGGCGAAGAGCGAAAACGAAACCGCGTTGGAAATCCAGTTGGCTGCAATGCCCAACGTGCCGTCCACACCATCCGAAAGCGTCCAGATCATATAGAAGAAAATGTAGGCAGCAGACGTGTAGCCCAGCATGCTAAACAAAAGCTGCTGGGTGCTCGAGAACAGGGAGCGACGGCTTCGTACGGCAAGCCCGATAAGAACAATCATGCATAGCAGGAATATCTCAATCTTGAGTGCCTTAACCACTAGACGCCCTCCCTTCAATATCCAAGTGGTCAGAATCGCCCGATTCGTGTCTGGGCAATAAACGCCCCTTTCTCCGCAGGGGTAAGGGGAATAATAGCAGAGCGCCCGAACGTCACTGCAAGACAGCTCTCGTTCGGGCGCTCAAACGGCGCGAGTTGCACGCCGGAATCATTGATGGGTATCGATTGCTACTCGCCATCGATGTCGGCCGCGACAGCCTCCTCGATGGCCTCGACACCGGCAGGCGACAGGTCTTCCTTGCCCTGGCAGAACTTCTTATCGACCCAGCCGGTCAGAATCGGGGCCATGATTGCCGTGATGATGACGGCGGTGGCGATCTGCGCATACGCGGTGGGCGCAAGCTCGGCATAGCGCGGAGCGACCTCGGCGAGGGCGACCGGCGTGGTCATGGCCGTGCCGGCAATGGTGGAGCATGCCACAGCCGCCTTACCGTTGCCGCCACACAAGCGCTCGAAGGCAAAGGTAATGGGACCGACGATAAAGAGCGTGATGAGGCCCAGCAGGATACCCGAAATACCGCCGGTGATAAAGCTCGAAAGGCTCATGGACGCACCGAGCTGAAAGCCGATAACGGCGATCGCGGGATTGGCGCCGGGGACCAGCATGTTCTTGATAAACGGGAACAAGTTGCCCAGGACCATGCCGATAACGAGCGGCAGGATGGATCCGATGATGGTGCCGACGGGGATGTTGGCGAGACCCGAAACACCAAGGATGATCATCGTGACGGCGGGGCCGGCCGTAAAGAACAGGATACCGACAGCGCCCTGCTCGGACTCATCGCCGAACTCGCCCATGATGCCCGTATAGAGCGCCATGTTGCAAAACGTAATGCCGCCGATGATGGAAACCGAACTCAGGCCTAAAAAGTTATCGTTAAAGAAGTACGCGACGCCCAGACCCAGCGCGGCTGCCACTACAAGCTTAGGAATCAGCACGACGATGCCGGTCTTGATGGCGCCCGGCGTGGACTTAAAGCTGATGCCGGCGCCCACGAACAGCAAGATCGCGGCAACGATGGTGTTGGAGCCACCGCGGCAGGCAGCCGTAAAGAAGCCGCCGACCTCAAAGACCTGCGGGCAGAAGGTATTGAGCAAAAGGCCGACGATCATCGGATAGATCATGATGTCGCCCGGGATACGCGGGACCTTGAATTTCTTTTGCTCGTTGGCGGTCGCTTCCTGTGCCATGAAACCCCCATTTCCGTTGACGCAGAACAAAAGCCCACGTCACGCTTTGCTACAGTAAAGTTTGACCATGGTACCAGAAGAAGCAGACCGCCTCGGTGAGAAATTCGATTCGTTAGGCCGGGACGATAACGCGTCCTGCTCCTATACGAGGCTCAAAACGATATAGAACACGATGCCCGAAACGCAGCACCACAACATCGACTTTGTCTTGATTGCCACCGCCACGACGCCGGCGGCCGCAATCCAGGGAATCAAGCCTCGCCACAAGCCGGCGTCAAAAGCGCCGGGGTTTATCAAATCATTAGCGACCAGCGCCGCGAAGGCGGCGGACGGAATATAACCCAAGGCCTCGGTAACGCGGGGCGACAGCGTTCTCCCGCGCAACGCAAACGCCGGGGCAATGCGGAAAAATGCGATGGCCGCCCACGACGACAGCCACAGGACCAAAAACTCATTAACGGGCATCGCGAGCACCCCTTCCTTCGGCGAGAGCATCGCACGCAAGCGCCGCGGCAACGCCGACGAGCACGCTTACCGGCACGGCGATATTCGTCCACCCCAAGAACTTGCATATGGCAACGGACACCGCAGCCAAACTGGCAGCTACGACATTGCCGCTCGACAGTCGCTGCGAAAAGAGCAGGCAGATAAAGAGCGAGGTGCAGACAAAGGCTGCAATGGCGGTGGGAACATCGACAACGGCGCCGACGATGGCGCCCATCGTACACGTAACGCCCCATGTTGCGATGAGGATCACGTTGAGCACGAAGGACTCGAGCGGGCCCCAATCCTCCCCCTCAATCAGCTTGGCAAGCGAGATGCCATATGCCTCCTCGGTAAGTGTCGCGGCAACAGCCAGCGTCTGACGCTTCGAGGCATTCTTCAGATGCGGCGCGATCGATGCCGAGTAAAGCGCAAAACGCGAGGAGATGGCAGCAACGCTCGCGATAATCGAAGGTGCCGGTACGCCCGCCAGCCAAAGATTGCAGATCATAAACTGCCCGCTGCCCGTCACAAACGTGCTGCTCAGAGCAAAGACCATCCAGGGCTTCATTCCCGTCTGCCCCATGATCATTCCGCACGGCGCGCCTATTGCAACATAGGTAAGCATCACTGGCCAGACGGTTCTAACGATTTTGAGCACCATACGCTTCTCATCCTGACAAGGTCTCCGAGCCGCATGTAGCGACACGGCAGAATCATCATCCGACAGCAACCGAGTTCACCTACAATTGCCACCGGATCGAAAGACACAACTTTTTAGGAAGTCATTATGACAGCTATCGATCGAGACCGGGCTCGCGCGGCCTTCAAAAGCTACACCGATGCCTACGACGCCACCAACCCACGCATCGCGCTCAAAATCGAGCATACGTACCACGTGGCCGAGGCATGCGATGCCGTAGCGCGCGAGCAGGGCTGGTCGTCAGAAGATATTGCCCTGGCATGGCTTTGCGGCCTGCTACACGATATGGGCCGCTTTGAGCAACTTCGGCGCTGGGACACCTTTAAGGACGCCGAGAGCATGAGCCATGCGGCGCTGGGCATCGAGGTCCTCTTTGGCGAGAATCCCGCCGATGCACCCGCCACGACAAACATCCGTGACTTTATCGAAACCGGTGCGCATGACGAGCTCATCCGAGCGAGCATCGCCTATCACAGCGATTTCCGTCTACCCGCGCAGCTCGACGAGCGTACACGGTGCTTCTGCGATATCGTGCGCGATGGTGACAAGATCGACATTATGCGCACCATCGCCGACAGCACCGTCGAGACCATCCTTAAGGTGGATGAGGACGCATTTCTCGCCAGCCACTTCTCGTCGCCGACACTTGCCGCCTTTGACGAGCACCGCTGCGTCGCACGCGATGAGCGCGATGAGCCCGCCGACTTCTTGGTGGGGCTTATCTGCTTTATGTTTGAGCTCGTCTATCCAGCAAGCCGCGCGCTGGCGCGCGAACAGGGCGATATCCACCGCCTGCTCGACGCGCCCTTTGGCATTACGCGGCCCTTTACCGACCCCGCCACGCAGGCAACTTGGAGCCGCCTAAAGGACGAGATGCGCGACTGGCTGGCGCGCGCCTAGCGCTCAAGCTGGGCCAGCAGCTCCTCGACGACCTCGACGGCGTCCCCAACAACCTTGTACTGGGCAGCACCAAAGATGGGGGCATCCGGGTCCTCGTTGATGGCGATAATGCACTCGGCCCCACCGATGCCGGCAAGATGCTGGATGGCGCCCGAAACACCAATACTCACGAGAAGCCTGGGCGAAACCGATACGCCCGTCTGGCCAATCTGATGGCGATACTCCAACCAGCCGGCCTCCACGACAGGTCGCGTGCAGCCAAGCTCGGATCCCAGAGCCTCGGCGAGCTTTCGCATCAGGGGCAGGTTTTTCTTGGAGCCAATGCCGCGACCCACCACGACCAGGCGCTCGGCATCGGCGATCGAAGCCCGCTGTCCCCACTCCTCGGCGGGAATCGAGATCTCGACACGAGCCCTAGCATCATCAGCAAGTGATATCTGGGTGATCGTGCCGGAGCGGCCGTAGTCAAAGTCGGGCGCCTTAAAGATGCCGGGACGAACCGTTGCCATCTGGGGACGATGATTGGGGCAGACGATGGTGGCCATCAAGTTGCCGCCAAACGCCGGACGCGTCTGTTGCAGCAGCCCCGTTTCCGCATCCATCGAAAGTACGGTGCAGTCAGCCGTAAGGCCCGTCTGCAAACGCACGGCAACGCCGGGTGCCAGTTCGCGGCCAAAAGCGGTCGCGCCGTATAGGATGGCCTCGGGTTTGCGTTCGGCTACCAAATCGCAGATCAAGCGGGCGTAGACCTCCGCATCGTTTTGGCGCAGGCGCTCGTCGCGACAGGCCAGGACTTCGTCGGCGCCCGCGCAAACCAGATGCTCCAGGTCACCGAGAGAACCCTCGGAGCCCATACCGACCAGCGCCACCAGACGGCAGCCGCGAGCATCGGCAAGCTCGCGGCCCTTGCCCATGAGCTCATAGGTAACGGGATTCACCGTATCGTGCTCGTCGGTCTGCGCGAATACCCAAATGTCTCGATATGCATCAAGGTCTGCCGCGCCGGCAGCTTCGTCTCGCTCGATCGAGATAGCGTTGACGGGACAGGCATCGACGCACCCGCCGCACAAGATGCAGCCTTCGGTCACGCGGGCGCAGCGATTGGGACGCTCGCCCTCCACCACAATGCCGCCCGAGGCGCAGGCGCGAACGCAGCGACCGCAGCCGATACAGGCTTCGCTATCGATAATCAGTCCGCTCATCTATGCCATCCCCTCGATAATCTTGGCAAGTTTTGCCGCCTGCTCGGACGCCGTTCCGTCAACGTCCTCGCACGTTTGGTCGCGGTCGGGCACAAACGATCGCACGACCTGTGTCGGTGATCCGGCAAGGCCGCAACGCGAGGGATCGGCGTTCACGTCGGCGGCACTGGCCACGCGCACGTCCGCCTCCTCCGCCGCGCGAATACCGGCAATGCTCGGCATACGCAGCTGGCCGATCTCCTTGGCGGTCGTCATCGCACACGGTATCTCAAGATAGACCGTCTCCTCGCCGGCATCGCAGCCGTGAATGAGCGTCAGCGAGCCACAGGTCGTAAAGCCCGCGCTCTGCACGCAACTCACGTCGGTCACGCAGGGAATCTCAAAGGCTCCGGCAAGCTCGGGACCGATCTGGGCCGTATCGCCATCCACCGCCATCTTGCCGCAGATGAGCAGGTCGAAGTCCTCGTCGAGCGCCTCGATGCCGCATTTGAGAGCATAGGTGGTCGCCAGGGTATCGGCACCTGCAAAGGCGCGATCGGTCAGCAGCAGCGCGTCGTCGGCGCCTCGAGCGATGCAGTCGCGCAGCAGCGACTCGGTCGCGGGGATGCCCATCGACACCACCGTCACGCGCACATCCATGCCAAAGCCGATAAAGTCGTCCTTCAGCGCCAGCGCGCATTCCAAAGCGCTCGCATCAAAGGGATTAATGACCGCCTGCTTGCCATCGCGCACGATGGTATTGGTCTTGGGGTCCATCTTGACCTCAGTGCTGCCCGGCACGGCCTTGACGCACACCACCATATGGAAATCGCTCATCTTCACGCGCCCCCTTTCTGGACGAGCTCATCCAAGAGCTTCTCCGGAAACAGGTTGCCGCGACCCAGCTGCCCGTCGGGATCGAGCTGGAGCTTGAGCCGCGCCGACTCGACCATGGCCTCGTGACCGTACATCGTCTCCAAGAAGCCCGCCTTGATCTTGCCGACACCGTGTTCGGCGGAGACGGCGCCGCCCATGACCGTGACCTCGGAAGCCCACCGGGCAAAGAGTTCTCCGCCGCGGCGGTATTCCTGCGCATCGCGCGGCAGAATGTTCACATGCAGATGGTTGTTACCGATGTGCCCCCAGGCGGCAGATTCAAGCCCACTTTCGGCCAACGTGCGGCGATAAAGGGCGATGACATCGGCCAAGCGTGCGTTGGGCACCGACATGTCCGAGCCCAGTTTGGTGATGGCGGGATCCGTGCGGCGACGCTCGTCGATGAGCATGTTGACGCTCTCGGGCACCGCATGGCGGAAGAACCGCTGGCATTCGCGATCGACCTCGGTGCGCGCAACCCAGGTCGCGTCGTCGCGGCCACCCGCAAGCTCCAAAACCCATCCCAGGTGGTACAGCTCCTCGGTCGCCTGCGCCTCGTCGTCACAGTCGAGCTCCACGTAGACACAGACCTTGGCCTCTTTGTCGAGCGCTGGCAGCGAGGCAAACGCCGTCGACTGCTCGCGCTGGCAACGTAGAATATCCAGGGCGCCAGCGTCGAAGTACTCGATGGCAGCCGCATGGGACAGGACGGGACGCACGGAATCGGTAAAGGACACGGCCTTGTCTTCGCTATCGAAAAAGCAGCTCACACCCCAAACGACCGCAGGCGCCGCCTGCAGGGCAATCTCGAGCTCGGTGATAACGCCGAGCGTGCCGCAAGCACCGATAAAGAGGTCGATGGCGTCCATTTCGTCCGCAACGAAATAGCCTGAGGCATTTTTTGTCTTGGGCATGGTATAGCCGGGAAGATCGAGCTCGAGCGTACGGCCCGCTGCCGTCACGAGCGACAGGTGGCGGCCCTGGGCAAAAGCCTCGCCGCGCTGAAGCTCAAGCAAATCGCCATCAGCCAGTGCGACGTGGAGTCCCGTGATATGTGGGCGCATGGGACCGTAGGCGTAGCTGCGGGCACCAGAGGCGTTACATGCCGCCATGCCGCCCAGACAGGCAGACGTCTCGGTGGGATCGGTGGGAAAGAACTGCTCGGGGGCCTCTTGGAACTCCTCGTAGGCCTCAAGCGATGCCTGGTCCCAACCAGCAGTCGGCAGCACCTTCTTGCTCAGCTGCTTGCGCAGCTCCGAGAGCACAACGCCCGGCTCCACGCGCAGCAGAAATTGGCCTTGTTCATCGCGGCGAAGGCCCAAGTAGCGATTCATACGGGAAGTATTGAGGATATGCCCGCCGTGGGGCACGGCACCGGCGGCAAGGCCGGTTCGGGCGCCCTGAACCGTTACCGGGGCACGCTCGGCATGGAGCTTTTCCAAAATGGCACGGACCTCGTCTTCCGTTGTCGGAAACGAGATGCTCGAGGCCTCGCCCGATGCGCGAGACTCATCGCGACCATACTCTTCGAACTCGTCGGTGAAGGGTTTGATGGTTGCAGACACGCGAACTCCCCCTTTAGCTAACTACAGTGTTTGCAGGGAGATGTTAGCGCATCGTTTCGTCGACGTGTTCGAGACCGTCTCCATAATTGGCGATTTTTACGTTCGTGCAATTCGGCGAGCGGCTTGATTTCCTCGGCAGACGATGCTTTTGACACATATGGCCCCGCCGTCGCCGACCGCGCGATTGTCGCTTGAAAAAAGTTGGAGTATTTTTTGCCGCCTTTTACCTGCGGAGACACCAATCCGTCAAGCATTTGGTCAGCAATTGGTCAAGTAGTGGCTGATACCGTCGGCATCGACAGCCAAAACCGACAGAAGTTTTGGCCCCAGAAGCAGGGAGGTTCCCATGGCATATTACTGGCCCCAGTACGGCATCGCCATCGAAGTCGACGACGATCCCCATCTCCTGCCTTTCGACGAAGAGGCATTCCCCGATACGACGGTCTACCACGTTACCACCGACGTGATCTGCGACCCCGAGTCGTTCTCGGCGCTCGCCCACCGCATCGCGCATATCCACGACATCGAGCTCCCTCCCGACTTCGACGAGCTTGTCTACTCACGCCGCCTGATGCTTCACATGCTCTTTGGAGCGAACCCGTCCACCTTTGCGCGCATCTATACCGCCAAGGATGCCGCATGAGCGCGAAGAAGCCACCCCACTTTGCAGGCCCGGGTCGTCGCAAGAAGCTCATCGTTGCCTGCTTGGCCATCGTCTGTGCCCTTGTCGCCGTAGGACTATACGCTTGGCAGTCGCAGCCCGTACCCGAGGCGGGCGCTTCGGTTACGACGGCCGAGGGCAAAACGCGTCAGGAAATCCAAGATGAGCTCGACGCCATCGTCCGCGACAACATGATGACGATTTCGGTCGCACCGGTCGCTCAGCTGCAGGAGGACGGCAAGCTGCGCGTCAACGTGCAAAACGTCCAAGACAATAAATTTCCCCAGCGATTCCGCGTCATCCAAAACGACGAGACCATGTACGAATCCGGTGTGGTCGAGACCGGCAAGACAATCGAAACGTGCCCCGCCGGCGACATCAAAGAAGGCGAGGCGTACATCGAGATCCAGGCACTCGATGCCAAGACCCTCGACAGCCACGGCAATCCGACACGTGTCAAGGTGCGGGTTGAGCAAGCCGAGAACTAGCTTTTCCGGCCGACGCGGCACCGCACGCAATTCACCAGCATTCGTCCAATCATCGCGGGGACGGCCCGCGGCGAATAGAAAGGAACGACCATGGACATCACCAGGAACATGAACGGAGCCAGAGCGCTCGTCGTGGGCGCAGGGCTCGCGCTCGCGCTCGCAATGGGCGCCGCCCCGACGCCAGCTATGGCGGCCGGGCGCGTTGGAACCACGAAAGTAATGGTCAGGACCGAGATCGACAACGTTGAGTTCAAAGTTCCGACGGTTATTCCCTTCGTCGCCAAGGCCGACGGCACGCTTCAGGGCCCCTCAGAAGACGCGACCACCATCGACAATCATTCGGCCTACGGCATCCATGTCACCAACATGAAGATCGACGCCATGAACACCTGGACCATTGCTGCCGACGCCAAGGCCGGAACCGCGCAGAACTCCATCGACTTTAAGGTCGGCCCCGACGGCGCACTCCAGAACGCCAGCGCCGCAATGCAGGAGACGGGCCTCGATCTTTCCAAGAACGCAGCCTTCGACATGGGCTACCAGGGCATTGCCGGCGGCACGGACAAAATTAAGCTCAAGACAAGCGGAAACGTCGCCCGCGTCACGCGCGACATCTTCCGCGTAACCGGCGAAGGCGATCAGGTTGCAACGATCACCTGGACGGTCGAGCCCGGTGCGCACACGGCATAAGGCCGTCGCCCTGGCCGCCGCCGTCAGCATCCTAGCGTTTGGGCCAGCCATGGCCTTTGCCCAGCAAGAACAGGCGCAGGCCGCCACGCAAGTGACGGTCGACCTCTCGGAGCTCGACCGCGGCGACCGCGAGGAACCGTTGGCGCAGACAGGCGACAGACGATGGCTCTTGGCAGCAGGCGCCACAGCAGCAGGCGCGGGGACCGCCGGCCTCGGGCTGCACATCAAACGCAGCCAGAAACAAAACACGGACAGGCCGCACTAAATTAGCTAAGGAGACCCCATGGCATCGAAGAACCTTTTGCCCGTCGTCGCACTCTGCGGCGCGCTCGCAACCGGAACGCCTGTCGCCGCTTGGGCGACTCCCGTCATGGCAGACTCCTTACCAGCAGCCCTAAGCTCCGCACCAAATCCGTCGAGCGCCATTGCGTGCAAGCGTTTTTCGATCGCACAGGCCGCAATCTCGACCTCGGGATGCCTTCGTCGTAATACGGACGGCTCGATAGTCGTGGATATCAATCGTTCGAACAAGGCAAACGGCTCCCAGGCGGGGTGCGCCGTCTGCACGTGGCGCTCGGTTGTGCTCGATGCAGATGGCGATCCATGCAATTTAGAGCTGCGCATCGACATCGCTTCGATCGATGACTCGGCGAACGGAGCGAAGGTCGCCTTCGACGGTACGTTTTTCGAGAAAGGAGGCGGTATATGTCTGGGCTGCGCCGCCGCGAATGCAGACGACACGCAGCCCACCCTCTCATTCACGGCATCGTTGCGGCTGACCAAAGCCGGCACCGATGCCATCGCGGCGGGAGAAGCGTCCCTGCTGTTCTACGCCGTCAGCGCCAAAGACACAGACGCTCATTTCGAGAAGCCAGCCGGATCACTCAGCCTTACACGAGGGATAGAGGCAGGCCCTATTGAAATCGATGCCCACGCGCAAAGCAGGCAACGCATTCTTGCCGACCCGGCGCTTCTCGAAATGGAGTGGAACGGATCCGGAGCCATCGGAATTCTCCCCTCCGCGCTTGACGCCAAGACGCTCCCCTCAAACGACGAACCCATCAACGCAACCATACAAGAAGAGAGCACGGATAAAGAAGCAGGTGCGGGCGACACGCCGTCGCCGACAAACAGCGTCCCAGCTTCTTTCGAAGCACCGAATGAGCCCGCTACCGATCCAAACGATCCCGAGTTCGCGGACAGTCTGGGGCTTGCTGATCCTCAAGAGATCGATGAAGGTAACTGCTGCGTGCTTGCCGCGCTCGACCACATAGAGGTCATCGACGCTGCGAACATTGAAGTTGCCGCCGCCAATCAGCCCGTCCGCAAGTCGGCTATCATCGCATTTCCCGAATCCATCGAAGTCGTCTTTTTGCCATCGGGCGAGGTCGTGGCCCCAACACTGCTCACCTTGTTGGGCGCCAAGAATACTCGAAACGAAATTAAAAAGGTCACGGTTGTCGACCCTGCAACCACCGCCAAGCTGCGTCTATACGCCGTTGCCGCAAACGGAAGCAAGACCCTAGAATTCGATGGCGACACACTCCTAGCCTGGCGACGTCTGGACATTATGCAAGACGTCTCGTATCAGATCGAACTCGAAGGGTTTGATCGTGCCCGCGATGCCAATATCATCGCCGCGGCTATTGAATCCCCACAGCGGCTTATGACACTGCGCTTTGAATACTATCCCTATGTCCCGACAACCACCTGAGGCTTAAATGCTGCGCATCATTCCTAACACCACTTATATAACGTATTAGATGAGTCGCGATGTGCCTCGCATTTCGTTCTGCTACGATTGCCACGTTGGCATCAATACAGGAGGGCTCATGCCGGGCTTGGGAACAATCATCAACGTTGTGCTTTTAGTTGCGGGCGGTCTTTTGGGATTAGCGGGCGGCCGCTTCATTACACCGCGCATCCAAGACACGCTCATGAAAGCATCAGGGCTGTGCGTCCTGTTTATCGGCCTGGGCGGCACCATGCAAAAGATGCTCGTTATCGATGGAGAGGCGTTGGCGACCACCGGCACCACCATGCTGATCGTCTCATTTGCCCTCGGTTCGCTCATCGGCGAGGCCATCAACCTGGAGGCCGCCATCGAGAACCTCGGCGAATGGCTCAAGCGCAAAACCGGCAGCGAAGGCGACAACGAGTTCACCAACGCCTTTGTCTCGACATCGCTCACCGTGTGTATCGGCGCCATGGCCATCGTAGGATCAATTCAGGACGGCCTGCTCGGCGACTGGTCCACGCTTGCCCTGAAGGGCGCGCTGGACTGCATCATCGTCTGCACCATGACGGCTTCGCTCGGTCGCGGCTGTATCTTCTCCGCCCTGCCCGTCGCCGTCTTCCAGGGAACGATCACGCTCTTTGCCGGCGCACTCTCCCCCATCATGACCGCCGCGGCCCTCGACAGCCTTTCGCTTGTGGGCTCCATGCTCATCTTCTGTGTTGGCGTTAACCTCATCCGTCCTCAGACCTTCCGCACGGCCAACATGCTCCCCTCCGTCGTCATCGCCGTCATCTACGCCCTCCTGTTCTAAATCTATCTACGCAGCGGTATCTCGAACATCTGTTTGATGCTGTGCTATGATATGAGGTCACCGACACCATATAGGGAGAGGAGAGGGCGGTGGCCGACCAGGACGTCAAGATGCTCATCGAGCGCATTATGGCCGAGGCCCGAACCCATCAGTCCGCCCGCTTCTCAAACGAAATCTATGCTGACGAGCCGATTCTCAAGACCGGTCGTCAGATGCAGAACTACCTCCCCGACCAGTACCGCAAGATGCGCGAGATATCGCGCTGGCAAGAGGATCCCAAAGGCGGCGCGGGACGTTGGCTATCGGAGGCGGAGCTCTTTTACCGCCAAGGCCTGCTGATGGCCGACTTCGAGGACGATTGCCCCTACAACGGCACCTTTAAGTCGTACTTTCCCACCTACAATGCCATGAGCGATCGACAGTTGCGCGGCTACTTTACCTGGCGTGCCCAAGTGCGCCGCGGCAATATCGAGGAGACATCGACCTCGTTTGCTTTTCTGTATCTTTACGAATTGATCTGCGGCATTGGCGTCGACAATCCGCGTGACGGCTATGACAAGATCAAAGCATTTTGGGATGCCTATCGCGCCTTTGAGCCCGGCATCGACCGGTTCGCACGCGTGTGGCTGCAGGACTACGCCGTGTTCCATGAGCTCGATCCCAAGCTGCTTCGCGACTCTAAAACCGTCGCATTCGACAACGCCCTCATCGAGCTGCGCCGCGCAGCGCGAGACCTTGTACCCGCGCCGGCGCCGTCCGGTCAAACCGCCAAGCGTCGCAAAACCTCAGAGCCCACGCTCCCCCTTCCGCCTGACGAGACGCGCGAGGAGCGACTCATGGCCGCCATCAACGCGCTCTCCACGTACAACCTCAATAACTCAAGGCTCGACCGCTCCCACCATCGCGATCTTCGCCACGTGGCATGCGCCGTGTATGTCCGTATGGCGCGCTACTATGACACGCACCGAAAGACCGGCATCGTAGCGAGCTTGTTTGGGGAGGAGACGGCCATGCCCTACACCATGTTTGCCTCGGCCGTGTTCTTTGCGCCCGAGCGCCACGAGGACTGCGAATATCGCCTGGACCCCATTCACATCTACCGCTGCCAAAATGGCTTTTGGGAATGCATGCGCATCCACGGCAGCAGACAAAAAAGTAGCAAGCTCGGTGAGATGATGTGCGCTTGTGATCAGCGCCTGCGCTTGGCACTGGATCCCGGCCATCCCCTTAAGGAAGAGAAGGTCCCCAAATACCTGGCTAAGATTATCGATGACGAGATCGCGGCATGGCTTTCATGGGATGCCGCACATCAGCCCGTCAAGATCGATATCGACCTGAGCCAGCTGGGGCACATTCGGAGCGCCGCCGCACAAACGCGCGAGGCGCTTTTGATCGACGAGGAGCGCGAGGACGGCACGCTTGCGGATGCCGAGGTGGCAGTTGCCGAGCGACGGGAAGCCGAGCCCGTGGCTGACACGATCGCCGAACCAGTCGTGACGACCATACAGCGGGACGAGGCTGGCGAGCCGACCATCTCCACCGAGCAGTTTGGCATCGTAGCCCCGCTCCTCGCACCAGCGCCCACGCCCGCCGACACCGCGTCCGCACTCGATCCCGCCGCAGACGCCTATCTTCGAGCACTACTCGAGCAAAACGCAGCGCAGACGGCATCGGCGGTAGCACAGTCGGGCAAGAGCGAGGACATGCTCGTCGATAGCATCAACGAAGCGCTCTTTGACCTGGTGGGCGACACCGTTATTGAATTTGGCTCAACAGGACCGCAAATTATCGAGGACTACGAAGCAGACGTGAGAGGATACCTAGACCATGAGTGATACCGCATCCGCAGCACCCCGCGTGCCCAAGCGCGTCGCCGCCGTCATTCTCAACTCGCTCAAGGGCGGCGTTGTCCCGCGCATTGGCCTTCCCTATATCACCGTGGGGCGAGAGGTCGAGATCCGTGCTCTGCTCACCGACCTGAGCCTCATCGCCGATGGCGGCGCAAGCTTCCGTTTCCTAGTCGGTCGCTACGGCGCCGGCAAGAGCTTTTTGCTCCAGACCATCCGCACGCACGCCATGGGCGAGGGATTCGTCGTCGCTGATGCCGATCTGTCGCCCGAGCGCCGCCTGCAGGGTGGCCAGGGCCAGGGCCTCGCCACCTATCGCGAGCTTATCCGCAACATATCGACCAAGACGCGCCCCGAGGGCGGCGCGCTCAACCTTATCCTGGATCGCTGGGTCGCCTCGTGTGCCGACGCCGACGAGTCGGTCGTCAATGCCCAACTGGCCCCGCTCGAGGAGATGGTCCACGGCTTCGACTTCACCCGCATGCTCCGCCGCTATCGCATGGCCATATCCGAAGGCGACGAAGAGGCTATGAGCCGGGTGACCAAATGGATTCGCGGCGAGTATCGCACCAAGAGCGAAGCACGCGCCGAGCTGGGCTCCTCGACCATCATCAGCGATGACGATTGGTACGACTACGTCAAGCTCATCGCACGTTTTTTGGTCTGCAGCGGCTACAAGGGCATGCTGGTGCTCATTGACGAGCTCGTGAATCTGTACAAGATTCCCAACGCGATCACGCGCCAATATAACTACGAGAAGATCCTGACCATGTACAACGACACGCTCCAGGGCAAGGCGCAGTACCTGGGCATGATCATGGGCGGCACGCCAACCTCCATCGAAGACCGCCGCCGCGGCGTGTTCTCCTACGAGGCCCTTCGGAGCCGTCTCGCTCAGGGCCGTTTTGCGCGCGATGATCTCAAAGACATGCTCGCGCCCATCATCCGCCTGCAACCGCTCACCTACGAAGAGCTGCTGGTGCTCATCGAAAAGCTCATGCAGATCCATGCCGGCTACTTTGGCTGGACGCCCACGCTTACCGAAAACGACTTGGTGGACTTCCTCAAAATTGAGTTTGGCCGCGTGGGGGCCGACACGCATCTGACGCCCCGCGAAGTCATCCGCGACTTTATCGAACTGCTCGATATCCTGTGTCAAAACCCCGATGCTAACGTGGCCGAGTTGCTGCAAAGCGTCGGTGGCGACGCGCTGGCGCCGACAGCCGCAACAGACGACACCGGCACCGCAGGCGACGACCGCAACTTCGCCGAGTTCACCATCTAACCTGCCAAAAAGGTCAGGTTTATTTTGGCAGGTTTTATCTGGGCAAACGCCGATGTTGCAAGATATCGAGCCGTTGCCCGTTGCGTTGATCAGCCCGTTGATGAGAGGAGGCCCATGAACGCTTTTGACCGCTATGCCCCGTTTATCCAGGACTTCATCTACTCCCACGATTGGGAAAGCCTGCGCTCTATCCAGGTTGCGGCAGCAGATGCAATCTTTAACACGCAGGACAATGTGCTCCTAACGGCATCCACAGCATCCGGCAAAACCGAGGCGGCCTTCTTTCCCATCCTGACCGAGTTTTGGGAGAACCCGCCCGCGAGCGTAGGCGCCCTCTACATTGGTCCTCTCAAAGCGCTCATCAACGACCAGTTTGTACGCCTCAACGATCTGTGCGAAGAGGCCGATATCCCCGTCTGGCACTGGCACGGCGATGTCTCGCAATCGCACAAGGCCAAGCTCATCAAAAAGCCAAGCGGCATTTTGCAGATTACGCCCGAATCACTCGAGGCGCTCCTGATCCACAAGCACATGGCCATCCCACGCATGTTCTGTGACCTGCGCTATGTGGTCATCGACGAAGTCCACTCGCTCATGCGCGGCGACCGCGGCGGGCAGACGCTCTGCCTTATCGAGCGCCTTTCGCGCATGGCGGGCGTGCAGCCCCGGCGCATTGGCCTTTCGGCCACCATCGGAGACCCGGAACGCACGGGTGCCTTTCTGTCGCAGGGAACAGGGCGCGACTGCGTCATTCCCCGCTTTGAGGAGCCGCGCCGCGTGTGGCGCATCTCCATGGAGCACTTCTACAACTCGGGTCCCCAGGCGCAGCAGCGAGGATTTATGAGCACAGGTCCGCAGGAAGCCGAGGTGCTCGCATGCGAGCGCATTGAGGTGGCGGCGCCCGCGGCACTGACCGACGGCGCCCAAGACATGCGCCATAGCGGACAGCTTACACAGGAGGAGCGCCGTCAACGTCGCGAGCAGGCACGGGGCAAGGCCGCCCCTAAGGACCGTCGCGCCTCCTCGGCCCCCGAGGGCGAAGTCGACATCCCACAGGCAGCCGAGCAGGCGCTGCTCAACCCAACCGATACCGCACCCGACAACGCCGATCCCGGCATGGGCTATATCTTTGAACACACCCGCGGCCGCAAGTGCCTGGTCTTTGCCAACTCGCGCGAGGAGGCGGAAGCCGTGTGCTCCATGCTGCGCAGCTACTGCGAGAACCGGCACGAGCCAGACCGCTTCCTGATCCATCATGGCAATCTCTCGGCATCGCTACGCGAGACCGCCGAGGAGCTCATGCGCGACGAGGAGCAGGCACAGACAACCGTCACCACCTCCACGCTTGAGCTCGGCATTGATATCGGTCGCCTGGAGCGCGCGTTTCAGATCGACGCACCGTTTACCGTCAGCTCCTTTTTGCAGCGCATGGGGCGCACGGGCCGCCGCGATCTTCCGCCCGAAATGTGGTTTGTCATGCGCGAGGAAGAACCCGAGCCGCGTACGATGATGCCCGAGACGATTCCCTGGAAGCTCTTGCAAGGCATCGCGCTCGTACAACTCTATCGCGAGGAAAAGTGGGTCGAGCCGCCTGAGCTCGATCGACTCCCCTACAGCTTGCTCTATCACCAGACCATGTCGACGCTCGCCAGCACCGGCGAGCTCACACCGGCAGAGCTTGCCCAGCGCGTGCTCACGCTCAGCTACTTTCATCGTGTCTCGGCCGACGACTACCGCGTGCTGCTGCGCCACCTCATCAAGATTGACCACATCCAGGTCACCGAGGGCGGCGGGCTTATCGTAGGCCTCGCGGGCGAGCGCATCATCAACAACTTTAAGTTCTACGCCGTGTTTCAGGAAAACGAGGAGTTCACGGTCCGCAGCGAATCGGCCGAGCTGGGCACCATCGTCAACCCGCCACCGCCCGGGGAGCGTATTGCCATCGCCGGTCACTGCTGGATTGTCGAAGAAGTAGACTGGAAGCGTCATACCGTCTTTGCCACGCAGGTAAAAGGCCGTGTTCCCGCCTACTTTGGCGACTGCCCCGGAGACATCAATACGCATGTGCTCGAGCGCATGCGTCAGGCGCTCAACGAGCATGCGGCGTATCCATACCTCATGGGTAACGCGCGGGCTCGTCTGGCCCAAGCACGCCATACGGCTGAGATTTCGGGCGCAGGGACCAAGCCGCTCATCAACCTGGGCGGCGACACGTGGGTGCTCTTCCCCTGGCTGGGGAGCTATGCCTTCTTGGCGCTCGAGCGCATGCTCAAAATCAAATGCGCCGCAGAGCTGGGTCTTCGCGGACTCGACCCGTCGCGACCGTACTTTATGCAGTTTAAGATGAAGGCCGATGAGGAGACGTTCTTTGAGGTGCTCGCCTCCGAGGCCGAAAAGGACTTTGATCCCATCGAGCTCGTGTATCCGGGCGAGGTTCCCTACTTCGATCGCTACGACGAGTACGTTCCCGAGGAGCTCGTACGCAAAGGCTTTGCCGAAGGCGTGCTCGACATCGAAGGCATGAAGCAGCGCGTCCTTAGCTGGCGCGACCACGCATAAGGCCAGTCTTTTGGGGCAGCTAAAATAGCCGTCCCAAAAGACTGGTCTCAAGGAGACTTGCTAATCGTGAAGAACGGTGCCGAGGAAGTCAGAATCGAAGGGCACGGCGTCCGCGAAGGCATAGTCGCCGTCACTGGCGATGAGCAGGTAGTTTTCCTCGCCGCCAAACTCCGTGTCTCCGCAGGGGACAACCCACGCATGGGCAAACACCTCAAATGCCGTGGCAACGCAATCGCGTAGGAACGTCACATCGCTCCCCTCGCTCGCGCTCACGATATTGGCCGCATAGAGACCGCCAGGGTTCAGGCCGCCCCGCACCAAACGCAGAGCCTCGACGGTCGCCAGCTCGCGCACAGGCTCGGCGCCGCCAAAGCAATCGCTCACGATAACGTCGTAGCGGCGATGCCCCACGCTCGTCACGCCCAGGTACGAGCGCGCCTCAGCGGTGATCACCCGCAGGCGATCGCCTACCGCGCGCTCAAGCTCGTCCACATAGAACCAGCGACGGGCCAGACGCGTAATCTCGGCATCGTACTCGACGACATCCATACGCAGGCCCTCGTGCGACATCAGCGCAAACTTGGGGTAAGCAAACCCGCCACCGCCCAGCATGAGCATGCGGTCGATGCCGTGTCCGTAAGTCGAGCGCATCGCATCCTGGGCCTCAAACACATCGTCAAACGCACGATAGTACGCAAAGACCGGCTCCGCCCAGCGATCGCCAACATAGCTCGCACTTTGGTAAACGCCGCCCTGCACAAGCACGCGAACCTCATCGCCGTTCGTATCGCGTACGCGCTTTACGCGCGCCAGCCCATTACGAGTTCGCGCGACCTGCAAGCAGGCAGCGCGAACAGCGACAGCGGCCGCACCAAGCGCAGCAGCCCCCAAGGCCACACCGGCAACAACCCCGGCAGAAACACTCGGCTTGTTCATCTAGAGCTCCTTTTGCAGATAGAGGTCATGATCGTAAAAACCCAGGTGACGATAGTACTCACGCGTACCAATCGCGCTAATCACGTTAATGTGCGTATAGCCCGCATCCCGAGCAATCTGACACGCACGCTCCACCAGCGAACGGCCCAGCCCATGATGCTGCGCCGCCTGGCCCTGATCGCCCACACGCGCCGCCATACCATACACGTGTACCTCGCGAATCATCGCCTCGTCCGGCGTCGTCGGCAATTCGTCCGCATGGGCGGCAACAAATGCGCGGTCGGGCAGAGACAAGCGCAAAAAGCCGGCGATCTTGCCCTGTGGTGTCACCCACTGCAAAAAGCGCTCGCCCGTCACCGGCGTCTCGTACGTCACTTCCTCGTCAAGGGTCAACTCGCCCAAGTCGGCGCCCGCCGTGCTAATCTCGCGATAGCGAATCTCGCGCACCTCGGCGCCCTCGCCCTGCGCCGCCAGGCGATTCTCGACCAGCTGGCGCAGGTTAGGCTTCTTATTGCCCACCATAATGTCGTCGGAACTAAAGTCGCGAATCATACGGCTGATGCGGCAGAACGCCGGCGTCACCACGATGTCGTCGGCCAACACATCGAGCAGCTCGTCCTCGGTATAGGGGCGCCACTCGCCGCGCTCATAACAGCCCACCAGACGCGAACCCTCGATGAGCGCGCACGGGTAGACCTTGACCTCGTCGGGCATAAAGGCGCCCTCGGTCATAAAACACTCGTAGTCGCGCTTGTCCCCCTCGGGCGTGGCGCCCAGCAAGTTGAGCATAAAATGCGCATGGATCTTAAAGCCAAACAGACGCGCGAGCGAAAACGCCCGCTCAATCTGCGCCACCGTGATACGACGCTCGTTCATGTCGAGCAGGTGCTGGTCAAGGCTCTGGATGCCCATCTGAATCTTGGTGCAACCCAGACGGCGGATGAGCGTGAGCGCTTGCGGCGTCACGGCATCGGGTCGCGTCTCGATAACAAGCCCCACCACGCGATGCTTCGCCGTCTCGTTGATGCGCTGCTGGCGTTCGAGCTCTTCCATGGTGGCCGTCTGCCACTCGGCGACCGCGCCCCAGGGTGTGCCAGAACCGTACAGGCGACGCACCGCACGGTTGTAGCCGCCCACGGCAGCATCCACGCGCCCCTGCTCGTCGGCAACACCGGCAGCAAGCTCAACTTCGTCGGTCGCAATGCCAGCGACTCGATAGCGCTCGCGACGCTCGGCCACCACGGGCGGCAGCGCATCGGCGGGAGCATCGTCGAGCAGGCGCCCCGCCTCGGCACGACTGATGCCCGGGCGCGCCAGCATGGGGTTGGCCGCCACGCCCGCCACGGCATCGTCATTGAGCGCACGGAAGAGCTCCGACATAAACCATGTCTGATACTCTTGCGGATAGTCACTCCATGTGCCGCCGAGAACGATAAGCTCAATTTTGTCGGTCGCATGTCCCATCTGTGAAAGCGCCGTCAGACGAGCACTCACCTGCAGATAAGGATCAAAGCAATTTTGCTCCGCACGGGCGCACGCCGGCTCGGCGTGCAGATAGCTCTTGGGCATGCGCAGATCATTGGGACAAAACAGGCAATCGCCCGAGCACGGCCAGGGCTTGGTGATGACGGTAATGGTCGCCACGCCCGAAGCCGTGCGGCGCGGCTTCATGCGTAGCACCTGCAGCAGTTGGCGTTCCAGATCGGAATCGACATTCCACGCAGCCCACCGAGCCGGCTCCTCACGTTTAACCCGCTGGTAGAACGGCAGCAGATGGCGCTTGGCCAAATCGCGTTTGTCGGCACCCTCACGGCGCGCCTCGGCATGTATCAGTTTGACGAGCGCTTTGTCGTCCACGGTCTCGCCGCGACGCAGGGCCTCAAGTATGTTCAAGATAATCTGTTCCATGCCCCCATTGTAAAGGCAAAGGCGCCGAAGCCGACCACGGCCCCGGCGCCTCCATCAAAGAGCATGCCTATATGTACCGATCTCCGAAAACCGCATGTCACTCCGGATCAAACGACATGTCGCCCGAACCGACCTCAAAACGATACGTAGCAGACTTATCCCCGTTATCGAATTCAAGATTCAAAATGGTCTCGCCGTCGTAGTCAAGCGGAAGGAAATCGCTCTCGAAGTCGCCGCTGCCCAAGGTGAGGCTCGCCTTAAAGCCTGTAGAGTTCGGAACCGTCATCTCCACATCGCCCGAGCCCACACTCACGTCCATCGACTTCGCGGGGGCCTGGTAGAGCTCGAACGTTACATCGCCCGACCCGACCTCAGCGCTGAGCGCATCAGTCACGCTGCCCGTAAACTCTACATCTCCCGCACCCAGGAAAAGGTCGAAACCATCACAGGTGACACCGGCAATCTGCAGATTACCCGAGCCCACGTGTGCGTTGACTCCCTTCAGATGTTCGGCAACACGGCGCGGCAGCTCGACCGTAACCGAGCGGTCAATTGCCTTACCGTCATCACTTCCAAACTGGGAAACCTTGAGCGTCGAGTCCTCGACGGATGCGATGTTCTGCGTCGCGGCCTTGGAGGCATCCATACCCTTGGCAACGCGCCCCCGCTCGATAACGCGAGCCTTGTTGCCATCAACAACCTTGACGTCCACCGAAGCCGCATTGATATCGAAATCGAGGTAGCGGAACTCATCGGCATCAAAAGTCATGCTCGAAAGTTGCTGAGGCCGAGCGGAATAGCTGCCGTCGTCCAAGAGATCGTCATCGTCAAACATATCGTCAAAATCAGACAAATGGCCAGATAGAATACCGGTCGTACGCACCATATCGGAATGAGCCAATAGCCGCGAAATGCCAAAAACAAGTCCGATAATCAGTACAAACGCTCCGATGCCAACGCCCAAGCGTACCTTGGATTCATGCGAAAGCTTCATCATTCACCACCCTCTTTGGCAATCGGCTCAGCGGTAGTCGCGGTAGCCACGTCAGTATCAACCGGAGCGGAAACATTCTGAGCCCTAGCGACCGCCGGTGCCGGACCAACCTGAATATCCCCGCGTGCCCAATCGCCATCGAGCGCACGCGCCACCCAGTGATAGATGGGAATCGTAAAGAAGATCAGCGCGGCAAAGGGGCCGGCACCAAAAAGGAACATCAGCAAAAAGAACAGCAGCCAGCACACGGCCCAATACGGGAACGACTGGAACGGGCCCTTCACCGGAGTCGAGCCAACCGCGCCGCCACTCGTCGCCTGCGCCGTAGCGGCATTGGCGGCCTGTGCACTCCAGCTTGCCGCTTGCGCCGCCTTGGCCGCAGCATCACTCGCCTGCGTTGCCGCCTCGGTAGCGCGCGCCGCTGCCTCATGGGTGCGGGCACGCTCTGCCGCCTCGGCCTCGCGCTGACGGGCGCGGTCCTCGTTCTCAAACTCGATATCGTCCTCGATCTCATCGCTCGGATTGAGCAGCTCGTCCAGACTCACACCGTAGAGCTTGGCGAGCGAGATCAGATTCTCGGTATCGGGCGAGCTCTCCGCGCGCTCCCATTTACTGACCGCCTGGCGCGACAGTCCCAGCTTTCGCGCCAGCCCTTCTTGGCTAAAACCCTTGCTGCGACGAAGGTCGGCGAGCCGCTGCGCAGTTTCTACATTCATGGTTCCTCCTATGTGATGCCAGCCGTGCCGCCGGACCGTTTTTGTTCTTAAGGCGCCTTGCACAGTTAAAAATCTATCCGCCACCGCCAAAAGCATGCCACCTATTCTAGTGAGATTTTTGACAACCGGCGGTTGCGGGCACATATGAGCTGCGGAAATGTGTCCAAACAAAGCAATGACCCACGGCTCGGTTGTCCCCGTTGCGGCGTTAACGGTAGTATGGTCGTACTGTTTATTCCGCACCGCCAACGGAGGGAGTTCCGCGCCGTGAACCGCGATTTCGCCTCATCGCTCATCCAGCTCAACAATACGTTCTATCGCGAGCACTCCGCTTCCTTTTCCGATACGCGCCAGGCCCCGTGGCCCGGCTGGGTGCGCACCATGGACATCGCGCTCGGGCAGCTCGACGTCGCCACGATCGAGCATCCCGTCCGCGTCTTCGATCTTGCCTGCGGCAATATGCGATTCGAGAATTTTGCCGCCGGCGGCGCACTTGCCGCCAAGGGCGTCGACGGCGCAAACCCCTCGGCAGATGCCAGCTGCCCGTTTGAGTTCTATGGTGTCGACTCGTGTCAAGATTTGGCTATCGATGCACATGGCCACGCCCTGCGCATTCCCAACCTGCACTTCCAGGAGCTCGACGTGCTCGACGCCCTCATGAAGCTCAACCCCGCCGAGACGCCCGACGTGCTTTTCGACGCCCCGCTCGCCGACATCTCGGTCTGCTTTGGCTTTATGCACCACGTGCCGTCGTGCGAGTACCGCGTACGCGTACTCGACGCCCTGGTGCGGCAGACGCGCCCGGGCGGCATCATCGCCATCAGCTTTTGGGAGTTTATGAACGACGAGCGCATGGCGCGCAAGGCCGTTCGAGCCGAAGCCCGCGCCGAGCTCACCCCGCCGTTTGAGGGTTACGATTCCGCACAGTTTGAAGCCGGCGACCACCTCATCGGCTGGCAAAACGACCGCCACGCCTACCGCTATTGCCATCACTTTGACGATCAGCAGATCACCGACCTGGTGCGCGGCGTCCGTACGTTCTACAAGAGCGGCGAGGTCCCCGTGCGCGAGCTTGAGCGCTTCCATGCCGACGGTCGTAGCGGCGAGCTCAACCGCTATGTGATTCTCAAGCGCCTGTAGGCATCGACGACTCGCCGCCGAGCCGCACCGCATCTTCCGGGCAAACTATGCCCGCCCTTTTTCAATCCATTGACGGAACGTGCAGCTATGCGTTCCATACTTATGACCAAGGAGCCTCATGGGAGCCATCCACGTTCGCACGCCTAAGAACTTTGTGCTCGAGGAGCGCCTGGAACGCTACGCCGATGCGATTGAGACAAACCCCGAGGCTTATGCCGGAGATTGGCGCAAGGCCTGTGCGCCCGCAGGCAGCAAGCCCTTTGAACACCTTCATCTGGATCTTGGCTGTGGCAAGGGAACGTACCTTGTAGAGCGCGCGGTCCACGAGCCAAACACCCTCTTTATCGGTATGGACCAGGAGCCCATCTGCATCGCCTATGCCGCACAGAAAATCTGCGAGCAGGAACTGACCAACGCACTCGTCCTGCCCCGAGGCGCCGCATCGCTGCCACAGCTATTTGCCGCAGGCGAGCTCGATGTCATCACCATTAACTTTCCCACGCCGCAGCCCAAGGCCAAGTACGCCAAAAAACGACTCGTCCATGTCGACCATCTGATGCTCTACCGCCCGCTCTTTGCAGCCGGCGCCACCGTCACGCTGCGCACCGACAGCAAGCCATTGCGCGACTACGCCCTAGGGCAGTTTACCGCGGCCGGCTACGACACGCTTTGGGTAAGCGACAACGTCCGCCGCGACCATCCCGAGCATCCCGAGACCGAGTACGAGCGCCGCACGCGCGAGATGGGCGCCGCCGTCTATGGCATTTGCGCCACACCTGGAGCGCAGCCCAGCGATGAACAGCTCGCGGCGGGGCGCGCGCAGGAGCAAAGCCTAGCCTGCTACCTGCCCGATAACCTCGATGAGCTCGCCTATGTGCCTCTGGGCATGGAAGAGGCCGTCGAGAACTTTAGAAACCGTGCCCGCAAGGGCAAGAAGCGCCTACCGCAGGATCCTAGGGGCTTCTGATGGTCGCGACGTCGGCAAACAAGCGCGAATAGGCGCCAACAAACGACCCTCAAATCTAAGTGAGTAGACTTTTTTGCAATAGCCAAGCACAACCCGCATAACCAATACTAAAACCGCAGGTAGAGCCCTTGCGCAAAAGCCATGTGCTCGCGATATTGCAAAAAGTCTACTCACTTAGCTGGCAACTGCACCAAACGGCTGGGCAGAACGCCCATTTCCTGCATTTTCTTGCCTGCGAACGCATCGATGCGACGCTACGCCATAATAGTTGGCGGACAAACGCGAGAGAAAGCAACCACATGGCACAGACCACGACAGACACCACCGCCAGCACCGTTTCCGGCGCCGGAGCCGCCAGCTCATTCTCGGGCGGCACGGGAACCGAAGCCGAGTTTGGCTCGCTCGGCGCGCTCTCCCCCGCCTGGTGGGAGCCCGAGGATGGTAGCGAGCCCGAGCCATGGCTCACGCCCGATCAGGCCTTCGAACGCTTCTTTGAATGGACGAGCAGCCGCGGCATTGAACTGTGGGATCACCAAGAAGAGGCCCTCATGGATCTTGCCGCCGGCGATCACGTCATTTTGGGCACACCGACCGGATCGGGTAAATCGCTTGTCGCGCTGGGCATGCTCTTTATGGGCATGGCGCAGGGCAAGCGCTGCTACTACACGGCTCCTATCAAGGCTCTGGTCAGCGAAAAGTTCTTCGACCTAGTACAGGTACTCGGCCGCGATAACGTCGGCATGATCACCGGCGATACGCATATCAACACCAAGGCGCCCGTCATCTGCTGCACGGCAGAGATCCTTGCAAACGACGCACTGCGCGAGGGCGAAGATGCCGATGTTGGCTGCGTCGCCATGGACGAGTTCCACTACTTTGCCGACCCCGATCGCGGTTGGGCCTGGCAGGTGCCGCTGCTCACCCTACCTCACACGCAATTCATGCTCATGAGCGCCACGCTCGGCGATGTCACCGCGATCGCCGCCTCGCTCGAGGAACACACCGGTGCTACCTGCGACATGGTCGTCGATGCCCCACGCCCCGTGCCGCTGAGCTACGACTACGTGACGACCTCGCTCGAGGGCACAGTCGAGCTCGCGATGCGCCGCGGCGAGGCCCCGCTCTATATCGTGCACTTTAGCCAGGATGCCGCACTTGCGACGGCACAGTCGCTCGCCAATTTTGGCATCGCCAGCAAGGAGCAGCGCGAAGCCATCAAAGACGCGGCAAAGGGGACGAGCTTCTCGACGGCCTTTGGCAAGATTCTCAAGCGTTTGCTCGGCTGCGGCGTCGGCGTGCACCACGCCGGTATGCTGCCGCGCTATCGTCTACTGGTCGAACGCTTGGCGCAGCAGGGCCTGCTACCCGTCATTTGCGGCACCGACACACTCGGCGTCGGCATCAACGTGCCCATCCACACCGTGGTCCTCACCGCGCTCACCAAGTTCGACGGCTACAAGATGCGTCGCCTGCGCGCCCGCGAGTTCCATCAAATCGCCGGTCGCGCCGGCCGCTCGGGCTTCGATACCGAGGGTATGGTCATCGCCGAGGCCCCGGAGCACGAGATCGAGAACGCCAAGCTCATGGCCAAGGCGGGCGACGACCCCAAGAAGCTCCGCAAGATTAAAAAGAAGAAGGCCCCCGAGGGCTTTGTCACCTGGAACAAGCAGACCTTTGAGCGCCTGATCGAGACGCAGCCCGAAACGCTCAAGCCGCGCCTTCGCATCACACACTCCATGGTGATTAGCGTGGTCGAGCAGGGCGGCGACGCCCGTGCCCGCGTACACGACCTCATCGAGACAAGCCTGCAGACCCCCGAGGAAAAGGCAAAGCTCGAGGTTCGTGCCGACGAAATCTTCGCCACGCTCATCGATTCCGGCGTCGTCGTTCGCACCGAGGTGCCGCCTGCGTCCGACGCTCCCGCAGATGCCGCAGCGGACATCGACTACGCGCTGACGGTCGATCTGCCCGAGGACTTCGCGCTCGACCAGCCGCTCTCGCCGTTTTTGCTTGCCGCGCTGGAGCTACTCGACCCCGAGAGTGAGACCTATACCATGGACCTCATCTCGATGGTCGAGGCTACGCTCGAGGACCCCAAGCAGGTATTGCGCGCACAGGAGCGCGCCGCACGCGACCGCGCGATGGCCGAAATGAAGGCCGATGGCGTCGAATACGAGGAACGCCTGGAGCGCATCCAGGATGTCACCTACGAAAAGCCGCTCGAGGACTTGCTCGATGCCGCTTTTGACAAGTACTGCCAGGAAGTGCCCTGGGCAAACGACTACCAGCTCTCCCCCAAGAGCGTCCTGCGCGATATGCTGGAAAGCGCAAGCGATTTTAAGGGCTATATTCAAAAGCTCGGCATCGCCCGCTCCGAAGGCATTTTGCTGCGCTACCTGGCAGAGGCTTACCGTTCGCTCGACCGCACCGTACCCATCGAGAAGCGCGACGAGCGTCTGCGCGACATCATTTCGTGGCTCGGCTTTGTGGTGCGCTCGGTCGACTCGAGCCTGGTGGACGAGTGGGAGAACGCTGGCAACCCCGCTGCACTCGACGCCGCACCGCCACAGGGCATCGACGAGGTCGTGGCGGACCGTCGCGGCTGCACGCTGCTGGTGCGCAACGCACTCTTCCGCCGCGTGACCCTTGCCGCCCGCGAGCACGTTCGCGACCTGGGCGAACTCGACGAGGACTGGGGCATGAGCGAGATCCGCTGGCAAAAGGCGCTCGACGCCTATCATGAGCAACACGAGGAAATCCTCACCAACGGCGACGCCCGCAGCGCCGCGATGTTTACCATCGACGAGAGCGACGAGAAGACCGATCACGTGTGGCACGTGCACCAGATCTTTGCCGACGAGGATGCCGACCACGACTTTGGCATCATGGGCGATGTCAATCTGGACGCCACGCAAGACGGCGGCGAGGTCATCTTCAAGAACTACCGTGTCGGCTTTATCGAGGACCTGCTCGAGGACTAGCCGAACTTACCGGAACGAAACGAAGTGGGGCCGCTGGCAACATCGCCAGCGGCCCCACTTTTGCGCTATCCGCTATGCCCTACTCGGCATCCTCGACCTCATACGAATCGGCCTCGGCTGGCTCATCATTTGTCTCCGGCGCAGCCCCGCGCGCCTCGTCAAACGCTGCCTTCATGGTCTTGTTGCCCCACGTGAGCTTGCGAATGGTAAGATCATCGGCCTTCTTGTTGGCTAGGCGCAGATTGTTCTCGGAGGACAGCAGCGCCTCCTTGGTTTTCTGCAGATGGCTAATCGTCTTGTCGATCTCATCGATCGCCGTTTGGAACTTGCGGCTCGCGATCTCGTAGTTGCGACCGAAATCATTCTTGAACTTTTCCATCTTGGCTTCGAAGTTCGTGACATCGATATTCTGCTGCTTGTACTCCGCCAGCTCCTGCTTATAGCGCAGCGAACCCATGGCGGCGTTGCGGAGAAGTGTAATCATGGGAATAAAGAACTGCGGACGAATCACGTACATCTTCTCGTAGCGATAGCTCACATCGACTATCCCTGCGTTATAGAGCTCGCTCTCGGGCTCGAGCAGCGTGCAGAGCACCGCGTACTCACAGCCTTTTTGGCGACGATCGTGATCGAGTTTCTTAAAGAAGTCCTCGTTTTTATGCTTGGTCGCGGTCTCATCGTTCTCGTTTTTCATCTCGAACATAATCGAAATGACCTCGTTGCCGCTCGCGTCGCACTCGCGGAAGATAAAGTCACCCTTGGTGCCCTCGGATGCATCGTTATCTTTCTCGAAGTACGCGTTAGGAAACGCCGTCATGCGCAGACGGTTGAACTCGGTCTCGCAGTGCTGCTCGAGCGACTCGCCCACCATCTTGGTGGACAGGCGGACCTTCATGTCCTTAAGGCGCTCAATCTCTTCATCCTTGTAGCGAATCAGGTCATCGCTCGCGCGCTTGGCCTGCGCAAGCTCAAGCTCGTGGGCTGCCTTGGCCTGTTCCTCGCGAGAATCGCGCACCGCCAGCTCACTCGTGAGCTTTGCGCGGGCCTCATCGCGCTCTCGTTCCGCCGCGGCGACCGCCTCTGACAGGTTCATTTTTGCCCTCAGCTCCTTCTCGCGCAGCTGGGCACGCAGACCCTCGGCCTCTTGCTCGGACTGAGCCTTTGCGGCGGAAAACTTCTCTTGTACCTTCGCGCGGTAGTCAGCAAGCGCGCGCTCGCCCTCGCTGCGAGCGGCATCGAGCTCACGCTGCGACTCGGCCGCCGCGGCGGCAAGCGCCATCTCCTGGGCCTTGTCCGCCGCGGCAAGCTTGGCCTGCAGCTCGGCAATCTGAGCATCACGTGCAGCTAAATCGTTTTGCGCAGCGTTGCGCGCCGCCGACTCGACAAGTTTGGCTTCGTCATCCTTGCGTCCCAGCTGCGCACGCAAATTGTCGATCTCGCGCTGAAGCTCGGCATTCTCCTTCTGCGCATCCGCACGGGCCTCAACCGCCGCGCGCTGGCTTGCACTCTCGCGCTCTGCGACAGCGGCCTCGAGCTTGGCGCGCAGCTCGGCGAGCTCAGCATCGCGCTTGGCGACTTCTTGCGCCAGTTTCTGATCCGCAGTGTTCTTCTGCTCGACAAGCTGAGCGTTGCGCTGAGACTCTGCCTCCTGCAAAGCAGCCGTCGAACGCGAGCGCTCAAGTTCCAGCGCCTGCTCGCCCTCGCGCTGGACTGCCTTCACACGCTCATCCAGGTCGCGCGAGAACTCGGCATCGCGCACTTGCTTGACGATATCCGCATAGCCGGACGCATCGACCTTGAAAACTTCGCCACAATGCGGGCACTTGATCTCGTTCATAGCAGCTCCTTGCTTGACGCACATTTCAACTGCCTACACTCTACCGCGGCACGCGGACAAAAAAGGCGCCGCCGCCATAATGGCAACGGCGCCAGAACCACCACAAAGGTGCCTGTCCCCTTTATGGTGGTTCGAGAATTACAGTCCAAAAAAGCCAAGGATTTGATCACGGCTTACGGGCTTGTAGTTGTTGGCATCAAGGCCAACGTCATAGCGAAAGATAGGGCGTTCGCGATCGCGGTTTCGCGCGTTGGTGCGGTCTCCCCTGCTGTGGATATGCCCGTGCAGCATGATGGCGCCACGCGCCTTGCCATTCCAGCTAAGCATGGGGTAGTGGCTCAGCACCAGGCGATGACCCTTGGCGTAACCGGGTGCGACCTCCAGATAATCGCGTACGTCATCCCAGATTTGAGGCGCGTCTGGATCTTCCCAGTCGCCGTCATGGTTACCACGGATGAGCGTCACGTTCTGGCATTCGATGCGCTCGCGCAGGCGCACCGCCTCCGCTAGGGGCAAACGATAGGTAAAGTCACCCAGAATATAGAGACGGTCGTCCGCAGCCACGCACTCATTGATGGCATCGATGACCTTGCGGTTCATCTCCTCGACCGAGCCAAACGGTCGATCCATATCGTGCAGGATATTCGTATCGCCCAGGTGCAGGTCGGCGGTAAACCACATCATCGTCTATGCCCTCATTTCGCAACGCGTCTAACACGTGCCTAGTATACAGACGCTTTGGCGCGTCGGTTAGCCAAAGAGCCCGCCGAACAGACCTCGGCGGCGTTTGTCTTTCTTTTTCGACGCGTCACCCTGGGCGCTCTTGTCCTGCCGCTTCTTACGATCCTGCTCCAGTTCATCATCGTCGAGCAGCATATCCCACTCAAACGGATCATCTGTCAAATCGAACAGGTCATCGTCATCAAACATGGCAGCCCCCTTACCGACTAGCGGGCATCCACCACATAGAGGCCAACGCGCACCTGGTGCCACGGGCTACGCTCGGGGGCAACCTGCTGCACGCGCGCCTCAAATACGTCCTCGTGGCCGTAATACATCATCAAGGACAGCGGGCCGACCTCGTTTCCCGGAACATAACCGAGCTTGGTGTTGCCGTAGTAGATCGCAACTGCCTCGGGGTCATGGGGATTATCGCGCTCGGCACACAGCGTCAGCTTATCGCCCGCTTTAATATCGCCTAGGACCAAAGCGCCGTCGGCATATTGAAATCCTGCAATATGAAACGACAGAAGCACACGTGAAGGCTCGTACATGGCAGCTCCTCTAACGGCCGGATAAACCGGCGCTTAACCTTATTGAGAAGTCTACGAGCCCGTACGGACACAGATTCACCCGCCCGCACCTTTCAACCATTTGCCGCAACGCTTGCGAGACAGAGCGCTTGCAGATAAGATAGAGGCACGGATGGCACCCGTTGCAGCGGGTCTTGCCAACTCCGATACACGTTTTCATCGTGAGAAGTGGCCGTCTTCGCTTACGCGGGGGCGGCTATTTCATTCGGCCGATAAACAGGCCGAGTTCGATAGCCGCGATTAACAACGCCAGTAACGAAATAACATCGCTTACGTTCATACCAATTCCCTTCTAAAGGGAGTTGGCCCATCCGTACCCCATAGCAGTAGTCTAACGTAAATGGCGGGTAATAGGAACACTTGTTCGTATTACCCGCGCTCTTTTCTAGTGTACAAACATGCGCACGAACTTGTGCTTCCAGCTTGCGTAGGGGGCATAGCGGAATGGCACGTCCAGCCACGTTGCCTTGTTCACGATGCTCTTCTTGTGGCTAAACGTATCGAAGCTCTCGCGGCCATGGTACTGCCCCATACCGCTCGCACCCATGCCGCCAAAGCCCATATGGCTCGTAGCCAAGTGCATGATCGTGTCGTTAACGCAGCCGCCGCCAAAGGGCACGTAGCGCACAAAGCGCTGCTGAACCGCGCGATCCTGACTAAAGATATACAGGGCCAGCGGCGTCGGACGATTCGTGATGAACGCCTCGGCCTCGTCTAGGCTCTCAAACGTCAGCACCGGCAAGATGGGGCCGAAGATTTCCTCCTGCATCACGGCGTCCTCAGGCGCCACGTCGTCTAGGATCGTCGGCTCAATCTTGAGCGACGACTCGCGCGCCGTTCCTCCCAGCACAACCTTATCGGGGTCGATCAGCCCGCGCACGCGCGCGAAATGCTTGGCGTTGACAATATGACCGTAGTCCTCGTTGTCGAGCGGGTGCTCGCCAAACATGCCACGGACCTCCTCCTTGATGAGGCACAACAGCTCATCGTGCACGCGCGTATCGACCAGCAGGTAGTCGGGCGCCACGCAGGTCTGCCCCACGTTGAGCCATTTACCAAAGGCGATACGCCGTGCCGCGACCTTCAAGTTTGCCGTCGCATCCACGATGCAGGGACTCTTTCCGCCCAGCTCAAGCGTCACGGGCGTAAGGTTTTTACTTGCGCGCTCCATGACGAGCTTGCCGACCGGAACGCTTCCGGTAAAGAAGATTTTGTCCCAGCATTCATCGAGCAGCGCCTCGTTCTCGGCACGCCCGCCTTCGACGACCGTTACCAGGCGCGGATCAAATGCTTCCTCGCAAATCTGCCTGAGCACCGCGCTCGAAGCCGGCGCATAGGCACTCGGCTTGATGACCACGGTGTTACCCGCAGCGAGCGCGCCGGCGAGCGGCTCGAGCGTCAGCAAAAACGGGTAGTTCCAGGGCGCCATGATCAGCGTGACGCCATAGGGCACGGCTTGCGTTTTGCACACGCTCACGGCGTTGGCGAGGTCACACGGACGCAGGCGCGGACGACTCCGTCGAGCCACATGCGCAATCTGATGTCGAATCTCGGAAAGCGACGTGCCGATCTCGCACATATATGCCTCGTCATGCGACTTTCCCAAATCGGTCTTGAGCGCATGGGCAATATCGGCCTCGTGCGCCCGCACCGCATCGCGTAAACTCACGAGCGCACGACGTCGAGCATCGACATCAAACGTAGCGTGCATCTTAAAGTAGGCGCGCTGCTCGCCGACGATGCGCGCAATTTCCTCGGTGTTCATGGACCCTCCTAGTTCTCGTCCTCAAACATACCACCTGCAACAACTTCGTACATATGCTCGAGCTCCAGGCGGTCCATTAAAAGAGGAACGGGGTACAGGGGATTGGCCTCGGCATCGGCATGGGCCGCCATTTGCGGAATATCGGAGCGGCGAATACCCGAGACATATTTGGGGATTCCCAGGGCCTCGTTCATGCGGTCGACCCAATCGATAAAGGCCTCGGCCGCAAGACTGTCCTGCGCGGTAGCCGGCGCAATGCCCGCCATGCGAGCAAGATCGGCAAGCTTGGGGGCGGCGGCGTCACCATAAGCGCGAAGCATGTGCGGCAGGATGATCGCGTTGGCCAAGCCATGCGGAATTCCGTATCGGCCGCCCAGACTGTGCGCGATGGCATGAACATATCCGACATAGGAGCGGGTAAACGCAACGCCCGCCTTATACGCCGCCGAAAGCATATTGCGGCGCGCACGCATGTCCTCGCCATGCTCATAGGCCTCGAGCAAATTGTCGCGGATGAGCTGCACCGCCTGTCGCGCCATCTTACGCGTATAGGGCGTGGTGCTTCGCCCGATAAAGGCTTCGACGGCATGCGTCAGGGCGTCCATGCCCGTCTGCCCCGTAATGGAGGCGGGCAGGCCGCGCGTAAACTCGGGGTCGTGCACCGCAAAGCGCGGAATGAGCACAAAGTCGTTAATGGGGTATTTATAGTGCGTCTCGTCATCGGTAATTACCGCCGCGAGCGTGACTTCGCTTCCCGTACCGGCGGTAGTGGGAACCGCAATAAGTAGCGGCAGGAGACGGTGGACACGCAATAGGCCACGCATCTTGTTGATGGGCTTGTTTGGCTGCGCAATGCGCGCCCCCACACCCTTGGCGCAGTCCATGGCTGATCCTCCTCCAAAGCCGATAATGGCCCGGCAGTCGTTCTCGCGATACAGCGCCGCCGCTTCCTCCACATTCGAGACCGTGGGGTTCGCACGCGTTTCGGCATAGACCGTAACGCCAATCCCCTGAGCCGTAAGCGCACGCTCGAGTGGTGCCGTGAGCCCCAAACGTGCAATACCAGGGTCTGTCACGATAAGGACCTTCTGGATCGAGCGCTTTTGAAGCACCGCGGGCACATCCTCGGCATGCTCCAAAATGCGCGGCTCGGTATAGGGCAGAATCGGCAATGCAATGCGAAAAACCGTCTGATATGTTCGGCACCAGGCACGACGGGCTAGATGCATAAAGGAAACTCCTTCATTTGTTGATAGGTCAACATTTGCTCGACCGATTGTACTCAGCGGAGATCGCAGACGGTATGCCAATCGTTAATCAATCAACATCTTCATATCTCAAAATTGTTTTATTAAAAATCATTCCTAATAGGCTTCACATTTGGTTGCATTTATGGATAATAGAACTCGTCAAGACGCACGTCCGGAGAGGGCCCTTACGGGACCGGACGAGCGCACAATCGCCATCGATCGAAAGGATCGAATCATGAAGTTTGTTTGCCCCGTTTGCGGTTATGTGGAAGAGTTCGACGGCGACCAGCTGCCCGAGGACTTCAAGTGCCCCCAGTGCGGCGTTCCCGGTTCTCGTTTCCTGAAGCAGGAGGAGGGCCAGCTCGAGTGGGCTGCCGAGCACGTCGTGGGCGTCGCCAAGATGGAGGGCGTCTCCGAGGACATCGTTGCCGACCTGCGCGCCAACTTTGAGGGCGAGTGCTCCGAGGTCGGTATGTACCTGGCCATGGCTCGCGTCGCTCATCGCGAGGGCTACCCCGAGATCGGCCTGTACTGGGAGAAGGCTGCCCACGAGGAGGCCGAGCACGCCGCCAAGTTCGCCGAGCTCCTGGGTGAGGTCGTGACCGACTCCACCAAGAAGAACCTCGAGATGCGCGTTGAGGCCGAGAACGGCGCCACCGCCGGCAAGACCGATCTTGCCAAGCGCGCCAAGGCCGCTGGTCTCGATGCCATCCACGACACCGTGCACGAGATGGCACGCGACGAGGCTCGCCACGGCAAGGCTTTCGCCGGCCTGCTCAAGCGTTACTTTGGCTAAGCCAACCGCCTGAGAGACATTCTCTAGCTTTTATAAGGCCCGGACCGTATTGGTTCGGGCCTTTTTGCGTCTCGAGGGCTCGTTAACGCCCTGAAATAGGACCACCTTAGGCATCGGCTTCTCGTCAAAAACTAAGTGAGTAGACTTTTTGGAACTTGCCGAGCACACCATCCATATTGCTTTATAAAGCCGCAGCTAAATGACTTGTTGCAAAACGGCCTGGTCGCCAAAGTGCCAAAAGTCTACTCACTTAGAACCGCAGCCGTCCACGATCGAGCTGTTTTGCGTCTAACGGTCATCTTTCCGTCGATTACTCCCAATTTTGTCCAGTCAACGAATAGTTCAGACCGGAGTAATGTCTCAGCCCTTTGCTCATCTGAGCTTTTATCACGATATTCAGCATCGAGCATCCTGCATACGGCCTTAACGACGGCGCGGAATCTATCCTCATCGGATATCTGTCTGTGTGTCAGGAGAAGTACATCATGGCCCATAGCCTGAAGGGCCGTCATGCGGTCAGCGTCACGCAAACCATCCCCTGCGCGTCCGTGCGAGGCCTTTCCCTGACATTCAATGGCCACCTGTCGCCTGCCGTCCGGCGAAGAAAGAAGTAGGTCGATATATACACGGGACTTTCCCACAATCGCTCGAGCACTTGTGCTTAGCGTCACTTCGACATTGAGCTCTATGCCGCAAAACCCTTCGCCTCCCAGGGCTCGCGGCAGTGCAAGCAACAAATACGCCTCGACCTCAAAAGGCGACGCGGCGCCCAGTGGAACAAGTTGCGATACCGCCATAAATCTATTGCCGTAACGCATCCCGCAAACATCTGAACAAAAACGGTCAAGGTCTCTGCCCAAAACCAAAGCGTCTCGACGCCATAAATATGAAGCGGTGCCGTCCTCGGACGGACAGCGCACCCAACCGAACGTTGTCGAAATCGCGCCCGAATCAATTGCACGCGTAAGCTCCGCCTCAAGTGCCACCGGCAGAGCGCACACCGCAAACAAGCCACACATCTCCGCCAATACCAAAAGAAGCTGAAGATCCGTCAGATGCCGCGACATGATGAATGCCGTCAGTAGAGGAGACGTAACCAAAAATCCTTGTTCCGTTTCCAGCACGGATTCCCTGGGAAGCTCACCAAGAAAGAGCCGCTGCCTAATGCTGGCAGGACAAGTCCGCTTGTTTCTCGTCCGAACCAATGTATACAAGGGAAAGCCGAGCACAACCGCAGCCGTCGGGTTACGGGCGAGGTCATATCGCTGCCGGTCTTCTTCCGGCCGTGGAAGCGGCGGACACAAAGCGCGGACCTGAGGGGGCAGACGCCAGTACCTAAAAGCCGATATGTCACAAACTAGATCCTTCATAGGCACAGGAAAACACGAATTTCACCCCAGCCAGTCACGCATTGGCGCGAACGCACCAAAAATGGCGCCGAACGGACTGCTAAGTTTTCAACAGCCCTCCCCAACTGGCCAAAAGCTTGCCAAGAGCTGGACGAAGCCCTGTTGAAAACCCCATTTTTTTCACATGCGGGAACTTTGCGCGGCAAGTGAGTAGACTTTTTCGAACTTGCCGCGCAGGCCAGTCATCCTGCTTCTCAAAACCACAGGTAGATAGCTTGTTTCAAAACGACCCGGTCACCAAAGTGCCAAAAGTCTACTCACTTAGATTGCAGAGCTCCCCCATTAGCTGCAATTCCAAGGTATTAAGCACTTTCGGACTCAGGTCGTCATACTGGACAAGAATTTGAGTTGAGTTTTCAGGAACAAATGCGCCATCGGCGCACCAATAACAGTCACTGATATCGATGAACGGAATGCCCGAGCGCGTGAGAGCCCGCGCAAAAGAGCTTCCGCCCGTTCCGCGCTCCGCAACCACAGTGCAGTAAAGGCCCGCGTCCGCATGCTCGATCGAGACCTCCCCTGCTGGAAACGTTTTCCGCACAAGCGACGCCAGGCCATCACGCGCCTCGCGAGCACGAACGCGCACGCGGTTCACATGTCGCTCGTAATCACCCGATTCCAGCAAACGCGCCAAAGCGACCTGGTCAACAGAACTCACCGACGAGGCGTAAAAACCAAGGTTGCGCCTAAACCGCTCCATTAGCTCATCAGGCAACACCATGTACGCTAGACGCAACGCCGATGAAAGGCTCTTCGAAAACGTGTTGGTGTAGATGACCGATTGAGCGGCATCGATCGACGCGAGCGCGGGAATCGGCTTGCCGGCCAGACGAAACTCGCAATCAAAGTCATCTTCGATGAGATATCGACCCGGCCGTTCAGCAGCCCAGCTCAGCAGCGCATATCGGCGCGCGATGCTCGTCACCAGGCCGGTTGGATATTGGTGAGACGGCATCAGGTGAAGGACATCGGTCCCGGTTTTCTGCAGAGCGCTCAAGTCCACGCCCTCATCATCCAGCGGGATATGTCGAACTTTGCAGCCCATAGCCTGATAGATGCGCGTCAGACGCAAATAGCCCGGGTCCTCAACGGCATACACCTTGTCAGCGCCAAGCAACTGAACCAACATGGTATCGAGCAGCTGGGCGCCCGCGCCGATAACAATGTTATTAGGATCGATATTCATGCCCCTTGTCCCGCGCAGATGGTGAGCAATTGCGCGTCGTAGCCGAGCGGTGCCCTGTGCCGGTGCGGGCGAAAAGATCTCGCGTTCGTCTTCGGCTGCCAGCGTCGCCCGTAGCGCGCTTTGCCAAAGCCGCGCCGCCTCCAAAGCGGAAGGAGAAAGTGCGTCGAATCGCTCGACCTGTCTGTTGACATCATGCGCGCTGGGGCCCACAGAGACGGCATCTCGGTCGATACTCCCCGTAGCCAAAGGCAAAACTGGTGCATCCGGAAGCTCGCAAGCGTAGTAGCCACGACGCGGCATTGAGCAAATATAGCCCTCGGCAAGTAGCTGGCTATATGCATTCTCGATGGTAATGACACTGATTCCCAGATGGCTGGCAAAGGCGCGCTTAGACGGAAGATGCTCCCCCGCCGCAATGCGCCCAGCAACAATATCGTCTCGAATTTGCTGGTAAACATATTCATAGAGCGATGCTTCGCCGCGTTTTTCCAAATTGTAGTCAAGCATGAGCCTATCACCTGACCTTATTAGGCCATTCAATCTGGTATTAGTCTGACCTTGTTATTATCTCGAAAACTGAGTATTTCGCCATACCCAGCTCCCCGATAGGATGTTCCGTCAAGCAATGCACATGCCAACCAAGGGAGCAACCATGGCAGAACAGACCAGCAAGGCCGATCGCGTCAAACTCAATCGAGAGCTCGCGCAGATGCTCAAGGGCGGCGTCATCATGGACGTCACCACGCCCGAGCAGGCACGCATCGCCGAGGAGGCAGGCGCCTGCGCCGTCATGGCACTCGAGCGTATCCCGGCCGACATCCGTGCCGCAGGCGGCGTCTCGCGCATGAGCGACCCCAAGATGATCAAGGGCATCCAGGAGGCCGTCTCCATCCCCGTTATGGCCAAGTGCCGCATCGGCCACATTGTCGAGGCGCAGGTCCTTCAGGCCATCGAGATCGATTACATCGACGAGTCCGAGGTTCTCTCCCCTGCTGATGACGTCTATCACATCGACAAGACCCAGTTTGACGTGCCGTTTGTCTGCGGCGCCCGCGATCTGGGCGAGGCGCTGCGCCGTGTTGCCGAGGGCGCCACGATGATTCGCACCAAGGGCGAGCCGGGCACGGGCGACGTGGTCCAGGCCGTGCGCCACATGCGCAAGATCCAAAAGCAGATCCGTGACGTTGTCGCCCTGCGTGACGACGAGCTCTTTGAGGTAGCCAAGCAGCTGCAGGTTCCGGTCGAGCTGGTACGCGATGTCCACGCCGCAGGCAAGCTCCCCGTCGTGAACTTTGCCGCCGGCGGTGTAGCGACCCCCGCCGACGCCGCGCTGATGATGCAGCTGGGCGCCGAAGGCGTCTTTGTCGGCTCGGGCATCTTTAAGAGCGGCGACCCCGCCAAGCGCGCAGCCGCCATCGTCAAGGCCGTGGCCAACTTCACCGACGCCAAGCTCATCGCCGAGCTTTCGGAGGATCTAGGCGAGGCCATGGTGGGCATCAACGCCGACGAAATCGAGATCATCATGGAGGAGCGCGGGCGCTAGTCCGGCAGAAAGGATCGCACATGAGCGATTATGCAGACCAGACGGTCGCCGTGCTGGCGGTCCAAGGCGCTTTTGCCGAGCACGAGGCAAGACTATCCGAACTGGGCGTGCACTGTATTGAGCTGAGGCAGGCGGCCGATTTGCAGCAGAACTTTGACCGCCTGGTCCTCCCCGGCGGCGAGTCCACCGTTCAGGGCAAGCTACTTGCCGAACTCGGTATGCTCGAGGAGCTTCGTGCCCGCATCGTTGAAGGCATGCCCGTCCTGGGCACCTGCGCCGGCCTGATTCTGCTGGCTCACGACCTTGCCGCCCATGACGATAAGGGGACACCGCGCCTGGCAACCATGGATGTGCTCGTTGAGCGCAATGCCTACGGCAGACAGCTCGGCAGCTTTCGAACCAAGGGGCAGGTAGCCGGCATCGACGGTGAAGTGCCGCTGACGTTTATCCGCGCGCCCCGCATCGTCGAGGTCCACGGCGACGCCAAGGCCTTGGCCGAAGTCGATGGCCGTATCGTCGCCGCCCGTCAAGACAAACAGCTCGGTGTCACCTTCCACCCCGAGCTCGACGACGACACGCGCCTCCACGAGTTCTTCCTCCAAATGTAGGCAGAAGACAAACGAGCGTGGATTTTCGGACGCATAGCGATAGACGACCACGTTTGCCCAGATAAAACCGGCCAAAATAAACCTGTCCCTTTTTGGCAGGTTTGGACTGTGGGAACGCCGATGTTTTGGTAACGCCAGCGAGCGCCGCCCAGGGCGAACAAGTTGGCATGAAAAAGGCAAGGCATGGACCTTATGGTCATGCCTTGCCTTTTGAATGACAAATTGTCGCCCTGGGCGGTGCGCAGCGTCAACTAGTTACGCGGTTCGTAGAACCGCGTAACCCCTAAAAACGGTTGCCGCGGAAGCCGCCGCCGTTGCGGCCGCCACGGTCGCCACCACGACCGCCGCGGTCGTTACCACGGTTACCGCCGAAGCCACCACGGTTGCCGCCGCGATCGCCATAGCCACCACGGTTGCCGCCAAAGCCGCCGCGACCGCCACGGTCGCCGCCACGGTCACCAAAGCCGCCACGGCCGCCGCGATCGCCACCGCGACCGCCACGGTCACCGCCACGGCCGCCGCGGTCACCAAAGCCGCCACGGCCGCCGCGATCGCCACCGCGACCGCCACGGTCGTCACGGCCGCCGCGAGGACCGCGGTCCTCGTCCAGGCCCATGGCGACAAGCGGAGCGATAACCTTATCGAGAGCGGCCATCAGCTCGGTGGCCTCCTCGTAAGAAAGCTCGGGCAGGAGCTTCTCCTTCTTGTTGGCAAGCTCGACCAGGCCCTCAGCGGCATCCTCGGCAGCGAAGACGACGATCTTGCGCATATCGCCCTCGGCGTCGTCGATACGGCCGACCAGATCGGCGGCCTCGGCCTCGGCCATCAGGCCATCGAGCTCACGAAGGCGCATGCCCAGCAGGTCGGACATTTCCTTCTGCTCCATCTTGGGCTTGAGGTCAAGAAGCTTGATGGCGCGCTCGATGTTCGCCATGCGCTCGGCCTTGGCCTCCTCCTCCTTAGAAATAGCAAAGCGACGGCTACGCAGCAGGCGGGCGGCCTTCTGCATCTTGTCCATCAGCTCTTCGTCATCGTAATCAACGGCGGCCTCGACAACCTCGGCCTCCTCCTCGGCGGAAACCTCGTCAGCAGCCTCAACCTCGGCAGCTTCGGTCTCCACGGTCTCGACTGCCTCGACCTCGGCAGCCATGGTCTCGTTCTCGGTCTCGTTCATGATCTCTTCGTTCTCGGACATGAGACTCCTTCTTGGCCCTCTCGGGCATCATCGCCCCATTCGCGGGGCCCGTCGCGCACTCTTTGCGCTTTAAACATTCATGCCTCTCGGCAAAACGTCCATTAGTTTATGGTGTCGCCATCCAATCTAGCTGCAGAATCTATGTGCACACATTAATGCGACATGTGTGACTCGCGACGAGCGTACACCAGCGACGCCACGAACCCGACCACGGCAATTACAGCCGCTACACGCACGGCAGCTGCAAATCCAATCGCCTGGGCAACGTCTGTCGCAGCGCCAGCGGCGCCGGCGGTCGCAGCAGAACTCGAGAGCAGACCGATAAACAGCGACGGGCCAAACGATGCGGCAATCATATTCCACGTGTTAAGCAATGCCGTTCCGTGAGGATGCTCAGCGGCAGGAAGCGTCTCCAAGCCGGCCGTCTGCGAGGGGCTCAGCACCAGGCCGACTCCGGCATACACCACAACGGTCAGCGCCACGACGACGCCGATGTTCATGCTTGCCGCCGTCATCGAGATTGCAGTCTGCCCCACGGCAATCAGGGCAAAGCCGACCGGCAGCAGCGGCCATGCGCCACGGGCGTCCATCACGCGTCCGCCCACAATCGAGGTCACGGCGTTGCAGGCAATCGCCGGCAAAATGAGCAGGCCCGCAACAAGTGCGGTCATGCCGTAGGCACCTTCAAAATAGAGTGGCAACAAAACACTCATCGAGAACGTCGTCATCATCGACACCACCACAAGCAGGCACGCAGGCCAAAAACGAACGCTCGCCATGGGACGCACGTTAAGCACCGGATGCTCGAGCTTGAGCTGACGGGCCGCAAACAAGCCGAGCAGCACAAGGGCGGCGAAGAGTGTCACGATGCCGGAAATCAGATTGGTCGAGAACTCGCCTACGGAATACACAAATGCCGTAATGCTGGCAGCGAGCAAAACAACCGACAGAATATGAAGCGTGGTGTTCGAGCGCTCTCCGACATTCTGAACAAGCTTTACGCCCGCCGCAGCGACCGCAATGCCGCCCACCAACGGCACTACGAACACCGCTCTCCAGCCAAACAACGTGCACATAAGACCGCTGATCACAGGTCCAAACGCCGGCCCTAGCGTAATGCAGGCACCGCCCAGACTCAGGTACAGACCGAGCTTCTCACGCGGGGCGCAAGACAGCACCACGTTCATCATGAGCGGAAACAAGATGCCCGATCCCGCAGCCTGCAAAATACGACTTGGCAGCAAAACAGTAAACGACGGGGCGACCAGGCACAGGACTTCTCCGGCGACCGTGCATCCGCATGCGAAAAACAGCAGCTTGCGCGTCGAGAAACGACCGGAAAGAAAGGCCATGACGGCCGTAAAGATCGACGTCACGATCATGTAGCCCGAAACAAGCCACTGCGCCGTGGTGGCACTCACCGAAAAGGCCGCCATGATGTCGTGCAACGCCACGTTAATGATGTTCTCGTTAAACGCAGCAACAAAAGCTGCAACATACATTACGACGAGAATTGCCGAGGTTGTCGACGGTGATTGAGTTTGCTTTTGGGATTTGGTCCCCATGCATTTCCTTCCTCTTGAAACGACAGTCGCATCGCCCCAGAGGAACAGTCCAGGGCGAAAATGAGCCCTAGACTTACGCCAGACGCCGTACACGACGAGTCTGGCAACATGGTCCAACATCGAAAGATTGTAACGCGGACGCGCGGCTTTCCTTCCGCGCTATTATTAAAAGCCCACGAAAGCATGAGACATGAGGAGCCCGCCATGATTAAGCCCATCATGAAATCCGAGTTCTTTTTGCGTCTGCCTTCCGAAGACGCGGGACCCGACGATGCCGCAACCGGGCAGGATCTCCTGGATACGCTCCACGAGCATGAGCGCGAGTGCGTGGGCCTCGCCGCCAACATGATCGGCGTGCGCAAACGCATCATCTGCGTAAAGGACGGCAGCAGGACACTCCTGATGTACAACCCTCAAATTCTTGAGCAGGTCAATGCCTATCAGACGAGCGAAGGATGCCTCTCGCTGATCGGCGAGCGTCCCTGTACCCGCTATCGCCGCATTAAGGTTGAGTATTTGGACGAGAACTTCGTTCACCGCATCAAAAACTTCTCGGGCTACACCGCCGAGATCATCCAGCACGAAATCGACCATTGCTGCGGAATCGTGATCTAGTTCCGCGAGTCAAGGAAAATGATCTGTTTTCCTCCGTCCCTAATGGACCATGGTAACGACGCAGGCTGAGCACACGACAGCGAGCGAGCCGCATTTGCACCAAGGTGACGTGAAACGAAAGGGCGCTGACCTTCTGGTCGCGCCCTTGAAGTTGAACGTCAGATTGGTGTGAATGCGGCTCGCGCAGCGTCAAGCGGTCCGCCGTTCGGTAGGACGGCGGAACTAGTTACGCCTGACGGTAATGGTCAAAGAAGTCGGCGAGGTCTTCGAGGGACTCTTTGAGCACTTCCATGCGCGGCAGGTACACGATGCGGAAGTGATCGGGCTCGGCCCAGTTAAAGCCGCCGCCGCGCGTGATGAGGATCTTCTTCTCGTGCAGCAGGTCGAGGGCGAACTGCTCGTCATCGGTGATGTTGAACTTCTTAACATCCATCTTGGGAAAGATATAGAACGCCGCGCGCGGCTTGACCACCGAGATGCCGTCAATCTTGTTGAGCGCCTCATACACAAAGTTGCGCTGCTCGTAGACACGACCGCCCGGACGGATATAGTCGTTAACCGACTGATGGCCGCCAAGCGCCGTCTGGACGATCGACTGAGCCGGCACGTTGGAGCACAGGCGCATGTTGGAGAGCATGTTGATGCCCATGATGAAGTCGCTCATGCAGCGCTGGTTGCCCGAAAGCACCATCCAGCCAATACGATAGCCCGCAATCATGTGCGACTTGGAAAGGCCGCTAAAGGTGACGCAGGGCAGGTCGGGGGCGAGCGAGGCAATCGAGACGTGCTCGTAGCCGTCCATGCACAGACGATCGTAGATCTCGTCGGCAAAGATCATGAGCTGGTGCCTGCGCGCAACCTCAACGATGCCCTCGAGCACCTCACGCGGGTAGACCGAGCCCGTGGGGTTGTTGGGATTGATGATGACGAGGGCCTTGGTCGCGCTCGTGATCTTGGACTCCATATCCTCCAGGTCGGGATACCAATCCGCCTGCTCATCGCACAGATAGTGCACGGGATGGCCGCCGGCAAGGGTTGCGCATGCCGTCCAAAGCGGATAGTCGGGGCTGGGGATCAGAATCTCGTCGCCATTGTCGAGCAGCGCGTTCATCGAAAGCTGAATGAGCTCGGACACGCCGTTGCCCGTGTAGATATGCTCCATCTGAACATTGGGCAGGCCTTTGATCTGCGAATACTGCATGATCGCCTTGCGCGCAGAGAACAGGCCGCGCGAGTTGGAATAGCCTTCGCAGTCGGGCAGCTGCTGGCGCATGTCCTTGATGACCTCGTCGGGCGTGCGGAAACCGAAGGGCGCCGGGTTGCCGATATTGAGCTTGAGGATGCGCTCGCCCTCGTCCTCCATACGGGCGGCCTCGTCGACGACGGGACCGCGCACATCATACAGGACGTTATCAAGCTTGGTGGATTTAGAAAAAGTACGCATGGTGGTGCTCCTTGGAATTTGAGCTGAGGGATGGGGTTCGGGCTTGGAAACGTTACGGGGCGATGATGCCTCGCCTTGATCGGCGTCACCGGCAAGCAGCCAGGTAACATCGACCTCCAAAATGCGGGCGAGCAGCTCTGCCACATCGCGCCGCGGAATCGTCTTGCCGCTCACATATTGGCTCATCTGACTTTTGCCGAGTTTTTTACCGAGCATCTCCGATGCGCGGATTACGTCCGACTGGCGAACGTCACGATCGGACATGGTCTGTCGCAGGCGATCGCTAAACGTCTCTTGGGCCACACGAACCTCCTTGCTGGCAAAGTTCAATTTATCGAACACGAATTGAACCAGAGTTCAATTTAGGCAGCAGTATAGCGCGGCGCATTATCCGAAAGTTCAATTTCACAAGAAAATGTACCGAACCCCGGGAATTGTCCCAAAGTGGACAACGGGTGCGCGCTTTTAGAGATACTCAAGGAAACGAGCCGCCGCAAGCGAAACGTCAGCGGTGCGGCATATGGCGTTGATCTGCCGATGAGGATGTCCCTCGAGCGGGCGCACGGCAACATCGAACTGGCAGCGCCGCAAGATGAGCGCCGGAAGAATGCTCACGCCCAGACCGTCCTCGACCATGGCCATAATCGCATAATCATCCCAGGTCGACAGCTTAGAGCGCACCGTCAGGCCCGCGCGGCGAAACAGCGGCGTAATCTCGTCGTCGCTACCGCGTTCCAGCAGAATAAACTGCTCGTTGGCCAAATCGGCAAGGGAAACGACCTCCGCGGTGGCAAGCGAGGAGTCCGCTGGCACCACGGCCATCAGCTCGTCTTGCACCAACGGCCGCGACGCCATGCCGGCACCGTGTGGCTCACGCGGGATAAAGCCCAGGTCACAACGACCCTCAGCCACCCATTGTTCAATCTCTGAGTAATCGCCCATCAGCAGCTCGTAATCGACATCCGGATGATCGGCGCGAAAGCGCGCGATCACCGGCGGCAGTACATGAGTCGCCACACTCGAAAACGTACCGATACAGATCTTGCCGCGCATGAGCCCTCGCATCTCGTCCACGCGTCGCTGCAGGCGGCCAAACTCTTCGCATAACGCCTCGACTGCCGGCATGACCTGCCGCCCGTCAGCAGAAAGCACCACGCCCTCACGGCTGCGGTCAAGCACCTTAAAACCCCAATCCGCCTCAAGGTCGGCCACCATGCGGCTCACGCCAGACTGCGAATAGCTTAGGCGCTCAGCGGCGCGCGTAAAACTGCCGGCGCGCACGGTCTCCAGCAGCACCTGCATCTTTTGAATATTCGTTTCCACGACACACCTCCACCTTTACATGAGTTTTTGTCATGTCATCCATGAATTATATTCGCTTTTCTTCTATAGCCAGTTCACCCATAGTGAACATGCTCGGATATAGAGGGGATGTCAGCGCATGAACAACGGACTGTTTACGTACTTAGCAGCATTGCTATTGTTTGGCTCCAACGGCATCATCGCCGCTGCCATTGCGCTGCCGAGCTCCGATATCGTGCTACTGCGCACGTTTTTGGGCGCACTCTCGCTTGTCACCATCCTCGCCATCACCCAACGCAATAAGCTGCAGGCGCCATCCCGCCCCCGCGAAGCCGCAGCCCTCCTCCTCTCGGGAGCCGCGCTGGGCGCCAGCTGGATTTTTCTGTTCCGAGCCTACCAGACGATCGGCGTCGGCGTATCCTCGCTGCTGTATTACTGCGGCCCCATCATCGTCATGGCCCTCTCGCCGTTTATCTTTGGCGAGAAATTGACCGGCGGCAAAATCGCCGGGTTTACCGCCGTCGCTTGCGGTGCTTTTCTCATTGCAGCGCAAGGTCTAGGCGGCAATATGCCCATTGCTGGTATCGCCTGCGGCATCGCCTCGGCATTTTGCTACGCGCTGATGGTCATCGCTAGCAAGGGTGCGCCACACATCGAAGGCCTCGAGAACTCCACGCTCCAGGTGAGCGCCGCCTTTGTGACCGCACTAGTTCTCACGCTCATCACGCAGGGCGTTCCCTCATTCCTGTCCGCCGGTGCCGCCGCCAGTATTGATTGGCGCGCCGTCGTCATGCTCGGCGTCGTCAACACCGGCATCGGTTGCCTGCTCTACTTTAGTGCTGTCGCCAAGCTGCCAGTCCAGACCGTCGCCGTCGTCGGCTACCTCGAGCCGCTTTCGGCGGTCGTGTTCTCGGCCGTCCTTTTGGGCGAAGCCATAACACCGGTCCGCCTGATGGGCGCCGCACTTATCATCGGCGGCGCGATCTTTTGCGAACTCGCCGGCAAACGCACAGGCGCCAAAGCGGGCATCGCCCAGGCGGCACGTGCTTAAAAGCCCCTCTTCAGTTTCGAAGCAGGAGCGCATCTGCGGTTATCACATTGCAGCAAGCTATTTAACGGATATGCCCTGCTTTGAAATGCTACCTGCGTAGATAAATAATCCCCAGCTGAGGATTATTGTCTAAAATAACCCGATGTGCCAAACTGCTCTTGTATGTATAAAGACGGCATAAAGTTTTTTGTCCTAGACAGATAACCGGATGTCTAAGGGAGTCCTCGTGGCACACAACAAACTGGAGGCAAACCTCCAAGACCAGCGCGGGCAAGGCGGGCACGGAGCCATCCCCCTCTCCGCTGGCATGCTGCTCGTAACGCTCGGCGTCGTCTATGGCGACATCGGCACGAGCCCCATGTACACCATGAAATCGATCGTCGCCAACAACGGCGGCATCGGTACCGTCAGCGAGGACATGATCCTGGGCGCGCTTTCGCTCGTCATCTGGACCATGACGCTCGTGACCACGGTCAAGTACGTGGTAATCGCCATGAAGGCCGACAACCACAACGAAGGCGGCATCTTCGCCCTGTTCAGCCTCGTACGCAAGGTGGCACCATGGCTGATTCTCCCCGCCATGATCGGCGGCGCGGCACTGCTTGCCGACGGCATCCTCACCCCCGCCGTCACGGTCACCACAGCCATCGAGGGTCTGCGCACCATCGAATGGGGCCATGCGCTGCTGGGCGACGGCCAGACCAACGCCATCATCATCACCATCATCATTATCTGCGGCCTATTTGCCATGCAGCGCGCCGGCACCTCGTCAATCGGCAAGCTCTTCGGCCCGCTCATGACGCTGTGGTTCCTGTTCCTGGCAGGCGCCGGTCTGTTCAACATGCTCGGCAACCTGTCCATCTTGCGCGCGCTCAACCCCATCCGCGGCATTATGTTCCTGTTCTCACCCATCAACCATTCGGGCATCATGGTGCTCGGCTTTGTCTTCCTGTCGACAACCGGTGCCGAGGCACTCTACTCGGACATGGGCCACGTGGGCAAGGCAAACATCTATGCATCCTGGCCATTTGTTAAGGCGGCCCTTATCCTCAACTATCTGGGTCAGGGAGCTTGGCTACTCGCCAATAACTCCAACCCCCAGATGCTCGCGATGGATATCGTCAACCCGTTCTATATGATGCTCCCCGAGCCCCTACGCCCCTTTGCCATCGTACTTTCGGCCGTGGCGGCCATCATCGCCTCACAGGCGCTCATCACCGGCTCGTTCTCGCTGGTATCCGAGGCAACGCGCCTCAACCTTATGCCGCACCTGCGCATCCACTACCCCAGCGACACCAAGGGGCAGCTCTATATTCCACTCGTCAATAACATCATGTGGGTCGGCTGCATCTTCATCGTGCTGCTGTTCCAAAACTCCGAGCGCATGGAGAGTGCCTACGGCCTCGCCATTACCGTGACCATGCTTATGACCACCACGCTTTTGACGAGCTATATCGCCGGCATTCTCAAGCACAAGCTGGGCGCCTGCGTCTTCGCCCTGCTCTTCGGCGCCATTGAGCTGTGCTTTTTCGCCTCGTGCCTCACCATGTTCTTTGACGGCGGCTATGTGATGATCTTCTTGGCCGCACTGCTGTTTGGCCTTATGTATGTGTGGCGTCGCGGCACCGCCATCGAGCGCACGCAGACGATTCTGCTGCCCGTCTCCAAGTACATCGACCAGCTCAATCGCCTGCGCAATGACGAGACCTATCCCGTGCTCGCCGACAATCTGGTATTTCTCACCAACAGCCCCGACCCGCTCACACTCGACCGCGACGTGCTCTATTCCATCCTGGACAAGCACCCCAAGCGCGCCAAGGCATATTGGTTCATCAACGTGCACGTTACCGACGAACCCTATACGCACGAGTATTCCGTCGAGACCTTTGGCACGGACTTTTTGTTCCGCGTGCGCCTGGACTTGGGCTTTAAGGTCAACCAGCGCGTCAACGCCTATCTGCGTCAGATCGTCGGCGACTTGATGGCATCGGGCGAGCTGCCGCCGCAACATCACACCTACTCCATCTACGAGACGCGCGGCAACGTAGGTGACTTCCGCTTTTGCATGCTGCGCAAGATGCTTGCCCCCGAAACGGACATCAACCGCAATGACCACCGCGTGATGGCCATCAAGTACGCCGTCCGCCGCGCCTGCGGAAGCCCGGCACGCTGGTACGGTCTCGAGAACTCGGCCATCATCATTGAGTACGTACCGCTCTTTGCCCGCATGCGCCCGGCCGTCAAACTTGTGCGCACCCAGGTGCCGCTCGAGGTTCAGATCGAAGAGGCCGAGGAAATGGAGGTCGACATTTTCTCGGACGACTTGGTCAACGGCAACGAGGCCGGCAAGAGCATGAACGTCGATCCCACCGAGCTGCTCGAGAGCGTCGCCGATACGCCCGAACAGCAACTCGACGGACTCGAGAGCACCCAGTTCAACGACGCCAACTTCTAACACGCCACCAGCCATTGACGACAACGGCCTCGCATCTCATAAGAGGTGCGAGGCCGTTTTATGTCGCAACGGACCAGTGAGCTACGAACGGCGCGGCTCGGGAACCACGAGCCTATCGGGGCTCGCGCCCTCGGCATCCATCAGGCTCACGTAGCGAATCGACGGATCCCCATACATCGCGTAGTAATAATTGCCCGTGCGCGCGCTAAAGCATCCGGTGTAGATAGTCTTCTCGAACTTGCCATCGCCCATCCTGGACGCTCCCTCGATCATCACCACGCCCTCGAGCGAGCGGAACATGCGAACGACGTTTTCGGTCTCGCTCTCCTTTTGCGGGTAATTGGCATTGAGGTACGCCGCCTTTACAAAACGGCTCGGCGAATAGCAGTCACCCGGAATACCGCGCATGCCGGCACCCGCACCATAAGGCTTAAGCTCGGCGCCACGCCATGTCGCCGTCTGCGGAAAATCGCTTGTGGCGGTGATATAGGTGCGCAGGTTTTCCATGTGCCACGGGAAGGTGGGCTGATTGGCAAGGGTGTCGACCGGATCGTCGTATACATGCAGGCCGTCAGCCATCATCTCGACCACGATGCTGCGCTGGCTGTCGCCGATAATCCAATGGAGCAGCGACACGCCCAGCCCCTCTCCGGCAGATTTGGCGACAATCACCGTATCGCGCAGCGCAGCCTCGACCTCGTCGACCGTCGAGAACGTCGCTGCCACCCACAGGGGAAACTCATAGGCTGCGATATTGGTCTTGCCGTCGACAGGGTCCTCGGCATACTCGGCATAACCCGGGAAATTGAGACCCGCCACGGCGAGGCCTGCATCGTTGCCGCAGTCGAAGAACATAGGGTAGTTCTTGTAATCGATGCACATACCGATCACCGCGTGTGCCGCTGTCGCGTCGTCGATAAACGAATACGGAATGTGAAACCCGCGCGGCATCACGCGAACCTGTTGGCCATAGTCAAAGCTCCAGTCGAGGTTGCGGCCTAGATACATGTGGCCAGAATTATCGGTAAATCGAATGCTCGTACACATGGCGCCTCCTAGCTTTACGTTCTTGCTAAGGTTATTGTCTCCAAACAAAAAGGGGCTAAACACAAAAGCCCGGACATGACAACAATGTCACGCCCGGGCTATTCAAGCAGGATAAACTCAACCAAGTTAACCCCGCAGGTCGTCTAAGGGGTCAAAGTGCCGCAGATTGCCACGAAAGAGGAGCGAAGCGTACTTAAGGTACGCGAGCGACGATTGAGCGGCAAGGTGCGGTGCTTTGATCCCCTTAGACCAACTTGCCGAGGCAGTGGTCGATCATATGCTGGATCATCTGTGCCTCGAAGCCGACGAAGTCCTGCTTGCGCTCGCGCATCTTGCCGTCGACGATCTGGTCAAAAGCAACCTTGCACTTGATGTAGCGCGTGGACTTGGTGATCTCCTCGTGCGTCAGGCAGCTCTCCTCCATCTTGCTGGCACCCAGGCCAAACACCAGACGGGGGTTGTAGAGCACATGGGACTCGCCGGCATCGTCCAGGTAGACGCAGACCTTCTTGGTGATGCCGATCTGGTTGGCGGCAAGGCAGCCGGCATCGTCGAGCGACTTGATGGTATCGATCAGGTCCTGTGCGACCGACTCGTCTTCGACGGTCGCGACCTCGCAACGCTGGGACAGAATAGCCTCGTCGTGGCAGAGCTCTTTAATCATACGTTCCTCCATAGGGGTCGTTGTAACCGCTTAAGTATACGGTACCCACACATTTTCATGCGAAAAATACCGTCCGTCTGCTACAAAGCGCCGAACATCAACATGCGAGGAACAACAGCGTCGTAAAGGGGCTATAGTGGGTGAGTTCGTGTCAATCGGCCTAAACTCGGGGCCGAACAAGGAAAGGGTATGCATGGACGAACTATTTCACGTCAGCGAGCGCAAGTCCACAATCGGGACCGAACTTCGCGCTGGACTGACAACGTTCCTGGCAATGGCCTACATCATTGCCGTCAACCCCGCGGTGCTCTCGGGCGCCGGCATCGATGCGGGAGCGCTCGCCTGCGCCACCTGCCTGGGCGCCGGCATCATGACCATCTGCATGGGCATCTTCGCCAACCGCCCGCTCGCCTGCGCGTCGGGCTTAGGCGTCAACGCGATGATCGCTGGAATCGCCACCACCGTCTGCGGCGGTGACTGGCACGTGGCCATGAGCGTCATCTTCCTCGAGGGTATCGTCATCTTGCTGCTCGTGCTTTGTGGCCTGCGCGAGGCCATCATGGACGCCATCCCGGTTGTCCTGCGTCACGCCATCTCGGTGGGTCTGGGCCTGTTCATCGCCATGATTGGCCTGTGCGATGCCGGCATTATCACCGCTGGCGCCGGTACACTCGTCGGTCTGGGCGACATCACCTCCCCCACCTTCATCGTCGGCATCATCTCCATCCTGGTGACGGTCGCCCTCGCCTGCCGCAACGTCCCCGGCTCGCTGCTCATCGGCATCGTCGTCGCCGTCATCGCCGGTATCCCCCTAGGTGTGACCCAGGCTCCGACCGGTATCATCGCCCCGCTCGACTTCTCGAGCATCGGTGGCCCCATCGCCGACGCCGGCGGCGTGCCCGCCATCGTCAAGGTCCTTACCGACCCCGCGCTCCTCGTCATCTCGTTCTCGCTGCTCATGAGTGACTTCTTCGACACCATGGGCACCGCGATGGCCGTCGCCAAGCAGGGCGAGTTCTTGACCGAGGACGGCAATGTCGAGGACATCCGTCCCATCCTGGTCGTCGACTCCGTGGCCGCTGCCGCCGGTGGCTTTATGGGCGTCTCCTCCATCACCACCTTCGTCGAGTCCACCTCTGGCGCTGCCGACGGTGGCCGCACGGGCCTCACCTCCGTCACCACCGGCGTGCTGTTCATTCTCGCCGCGTTCTTCTCCCCCATCGTCACCATCGTTTCCAGCGCCGCCACCTGCGGTGCTCTGGTCTACGTCGGTTACCTCATGATGAGCGAGGCCTCCGAGATCGACTGGTCCGACGTGTCGCAGGGTTTCCCGGCGTTCATGATTGTCGCCGGCGTGCCCTTCACTTACTCCATCTCTGCCGGCATTGGCCTGGGCTTTATCGCCTACGTGATCGTCGCGCTCTTTAAGGGCGAGGCCTCCAAGATCAAGCCGCTCATGTGGATCGCAGCCCTTGCCTTCCTCGTCTACTTCTTCGTGGCGTAACGGCACAGCCTGCCAAAGCAAAACCATAAGGCGCAGAGTCGCACCAAGCGGCTCCGCGCTTTTCTTTTAAAGCCAGGCAACGCACGGACGCGCGATGTATTGCTTCCCGAGTTTTGGACATTTTGCCCTCCAAACGGCACTACCGCCGGCTACATCCTGCAGATATGCTGGGCGTAATCGCATAGGCCCTATGAGGATGGGAGTAGCCATGGCCGCCTTGTTCACGACCCCCAAGCGCAATGACAAAACCTCTGGAGCCCATTTTGTCGAGCCCGACGTTCGCCGTCGCATAGGACTCGCGCACAGCAGCTGGCGCCGCGTGACGCGCCGCATCGTCGTGGGTGCCGTGTGCGCGCTCACGGTGAGCTCGCTGCTCATGCCGAGCGTCTCGCTCGCGGCGGAGTGGGTGGACGTCGATGGCGTCCGCCACGAAGCGGCCGCGGGGCCCGCGGGAGACGCCGCCGGCACCTGGTCATGGGACGGCGCCGATGATATGAAGCTCAACGGCTACAACTGCGGTGCGATCGAGGCAGCGGGCAAGCTCAACGTGAGCTACGAGGGCAACAACACCGTCACTAACGACGACGGCCGCGGCATCAAGGTTAAGGATGGCGCGAACGAGAACGCCGAGCTTAATATTCAGGGCGACGCGTCCAGCACGCTCAACGTGGCATCTTCTCGTGACGCCATCACTTCCGTCGACAACATCAACATCGACGGCGCTGGCACTGTCAACGCCACGAGCACCGAGCACGATGCCATCGATGCCGGGGGCGATGTCACCATCAAGGGCTCGGGAAACGTTAACGCCACGGGCGATTCGGATGGCATCAGGGCCGACGGCAACATCACGATCGACAACAGCGGAACCGTCACCGCCAAGGCCACCGAGGATCAGGGTATCGATGCTAACGAGAACCTCATCATAAAGGGCGGCGGCAAGGTAGAGGCAAGCTCTATCAAAGACAATGCGATTTGGGCCGACGGCAACATCGAGATCTCGGATGGCAGCCAGGTCAAGGCAAGTTCCGAGGAAGACGCCGCCATCGACGGTAAAAACAGCCTCACGGTCACGAACGCTTCCCTCAACGCAAGTGGCGTTGGGTATGGCATCTATGTCTACAAGGGCATCACGCTCGATGGCGCGACCGTGACGGCCCGCGCAAGCTCAGATGGCGGGGAAGTCAGCGCACTCTTCACCGATGAGGACGACATCGTCATCAAGAACGGCTCGACTGTGGATGCGCTCGCAGAAGGCAGGTTCTCGGTTGCAATCTCCACCAGTAATTTCTACTCCGGCGAAGCGGGTGGCCATATCTACATCAGCGACTCCGTTGTCAAGGCCATAGCCCGCTATGCCGAGACCGGCGGCGACGGCCCCGGCCACTACAGTGCAGGCCAGGATGGCGAAACTAACCCTCAGCCCCGAGGCATGAACATCGGCATCTTTGCTCAGACCAAGGAGGGCATCACGCCCGCAACCATTTCGATTCTCCGCAGCAAGGTCACGGCCGAGGGAGACACGGCGGCAATCTTCGCCCTTGCCATGAGCGCGGATGGTAAGGCGATTGGCACCATCGAAATCGAAGGAGCCACCATCCAGACGCCTGAAGGCGGCAAGGTCATTGACTATCGCAACAAGGAAGAACTCAGCGACGGCATCGTCTACGAGGCGGGTCAAACCATCGGCACGGGCGACGCTGTGATCGACTCCCCCTATAACGAAGCTGTCGCCAAGAGCACGGTCATCGCGCCTCCCGAAGAGACCAAACCCGGGGAAAAGCCCGGCGAGACCAAGCCGGGTTCCAAGTCTAAGAGCGCGAAGACAACCAAGACCGTTGCAGTTGCAGCCACGGGAGCCAAGATCGCCGGCAAACTCGCAGCGACCGGCGACGCCTCGAGCGCAGCCATCGTGGCAGCCGCCCTTGCGGGAACAGCCGCCATCGCCGCGGGCGCCGTGGTGAGCCGCAAGCGCTCATAGACGCCCTTCATACACGAACCGACACTTTTAAAGCCGCCTAGTCCGCGCACCGTTTAGCAACGCCACCGCCGAGCTCCCCTCCGGCGGTGGCGTTTCCTGTTTGCACTCGTATGGTGCACACGCGAGCGGAGTCGCAACAGGCGGCTCCGCGCTTTGTGATTAATGCCCGACAACGCGTAGGTGCGCAGCTTATTCCTCTTCCGGATTTTGGACATTTTGCCCTCCAAACGGCACTACCGCCGGCAACATCCAGCAGATACGCTGAACCTAGCCGTATAGGCCCTATGAGAACGGGAGCAACCATGGCAGCCTTGTTCACGACCCCCAAACGCAATGACACTACCGCCGGAACCCATGTTGCCGAACCCGACGTTCGCCGTCGCATAGGACTCGCGCACGGCAGCTGGCGCCGCGTGACGCGCCGCATCGTCGTAGGCGCCGTGTGCGCGCTCACGGCGAGCTCGCTGCTCATGCCGAGCGTCTCGCTCGCGGCGGAATGGGTCAAGGTCGGCGAAACCAAATACAACGCCGGCACTGCGGCGGGCGACGAGACCGGCACCTGGTCGTGGGACGGCGCCGACGACTTGAAGCTCAACAACTATAACGGCGGCGAGATCCAGGCCGCAGGCAAGCTCAACGTGAATTACTCGGGAAACAACATCGTCACTGCCGACTGGATCGAAGGCATCAAGGCTTCTCATGGCAAGAATGAGAACGCCGAGCTCAATATCCAAGGCGACGCGGGCAGCACGCTCAGCGTGACATCTACTGAGGACGCTATCCTCTCCACGGGTAATATCAACATCGACGGAGCCGGATCCGTCAACGCCACGAGCGCTGGATTTGATGCCATCGACGCCGAGGGCGATCTCGCTATCAAAGGTTCGGGCAACGTCAACGCCACGGGCGTATCGGATGGCATCAGGGCAAACGGCAATATCACGATTGACGACAGCGGGGCCGTCACCGCCAGGGCTACCAAGGACAAGGGTATCGGAACCGACAAGAACCTCACCATCAAGGGTGGCGGCACAGTCGAGGCAAGCTCAGCCGATGGTGAGGCCATTTGGAGCGGCGGCAACATCAATATCTCGGACGGCAGCCAGGTCAAGGCGAGCTCCGAGAAAGACGCCGCCGTCGAGGCCAAGGGCAGCCTCGCAGCCACAAACGCCTCCCTCAACGCAAACGGTGTTGAATATGGCGTCTATGCCCACAAGGGCATCACACTCGATCATGCAAACGTGACAGTCCGCGCAAGTAAAGGCAGATACGGTGGCGCCATTGCCCTCTTCACCTACCAAGACGATATCGTCGTCAAGAACGGCTCCACCGTGGACGCGTTTGCGGAAGGCGAGGTTTCGGCTGCATTCTCCACCAGAAACGATCGACCCAACGAGGAGGGTGGCCACATCTACATCAGCGACTCCGTTGTCAAGGCCATAGCCCGCTATGTCGAGAACGGCGACGGCTCCATCCCCTACAGCGAAAACCAAGATGGTGAGACGAGCCCCGAGCCCCAAGGCGAGAACATCGGCATCATCGCCCAGACCAGCGAGGGCGTCACACCCGCAGTCATCTCGATCATCCGCAGCAAGGTAACGGCCGAAGGAGATACAGCGGCAATCTTTGCCCGTGCCATGAGCGCTGACGGCAAGACAATCGGCACCATCAAGATTGAGAACGCCGCCATCCAGACGCCCGAAGGCGGCAAGGTCATTGACTATCGCAAGCTCCGTGACGGCATCTACGAGGCAGGCCAAGCCATCGGCACGGGCGACGCTGTGATCGACTCCCCCTATAACGAAGCTGTCGCCAAGAGCATGGTCATCGCACCTCCCGAGGTAGCCAAGCCGGAAGACCCCAAGCCCGACGAGACCAAGCCCGCAGAAAGCAAGCCCGCGGAGTCCAAGCAGAACCCCAAGCCTGAGGGCTCAAAGCCGACCAAGGCCGTTGCGGCTTCAATCACGAAAGCCAAGACTACCGGCGTGCTCGCGGCAACCGGCGACACCTCGGGTGCGGCCATCGTGGCAACCGTCCTTGCGGGAACAGCCGCTATCGCCGCAGGCACCATGGCGAGCCGCAAGCGCTCTTAGACGCCTCTGCGCACATGGCAGCTCCCGCGAAGGCCCCGAGTCCCAGCACCGTTTAACAACGCCACCGCCGAGCTCCCCTCCGGCGGTGGCGTTTTCCATATGCGTCCGCAGGGTATGCACGAGATTGTCTTTGGTCTAGCCCAACCTGCATGAGCCGGCGTGCGACAATGGGGGCCGTCGATATCACAACGCCGAGAGAAGCCCGTCATGGAAGCGCATCAAAAGCAGATAACCGTTCATGCACAGCATGCCGAAAGCGCACCAGTCATCTATCTTCCCGTGGTCATGGGCGATGGCACGGAGGTTTATGAACGCTGCCGAGAGCTCAACTGCCCGCCCTTCACGCTTGTCGGCATTGGCAGTCTCAACTGGAATCGCGAGCTGAGCCCCTGGGGATGCGACGGAACCGTGCGCGATGCCGAGCCCTTTGGCGGTCAGGCATCCGGATTTCTCGATGAGCTGTTGAACTGGATAATCCCAGAGGCCGAGTCGTCGCTTCCTCAGCCGCCCACCTGGCGCGGCATTGCCGGCTACTCGCTCGCGGGCCTCTTCGCGCTCTGGTCCCTCTGGCAAACCGACGCCTTTAGCCGCGCCGCAAGCGCATCGGGGTCGTTGTGGTTTCCCGACTTTGTCGATCGCGCCAGCACGGCCCCTTTTGCCGGCAACCCACAGGCCGTCTATCTGTCACTCGGCAAAAAGGAAACCAAGACGCCCAACCGCATGATGCGGCACGTGCTCGACGATACGCGCGCGATGGAAGAGCTGTTTATCGAGCGTGACGTTCCAACAACGTTGGAGCTCAACCCCGGCAATCACTTTGCCCAAACTGACCTGCGCATGGCGCGCGGCATCCACTGGATACTGACGCATTAAAAATGGCGCCCACGCGTACATACGCATAGACGCCATTTTTAATTTGGCTGAACGCAGCTACTATTCAGCAGTCTCCTCAAGCTCGGAAGTATCGAACTCAAAGTCATTACCTGGCAGGATGGCGTTGAGCACAATGCCCACCAGCGAGCCCACGGCAAGGCCCGAAAGCGAAATCGTCACGCCGCCCAGCTCCAACACGATGGCGCCGGCGGTGCTGTACGCGATGCCGAGCGAAAGCACGAGCACAAGAGCGGCCACCAGCACGTTGCGGTTGTTCTGGAAATCGACCTGGTTCTCAATGAGGTTGCGCACGCCTACGGCACTGATCATGCCGTAGAGTACGAGCGACACGCCGCCGATAACGCATGGCGGCATGGCGGCGATCACGGCAGCGAACTTGGGGCAGAAGGAAAGCACGATGGCGCAGCACGCGGCAATGCGAATCACGCGCGGGTCGAACACGCGCGTCAGAGCGAGCACGCCGGTGTTCTCGCCATACGTGGTGTTGGCCGGAGCGCCAAAGAGCGAAGCCAGGATCGTGGCGAGACCATCGCCGAGCAGCGTGCGATGCAGGCCGGGATCGGCAATGTAGTTACGCTCGCAGGTGGAGCCAATAGCGGAGATATCACCGATATGCTCGATCATGGTTGCAAAGGCCAACGGCATGATGGTGATGATGGCGGTCGTGGCAAGGCCGCTATCGAACTGCGGCCCAAAGAGTGCAAACACGGTGTTGTCCCACACGATGGAAAGACCGACCCACGGCGCGGCGGCAACGCCCGAAAAATCGACCTCACCCAACGCGGCGGCAACGGCATAGCTCACCACGACGCCCAGCAGGATCGGCACGATCTTAACCATGCCGCGACCCCAAATGTTGCAGATGATGATCACGGCAACGGCAATAGCAGCAACAAACCAGTTGGTCTGGCAGTTGGCGATAGCAGAGCTTGCCAAGATCAGGCCGATGGAAATGACGATGGGGCCCGTCACTACCGGCGGAAAGAAGCGCATGACGCGCTTGGCGCCAAACGCGCGGAAGAGTGCCGCAAGTACCGGATAGAGTAGACCGGCGCAGGCAACGCCCAGGCAGGCGTAGGGCAAAAGCTCGGCCTCGCCGTTGGGCGCGATGGCGGCATAACCGGCAATAAAGGCAAACGATGAGCCCAAAAATGCCGGCACCTTACCGCGCGACAGGAAGTGGAACAGCAGCGTGCCCAAGCCGGCAAACAAAAGCGTTGCCGAAACCGAGAGACCGGTGAGCACGGGCACCAGCACCGTGGCACCAAACATGGCAAACAGGTGCTGTAGGCCGAGCAAAAACATGCGCGGGCGGCCGAGCGACGATGCGTCGTAGATGGCATCGGTGACGGCGGGCGTCGAGGATTGGGACATGGAAGTCCTTTCGAATGGAAGGGCGATCGGGCATATCGGATAACCTGCCCGAACGATACGATCCGGACCATTGTACGCGATGCACCATGTCTCGCACGCGCCGTCACCTACAAACGTTACCGCTATTTCCAAACGCGCTCGGCAACGCGCTTGACCAGCGCGATCTTTGCCCATTGCTCATCCTCGGTCAGCTTGTTGCCAATCTCACAGCTGGCAAAGCCGCACTGGGGCGACAGATACAGGTTCTCGAGCGGCACATACTTTGCGGCCTCGTGAATACGTTCGACGATAACGTCCTCGTCCTCAAGCTCAGCGGCCTTTGTAGTGATCAGTCCCAGCACCACCTTCTTGCCGGGGGCAACGTACTTGAGCGGCTCAAAACCACCGGCGCGGGGTGTGTCGAACTCCAGATAGAACGCATCGACGTTCTCATGTGCGAACAGGTACGGCGCGATGGGGTCGTAGCCGCCCTCAAAAGCATAGGTGGAATGATAGTTGCCGCGGCACACGTGCGTGTTGATGACCAAATCGTCAGGCTTGCCCGCGATGGCGGCATTGTTGAGCGCCACGCCCAGCTCGGACACCTTTTGCAGGTCAACCGGGCTCATGCCAGTCTTGGACACAAAGTCGGTATCGCAATAGATGCCCCAGGTGCAGTCATCAAATTGGATGTTGCGGCAGCCCGCGGCATACAAGTCGGCAACCACGGTACGGTATGCTGCGGCAATGGCATCGGCGAGCTCTTCGTCGGTCTTGTAGACGGCGCGTAGACTCTCCTGCTGGCCGTCGCAGCGGTCGAGCGTGACTTCGGAGAACGTCTGGATCGGCGCCGGAATGGTTTGCCGTGCGACCTGGCCCTCCCCCTCAAGCGCCTTGACGAACTTAAAATGCTCGACGAACGGGTGGTTCTCGCCGCTAATGGAACCGGTAACCACGGCGGTGTCGGCCGTCGTCTCCTCGTCATGGAACATATAACCCGTGCGCGAGGCGCGGCGCTCAATGCCGTTGAGGCCCCACATAAAATCGAGGTGCCAGTAGCTGCGGCGGAACTCGCCATCGGTAATCACCTGCAGGCCGGCAGCCTTCTGCTTGGCCACTAAGTCGCGGATGGCCTCGTCCTCGACGGCCTTAAGGCCGGAAGCGTCGAGTTTACCCGCGACATAGGCGGCACGGGCGTCCTTTACAGCCTGCGGACGAAGAAAACTGCCGACGATATCGGCACGAAACGGCGCGTTCGGTTGAATCGAAGTGCTCATAGATATCTCCCTTTGCATTGGTTGCTTTACTGGGACAGAGTATGAGCGCTCATATGGACATCGTAAAATATATGTTTATAACAGTTTGATATAGATGCTTCCTATATCAGTTTGGACTGCCATAAAGAGATTTGACCCGCGCAGAACGCAGCAGTCTAGATGTGCTGACGAATCGCTTCGATATAGGCCTGCCCGTAGCGCGTAAGTGTCGTGTTCTTGCGCGTGATGATGCCAATCTCCATGTACTCGTCTACATCGAGCGGAATCGAGATAATACCGGGGCCGTTAAGTTCATGGCTGATCACGCCCGAACACACCGTGTAACCGTTAAGGCCCATAGCTAGGTTGAACAGCGTCGCACGGTCGCGCACGCGGATATTCTTGCGGCGCTCAAAGGTCGAGGTCAGCTCCTCGGAATAGTAAAACGAGTTGTAGCTGCCCTGCTCATAGGACAGGAACGGGTAGTCTTCCAAGTCCTCGAGCGTCACACTCGAGCGACCCGCCAGCGGATGGTCGGAGCACACAAAGACATGCGGCGTAGCGCAGAAGAGTCCTTCGAATACGAGCTCGTTGGCCGCCAGCATGCGCTCGATGACCTCGCGATTGTGCTCCGACAGATACAGGATGCCGAGCTCGCTTTTCATATGCGCGACGTCCTCGATAATCTCGTGGGTCTGCTCCTCGCGCAGGGTAAAGTCGTAGCGCGCGGCATCGAACTCGCGGATCACATCGACAAACGCATTAACGGCAAAGGAATAATGCTGGCAGCTCACACTAAAGTGCGGCACCTGCTCGGACGTGCCTTTGTACTTGCCCTCGAGCAGGTCGGCCTGGTCGAGCACCTGGCGCGCGTAGCCCAAGAAGGTCTCGCCTTCCTCGGACACAATGACGCCCTTGTTGGTGCGCTCAAAGATGTGTACACCCATCTCGTTTTCGAGATCGCGAATTGACGCGGTAATCGAAGGCTGCGACACAAAGAGCCGGCGCGAGGCCTCGGTGATGCTGCCGCATTCGGCAACTTTGACGACATATCTGAGCTGCTGGAGCTTCATGGCTTTCTCCCTAGACGTTCGTGACGTCGAAACCCGTCGCGTCCATCTGACGCATAAACGACGGCATCTCCCCCGTCGCGGCGCAGGCGGCAATCTGATGCAGAGCCCCGGCAACCGCATCATCTGCCGCAGCGCCGATATGCCAGCGCGCGGCAGCCGTGACGGCCTCGTTGGCATTGGCGACTGCAACGGAATTGGGAACGGCATCGATCATGGGCAAATCGTTATCGGAATCGCCGAATACGGCCACCTCGTCGGGCGTCAGGCCCAAAGCGCGCGCCAGCTCCAGCGCAGCACAGCCCTTGTCCCAGCCGGTCGGAAGAACGTCGAACAGGCGCACGCGGTTGTTGGGAAACACGAGCGAGAGCTCCGGCACCTCGGCGGCAACACGCTCGCGCAGCTCGGCGAGCTCCTCGCGCGAACGGGCACTCCAGATATTCGCCTTGTATACCGGGGCATCGTCAACGACAGGGCGACAGGGAGCCTCTTCGCCCTTGAGCCACGCGTTGCCGCCTGACTCCATGGCGTGACGCACACGCTCGGGATCGCTTGTCACGCAATAGGCGTCGTTGTCCCAAAAGTCATCACCCAGACGGTAGACCTTCAAATAGGTATCGTCGGTCTCTTGCTCCAGGTAGTCGGCCAGGCGCATAAGGGCATCGTTATCAGTTGCGCGCGAGGCAACCGCCTCGCCATCGACAAACATCACCTGGCCGTTGCAAAACGCACCGGTCGAGAAGCACTCGGAGCGATTGCGGAACATCCAGCTCATCGCGGACGGCTGGCGGCCCGAAACCGGGCCAAAATGCAGGCCCGCCGCCTGCATGGCATGAATGCCCTCGATGGCGCAGTCGCTGGCGCCATCGTGTCCAGCAGGAATCAGCGTATCGTCCATATCGGTCAGCACAAGTTTGATCATAAGGTCCCCTCGGTCATTCTTTATCCCGTCTATTGTAACGACCTGCCAATAAGGGACAGGTTTATCTTGGCAGGTTTTATCTGGGAAAATGCAGCGCCCCTGTTGCCACCTGCCAAAATAAACCTGTCCCATATTGGCAGGTGCGCTAGTATAGGGAACAACAGATTCGATGCGGGAGTGCCGGCGGTGCAAACCACAAGGCTGAGAGGGCATAGGGCCCAATCCTTTGAACCTGTCAGTTAATGCTGGCGTAGGGAGCATGCCGCCTTTACAGGGGCGCTGTCTATGCACAGCGCCCCTTTTCTATGCCAAGGAGGCATGTGCAGTGATTGATTCGGAACAGCTTAAGCAACATATGGTCAAGGCCGTAGAGGAGATTCGAGCCACCAATCCGATGGCCGGCTCCATCACCAACACGGTGACGATCGACTTTGTCGCCAACGCGCAGCTCGCCGTGGGCGGTTCGGCCGCCATGGTCTATCTGCCCGACGAGGGCGAGGCGCTCGTTGCCGGCGGCGGCGCCATCTATCTCAACATGGGCACGCTCTTCCCCATCTACGAGCAGACGATTCCCCGCGCGGCCAAGGCGGCACACGACGCCGGCAAGCCCTGGGTGCTCGACCCGGTGGGCCTGGGCATCGGCAGCCTGCGCACCCAGCTGGTAAACGAGCTCAAGCAGTACAAGCCCGCCATCGTGCGCGGCAACGCCTCCGAGATCATCGCGCTTGCCGGCCTGTGGGGTCTTGAGGGCGAGGCAGCCGATCTGAGCCGCGTGCGCGGTGTCGATACCACCGACACGGTCGATGCCGCCCGCGATGCCGCCGTGGCGCTCGCTCGCTACACCGGCGGCGCCGTTGTGGTCTCGGGCGAAGTCGACCTGATTACCGACGGCACGACCGTGGCCAAATCCCACGGCGGCAGCCCGCTCATGTCCAAGATCACCGGCTGCGGTTGCTCGCAGGGCGGCGTGCTGGCCGTGTACGCCTGTGCTACCGATCCGTTTACGGCAGCAGTCTGCGGCACCGCCGTCTACAACGTTGCCGGCACGCGTGCCGCCGCCGTCGCCGATGCCCCGGCAAGCTTTAAGGTCGCCTTTATCGACGAGCTCTACCGCGCAACCGCCCAGGATATTGCCGACAACCGACTCGAGCTCGAGGAGGCATAAGCCATGTCCGAACCCGCAACCAATGCCGGCATGAACACGCTCGTCGCCGTGGCCATCGCCCCATGCGGCACCGGCGACGAGCTGTCCGCCGAGGTCGCCGAGGTCGTGCGCGTCATTCGCGAGAGCGGCCTTCCCAACCGCACCACCTCGATGTTCACCGAGATCGAGGGCGACTGGGACGAGGTCATGCAGGTCGTGCGCGACGCGACCTTTGTGTTGGCGAGCAAGGGCATCCGCACCGAAGTCGTGCTCAAAGCCGATATTCGACCCGGATTTACCGACACCATGACCGGCAAACTCAAGCGCATGGAAGCACAGATCAAAAAGCAGGAGGAAGCACAATGAGCATCCGCGACAACCTTGATATCTCGGCCTATCTGGTACTCGGCCCCGAAAACACCCTCGGACGCCCCGTGGGCGATGTGGTGGCCCAGGCACTCGACGCCGGCTTTACCTGCATCCAGGTGCGCTCCAAGGTGGCAAGCGCCCGCGAGATCATTGCGCTGACCGACGACGCCGCGCAGGCAATCGCACAGGCCGGCAAGACCGGTCAGGTCGCCCTGTTAATCGATGACCGTCTGGACTGTGTGCTTGCCGCGCGCGAGCAGGGCATTGCCGTCGATGGCGTGCACGTAGGCCAGAGCGACATTCCCGTCGAGGTCTGCCGCAAGCTGCTGGGCCCCGATGCCATTGTGGGCCTTTCGGCCCGTTGCGAGGAGATGCTCGAGTACGTCAAGACCGCCGACATGAGCCTGGTCGACTACCTGGGCATCGGCCCGCTCCACGAGACCGAGACCAAGCGCGACTGCGGACGCGCGGCCGACGGCTCTATCATCACCAAGAGCTTTGAGGACCTTGCCGCACTCCACGCGGCAAGCCCCGTGCCCATCGTGGTGGGCGGCGGCGTTAAGACGGCCGACTTGCCGCAGCTTAAGGCCACCGGCGTCGACGGCTTCTTTGTGGTAAGCGCCGTCTGCAGCGCCGACGACCCCCATGCCGCAGCCAAGGACCTTGTCGACACCTGGCAGCAGGCATAGGCATAGGCCGAACAGCTGATTCGCAGCCTCATATCTTCAGCAATGGAAAGCGCATCCCAGTTTGGGCCTCCATTCCGGGATGCGCTTTCCGTATGCGACCCTTACCCCGCCAGATACGCTTCCAACGCCGGCAAAGTCGCCTCTGCATCGTGGCGGCCGACCTGGTAGATGCGCTCGAGCTCATCCGGTTCGCGGCACAGCGACGGCACCTTCACCGATTCGCTCGGCCGCACCACAAAGATTTCCCCGGCAGCCTCTCGACGTGCCAGGTCATCGAGCGTGGCATTGTAGACCTCATGCCGATGCTCAAGCGCTGCAACAAACTCCGGATAGTGACGGAACACGCGCCGCAGCATGGGCATCACGCTGTTGGGCTGCTTCACAAAGCCCGCCGGCTGCGTGAGTACCACGATATTGCGGTCATACCCCTGCGCAAACAGCCATGCGCTGGGAATAGAATCAGCCACGCCACCATCCAGATACTTATGCCCGTCAATAGCAACGGGACGCGTCGCCACAGGAATGGCAGACGACGCCCGGATCCACTCGATATCGCGCTCGTCGCCATACGGTAGATCGTGGTAGACGGCCTTGCCCGTCTCGATATCGGTACACACGCACGTAAATCGCATGGGGCAGGCGCGATACGCCTCCAAGTCGATGGGATCGCGCTCGATAGGCACCTCGTGATAGGCAAAATCGGCATTGAACATATCGCCGGTTCGCAGCCAGCTGGTCACGCTCGCATAGCGCTTGTCGGCGCAATAGGCCTTGTTGTAACGAATGGCACGGCCGATCTGGCGCGATTTAAAGTTGTAGCCAAACGCCGCGCCCGCCGAGACACCCACCATATGGTCGCAGGTCAAACCGCGCTCCATCCAAACGTCGAGCACGCCCGCCGTATACATACCGCGGTAGCCGCCTCCCTCGAGCGCAAGCCCCACCGTGCGCGTCGTATCCGGCTGTGCCATGTGACCATCTCCGTTCCTGCGTTTTAAAACGGGACAAGTATACCCGTCAACATATATCGACTCAGTCGCATTTTTCATGCGCACCCAGGCGTTGCCGTTTGGCGAATAATAGCCGCCCACAGCATGTGCGCCCATATATAATTGTGCACTGTTGTCTATACTACTCAGCTGTTATCAACAGCGAACATTAGCCGGCAAAGCAACTCAACAACGCAGCAAGGCGGGGGCCTGGATACACGCAAGGCGCCGAGCAACGACGCGTGTACACTACGAGCTCGCCCGACGCCATCCGCCCCGACCTCAGAAAGCCGCTTACAACATGGACACCGCCAGCAATTACACCGAAACGCTCGAAAAGACCGTCCGTGACCTTCTCGAGCGTCAGGATGATCTGATTAGGACGGCCTTTACCGACCAGCTCACCGGACTTGGCAACCGCGGCGGCTTTGCCCATTCCCTAGAGGAAATCTGGGAGCAGGAACTGCCCGTGACCATGGCGTTTATCGACATCGATAACCTTAAGCACTGCAACGACGTCTTTGGGCATGACGAGGGCAACCGCTATATCTTGCAGGTAAGTCTCTATCTCAAGCTGTATATGAAAGTGGACGAGGCGGCGTTTCGCATAGGCGGCGACGAGTTTGCCATCCTGTCTACGATTGCGACCGAGGACGACCTCGCCGAGCGCCTGGAACACTGCCGAACGGTCCTACTCAAAAACAACGATTCCGAGATGCCCCACTCGTTTAGCTACGGAGTGTCGCACGCCGACCCCGCCCTGGGTGAAGTCTCCAATCGCATGACACTCGATGCCGACCATCGCATGTACGACTACAAGCTACGCCATGCCATGCATCTTGATCGACGCAATATCGCGCAAGTCCACACCGACGACTTCGAAATAAGCGATCGCGTTTTTGACGCCTTTTCGATGCTCAACGAAGGCCGTTATTGCTTTATCGAGAACTTGGACAAACATCGCACCCTATGGTCACAAGGCGCCCTGCGCGATCTCGGTCTTCCTTCTGAGCATGTAGACAACTGCCACGATTACTGGAAAACGCGCGTCCACCCCGATGACCTTGAGGCCTACATCAACGACATCGACCAAATCTATAATGGCTCCAAACACCGCCGCGTCATGCAGTACCGCATGCGCAATGCCGCGGGCGACTACGTCCTCTGCCGCGCTCGCGGGTTTCGCATCGACGGCGACGGAAATACCCCCTCGCTCTATGTCGGCGAACTTGTTAACCACTCACTCGCCGAGACCGTCGACGCCGCCACGGGCCTCGGAACGCAGCGTATGCTGATCAACGCTATCGATGCCTGCCGTCGCGACCGTTGCGAGACGGGGCTTATAGCGGTCCGCGTTTGTGGCACGGCAAAGTTCAACGAGCTCTACGGGGCCGAGGCTGTCGACAACATGCTCGCCGAATACGCAGGCCGCATGCTATCGATCACCCGCGGCAGAAGTCGCGTCTTCCGCTCGCGAAACGCCCAGTTCGTCGTGCTCAGCAACGATCTGGACCACGAGGCATTCGAGCAACTGACCCATCATCTTAAAGAGGCCGTTTTCGCTCCTGTTCGAATCGCGAACGACACCATTACCCCCGTCTGTCTTGTCGTCCCGGCCTTTTACGAGCGCTTAATCAATCAAGCGACCGCTGTTTTAGGCGAACTCGACCGTCGTCTTCGCGCCGCCGGCGGGCTTGCACCCAACGACAGCCTCCCCATACCCGAGATTGAGCGTAAAAGCGCCGTCGCCGAACGCATCGATACGCTCACGGGCCTCTATCGACCCAGCGAGTTTATGCGGCGTGCCAACGCATTTCTTAAGACAAGGCGCGACGCCGCTTGGTGTATCGCCACCGTCGACATGGGTCATATGCGACTGTTCAACGAATGGCACGGACAGGCCGAGGGCGACCGCGTGCTCGCCGATGTGGGCACGGTCCTCAAAGACATCGAGAATGCCGAGATGGGCGTCGCAGGATACTGGGGCCAAGACGACTTTTGCATTCTCATCCCCTTTGAGCACAACACCGTCCATCAAATCTATAACCGCGTTCGCGCCGCCGTGGCCAAGCATGATGACGGCGTGGGTTTCTGGCCGTCCATGGGCGTTTGCCCCATCGGCCCCAACGAGGAAATCACCATCGACGCGCAGGCCAAGGCCATGTTTACCAATCGGCGCGCCAAAAACGATTTTAAGGATCGCATCGCCGTCTTTCGCCCCGAGGAATACAAGCGCGAGGTGGCGTTTCACCGCACCCTCACCGAGTTCCAGTATGCGCTCTCAAACGACCGCATCACCTACTACCTGCAGCCCCAGGTTGATATGGAAACCGGCGAGATCATTGGCGCCGAAGCACTCACCCGCTGGATTGACAAGGACGGCTCTCTCATTTCGCCCGCAACGTTTATCCCCGCACTCGAGGAAAGCGGCTTTGTGGTGACGCTCGACAAGTACATTTGGCAGGGTGTCGCCTCGTGGCTGCGCGGGCGCATCGATCGAGGACTTCGCGTGGTTCCGGTCTCGCTTAATGTGTCGCGCGTGGATATCCTTGCCTGCGACGTTGCCGAACATATGGGGGCGCTCGCCGCCCAATACAACCTACCGCCCGAGCTCATGCGTATCGAGATCACCGAGACGGCTTATACGGGGGAGTCCGAGGCCGTGGACAAACTGACAGCCGACCTGCACACCCGCGGCTTCTCGACCTATATGGACGATTTTGGCACCGGCCAGTCCACGCTCGCGATGCTCAAGAACGTCAACGTCGACGTCATCAAGCTCGACCGCACCTTTGTGCCCACCGACCGCGATCAAGGCCGCAGCGCGCAGATCGTGTCATCGATGCTCGAGATGGCGCAGTCGCTCCATCTGCCCGTCGTGGTCGAAGGCGTCGAGACAAATGAGCAGGCAAACATACTACGCCACATGGGCGCCCGCTACGCTCAGGGCTTCCTCTACTACCGCCCCATGCCGGCGAATGATTTTGAGGCATTGCTCGATGGTGGCAAAAACAACTGATACGCTCGCGCGCAAAACACCACCGCCGAAGGGGACATTTGTCTCCATTAGCTAACTTATATCCCCAATTCAAACCGAATTGGGGATATGATACAAACCGTTGTTCTGCCCAAGGAGGTTATTCATCATGAACGAGTCATATCGCTTGGGCGAGCAATCGATTATTGCCTATCTTCAGCGACTTGCGAATGGTGTCTCGACCGCCGAACTCGATGTTTCCGTGCTGCCTGCTGAGCTACGCGCCGTTGGTGAGCAACTGCAAAAGACGCATGCCATCCTGCAACAAGAGCGCCAGCTGCTTGAGTGCAACGCCTATATCGATCCGCTCACCAACTTGGACAACCGTGGCGGACTCGACCGTCACGTCGAGCAGCTCTGGCGCAAAGGCGACCCCTTCACCTGCGCCTATATTGACATCGACCATCTCAAGCATTGCAATGATAGGTTTGGCCACGCCGAAGGCAATCGCTATATTCTGAGCATCTGTCGCACGCTCTCCGAAACCATGGAGCACGATGAGATGCTGTTCCGTATCGGTGGAGACGAGTTTGTGCTTATCTCGCTCTCTGCAAACGAGACTGAACTCGAGCAGCGCTTGGAGCAGGTACGTGCCGGGCTGATCGAGGCGAGCTCAGGTGGCAAGGCGCCCATGATCGCTAGCTTTAGCTTTGGCTGCTCGCGCGTCAATCCACTTGCCGGCGACACGCGTCGCCAGATGACGATGGATGCCGATCGCAAGATGTATCGCTATAAGCTTATGCATCGTGTGCAGCAACCGAAAGACAATGACGCGCCGCCACACCCAATTGCCGAGCAGCTTCCGTGCAACGACCGCGTATTCCAAGCGATCTCTATGAGCTCCGAGACGCGCTATCCGTTTATCCTCAATCTCGATACGGGCGAATCACAATGGTCGGTTAATGCCGTACGCGATTTTGACCTGCCCTCCCAGCATCCCTACAACTCACTCGACTTGTGGCTTGCCCGCGTTCACCCCGAGGACCGCGACAACGTACGCGCCGAGCTCGACATGGTGATAAACGGTACGTGGCACTTCCACTACATGCAGTATCGCGTGATGGATGCCACCGAAGCATACGTGCTTTGCGACTGCACGGGCTACCGCTTGGACGGCACCGATACCGAGCCCAACATGTACGTGGGCATGATTATCAACCGCAGCTTGGCAGATACGACCGATTCCGTGACCGGCCTGGGCGACATCCACGCCCTGGTCAACGCCATTGGCGAAATGCGTCGCGTCGCGCGCAAGGCGGGCTTGGTCGCCATTAAAATCGACGATATCGCTCAGGTCAATGCCCGCTTTGGCTTTGATGCAGGCGACCGCGTTTTGGCGGAGAGCGCCGCCTGCCTCATGGATTGTTCGCGCGGTAAGGGTCGTCTGTTCCGCTCGACCGGACCGATGTTCGTGGCGCTTTTCGACGAATTCGATCCCGAAGAGACCGACGCGATCGCAAAGGAAATCGAGCGGTTCCTGGGCTCTCCCGTGCTCTTTGGCTCGTTTGAATATCAGCCGCCCCTTCGCGTGGCCACGCTTCATCTGGATACTGTCGACCGACAGCCCGTTTCCATTTTGAACGAGCTCAAAGTGTTGCTCGGGAAAGCCGTGCAGGTGCCAGGTACCAAACTGGATTAGCACCACGCCCGCACCGCCTCCCCCATCGTGCGATAATCCTCTGCAGAAGTCACCAACAGCAGAGGGAGTTTGTGATGAAGGTTCTTTTGGTCAATGGCAGCCCCAAGGCAAACGGCAACACCGCTCGCGCGCTCGCCAAAGTCGCCGAGCAACTTAAAGCCGAGGGCATCGACAGCGAGGCATTCCAACTGGGCGCCAAGCCCATCCGCGACTGCATCGGCTGCGGTCAGTGCGGCAAGCTTGGCGGTCGCTGCACCTTTGACGACGACGTGGTGAACGAGCTCATCGCCGCCGCCGAGCAGGCAGACGGCTTTGTCTTTGGCTCCCCCGTCTACTATGCGCACCCCAGCGGTCGCATTCTGTCGGCGCTCGACCGCGCATTCTATGCGGGCAGCAAGGCCTTTGCCCACAAGCCGGGCGCTGCCGTTGCCGTCGCCCGTCGCGGCGGCACGTCGACCACCTTCGATGTGCTCAACAAGTACTTCACTATCAACCAGATGCCCGTGGTCGCCTCCACGTACTGGAACAACGTCTTTGGCGCCATGCCGGGCGAGGCCGCCCAAGACGCCGAGGGTCTAGCCACCATGCGCAACATCGGCAAGAACATGGCCTGGCTTCTGCGCTGCATCGAGGCAGGCAAGGCCGCCGGCATCGATGCACCCGAGGCCGATCGCGAGCGCACCAACTTTATTCGTTAGAACGGCAGGACATAGTGAATATCCAAATCTTCGGTACAAAGAAGTCGTTCGACACCAAGAAGGCTCAGCGCTTCTTTAAAGAACGCCGCATTAAGGTGCAGTTTATCGACCTTAAGGAAAAGGAGATGAGCAAGGGCGAGCTTACGAGCGTCATGCAGGCGGTCGGCGGCATCGATAAATTGCTCAACCCCAAAGCCAAAGACGAGGAGACGCTCGCGCTCATCCAGCACCTCACGCCCAGCCAGCGCTTCGACAAACTGCTCGAAAACCAGCAAGTACTGGCTGAGCCCATCGTGCGCAACGGCAAAAAGGCGACCGTCGGCTACTGCCCCGATGTATGGGGAGCCTGGGAGTAGCCTGTGTTATTTGCCGACTCGTGGGTATAAAAGCGAGCGTTTGGCATATGATTCAACTGTAAGCCATGTCTAACAAAGGAGGGCACATGCCCAACAAACCCGTGAAGATCATCATGCTTACCGGATACCTCGGTGCCGGCAAGACTACGCTGCTCAACCACATTCTCGCCAACGACGGCGGCATTCGCGCTGCCGTCATCGTCAACGATATCGGCGAGATCAACGTCGACGCCAGCCTCATCGCCGACGGCGGCCTTTCCGAGACCGATGACCTCATCCCGCTCACTAACGGCTGCATCTGCTGCACGCTTTCGGACGACCTCGCCAACCAGCTGCAGGGCATCGCCGATTCGGGCAACTTCGACTACATCATTATCGAGGCCTCGGGCATCTGCGAGCCTATCCCCATCGCCTACACCATCTCGAGCTTCTGCGACGAGGCCAAGGTGGGCGGCGAGCCCAAGCTCGCGCTCGACAACATCGTTGCCGTGGTCGACTGCGCCCGCATGTACGACGAGTTCAACGGCGGTCGCGACCTGCTGGCCGAAGATATCGACGAGGACGACATCGAGAGCCTGCTGATCCAGCAGATCGAGTTCTGCTCCACGCTGATCCTCAACAAGACCGACACCGTCACCCCCGAGCAGATCGCCGAGCTCAAGGCCATCGTGCGCAGCCTGCAGAAGGATGCCGTGATCGTCGAGGCTCAAAACGGTGAGGTCCCCATGGAGGAGCTGCTCGATACCGACCGCTTCGATTTTATGCGCGCCTACAACTCCGCCGCCTGGATCGAGGCCATGGAGCATCCCGAGGAGCACGACGACCCCGAGGTGCTGGAGTACGACATCGAGACCTTTGTGTACTCGCGTCGCAAGCCGTTTGACCTGCAGAAGTTCACCGACTTTGTCGAGCAGGAGTGGCCCGACGAGGTCATCCGCGTCAAGGGCCCACTGTGGCAGACCGGCGACCCGGACATGTGCTACATGTTTGAGCAGGCCGGCCACCAGATGCGCCTGATGGAGAACGGCCTGTTCGTCGATTCCGCGCCCGAGGGCGAGAAGCAGAAGATTATCGACGAGAACCCCGAGATCATGCAGATTTGGGATGACGAGACGGGCGACCGCATGACGAGCCTGTGCATTATCGGCCGTCACATGGACAAGGACGCGCTCATCGCCGCCCTCGATGCCTGCCTGACCGACTGGCACCGCGCCTAGGTTTATCGAGGCGGATTTGTCCGCCCGCTACGTAACCGCCACAAACCACCACGAAGGTGCCTGTCCCCTTCGTGGTGGTTTTTCGTTCTGAGCCAAGGAGATTCATGTTCAATATCGTGCTGCACGCGCCCGAGATCCCCGCCAATACGGGCAACATCGGCCGCACCTGCGTGGTCACGGGAACCCGTCTACACCTGGTTGAGCCCCTGGGCTTTTCGCTCGACGACAAGACGGTGCGTCGTGCCGGCCTGGGTTACTGGCAAAACTTGGACGTGACGACGTATGCCGGCTGGGAGGATTTCCTTTCACGCAACGGTCTCTCCCCCGCCGACGAGCGACTGCACCTGCTAACTAAAAAGGCGCGCCGCACCTATGCGCAAAGCACCTACCGCAACGGCGACTTCTTAGTCTTTGGCAGCGAGAGCTCGGGCATTCCCGAGGGGCTGCTCGCTGCGGCGCCCGAGCGCTGTGAGCGCATCCCCATGCTGCGCGATTGCGACTCGCTCGACAACGCCGAGATTTGGGAGGCCCACGAGGAGTCGCTCGGACATACCGAGGACAGCCACGATGCCATCCTGCAACAGGATATCTGCGGCAACTTCATCAACCCCGAAGACTACCGCATCAGTGCACTCAACCTCTCCAACAGCGCCGCCATCGTCCTCTACGAGGCCCTGCGCCAAACAGGCTTTCCGGGAATGTGACAAAGGAACTGTCCCTTTGTCACATTCAAGCGCCACGCCGATGGCACACACGCCTAATTGTTGTTCTAGATAAAGAGCCCTCACTTTTAATCAGAATTAACTAAAGTAAAATGAAGTTAAACGGCGGTGTGAAAGGAGAGCTACGTGGAATATCTCGAGAACCCGTTTACCCCCAGTTTTGGTGAGGTTCCTGCCCATCTCGCTGGCAGACAACAGATTATTCGGGATTTGGACCGTGCCTTCTTGAGTCAGCGCAGGCGCCCAGAATTGACCTCGATCTTCTCAGGCGCGCGTGGAACCGGTAAAACCGCTCTCATGTCGTCGCTCGCGACAAGGGCGGAATCCCACGGCTGGATAGCCGTAAAGACGACCGCGCTCCCGGGAATGCTTGAGGAAATCGAGTTCGGGGCGAAACGTGCTGCCAGTCATCTCATCGACTCGTCCAACCACTTCGAAGTCACCGGTCTCGGAATTGCACCGCTCGGCAGCATCGAGGTCAATCGCGTTCACGATGCCTCAACCTGGCGTTATCGCATGAGCGACATCATCGACCAGCTCAACGAGGCGGGCACCGGTCTGCTCGTCACGGTTGACGAGGTGGACCCGACACTTGACGAGATGATTCAGCTCGCAGCGACGTACCAGCACTTTGTGACCGATGGGAAACGCGTCGCCCTGCTCATGGCGGGACTTCCCAACAACGTCTCGACGCTACTGAACCACAAGACGGTCTCGTTCCTTCGCCGCGCCCAACAATATCATCTGGGTCGCATTGCCGACTATGACGTGCGCGAGGCCCTAATTCGCACAATCCAGGAAAACGATCGCCTGGCAGATGCTGAGGGAATCGATAGAGCCGTTCGCTCAATCTCTGGTTTTCCCTTCCTATTGCAACTCGTAGGCTACCGTGCCTGGGATCTCACAAGCGATTCGAAGGAAATCTCGTCACGCGACTTTGACCTGGGAATCAAAATCGCGCGCGATGAGATGGACGACCGAATCCTCGCGGCAACCTATCGGGAACTCACTGCAGAGGACAAGCGATTCCTAATCGCCATGCTCGATGACGAGGAAGAGTCCACCACCGCTGACCTTGTCGAACGCCTTAAGCGTTCGCCGCAGCAGGTCTCCCGCTACCGACGTCGCATGATAGATGCCGGCATCATCGGGGAACGAGGACGAGGGCTCGTCGCATTTGAATTGCCATTCTTTCGCGACTATCTCGCGGCTCAATGCGCGAAATAGGCATCAAAGAGGCAAAGGGGCTGTCCCTTTGCCTCTTTGTCTATAGGTAGCGTCCGGTAATGCTCTTGGGGCAGGCCGCGATATCCGCCGGCGTGCCGGCGCAGACGATTTGCCCGCCCGCGTCGCCACCGCCCGGGCCCATGTCGATCACGTAATCGGCATTGCGGATAAGGTCGAGATCGTGTTCGATCACGATAACTGTGGCGCCCTTGGCAACAAGGCCGTCGAACACACTCAGCAGTACCTGAACATCGAGCGGATGCAGGCCGATCGTGGGCTCGTCAAATACGAATACGGCATCATCCTGCACGCGGCCCATCTCGCTCGCGAGCTTAAGACGCTGCGCCTCGCCGCCCGAGAGCGCCGGTGTGGGCTCGCCAAGTGTGAGATAGCCCAAGCCCAGGTCGTGTAAGGTCTGCAAGCGCGCCTGAACCTTCTTGAGTCCCAGTGTGGCATCGATGGCCTCGTCCACACTCATGTCCATGAGCTGCGGCAACGTCAGCAAGCTCCCGTCCTTGCCCTCGCGATGGATACGCGAAGCCACGTCTGCATAACGCGAACCGCGACATGCCGGGCAGACAATCTCGACGTCGGGCAAAAACTGCACGTCGAGCGATATCGATCCCGTGCCGTCGCACGTAGGACAGCGCAAGGCGCCAGTGTTATAGCTAAAGGCACCCGCCTTGTAGCCAGCCGCCTTGGCCTCGGGCGTACGGGCAAAGGCGCGGCGCAGCTCATCATGGATGTCGGCATAGGTTGCGACCGTCGAGCGCACGTTGGCGCCGATGGGCGTGGCGTCAATCAGGTTGGCACGAGCAATGCCTTCGGCATCGACCCAACGCACGTGTCTTGGCAGGCGCTCGCCAGCTGCCTGGGCCTTAAGCGCCGGAATGAGCGTCTCGAGCACCAACGTCGTCTTGCCCGAGCCCGAAACGCCCGTCACCGCGACAAGGCGGCCGCGCGGGATATCGACTTCGAGCGGTTTTACGGTATGGATGGCATCGGTTGCCATGCGGATATGGCCCTGGTCGAACATTTCGTCGTCAGTCACCTGCGGACGCAAGCGCTTGGGCTCGGCGCGCAAAAACGGCGCGATACGGCTGTCCTGCGATTGCTCGACCTCGTCTACCGTACCAGCGGCGATTACGTTGCCGCCGCCTGCTCCGGCAACGGGGCCCATCTCGACCAGATAATCAGCCTCCGCCAGCACACGTGTATCGTGGTCGACAACAACCACGGTATTGCCGTCATCCACCAGGTCGCGCATTACGCCCACCAAGCCGTCGACATTGGCAGGATGCAAGCCAATTGAGGGCTCGTCCAGCACATAGAGCACGCCTGTCGATCGGTTGCGCACCACGCGGGCGAGTTGCACGCGCTGGCGCTCACCCGTGGAGAGCGTGGCACCGGCGCGATCGAGCGAAAGGTAATCGAGACCCAGGTCGACCAGACGACGAGCCGTGCTCAAAAACGAATCGCAGATATCCGTCGCCATGGGCCGCATCTCGGCCGGCAAGGATGCGGGCACCCCGCGCACCCACTCGATCGCATCACCAAGCGTCATGGCCGCGGCCTGAGCCAGATTGATACCGCGCACCTGGGGCTGGCGCGCAGCCTCGGAGAGACGCGTGCCGGCGCAGTCACGGCATGGTCCCTCGCGCAAAAAGCGAGCCACACGCTTAAGCCCCTTATCGTCCTTAACCTTGGCGAGCGCATTCTCAACGGTATAGACGGCGTTGTAATAGGTAAAGTCGAGCGGCGTGGCGCCCTCGCCGTTTTTGGGAACGTAGAGAATGTGCTTCTTAACCGCCGGGCCGTGAAACACGATGTCGCGCTCTTGAGGCGTGAGCTGGTTAAACGGCACGTCGGTGCGCACGCCCATCTCGCCGGCCACCTGCTTCATCAGGTCCCACATGAGCGTGCCCCAGGGAAGCACCGCACCCTCGTTGATGGTCTTTGACTCGTCGGGCACCAGGCTCGCCTCGTCTACCTCGCGCATGACACCGGTGCCGCCGCAGGTAGGGCACGCACCGCCGCTATTGAAAGCCAAATCCTCGGCACTCGGCGCGTAGAACTCGCGGCCGCATGTCGGACACGTGAGCGACAGGCCCGCAGCCACGTTAAGGCTCGGCTCCACACGCGCCCCGCAATGCGGGCACACGTGATGGGCGCAACGGCTAAAGAGTAGACGCAGGCTATTGTTGAGCTCGGTCATGGTACCAAAGGTCGAGCGCACACCCGGTACGCTGGGGCGCTGATGTAATGCGAGCGCCGCTGGCACGTGCAGCACCTCGTCCACCTGGGCGTGCTCGGCCTGCGTCAGACGACGGCGGGTATAGGTGCTGAGCGCCTCCAGATAGCGGCGCGAGCCCTCGGCATAAAGAACCCCGAGTGCCAGCGAACTCTTGCCCGAACCCGACACGCCGGCAATGCCCACGAGCTTTCCCAGCGGAATATCGATATCGATGTCTTTGAGGTTATGGACGCGCGCGCCACGCACCTCGATAGCCTGCGGGTTCATCTTCTGTTCCGTCACCTTTATCACCCTACTCATGCCATATAACTCGATCGCGAATGTACGCGCCCAGCATGGGCACGGTAAACCGGACGAGGCCGTATCCGGCAGCCTCGATGACGCGCTCGCGAATCAGGCTTGCGCGATATTTGCTCGCCCAGCTTTGGGTGCGATCGCAACGCTCAATGATATCCGCCATGCGAGTCGGTTTGCCCCCGTCAGCCGCCATGGCCTCGATAAAGAGGCGCTGCGGACTGTGCAGCCCGTAATACAGAGGCGCGTCAACCGCTTCGTAGAACTCGGAGACGGCATCCGCGTGCCCAGCCTCAACATCGCGCTCTTCAATGACCCGCGAGTCACGCCGGACAGCAGAGCGCCACATGTAATATCCCACCAGCTGAACCATATAGGGATGCCCCATGCTCTTGCGCGCCGCGAGGTCTGCCGTCTCCGCATCAACGTAAAGACCAGCGTCTTTGACCGTCTGGATATACGAATCGCGCACTTTGGGCAAAGAAATCGCCCCTAGCGTACGCTGCTGAGCACGCCGCAAAAACGTCACGCTCGGCTCTTCGAGCAAGTCATCAACCATACTGGGTAAGCCGGCGAACACCAGCGCAAGACCGCGCTGGTCGCTATCGGACAAGCCCGTGGCATCTTGATCTCCGAGCACTTGCTGATAGAGAACGGCAAGAGCCGCCAGTTCCTCGATAGACGCAGATTGGGCCTCGTCAATCGCAAACAGTAAGCCCTTTCCCGGCCCGAGTTTCTTGAGGCGCTCGTTGACCAGCCCTCGCAACGTTTCGCCCTTTGCTCGCGCCGCCTCGACCGACATCCGGCCAAACGACGGCCCAAACTCCATTGACGTCACAACGGGTTTATTCGAGCGAAGCGCGTCGGCCAAGCGGTCGCATAAGCCAAGCGAGGCGGAATCGGAGACAACCGCCCATCCGCGCTCGTTGGCGAGACGTTGCAGTTCCCGCAGGAGAACCGTCTTGCCACAGCCGCGGTTTCCCGTAATGAGCATGAGCCTACCCGGCGCTCCGGCGCCGTTATCGAGTCCTTCCTCGAAATCTTCGATGACCGACTCGCGGCCGATGAGTATCGGAGGCCGCTTGCCAGCCGTGGGCTTAAAGGGATTTGGATTCATGTCGGCCTCCTCGGATTGGCAAACCCCGGTAATAGTTATACCAACTTGTACCGAGTTATACCAATAGCATATGACAAAGGGGCTGTCCCTTTGTTACATGTGGCCGAAAAACTCCGCGTCTGCTGCTCGCCAGGGGCGAAAGGTGGCGGGATCGACCTTTACGTGCGCTGCGGCGGGGACGTCGCACCATTTGACCGTGTAACCGGCGCCGTGAGAGCAAAAGACCGAATCGGGCGTGTTGGGCAGATCGGCCTCTGGCTCATAGGCGGCCGTCTCGATGACGCGCTCGGCATCATGACAAGCCGCATAGCCGGCGAACTCCAGGTACAGATGTCCGCGACCGCTCGTGTAGGCAGCCACCTCCAACGCGTAATCCTGCACCTCAGATGCCGGCACGCGACCCACAAGCTTCGCCCGGTCCCCCGCCATCGCCGGCGGCTCGTACTCGGCACCCATGCGCGTGGCATCCGAGAGCGCCCGGCCCACGCACTCCCCCGGCACCTCGAGCTCAAAGCGATACCACGGCTCCAACAGCACCGCCGCGCCGGCTTCACGCGCCTGCATGAGCCCCTGGCGAATCGCGCGGTACGTGGCCTGGCGAAAATCGCCGCCCTCGGTGTGTTTGGCATGCGCGCGACCACCTGTGAGCGTAATGCGCACATCGGTGATGGGCGAGCCGGTCAGCACGCCCAGGTGATCGCGCTCCATAGCGTTGGTGAGCGCCAAACGCTGCCAGTTGAGATCGAGCTCGTCGGTCGAGGTCACGGTGCCAAACTGCACGCCCGAGCCCGCCGACAACGGCTCCAAGCGCAGATGTACCTCGGCATAGTGGCGCAGCGGCTCAAAGTGGCCCACGCCCTCGACCGGCTGCGAAATGGTCTCCTTATAGAGGATGCCGCCGGGCTCAAACTCAACCGAAAGGCCAAAGTGATCGGCCAACACCCGCTGCACGACCTCGAGTTGCACGGCGCCCATCAGCTGTAAATGAATCTGCTCAAGATGAGTGTTCCAGCTTACGCCGAGCATGGGATCTTCGTCCGCCAACTCTGTCAGTGCTTTGAACACCGCGTGGACATCGTGTTCGCCCGGAAGCACCGTATAGGTGAGGACCGGAGCGATGACAGGCGCATCGCCCACGGGCTCCGCCCCCAAGGCATCCCCTGGGCGAACGTGCGCAAGGCCCGTCACGGCACAAATACCGCCAGCAGCAACTTCTTGGGCAAGCTCATACTTCTCGCCGTTATAGATGCGCACCTGGTCGATCTTTTGCTCCCAAGTGGAGGCGCCAGAGCATCCCTCGACAACTTGCTTTGCACGCAGTACACCGCCCGTCACCTTGACCCAGGCAAGACGCTCGCCACGGTCTCCACGACTCACGCGGTAGACTCGCGCGGCGAACTCCTGGGGCCATGTTCGCTCGCGCATCAAAGCGCATATGCCGTCGAGTAGCTCTGCCACACCCTGGTCCTTGAGCGCCGAGCCCGCAAAGCAGGGAAACAACTTTCGCTCTGCGACCAGCCGCGAAAGCGTGGCAGTCGAAAGCTCCCCTGCGTCGAGAAACTCCTCGAGCGCCGCCTCGTCCAACGCAGCAGCGTCCTCCTGAACGGCACCACCCACCAACAGTTCGCTGGCATCCAGGCAGCCCTCGGAAAGACGTTGCCCAAGCTGTGCCAGCAAAACATCGCGGCCGGGATTCTCCAAATCGATTTTGTTGATAAAGATGAACGTCGGAATGTCATAGCGCGCAAGCAGGCGCCACAGGGTTTCGGTGTGCCCCTGCACGCCGTCGTTGGCACCCACAACCAAAATCGCATAGTCGAGCGCGCGCAGCGTGCGCTCCGCCTCGGCCGAAAAATCGACGTGGCCGGGCGCATCCACAAGCATGACGTGGGTATCGCCGTGGTCGAGCACGGCCTGCGACGAGAAGATCGTAATGCCGCGCTCGCGCTCGATCGCGTTAGTGTCCAGATGCGAATCGCCATCGTCCACGCGGCCGCGCTTGCGAATGCGACCCACGTTGAACAACATGGCCTCGGCCAACGTGGTCTTGCCGGCATCGACATGCGCCAAGATTCCAACGACTGCCTGCTTCGACATGGCTCTCCTCTTATTACAAGCTACAAGCCCATCGCACGCGGCAACGGGCGTCCTCGTTCCACACTGGATGATACAATTTACGAGCCGGCGGGCGAAGCGGGCCCTATCCCCCGACCAAGCTCATCGCCCTGCGTTGCCGCGCGGCGATTTTCGTAGGTTCGCGCCTTGCGAAAGCCGGCTTGCAAATCAGCGCAGCGAACGAAAATGGCCCCACCCGGGACCATTTTCGTTCGTGCGAATTGTTGACACGTGCCCCTACTCTTACGCCTCACGCAGCCAGTCGAACGCAACACGCGGCGTGCCGTCCGACACATACACGACGCCGGCACGCTCGAACCCCGCCTTAATACTCGCGCCCTGCATGGGCAGGTTGTCCTGATGCGTGTCGATGCGCAGGTGATCGGCACGCTCCTTGGCAAAGGCAAACATCGCAGCCGCGATACCGTGCACGGTGCCATCGGACGCCACACGGTGCAGCACGGCGTACGGAGTGTCGCTGCGCCATTGACCATCCTCAATTACGTCATAGCACTCGTCCGGGCCCGGCAAAAAGGCAAACGTCGCCACCACGCGGCCATCGACTTCGCACACATAGCTGCCACCGGCGGCGATATCGGCAGCCAGTTGCTCGGCAGAAGGCGTGCCCTCGGGCCACTGTGTGGCGTTGCCATGCGCGCGCATAAAGGCGCGGGCCGCGTCATAGATAGCCATGACAGCGGGAATGTCGGTATCGAGGGTTTTTCTGATCATCACGCGGCGACCTCACGTTTATTGGTATCACTTTGATTGAGCAATGATACCAACGTTTGGAGAGGGGCGCGATGCAGATGGGGAGCAAAAAGCGAGCCGCCTGGTCAAAAGCAAAAAGCGAGTTTTTGAGCACTGCCACCGGCGGCGATATGAGCGACCTGTTTGCACGCGAGGACGAGCGCCGCGACGCCCTGGACGCCGAGCGCAATGAGGCCTGGCGCTACAAATCGTGCGAGCGCAAAAACCGTTACGACACGCGCGTCGAGGCCGAGGCAGTTATGGCCGACTGCGAAAGCCGCGGGCGGCGCGGTTTGGCCTGCTACAAATGCGAATACTGCGGCGGCTGGCACCTGACATCGCACCCTTGGAAATAGGCACCGCATCGGCACGGCACTGACGGAGCGCCAACCGTCGCACGCAAGCTATGGACGCGGCGGTACCAAAACGTCGTAGCGAACGGCCTTGCCCGCAAGTTGATAGCTCGGCTTAACGCCGGCAAGCAGTGGCCCCTTCACCGGTCGCTTGATAACGACCTTGCGCGGGCGCACCGCAAGCGCAGCTTCAACCAGCGTCTCCTCATCGGCGCACGGCTGTTCCAGATGATGCAAGAGTTGGAACTTCTTTTTGACCGCCGCGCTCTTGGTGCGTTCAGGAAACATGGGGTCCAGATATACCACGTCGGGAGTCGCGAGCTCGCCCTGCTCGATTAGCTCAGTTACATGGTGAAGGCCGGCAATGCTGTCCTCGCCGGCATGTAAGCGCATGCGCGCCACAGCTGTCGCAAGCGCCGGATCATCTGCCGCGCGATCCAAGGCATCCTTGAGGAGCGCCGCGATCACGCAATCCTGTTCATATAGATCGACGGAAAAGCCCGCGGCAGCCAGCAGCAGCGAATCCTCGCCAAAGCCTGCCGTGGCGTCAATCGCCCATGGGCTCTCGATGCCTTTTGTGCGCGCGGCCTTTACCAGCAGCTCTTGCTGCAGACGGCCCCGCTTGAGCCGCGGAAGCATGCGGCCAAAATCGGCACGCAGCTCCATCGTGCCGTCGGTGAGCGTGAGGCCCTCGGGCTTCCCGGTCAGCTCAAGCCCCGCGGCCCGAGCAACAGAAAAGGGATCGACGACACCCATGGACACTCCTTAACAAGCAAAACGAATACGTGAGCGCCGTTCATGTCGGCACCCAACCGTCCGCTATTGTCCCACATGCGACATGGCCCACAGCATCCCAATGCAAAGCACCGCCATCAATCCCGTGCACACGGCAGCGATCGCAGAATCACTTATGCGCCTTCCCAACGACCGCGGTTCACGCACTTGCCCTGCTCCGTACATCATGGCTCCTCCTTGAGACCAGCTCTTACCATGGACCCATCATCGCAGCGCCGCGCATACGCTGCCATCGATTTGACTTACGCCCAGCTTTCTTTTTTGAAAGGTTGGACCGTGCGGGCAAGAGACGCTTTCAAACGCATGCATCGCCGCGTTGAACTACAATGTGCTTCACCATATGTGCAGTACATTGGGTGCGCCAAGTTGGCGTACTCGTATCGAAAGGACCAGCCATGAGCTTCACTCGCAAGACTCTCAAAATCCTTGCTCTCATCTACTTTGTTTTGGGCATCGCCAGCCTCGTCACCGCCGGCGTCGGTATCGCCACGGGCGGTCTCGATTCCACGTACGGTTCGTACGCCACGCTCGCAGCGGTCGTGCTTATCGCCAAGGGTCTCGTCGACCTTGCCGCAGGCGTCGCCGGTATCAAGGGCGCCAACAAGCCTTCGCAGGTGGACGGCGCGTTTAAGCTCGGTATTGTTGCCGCGGTCGCCACGCTTGCCCAAGCGGTGCTCACGCTTCCCGCGTTTGGCGGCGACGCCATCAACTTTGGCGCCTTTGTCATCGTGGTGTACGACCTGTTCTTTGTCCAGCAGGCACACGCCGTTAAGGCCGAGAACAAGGACCGCCTGTAAGCGCTCGCTTCTCATAACCTCTGCAGCCAAGCAACTAAAAAGGGCCGATCGCGCATCTCCGCGGTCGGCCCTTTACGTTTGCCCAGATAAAACCTACCAAAATAAACCTGTCCCTTTTTGGCAGGTTGTTAGCTGTGGCGGTACTCGGCGATGATGAAGTCGATGTCAGTCTGAAGGGTATCGAGGTTTGCCAGGCGCTCTTTGTCGGCGGGGCGCGTGCGGTAGTAGTACGGCGTCATCTGGAACACCGCCTCGATGTCCGCCTGGGTCTGAAGCGTAATATTCGCAGACACCCGCTGCGTTCCGACCAACTCGAGCTCGGTGGTCTTCGGCAGCTTCTCGTCGTTAAGGTACGGCGTGTCGTAGAGTACCTCCTTGAGCCCAAACAGATGGCGGGCACCCGGCACCACGGTGTAGAGCGAACCCTCCGGTGCCAGCACGCGGGCAAACTCGCGCTCATTAAAGGGAGCAAAGAGCTCGGTCACCATATCGAAGGCGCCATCGGGCACGGGGATATCCTTCATGTTGGCCACAAAATAGGTCGCATCGCCGCGCTTGGCCGCAAGGCGCACCATCTCTTTGCCCAGGTCGAACCCGTAAGCATCCACGCCCGGCACTGCGCCCATGGCGCTGGTGTAATAGCCCTCGCCGCAGCAAATATCGAGCAAGGTCATGGAGCCGTTCGCAGACGCTGCACGCCCAGACACCTGTTTGCGCACCAGTTCAACCATCGCATCGCGCAACGGCGCGTAGTATCCACGGTTCAGAAAGTCACGGCGGCTGCGTGCCTGCGACTTGGGATCACCCATAGAGTCGCCGCTCTTGGACGAGCGCAGTAGGTACAGATAACCCTCGCGCGCACGGTCAAACCGGTGTCCGCCCGCGCATGCAGCACCACGCTCGTCGTCCACCAGCGGCTCATGGCAAACGGGACACAACAACATGGCAACTCCTTAGCGCGAACAACACAACGCCCTCCATTGTCGCACGCCTTCCCCACCTAGTCATTGGGGACGTTCTTAAACGACTAGTCATTCAAGAACGTCCCCAATAACCAGTTAGAAGAGATAAGGAGTGTCCCCAGCTGCCGACAGAAAAGGAACGTCCCTAAGTGCCGACTGGTTGCATTAGGAGTATCATCGTCTGCGCAAATAAGCACGAAAGAGCATATTAGAGATTGAGAGCGTATGGCTGATACCGTATCTAAGCACATTGACATGACCACCGGCTCGTTGTGGCGCAATATTCCCCTGTTCGCCTTCCCCGTGGCCGCCACGAGCATCTTGGAGCAGCTGTCGAACCTCATCGCCACGGTCATTATCGGTAACTTCTCGGGCGACCAGGGAACCCTCGCCATGGCGGCGGTCGGCTCCAATGTTCCGCTTACCAGTCTTATGCTCAACCTGTTTATTGGCATGTCGCTTGGCTCCAATGTGGTCATCGCCAACGCTATCGGCCGCAACGATCAGAATATGGTCAACCGCGCCGTCCATACCTCGATTTTAATGGCGCTCGTGGGTTTTATCGTCATCGCGCTGGGCGAGATCTTTGCCGAGCCCATGCTCGCCGCGCTCAACGTTCCCGCCGAGACCATGCCGCTCGCTTCGCTCTACCTGCGCGTCTTTTTGCTGAGCATGCCCTCGATTTTGCTCTACAACTTTGAGGCCGCGATCTTCCGCTCCGTCGGCATCACCCGCATGCCGCTGCAGGCGCTTGCCGTGTCCACCGTCCTCAACATTGGCCTGGACCTCATCTTTGTCCCTGTACTCCACTGGGGCGTCGCGGGCGTCGCCATCGCCACCGCCATCGCTTACACCGTCAGCGCCGCTACGCTCTTTATCCGCCTACTCAAGACCGACTCCGTCGTCCGCGTCACCCCACGCGACCTGGCTATCGACCCCGTCGCCCTCAAGCGCATCGTCAAGATTGGCCTGCCCGCCGGCATCCAAAGCGCCGTCTTTGCCGTCGCCAACATCATCATCCAGTCCGCCATCAACAGCCTGGGCACCGAGGTCATGGCGGCATCGAGCGCCGCTATGAGCTTGGAGTACGTGTGCTATAACCTGCTCAACAGCTTTAGCCAGGCTTGCACCACCTTTGTGGGACAAAACCACGGTGCCCGCCAGATCGACCGCTGCACCAAAACGCTCAAGGTCTGCCTGGTCGAAGGCGGTATCGTCGCGCTCACCACAATTATCGTTATTGTCGGCCTGGGGCGTGAGATCTTGTCGCTGTTCAACAGTGATCCCAACATCGTCTCGATCGGCTATATCCGCGTGTGCTCGATCTTCCCGGCGTACGCCTTTAGCATGTTCTACGAAAACATGTCCGGCTACCTGCGCGGCTTTGGTATCTCGCTCACGCCCGCCCTCATCACCATGATCTGCGTCTGCGGCATTCGCTTCTATTGGGTATTCTGCGTGTTCCCGCACTTCCGCACCTTTGCGAACATCATGATGGTCTACCCCATCAGCCTGGGCACCACGGCGTTCTTTATGGTCGTGGCGGTGCTACTCTGCCACCCGGCACGCACCTATCGCGCCACCCAAGCCAAAGCGACAGCCCGCTAAACACCGCACCCAACGCTACGCCAGTCATTAATTGACAATATGCGAGCTCATATAGTCGATAAAGCGCCTCGTGGCGATAGGCATGGTGTCCCAGCTGCGCCAGGCCGCCACCACGTCGCGCGAGGGGGCATGCACGATGGGCCGCACACGAATATCGGCTCGCATGCCCTCCACAGTACGACGGTAGAGCATGCTCACGCCTAGGCCCTCCTCCACCATCGCCATGATGGTGTAGTCGTCGGTGACCTCGCTCGTCACGTGCGGCGACAGGCCATGCGCCGCGAATGCATCGAGCACCAGGCTCTGTTCGCCCTCATCCAGAAGCACAAACGGCTCGGAAGCCAGGTCGGCGAGTGTCACCTTTTCCTTTGCCGCCAGCGGATGCGCGACAGGCAACAGTGCCACCAACTCGTCGTGATAGACCACGCGCTTCTCGAGGCCAGCGGTAAACCCGCGTGCCGTAAAGCAAAAATCGACCACGCCATCGTGCACCCATTGGGCGTTGCGCGTGTAGTCGCCCTGCTTAAGGGTAAAGCGTACGCCCGGGTGCAGCGCCCCAAAGTCGCGGATCACACGCGGTAACACGGTTCGACTCACGTTGGTAAACGTCGCGATGCGAATATCGGTCGACGAAAGCCCCAGCAACTCCTGGCGCTTGCCCTCGAGCTCAGCCTCGGCAGTCACAATCTGGCGCAGATACGGCAGATATTGTTTACCGTCGCGCGTAAGCGAAACGCCCTGCTTACCGCGCTCGATAAGCGTGGTACCCAGCTCGCGCTCGAGTGCCTTGACGGCCTGGCTCACCGCACTTTGCGTATAGCCCAGCTCGTCCGCCGCGCCCTTAAGACTGCCGCGATCGACCACCATACAAACAATCTGATACCGCGATGCCATTGTGCCTCCCCATCAATGCAGCCGTAAAACGTTTTGCCAGGGCTTTTTCTGCCAACATTAGTTTTTCTTAATCATACTGAAGATACATTCGCTTTACTACATCCACATCTGAGAGCAGAATCCTTTTTGCGAAACCGTTCTGTAACAAAAGGAGTCCCATGGATCGCAAAAAAGCAATCGCGCTCTCATTTTCCGTTCCCGTCGCATGGGGCTTTTCGTATCCCCTCATGAAGATCGGCATGGACAGCATGAACGCCACGAGCATCGTCGCGCTACGCTGCATCATCGCCTTTGTGGTCTGCCTGCTGCTCTTCCACAAGCACGCGTTGCGCATCAACCGCGACCTTATGGTCCGTGCCGCCATCATCGGCGCCATTATGGCAACCGAGCTCACCTGCATGTGCCTGGGCTCCAGCCTCACCTCCGCCTCCACCGCCGGCTTTTTGCAGAGCCTGACGGTCGTGATCGTGCCGTTTGCCAACGCCGCCCTGCTGCGTCGCGCCCCCGAGCGCAAAGTGCTCGTCGGCACCGCCATCGTCACCTGCGGTATGTTGCTGCTCTCGGGCGCAGACTTTACCAGCCTGAATCCCGGCGCGATCATCATGCTGCTCTCGGCCTTTATCTATGCCAGCCACATCATCGTGGCCAAGCGCTTTGTCGAAGAAGTCGATCCGCTGGCTCTGGGCGTTTGGCAGCTGGGCTTTGGCGGCTTGTTCTCGGGCATCGCCGCATTCACCTTTGGCGGCTTCACGCTTCCCAGTACGCCCAGCGAGATCGTGGTCGTCATTGCGCTCGCACTCATCTGCTCTGCTTACGGCTTTATCACCCAAACGCTCGTGCAGCCCCACGTGCCCGCCGAGACCACTGGCTTCGCCTTCTCGCTCGAGCCGGTCTGCTCCGCCGTCTTCTCGTTCTTCCTGGTCGGCGAGGTTCTGAGCCCCATCGCCTTCTTTGGCGCCGCCCTCATCCTCACCGGCGTCATGGTGGCAACCGTCGAGCTTCCGCGCCTCCGCGCACATGGACAGGCTCGCATGACAGGAGCGCCCGAGCACGTCTCGTAGACCCCGCTCTTCATACAGCCGCGGCATAAAGGCAACCGGTGCGCCTTTACAATAGATACCGACAGAGCATCTGACGTAAAGGAGCGCCATGGACGCCGCGACCCGCGACCGCAACATAGCAACTTGGTTGGGCGATGCACCGCAGCCGGTACGTAACACTACGAACCAGCTGCTCGAGCGCATCGCCCTTTTGCGTGCCGAGCAGACTATCTACCCGGCACAAGACGACATCCTCAATGCCCTCGCCTACACGCCGGCCAACCAGGTCAAGGTTGTCATCTTGGGTCAAGACCCCTATCACGGACCCAACCAGGCCATGGGGCTGTCGTTCTCGGTCCCCGCGACGCAAACCAAGTTGCCGCCGAGTCTGCGCAACATTTACAAGGAACTCAAAGCCGATCTGAGTTGCCCCATTCCCGCCACGGGAGATCTTACGCCATGGGCACAACAGGGCGTCCTGCTCCTCAACACCACGCTCACTGTGCGCGAGCATGCCGCGAACTCGCACGCCAAACTGGGCTGGAGCACGCTCACCGACTACGTTATCGAACGCTGCTGTCAGCTGCCCCAACCGGTAGTCTTTTTGGCATGGGGCCGCTTTGCCCAGCAGATGGTCGAGGGCAAGCTCGCCGCGACCGGCGCGGGCAAGGCAACCGACAAGTTCTGCCTGGCCTCCACGCACCCCTCGCCGCTTTCGGCCAACCGTGCCACGGTAGAACTCCCCGCCTTTATGGGGTCGCGTCCCTTCTCGGCAGCCAATCGGCTACTCGAACAGCACGGCTCGACCCCCGTTAACTGGACTTGCATCGGCTAAAAATCGATACATCAAAAACGCGCCCGACAGCTTTCCATCGGGCGCGTTTCCTATTCGGGCCAAATAAATTGCGTGCGGCCGGCCTCGCCGCCATCGATCAGCAGACTCTGCCCGGTCATAAACCGGTTGGTCACGCCCACAAAGTAGATCCACTCGGCGATCTCTTGGGCGGTGGCCCAGCGTTTAAGCGGCGTGAGCTCCATAATCTGGTTCCACAGGTGCTCGTCTTCCATCACGCAACGGTTGAGCGGCGTGATAACGCCGCCCGGGTCCACACTGTTGGCGATAGCCTGCGGTGCCAGACGGTTTGCAAGGTTCTTGGTGTAGGCGATAACGCCGCCCTTGCTGGCGGCATAGGCGGGAAACTCCGATCCCGTATGCCCGCTCGCCGACCCCACATTGACCACGGATCTAATCGCCGGCGCCGGCTTGGCGGCAAGCCCCTCCCCCACAAAGGCGTAGCGCTCGGTCACGTTGATGGTGCCATACAGGTTGGCGGCGATGTCGTCGGCCGAATCCTGCGTACCGGCAACGTTCACGATCACCTGGGGTTCAAGGTCGCCTGGAAACGAGCCCGGCTCGCGGACATCAACGATCAGATGGCGGTAGCGCTCGTGTTCGACCGCCGCCGGCAGCAGATCAAAGCCCACAACCTCGTGGCCCTCGTCCAAAAAGCGCTGCACGCATGCGGCTCCGATACCGCCCGAAGCGCCCGTGATCAAAACCCGCATACTTGCTCCTTAGGCGGTTGCGTGGCGCTCGAGGTACTCGGAGCCCACATTCTCGCGCTCCCAGCCGCGCACGACCTTGTAGCCCACGGGGCTCAGGAAGACCTCGCACAGCAGCTCGGCAACAGCGCCCGTCAGCGAGCACATAAGGACCTGCACCCAGGTCCAACCAAAGAACGTGTGGCTTACCACAATGGCAAAGACCAGGTTGTCGATAAACTGGCCAACACCCGTAGACACATAGGAGCGGAAGGCAAAGCTCGCAAAGTTATTCTTTTTGAGCATACGGCCGAGCGACTGGTTGAGCGTGGAGTTAACCACGGCAGAAACGAGCATTGCCAGCGAAGAGCCCAGCACCACGTACCAGGTGCCGCCGATGGTGGCGTTAAGGGCGGTGTTGACCTCGATCATGCCGGTGTCGTAGTAGGCGCCCCACATACCGGGCGTGAGCGAGCATGCCCAAAAGCACAGGCTCACGGCCAGGTTGACCAGCAGCGCGAGGATAGAGATTTTAATGGATGCCTTGGCGCCAAAGCGCTTGCAGATCATGTCCTGGCACAAAAACGAAACCCAGCTCACCACAAAGCCGCAATCGAGTGCCAGATACGGCAGGCTGATGAGCTCTTTGTTGGCCAGCAGGTTCATCATGATGACGCTCACGAAAAACAGCGAAACCGTTGCCGCGGGAATGCTCCGCAACAGGACCTTGTAGTCCTCCATGACCTTCTTGATCATTGTGTACTCCTTTGGTTTTAGGTTTAACGAGCAGGATATCGGACCCGAACTGCTCGGACGCCCCGGTCTTGAGACGACGGTGGGTATGATAGCCGCTCACGCGGCATCAGGCAAGCAAACGGCGCGGCAGCCCCGCAGGACCACCGCGCCGATGCGTTAAAAGGCTACGTTGCCAAACTCCGACAGGATAAGATCGGGGTTGTGATCGGTTGCCCAATCCACGTTCCACGGACTCGTGAACAGCAGCAGCTTACCGCCGCGCATGTCCTCGACACGCAGCGTGTCGCGCGTGAGCGAAAGGCCCGGGATATCGATGGTGTCGGGGTCGTTCTGGATCCAGCGGATGTCCGTATAGGGCAGTGGCTGGCGACGAACCTCAACACGGTACTCGGCCTTGAGGCGGCGCTCGAGTACCTCAAACTGCAGCACGCCGACCACGCCCACGATGACGCTCTCCATGCCGGCACCCAGCTCGCGGAAGATCTGGATGGCGCCCTCCTGGGCAAGCTCCTCCATGCCCTTGACGAACTGCTTGCGCTTGAGCGTGTCAACCTGCGTAATGCGAGCGAACATCTCGGGGGCAAACGTCGGAATCTGCGGATACTGCACGTGGCGCTTGCCAGAGCACACGGTGTCACCGATGCTAAAGATACCCGGGTCGAACAGGCCCACGATATCGCCCGCGTACGCCTCGTCAACAATCGCGCGGTCATCGGCCATCATCGACGTGCCCGTGGCAAGCTTGAGTTTGCGGTTGCCCTGCACGTGGAAGGCATCCATGCCGCGCTCGAACTTGCCCGAGCAAATGCGCACAAAGGCGATGCGGTCTCGGTGGTTCTTGTCCATATTGGCCTGGATCTTAAACACAAAGCCGCTAAAGTCGTCGCGGCAGGGATCGACCGGCTCGCTGGTGAGCGTATCGGTATAGGCACGCGGCGTCGGGGCCAGACGCAGGAACTCCTTGAGGAAGGGCTCCACGCCAAAGTTGGTGAGCGCCGAGCCAAAAAACGCCGGGCTCAGCTTGCCGCAGGCCACGGCATCCAAGTCGAGCTCATCACCGGCGCCATCGAGCAGCTCGATGTCGTCCATCAAGTTCTTATGGTTTTCCTCGCCGATGAGCTCATCCATGGAAGGATCGCCCAACTCGGCCTCGACCTCGGCGACCTTCTTGGTAGCATTGGCGTGGCCGTCGCCCTCAAAGGCGATAACGCGGCGCGTCTGACGATCGAACACGCCGCGGAAGTTGCGGCCGCTGCCGATCGGCCAGTTCATGGGATACGTATTGATGCCCAGGACGTTCTCGATCTCTTCCATGAGCTCAAACGGGTCGCGAGCCTCGTGGTCGAGCTTGTTCACAAAGGTAAAGATGGGAATGTGGCGCAGCGTGCAGACCTTAAAGAGCTTTTTGGTCTGGGCCTCGACGCCCTTGGCGCCGTCGATGACCATGACAGCGGCGTCGGCGGCCATAAGGGTACGGTAGGTATCCTCCGAGAAGTCCTGGTGACCGGGGGTATCGAGGATGTTGACGCAGGCGCCGTTGTAGGTGAACTGCAGCACCGAGGAGGTGACGGAGATGCCGCGCTCCTTCTCGATGTCCATCCAGTCCGAGACGGCATGCTTGGCCGAGCTCTTGCCCTTGACCGAGCCGGCAGTCTGGATGCTGCCGGTATAGAGCAGCAGCTTCTCGGTAAGCGTGGTCTTACCGGCGTCCGGGTGGCTGATGATCGCGAATGTGCGGCGCGACGAGATTTCATCCGACAGGCTTGCCATGCGGATCCTTTCTTGCATTGAGTGCATTACGTCGTTGTAACCGCATTATTGTAGCCGCGAAACCTCGCTCTAGAGCGCCTATCAGGACAAATTCATCAGTTGGGGCCTGGGTAGCCGGCCCAATCAGCATTTGCCTCTTGCATAACTGTGCATAGTGTATATATACTGTGCTTACCGGTTATATACACGTGTAGCCCATCAGCTAAGGAGCCGCTGTGGACATCATCCTATCCAATTCGAGCGATAAGCCCATCTACGAGCAGATAACCTCGCAGGTCAAAGCTCAGATTTTATCGGGCACGCTCGCTGCGGGCGCCAAACTCCCCAGCATCCGTGCACTCGCGAGCGATCTTGGCGTGAGCGTCATCACCACCAAGCGCGCCTACGCCGACCTGGAGCAGCTCGGGTTTATCTGCACCGTGCAGGGCAAGGGCTGTTTTGTCGCCGAGGGCAACCAGGAGCTTTTGCGCGAAAACCAGCTCTGCCATATCGAAGAGCTACTTGCGAAAGCGGCGAGCCAAGCCGAAACCCTGGGCGTCACGCGCGACAAACTGCACGAGATGCTCGACCTGGTGGCCCCCGAAACCATGCAGTAGCCATCTGCAAGAAAGGCTATACCATGCAAAACTTGCTAGAACTCAAAGGCATCTCACGCACTGTAAGCGACCGCTTTTCGCTGCGCGACGTCACGCTTGCCGTGGAGCCCGGCCAGATCGTCGGCTTTGTTGGTGCCAATGGTGCCGGCAAAACAACGACGATTCGCGCCGCGCTCGGGCTTATCAAGCTCGATGCCGGCGAGGTGCACCTGTTTGGGCAGCGCTGTGGCGCCGACGCGCCCGATGAGACACAGCGCTGCCTGCGCTCCCGCGTCGGTCTCGTCCTGGACACATGCCCCTTCCCTTCAACGCTCAAGGCGGGCCAGATCGAGGCACTCGTAGGCCCGGCGTACCCCACCTGGAGCCACGACACCTTCGCCAGCCTCATCGACCGATTTGGCTTGGATCCCAAGGCAAAGGTCAAGGACCTCTCCCGCGGCATGGGCATGAAGCTGCAGCTTGCCTGCGCGCTCAGCCACCAGGCCAAGCTGCTCGTTTTGGACGAAGCCACCGCGGGCCTCGATCCCATGGCACGCGAGGAGCTGCTCGATGAGCTGCTCGCCTTTGTTTCCGACGGCCTGCACAGCGTGCTGCTCTCGAGCCATATTACGTCCGACCTCGATCGCGCCGCCGACCGCGTCATCTGCATCGATAACGGCTCGATTATTTTTGACCTGCCGCGCGAGGACATTACTGACCGCGCCGGCATCGCCCACTGTACCCAAGCACAGGCCGCCGAGCTTATGGCTTGCGTCGAAGGCGCCCGTGCCGTCCACCACGCCTATAGCGTGGACGTGCTCGTGCCCAACCGTCGCGAAACGCTCGAAGCCTTTCCCGAGATTCCCTGCGATCGGGCAACCATTGATGACTATCTGCGCCTCATGCTGAAAGGGGCTTCGAAATGAAACGCGCCTTTATGTCCGAGCTCGCCATCGTTCGCACGCTCACCCCGAGCATCGCGGGCGTCGGCCTGTTCATCTTCGTCGTGCTAACCCTTGCCAACGCGTCGGATGGCGATTCCGGCATGAGCGCCGGCGCCTGCGCGGTCAGCGCCATGTCGCCCATCATGGTCATGAGCTCGCTGGCCGGCTTCGACAATCAAAACGGATGGGAGCGCTATCGGGCAACGCTGCCTCTCACGCGCAAAGACATTATTTGCGCACGCTACCTGTGCATCGTTGTCTTCTCGGCCATCATGGCCTGCGCCGCCGTGCTTTTGAACATCATCGCCCTTCCGTTCTTCAACAGCGCGGGCGTGGCCTCGACAGGACAAACCATCTTTGAGATCGCAATTGCCTCGGCAGCATCGATGCTCATCTCCCTCATGATGGTGTTCTTGGCACAGCCGCTGTTCTTCCGATTTGGACACATGGAGGCACTGCGCCTATCCGTTGGCCTGTTTGCCCTACTCGGATGCCTTACCATGGCAGCGCTGAGCTCCTCCAACCCCATCAGCAACTGGCTTATGTCGATTGCCGGGGCGAATCCCGATCCTGCCGTCCTTGGCTGTCTGCGTGCAGGAATTGCCGTACTGGCGCTCGCACTATGTGTAATCAGCTGCGCTGTCAGCACCAAGGTTTATCGAGCACGCGATCTGTAATCGACAGCTAAAAAAGCTTAGGTGGTACCCCGCTTATTTTTTCAATGTAACGAGGCGGCATAGCGTCACCACCGCCCTTCACAGCAGGCCATCTAGTTCTTGGCAACCAAAAAGACACCGTCAGCATATCGAAGGTGAATACTTTTCCGAGAAGTGAACGAGTAAAAACAGTGCCCTGTAGCATCGACATTTTTAAGGACTCAATTCCTGCGGTTTTTGTCTAAGAATCCTGCAGTTTTGTTCGTAAAAAGTGTGTATGTTCCAGGGGTCCAGATTTACTCGTTCACTTCGCGGAAAACCATTCACCTTCGATTCGAGCCTTAACCAAATGCCCTCTCGAACTATGGCCCCTGTCTCACCACAGCGATACCAAAGCTTCATGGCGGGGCGGTATCATCGGACGAGCGCCGTAAATCTGGCGCGGTCGTTCTTTGGGGAGGCATTTCACCCGTGTCGTGGGTCGCAGCAGCATTTGTGTCGGCTTTCTTTGCCGGCGTCACATCTGTCCTGGCCAAATGCGGCATCAAGCAGACCGACTCCGATGTCGCGACGGCCATTCGCACCTGCGTGGTGCTCGTTTTCGCCTGGGCAATGGCGGGCATTTCTGGATCCATTGGAACCATCGGCAGCATCGAACCCAGATCTTGGCTCTTTCTCGTCCTCTCGGGACTCGCTACCGGCGCTTCGTGGATCTGTTACTTTAAGGCGCTGGGCATCGGAGACGTCAATAAGGTCGTACCGGTCGACAAGATGAGCACCGTACTCGCCGCACTGATCGCCATCGTGCTTTTTGGCGAGACGAGCAACCTTGCGGTTAAGCTCGTGGGAACCGCTGTCATCACCCTCGGCACGTTTTTAATGATCGAGAAGAAGCAGTCTGCCGGACCCGAGCAGCAGCAAGACCGGACCTGGCTCGCTTACGCCCTCGGCGCTGCCGTGTTCGCGGCGCTCACGTCCATCCTTGCCAAGGTTGGCATCGAAGGCGTCGAGTCAAACCTGGCCACGGCAATCCGCACCTGCGTGGTACTGGTTATGGCATGGGCGATCGTGGCAGCCAAGGGAAAACTGGATCAGGTCGCGCACGCTGACCGGCGCGAACTCACATTTCTCGCAACATCGGGCATCGCGACCGGAGCATCGTGGCTGCTCTATTACTACGCCATCGCCACAGGCCAGGTGAGCGTCGTGGTGCAGATCGACAAACTATCGATTGTCGTATCAGTACTATTTGCGCGCCTGACATTCAACGAAAAACTCTCACGACACAGCGTCATCGGTCTCGCCCTCATCGTACTGGGCACCGCCGCGCTCGCAGTTTGGAAGTAGCGCGGCCAGCAGCCGCTACATCCTCACACCTGGCTTGGGATGCCTGTACTGACCGTGGGATGCCGTGCGCTTACCGTGCGAGATGGCAAATTTGGGACAACAATGCAGGCAACGAAGGCAGGCTGCGCACTCCGGCTTTGTCCAGACGGGAAGGCCGTCGCGCATCTCAATCGCCGCCATGGGGCAGCGCTTGGCACACAGGCCGCAGCCGATGCAGCGATCGGCATCGACGGCAAACTTGCTCGTCTGTTGCATGCGCGGCAGCCCAATTGCGTGATACGCGCACGATGCAAACAGAGGCACGCGATGGCGCATCATGTTGCCCGTGCGGCGTGCCCGCACCGCCTCGATCACGGCATCAATCTGCGCCTCGGCAGCTCTATTGATACCCTCAACCTTTTGAGGGTCAGACAGGTCGAAAACAGGCGTCCAGGTATCGGGCATCTTGACGCTCATCGCCGCATCTAACTCGAGCCCACGCTCGTGTAGCAGATCGCGGGCGAACTTGGCCGATTGCCCGGTCGTCGAACCATATGTCGAGACATAGAACGTATAGGGGCGCTCGCCGCCCTTTGTGCCGGCAGCAACCGATAGGTCGACAGTCTTCAAAAACTCGATCATTGGCGTCGGCAAGCCCCAGGCGTATACCGGGGCGACAAACCCCAGCCGACAGGGGCCTTCCATCACAGCAAGGTGAAGGATCTCGGCATCAAAGCGCTCAATCGACATAACTTTGTCGCTTGTCACCGCTGCAATGCGACGCGCCACATGCTCGCTGTTCCCTGTCGCGCTAAAGTACAGGATCATCTCGTACCCCTGGAATTGACTCGTGAAAAACCGCGCTACTTGCGCAGCGGCTTGGGCAGCGGAATGCCGGCGGCGATAACGGCAGCGATGATCATGCAGACGATACCCTTGAGTGGGAAGCACATGAGCAGCAGGCCCACGACCATGACCGGCTGGCGCATGACCGCACCCATCGTCGATGCCGTGCAGACGGCGACGCAAAAGACCGGATCTGCGCCGGTGAGGATGGCAAGGCCGTAGCCCAGGCTCACACCCGAGAAGATAACCGGGAAGAAGTGGCCGCCACGCCAACCAAGGTTGATGAGGGCGGGCGTCAGCATGGCCTTAACAAGACCGGTCGCGATAAGCACGCCAGCGGGAATGGTCAGGTAGGTTTCCATGAGCACGTCGGCCTGGGTCTCGCCGGCAAACATGGTGTAGGGCAGGACCGTGCCGCAGATGGCGAGCGCCAGACCGGCCAGCATGGCTTTGACGACAGGGCGCGCCCCTATTGCATGGGCAAGCGCTTCGCTCGCATGCTCAGAGACAAAGAACAGCCAACCGCATACGGTGCCGACCAGCGCCAGCGGAATGAGCCAAACAAGTTCCAGGTTGCCTACCTCGGCAGCCTCGAACCTGGGCATGCCCATGCCACCGCCCACAAGCTGGCCAAGCAGCAGGTAGGTGCCCAGACCGCCGGCAATCGCAATGCCGTAGACCGCCATCTTTTGCGCCTTGGGCAGCTTGATGGTGATCTCGCCGGACATGGACTCATCGTCGGCGTCTTCGCCCTGGCCGTCAGTACTTCCGGCAAGCGGCGCCACAAAGCCAAAGACGGGCGCGGTAAAGAGTGCCGTCAGGGCAGCCTGGGTGCCCAGCAGCGTGAGCTCCCTAAACTCGGCGCCAAAGCGACGCATGCGATCGCCGACCCAGCTGCACAGACCCGCGATGACGCCGGTCAGGCCGGCCTCCGGTCCAATGCTGCCGCCAAACAGCAGCGGCAGCAATGCCGCGAGCGAAAGCTTGCCCAGATTGTCGTACGGGTAGCGCCCGTCTTGCTTAACCTTAGCCATCACCTGGTTGAGGTCATCGGTCTTGGTGCCTGTCATCTTTTCGTACAGACCGATTAACAGGCCGCCCAGCAGGCAGACAAAAAACGGGTACGGCAGAAAGCCAAACGGGCCGCTGGCAAGCTCGGGCGAAGCGACGCCCAGCGCGTGCGGAATCTCGGTCCATAGATAGTCGATACCGTGCTCCATCGCAAAAAAGAACAGCCAGACTGCGGCACCCGCGAGTGCACCGGTCACGGCAACGCTGACCAAAAACAGCGCTCGGTTCGTGGGTTTGGCAAGGTTATCCATCGGGTCCTCCCGCGGTCAAAGTCGACATAGATACGTTTTATTGTAGAGCGAGCGTTGCCCGAACGAGCCAACCACCTGCGCCGCAAACGGCACCATTGGGAGCCATAGTGGGGCAGGCTCAAGACTTATCCGTTGATAATCGAGGCAATCTCGCGCAAATCGTCGGCAAAGTAGATGCCGTGCTGGCGCCTCGGGCTCGAAAGCCCCTTATCAATCATGTGCCCGAGCAACGCCTTGAGGTCGTTGTAGTAACCGTCCAGGTTATACAGGATGCACGGAGAGCTCAGGTGCCCCAACGACACCGCGGACATAACCTCGGCAATCTCCTCGAGCGTGCCCGTGCCGCCCGGAAATGCGATGAACGCATCGCCGAGCTCGATCATCTTGGCTTTGCGCTCGGCCATGTCGCTCGTCACGATAAGGTCGTCGATTCCGTCGTGTTGAAACTCTGCCTCGATAAAAAAGCTCGGCTCCACACCCGTCACATGTCCGCCTGCCTCGAGTACGCTATCGGCGAGCGCGCCCATCAGTCCCGATTTGGACCCGCCGTATACGAGCGCGTGTCCGTTGGCGCCAATCCAATTGCCCAGCTCCTGCACTGCGGGCAGAAACGCCGGGTCGTTGCCGACGCTCGCGCCCAGGTAGACGGTGATGTTCATATGCAATCCCCCTCGTCGTGACGCGCGGCACCCGTTCTATCGTTGCCGGCGACGGTATTCGCGCACGCGGCGCGACAAATCGGCGAGCTCATCGCGGTCGAGTTCTTCCAAATGCTCAAGATCGTCCATAAAGCGCGCCATGGTGTCCTTTTGGCGCATCTTGATAAGCGTATTGCAGTAGTTCACCGCCACGCCCGTAAGCATGGCGATATAGAAGATACTGATGACGCTTAGGATAACGGTAATGCCGCGGGCAACCGGCGTTTCAGCGGGGATATCGCCAAAGCCAATCGTCGAGACCGTCTCAAAGCTAAACCAGAGACCATCGCCAAACGTGAGGGTCGTGGGCTCGGACAGCCAGACAGCCGTCGAGCAAAGCAGATAGAAAATAAGAAACAGGCCCGTAATGCGTGCAAAGCCAGCCTGTCGCAGCACATCGGCAAGCGTCCTGAGCTTTTTCATCGCGACCCCTTCCACGGACAACCAATCACGTTCGCTCGGTATTGTCCCACGCCTCCCCAGCAAACGGAACTAGTCATTGGGGACGTTCTTAAATGACCAGTCAAACAAGAACGTCCCCAATGACTAGTCGTTTAAGAACGTCCCCGATGACTGCCGGGCGGGAGCGTTTAGCGGTACAGCTGCCGACTGGGCAGGCTGAGCTGGTATCCTTATGCGGTAATGTCTCGATTCGTTAGGATTGCATGTGAGAGCTGCCACTGTCCTTCGTTCAGTTATATGTCGCGCCCTGGCCATTGTGCTCGCCGCGCTTGCCGTGCTGAGTTCTATCGCGCCTGTCCAGGCTTTTGCCGCTGACTCTAGCCAGCCAGTCAAGACAGTCCGCGTTGGTTGGCTCGTCAACAACGAGGGCTTCCAGGACGGCACCCCCGGCGAGCGTCTCTCGGGATGGGGTTACGAGTACCTCCAGACCCTGTCGTACTACACGCCCGGCTGGCGGTACGAATACGTCTCCGGCACCTTCACCGAGCTTATGGACATGCTCGAGTCAGGCGAAATCGACCTTATGCCTAACATCTCCTACTCCGAGGAACGCGCCCAAAAGCTGCTCTTTTCCTCGAACCCCGAGGGCACCGAGCGCTACTACATCTACGCCAAGCCCGATCGCGACGATCTGGCCAAGGGCGACCCCCAAGCGCTCCAAGGCCTTACCATCGGCTACAACCCCGACGTTATGCAAACCTTTGTTGGCCGGCAGTGGCTCGCCAACGAAGGCATTACCTGCACCTATAAAGAAATCGACACTGGCGGCGCCCTCTTTGACGCGCTCGCAAACGACGAAGTCGATGCCGTCATCATGAACGACACCATTTCGTCGCCCGATGCGTCGCCCATGTTCTACGTTGGTTCGAGCGACTACTACTTTGCCGTCCCCAAAAGCCGCCCCGACCTAATGGACGACATCAATGCCGCCATGTCGGCAATCGCCCGCGTCAACCCACGCTATATCGACGAAGTCAAATCTAACTACTCGGTCAAAAACAGCGGTTCATCATCGCTCAACGGCCCCGAACGTTCCTGGCTCAAAGCAAATGACAACACCATCACGCTCGGCTACATTACGGGCAAACTCCCCTACTGCAACGAAGACGAAAACGGCGAAATGGAAGGCTCGCTCGCATCGCTTGCGACGACGTTGCACGATAAATTTGGCATTACGGTCAAAACCGTCGCCTTTGATAGCTACAAGATGATGTCAAAGGCTCTGTCAAAGGGAAGCATAGACGTTGCGCTGCCGGTATACCGAGATTACTGGGTTGCCGAGCAATCAGGCGTTGTGCAGTCGGCATCGTTGGGGACCGTGTCCCTCACCGCCATCCACACCGGCAGCGACCTGAACAAAGACCTTCAGAACATCGCCTGTACCAAATCATCGTTTGTCAACAAAAATGCACTTGAAAGCCTGTTTCCCACAGCGACCGTGACCGAATACCAATCCGACGATGAAGCGTTCGACGCCCTCAAGAAGGGAACGGCGCGCTGCATCGTCGCTCCCAGCTCACGCACAAAAACCATCGGCGACCGTCATGATCTCAAGGACTACGAGACGGTCGAGCTCCCTGACACCTGTGAGCTCTCGTGCTGGATTTCGCGCGGAAAGCCCGAGCTGCTGGGAATCATCAACAAGGGCATCATCAATGCCGGAGAATCGCTCTCCGCAAGCAATTACTCATCCACGTCGTACACGGCCCAGGAATCCAACACGCTTCAATTCCTTTATCGCAACCGCACCGCCGTTGCCGCTACCCTCATCGGTATGTTGTCGGTCGGCATCGTCCTGCTCATCTGGGCGCTCGTGCGCGCTCGAACCGAGCGCAAAAAAGCCGATGCTGCCAACGCCGCTAAGACGGCATTCCTCACGCGCATGAGCCACGACATCCGTACGCCGCTCAACGGTATCCTGGGCCTTATCGAGATCGAGGAATTGAAGGAAGGCGATATCCAGGTCGCCCGCGAGAGCCGTGCCAAGGCGCGCGTTGCCGCCAATCACCTGCTCTCGCTGATCAACGACATCCTCGAGATGGGCAAAATCGAAGACCGCAAGCTAACACTGGAGCATGCGCCTTTTAACCTCAAAGAGCTCTGTGACGATACACTGGTGCTGTGCAAGCTCCGCGCGTCCAGTAACGCCATCACAATGCAGGACAATAGTCTGCCGTACGCCACGGGGCCGTACATGATCGGCAGTCCCACCCATATCCGACAGATCATGATCAACCTGTTAGACAACAGCATTAAGTACAACAAGCACGGCGGCTCCGTCACCTTTAGCTCAAATACCAAGCCACTCGATAACGGGCGCGCGCTCTTTTGCTTTAGCGTTTCGGATACCGGCATTGGTATGACTCCCAAGTTTTTAAAGCATATCTATGAGCCGTTTGCCCAAGAAGGTGACGATGCGCGCAGCAAGTTCCAAGGAACCGGCATGGGCATGCCAATCGTCAAGTCGCTTATTGAACTGATGGGCGGCACCATCGAAGTCACCAGTGAGCTCCATGTGGGCACCTCGTTCTACGTGGAGATTCCGCTCGATATCGACGAGAATCCCCAGGCGCGGGCGAATACGGTTGAGAGTGCGCCCGACTGCTCGCTCGCCGACATGAACGTGCTGCTCGCCGAAGACAACGAATTGAATGCCGAGATTGCCCAGGCGCTGCTAGAATCCGAGGGCATCGTGGTCACCCGCGCCGCCAACGGCAACGAAGTCGTCGATCTGTACCTGTCGCATCCCGCCGGCAGCTTCGATGCCATTTTGATGGACATCATGATGCCGGACATGGACGGCTACGAGGCAACCCGCGTGATTCGTCTGAGCGAGAAGGTCGATGCAGCCGATATCCCCATCATCGCGCTCACCGCCAACGCCTTTGCCGAAGACGCCAAGGCGGCACACGACGCCGGCATGAACGCCCATCTGTCCAAACCGCTCGACTTTAACAAGCTCAAAAACATACTCGCCCGCATCAAGAAAAACGGATCCGTTTCGCTATAGTTTGTGCTCAACCACCACGCACGACCAGAAAGGAAGCCAACGATGTTTAGGCCCTTACGTCGAAAGAAACGCGCCATCACCGACGAGGAAGCGCGCAAACTGCTCGCCACCTGCAAGCGCGGCGTCTTTGCCGTCAACGGCGACGATGGCTACCCGTACGCCATTCCCGTCAACTACTTCTTTGACGCCGAGCACGACAAGATTTATTTCCATGGCGCCAAGGCCGGCCACAAGGTCGACGCACTCAAGCGCGATGACAAGGTCTGCTTTACCGTTTACGGCAACGAGTGGTACCAGGACGGCGACTGGGCTCCCTACGTTATGAGCACCGTGGTCTTTGGCCGCTGTCGCCTGGCGAATGACACCCCCGCGTTTATCGAGGACAAAGTCCGCCAGCTCGCCCTTAAGTACTACCCTTCTGCCGAAGAAGTCGAAGAGGAAATCGCCAAAGACATCAAGGGCGTCCAGCTTTACGAGATTTCGATTGAGCATCTTTGCGGTAAGCAGATTCAAGAAAAGTAAGCCTCAAGAACAGGCGTCACAAATGGCAATATGGCCCGGTTCCAACCCACCTTGGAACCGGGCCATATGCTTATGAAGCGTCGGCGGCTATGTGCGCAAGCGCCTCAACGAGCTCCTGCGAGCTCACGGGTTTACTCAGGTGCGCGTCCATGCCCGCCTCGCGCGAAAGTCTGCGGTCGTCGGCAAAGGCATTGGCACTCACGGCGATAATCGGCGTGGTCGCGGCATCCTCGCGATCGAGCGCTCGAATCTGACGTGTGGCCTCAAGGCCATCGATGCCAGGCATCATGATGTCCATCAACACCACGTCGTACTCGTGCGGTGCGCTCGCAGCAAACGCCTCAACGGCAGACTCGCCATCCTTAGCATGCGTCACGACGGCACCGGCACGGCTGAGCGTAAACTGCGCGATCTCGGCATTCAGATCGTTATCCTCTACGAGCAAAACGCGCGAGCCCTGGAGCGCATCGCCATCGCCCGCATCCGCGCGAACTGCCTGAGGAATCTCGGAGCGCTTGCATTTCTCGAACGGCAGGCGGATGGTAAACGTCGTCCCCTGCCCCAAGACGCTCGTAAAGCTCATGGTTCCGTCCATAAGCTCCACCAGCTGTTTTGCGATAGGCGCGCCCAGGCCAGTTCCCGATGAAGCGCCTTCCACCTGCTGCTCCTCGCGGCAAAACGGCTCGTAGAGGTGCTGTTGGAACTCCTCGCTCATGCCAATACCGTTGTCGGCGATCGTGTATTCATAGACGGGGACGCCATCCGCTGGCTCCACCTCGCGGCACACCAGGCGATCATAGCCTCCCTGGCGGTTGTACTTGACAGCATTGCCGGCAATATTGAGCAACAAGCGCTTGAGGTGCGTCACGCTCACCCGCACATAGGGATGATTAAGCGTCTGCTGGTCGCAGATAATTGTCACCAGGCGCTCCTCGGCCTGGCGCTCAAGAATATCGCGCACCTCGTGGTTGAGGGTCGCCAAGTTTGTGGGAACAAGCTCCAGGTCGACCTGCCCGCTCTCCAGGCGACTCATATCCAGCGCCTCGTTGGCAAGGTCGAGCAGCAGTCCCGATGCCGTCCAGATCTTCGAGCGGCACTCGGTCTGCTTTTGCAGATCGTCCGCATTGGCATCGCCGACCTCGACCATGCCGCGAATGCCGTTGATGGGCGTGCGCAGATCGTGGCTCATGCGGCGCAAAAACTCCGTCTTTGCCGAGTTGGCAGACGAGGCCTCACGCGCCGCCTTTGCCAGCTTGTCGCCATAGTCGCGCTCCTGCTGCAGCAAGTCCGTCAAACGTCGACGATCAGCGCGGCGGCGCGCCATCACAACAACGGCTATAACACCGCTGTAGAGCACCAGCACGCCGGCAGCAACAGCCGCGACGACCTCAAAGTAACGCCGCGCCGAGGCATAGGTGTACACGTAGAACCCGCGCGCTTTTCCAAATGTGCCCAAATACCACTCGCCGTTGGCGTTAACCAATCTGACCTTACCAGCCGGGCATCGATCCTTTATACCGTCGACAATGAAGACATCCGTCGCAGGCAGATCAAACACGCCCAATATGGTGGGTTCAACGGCATTGGTCGCAACGACCTTGCCGTCGCTTTCGATCACGATATTGCCGCTGTCGATGGTCTCATAACCACCGAGCAAGCTCTGCAGTTTGAGCGTATTGCTCGCGACCGCCTTGGCGCTCTGGTGTCTCACTGCGGCAACGATGCCCTCGCCATCCTGCCTAGTCACGCAGCCAATGTCTGCGACCGAATCATCCGCAAGCGTGATACGGGCGGTATAGGACTTAAGCGGATGGGCCGCCACCTCCAACACGGGCGCTTCCTTGAGATACGTAGCGAGCGACTCGTAGCCCACGTCATCCGTCGAGCACTCGGACACCAAGCTGCCCGATGCGTCCGTTACGATCAGTGCACTCACGTTGAACTGGTCGGCATATTGCTCCAGCGTGGCGTTATCCACCGAGCGGTCGCGCTCCATATCGCGCGCTGCCTCTCCGGCAATCTCCATAACACGAATCAGGTTTTTGGTCGTATAGGCGCTGTTGAACGCATCGTAGGAAAGGCTCTGCGTCGCCACGTAATCGACAACGTCGGCAAAGCGCTGCTCGGCTTGGGCCGTCGTGTAACCGTAGCTCATCATGCCGGCAACAACCGAGAGCGCTATCCCCAGCAGGGCGACAAGGAGCCATGCCCCTGCCGAACGATTGCCCCGCTCCTGAGCGGCGTGGTCGGGCGCATCAATCATGACAGGCCCTCCATATTCAAAAATGGCGAAGGGTCATCAAAGTACTTTGACACCAGGCGTTCCATGGTGCCATCGGCAAGCATTTCTTGGTAGGCACGGGTGAGCTTAACGTCGATGCCGCGCGTATCGTTGATGTCGAAAGCAGTGCCCAAACCAACTTCTAGCAGCGGCTCATCCAAAATGCGATACGTTACGCCATAGTCTTTTTCGTAGGTGAGCAACGACGACTCATGTGCGGCGATGGCGTCGACCAGGCCCTCGACGAGCGCCGGATTCAGGTATGAACGGTCCGAAAAACTGTAGAGCTCTTTGATCTGCGGAACGTTTTCATTTGTACGATTGAGCAAAATGTCCTCGGGCTTGGTGGTGGATTGAACCGCCACGACCTTATCCTCAAGATCAGCAAGCGTGTAGATATCGCTCTGGGGATCGACCGCGACCACCTGGCGGCTCGCAAGGTACGGGCCGGCCCAACGATACTCGTTTTCGCGACCCGTCATGCTAAAGCTGCCCATGACGCAATCGAGTTCGCCGCTCGCCAGCAGCTCTTTCTTCTTTTCCCAATCGATCAGCTGATACTTTGACTTGTAACCAATGCGGGCCAAAGCCTCGGTTAGTATCTCGACATCCAGGCCAACGATATCGCCGTACTCGTCGGTATACACAAACGGTGGATAGAGGTCGCTGCCGACGTTGAGCGTCTTAAGGTTGTCGTCTTTGGCCTGCGAGGCATCCAGGCCTTCTAATGCAGACGTCGAGGCTCTGCCATTCGACCCGGAACAGCCGGCTATCGCTACGACAAAGGCACTCGCTACCGCAAGCGCAACAAACAACGATATGGCAACCGAGCGACGGGGTCTTTTCATCGAGCTCCAGACGATCCTGTTTGCAGACTGAAATGCTAAAAAATAATAGCAAACGAAACCACTCGAGTGCCCAATGGTTACAGACGTTTTACCATGCGGGGCCTTCCAGCCGACTTGGCAGAAGGCCCCGCATGCAGTGCTCACTTACCGTGCATTAAAAACGTAGCGGTCCAGGCGGTCGCACGCCTCCCTTACGCGCGAAAGCGGCAGCGCCAGATTCACGCGAATGTGGCAGGGCCCGTGGAACGGGCGGCCGTCCTGATATCCCACGCCCACGCGCGCCCCCTCGTCGAGCAGCCACTGAATATCGCGGCCATGCTCGCGGCACCACTCGGTGCAGTCCAGAAACACCATGTACGTGCCCTGCGGACGCGAATAGGACACACCCTCAAAATGCTCATCCACGTAATCGCAGAAGTACTCGATATTGTCGGCAAGCACCTGGTTGAGCTCGTCCACCCACTCGTAGCCTTGCGGCTGGTAGGCACCGATAAGCGCATGCATGGAGAGGACGTTCATCTCGTTGTAGTGAGTCTTGTTGGACACGGCGCAGATGCGGTCGCGCAGCGTCTCGTTGTAGATAATGTGGTAGCTGCCGACCAGACCCGCCAGATTGAACGTCTTGCTCGGCGCATAGAGGGCAACCGTGCGCATGCGGGCATCCTCGCTCACCGACTGCGTCGGGATATGCTTGTGTCCCGGCAGGATGATATCGGACCAGATCTCGTCCGAGATCACCACGCAATCGTGCTGGCGATAGATGTCCATGGCGTGCTCGATCTCATCGCGCTCCCATACGCGGCCGCAGGGATTGTACGGCGAGCAGAATACCGCGGCATGGATGTGGTTTTGGGCGAGCTTGCGCTCCATGTCCTCAAAGTCCATGCGCCACACGCCCTGATCATCGAGCTTAAGCGGGCTGTGGACAATACGATAGCCCGCGGCTTCGATAGACTTGGTAAAGCCGATGTAGGTGGGGCTGTGGACCAGCACCGCATCGCCCGGCTGAACATACGCACGCAGCGTCGACACGACACCGCCCAGCACGCCGTTTTCGTAGCCGATATGTTCAGGGCGCAGGCACTCGACGCCATTGCGGCGGCCCTGCCATTCGATGATGCGGTCAAAGTACTCGGGGCGCGGATTGAAATAGCCAAACATGGGGTGCTGGGCGCGCTGAATGATGTGTTCCTGGACCGTGGGCACCGTGGCAAAGTTCATATCGGCCACCCACATGGGAATGCGGTCGAAGCCCTCGTCGGGTGCGTTCGGAGCCATACCGGGGATCTCGCCCCAAGAGTCAACGGCGATGGAGTCCATGCCGTGGCGGTCGATAAGCGAGCTAAAGTCGTATTTCATGCTGAGCTCCCGTGCAAAGTGATTGTTTTGGTAGGCGTTATTGTCCACCAGCACGGGCGATTTTGGCATGGGGTTTGGCGCTTAATTTGACGGGTGCGGACGAATGGTAGGTTAGTCTTGCGCGTCGTTGACGGCGACCACGGTTAGCTGGGCTTTATCGACCGTAAAAGATATGTCGAGCCCGGCAAAGGCCAGGTGATAGACGCGGTTTGGCTCGTGCTTGCTGCCTGCGCGGCGCGGGTCTTGGCGAAGGACCTCGACCAAGCCGGGGAGCTTTGCGGGCGGGACCATATCCTGCAGCGTCTGCGGGAACTCGATGTCGAGCTCTTGCCACGGAGCGTCCTCGATCCAGCCGCCGGTCGCATCCGGGTGGCAGTCCGCAAACGGAATGTAGGGCTTAATGTCGTAGATGGGCGTGCCGTCGCGCAGGTCGGCCCCCAGCACATGGATGATGGGGCCATCGTCAGTGAGCTCGACACGATCGAGCTTGACGCAGGTGAGCCCAATGGGATTAGGGCGAAACGGACTGCGCGTGGCAAACACGCCCACGCGCTCGGCTCCACCCAAACGCGGCGGGCGCACGGTTTTCGACCACTTGACGTTGGTGCCGGACCTGTCCTGCGACTTGGCATCGGCAGCTATGTCCTTAGCCGTGCCGCCGGGCGTTCCGTTTTCGAAGCGCCACAGCAGCCATAAGTGAGAGAAGGAATCCAGACCCTCAACTGCTGCGTTGGAGGCAAATTCCGGCTCAAAGACGATGCGCCCCTGCAGATGGGGCGCCAAAAAGCTGTTGCGCGGGATGCCGAACTTCTGCGGCAGGTCGGTATGTATGCGTGCAATAGGTTCCATGCCGGTCATTGTACGGCATGGAGGCGTGGGGCGTTGCGCGCAATTCTTCGCCGCGGTCTCCCGTCGTGCAACCAACGGTTGCTTGGAAGGGCGTCTGCCGCCGCGTATGCTTAAGCCATCAACCAGCAGAAAGGAGCCGTCATGGCCTTTGCAGAAAAGCTCATCGCCGTTCGTCATGCCCATCACCTTACTCAGGAGCAGCTCGCCGCCAAGCTCTTCGTCACACGCCAAGCCATCAGCCGTTGGGAACGCGGCGAGGTCACACCGGGCATCGACATGATGAAGCTCATCGCCGCCGTGACCGGCGAGCCCCTGTCTCATCTGCTCGAAATGCCCGAGCACTATTGCCAGAGCTGCGGCATGATACTCACACCCGATGACTGCGGCACCGACGCCACGGGCGCCACGACCGACCATTACTGCAAGTGGTGCTACGACCACGGCAAGTACACCTACGACACCACCATGGAGGCGATGATTGAAGATTGTGCCCCGCGGCTGGCGCAAAACACCGGCATGTCGCTCGACGAAGCCGTCTCGCTCATGGGCGCCGTCCTGCCGCAACTGGAGCGCTGGCGCACCGTGCAGGAAAACGAGGAGCGCTACGGCGCCGAGGCCCGGGCGCGCTATGGCGATGAAGCCGTCGATGCGGCAAACGAAACATTACTGGACATGGACCCTCAGACATGGAACGACATGAAAGAACTTGAACGCGCTATTCTGGGTCAGCTCTCGATTGCCATGGGCGACGGCGATGCGGATGGAAGCGAGGTTCGCAAGCTCGTCGCGATGCATCGTCGTTGGATTGGTCTCAACTGGGGATGCGAACCCCAGAACGAAGCGTACCTGGGCCTCGCCAATGGCTATCTTGCCGACCAGCGCTTTGTTGACTACTACGACAAGCCCTGCGGCACCGGAGCCACGGCGTTTCTGGTCCAGGCCATCGAGTCATCGTTGACGCGCGCATAGACCGCGGCGGCTTTGGGTATTTCAATCGAAACCTCAACCGATTGGAGACCTATGGCTACTAATCATGAGCTCGCACTATTCGTTATGACCGGCTGCCCGTATTGCATAAAGGTCAAGCGCTTCCTGGCCGATAACGGCGTGACCATTCCCGAGCGTAATATCTCGACCGATTCCGATGCCGAACAGACACTCATCGCCGTCGGCGGAAAGCGCCAGGTTCCCTGCCTGTTCATTAACGGCAAACCGCTCTACGAATCGAGCGACATCATCGCGTGGGTACAGAAGAACCTGCTCTAGCGTGCTATTGCGGTCGGCCCGTCCCAACGCACAAACCCATACGGCACAAACATGTACACCAGCATCCAAAGTCGACATTTTTCGACATCTTTGGATGCTGGTGTACAACTATTTGTGGGTAGTCATCGGGGACGTTCTTAAATGACTAGTCGTTAAAGAACGTCCCCAATGGCCAATGACTAGCTAGCCGTGGAAGCGGGCTGTGGGTGCGAGTGGCTGCTCGCGAAAGACGCGCTCGACGGCGGCGCGGTATTCGTCGACCTTTTTGGTCTTACGTACGAGTTTGTGAACGGTAGCGGGGTCGGCGAAAGCGCACTTGGCGTAGAACCACCACTCCTTCATACGAAAGACCGCATTACCGCCAATCTCTTCTGCATAGGCCGCAAACAGCGTATCGTGGAAACGCTGCAGCTCAGCAGCCGTTGCAGTGGGGCCGCCCTTGACCATGCGAGCCAGCGCGGGGTTCGCAAGCAAGCCACGCCCCAGCATCACATGGCGTGTCCCGGGATAGGCCTCCACCAGTGCGTCCATATCCTCAAGATCGAAAATGTCGCCGTTATAGGCCACGGGGAACGGCGCGCGCTCCAGCGTCTCGCCATAAAACTCTTTGCGCGTCGAGCCCGTATAGCGGTCCTTCTGTACGCGCGGATGCACGATCAGCTCTGCCAGCGGCATGTGGCAATATAGATCGAGCACGCGCTCGTATTCGTCGTCGCTCTCCAGCCCCAGCCTGGTCTTTACCGATACCGGCAACGGCGACCGCTCGCACACATCACTCAAGAACACCTCGAGCTCGTCGAGATTGCGCAAGAAACCCGAGCCCTTGCCCTTAGCGACAACCGTTCCCGAAGGGCAACCCAGGTTGAGATTGACCTCCCGATAGCCCATGTCGGCGAGCACCTGTGCCGCCCACACAAACTCGTCCGCGTTCTTGGACATGAGCTGGGGCACCACGTTGAGCCCTTGGTTGTTAGCCGGATCGACTTCCTTAAACGCCTTGCCGCCAAAGCGGTTTCCCACCCGCGGCGGCGGCAAAAACGGCGTGTAATAGCAATCGAGCGCACCGAAGCACTCCGCATGCACGCGACGGAACACATGCCCGGTAATCCCCTCCATAGGGGCAAGCGAAAGAATCATCTACTCTTCTCTCATATCAACGGATGTGACAAAGGAACCGCCCCCTTGTTACATGCATTATGCCTTGTGCTTCAGATGATTCACAAGGCAGAGGTAGCTGCTTGACGATAATCACCCTTCCATCCGTCGCCTTACGCAACGAAGGTGAATGCTTTTCCGCGAAGTGAACGGGTGAAATCGGACCCTCGATGCATCGACACTTTGGGAAGGCCAATTCCTGCGGTTTTATCACTCAAATCCTGCGGTTTTAGCGTCGAAAAACGTGGGTGCTTCAGGGGTCCAAATTAGGTCGTTCACTTCTCGGGAAACCATTCACCTTCGATTTACTGGTGCTTATAAACAGCGAGGGGGTCGCCCGGCAGGCGGCCCCCTCGCTTGTTATTCATCCCTCGGCAGCGGTTTCATGCTCCAAAAGACAACGTTCATAATCACGACAACCACCAACACCACGCCGTTGGCCACCCAAAAGCCCATGTTAAGGCCGAGCCACTCCGTGGTGCCAAACAAGTCCATCCAAATCTGCGTCCAGTTCATGCAAACGCTCCTTTCTGCATCAATCCCCCACTACAGCAGCTCGCCGTAGCGCTTGACGTAGGCCTTCTTAAGGCTTGTCGCCAGCGCCATGTACAGCAAGATGCACGGAATCAGGAACAAGAAGTACTCGACAGGCAGGGCGCCCAGACCCAGCGTGGGGCCAAGCGGGCTAAACGGGATCAGCGTGAGCAGCGCGATGCCCGTCATCGTGAGCAGCATCACCGGAGCCGAGGCACGGCTCTGGATAAACGGCAACTTAGGCGTACGGATCATGTGGATGACCAGCGTCTGGCTCCACATAGACTCGACGAACCATCCAGCCTGGAACAGCGCGATGTAGGCCAGCTGCATCTGCTCCAGCGCGGCGCCCGAGTAGACGCTCGCCAGGTCGTTGAACAGCACGCCATGGCTCACGAACAGGGGGCAGAAAACGAAGTACATAAAGATATAGGTCATAAAGTCGAAGATGGAGCTGGTGGGCCCGATCCAGATCATGAACCTGCCAACACTCGAAGCGTCCCAGGTACGCGGCACGCGCAGGAACTCCTCGTCCACGTTGTCCCAGGGAATCGCCAGGCAGCTGCAGTCATAGATCAGGTTGAGCAGGATCAGCTGGATGCTCATCATCGGCAAAAACGGCAGCAGGGCGGATGCGGCAAGCACGCTGAACATATTGCCGAAGTTGGAGCTTGCGGTCATCTTGATGTACTTGATCATGTTGGCGTAGGTCTTGCGCCCCTCGATGATGCCCTCCTCGAGCACCATCAAATCCTTCTCGAGCAAGATGATATCGGCCGACTCCTTGGCCACGTCGACCGCAGTATCGACCGAGATGCCGATGTCGGACGACTTCATGGCCGAGGCGTCGTTGATGCCGTCGCCCATGTAGCCCACCACATGACCGTTTGCACGCAGCACGGACACGACGCGCGCTTTTTGATCGGGCGTAAGCTTGGCAAAGACCTGCACGTCCTCGGCGCGACGAGCGAGCTCGGCGTCGTCCATTGCGGCGATATCGCTGCCGAGCAGCATGTTGTTGACCTCGAGTCCCACCTGCTTGCAGATGGTGCGCGTGACCTTCTCATTGTCGCCGGTCAAGATCTTGGTGGCTACACCGTGGTTGCGCAGCGCCTCGATAGCATCGGCCGTGGACTCTTTGGGCGGATCCAAAAACGCCAGGTAGCCGATCAGCACCATGTCGCGCTCATCATCGGCGCTAAAGGCACCGACAGGCGACGGGTTGGACTTTTGAGCGATTGCCAACACGCGGAAGCCGTCGTCGTTAAGGTCGGCGACCGTTGCCAAAATGCGCTCGCGCACCTCGTCGTCCAGCACGTGAACGCCGCCGTCAATCTCGGCATGCGAGCACACCGACAGCATCTCCTCGACTGCACCCTTGGTGACCATCTGGGTTTTGCCGCTTCGATCGCGCACCACGGTGGTAAGGCGACGGCGCGTAAAGTCAAACGGCACCTCGTCGACCTTCACATAGGCCTCGGAAAGGTCGGTGAGACTCGGGTCGTTTTGCTCCTCTTCCTCGGTGCATTTGATGATCGCCAGATCCATCAGATTCTTGTAGCCCGTCTGGAAATAGCTGTTGAGGTAGGCATGGCGCAGAACGCGCGAATCCTCCTGGCCATCGATGTTCCAGTGATACTCCAGCACCACCTAGTCCTGCGTCAGCGTGCCAGTCTTGTCCGTGCACAGCACGTCCATCGCGCCAAAGTTTTGAATCGAGTTGAGGTTCTTAACGATGGTCTGCTTTTTGCTCATAGCCACGGCGCCCTTGGCAAGGCACGTGGTAACGATCATGGGCAGCATCTCGGGTGTCAGGCCCACGGCGATGCTGATGGCAAACAGGCCAGCATTAAGCCAATCGCCCTTGGTGACGCCGTTAATCATAAAGACAAACGGAACCATCACCATCATAAAGCGGATGAGCACCCACGAGACGCTATTGACGCCTTTGGAAAAGCTCGTCTCTACGGCATCCTCGGACAGGCTCGATGCCATAGAGCCAAACAAGGTCTGCTCGCCCACGCTAAAGGCGAGCGCCGTCGCGCTGCCCGAGATCACACTGCTGCCCATGAGGGCGATGTTCTCGAACGACGTTGCCGAATCGGACTCGGTGCACGTCGCGGGAACCTTCTCGACCGGCTCGCTCTCGCCCGTCAGGCTTGCCTGGCTCACAAAGAGGTCCTTAGCCTCAATGATTCTCACATCGGCGGGAATCATGTCACCGGCGGACAGGTGCACGATGTCACCAACCACCACGTCGTCGATGGGAATCTCGGTCCTAGGGGCATCCTCGCGGGTGACTGTCACGGTGGTCGTAATCATATCGAGCAGCTTTTCGGCCGCGTTGCCGCTGCGCGCTTCCTGGATATAGCGCAGCGTGCCCGAGAGCACGACCATCGTGGTGATGATGATCACCGTCAGCGGGTCAAAGTCTTCGGGCGTGCTGCCCATCATCGACAACGCTGGAAACACCATGTCGGTCGCTGCCGAAATGATGGCCAGGAAAAACAGAATCGCCGTGAAGGGATTGACGAACGCGTCCGCAAGCTTGCGGGCAATCGACTTCTTCTTGCCACGCGTGACCACGTTACGCCCGTTGTCGGCTTCGCTGTGCGCGACCTCGTCGCGATTAAGGCCGCCGAGATTCGAGCCGACCCAGGATAGGGCCTCCGTCAGCGGAATGGTCGCCGCATACTGGATGCGACCCTCCGCGCGATGCCTCATCAGTTCGTTTTGCGCCTGAACCGCAGACGGCGTATGGCGCATAGTCATCTTCTTCAATTGCCTCGCTCCGTTCTATCGATCGGACGCAGGGCGAATCAGCCGCGCGCCCCCATCAAAGTGGACCCGCGCCGGCAACTTCGTCCTGCGTTACTGGTACTGTCACTGCCGCTCACGGTCCTCACCTCTCTTTCGCGTCCGCGACTGTCTACAGAATAGAAAAGCCGCAAGACCGAGCACATGGCTGGTTTCTTGCGGCTTTCTTGCGATTTGGCAAGGATTGTCAAAGTGACTATTTGGATCGATGGGAGCGAATACCCGAAGCGTTACTCGGCCATTTTGTAGCCCACGCCCCATACAGTCAGCAGGTAGTGGGGGTTGTCTGGTTCGGGCTCAATCTTCTTTCGAATTTTGCGGACGAAGGCCATGATGTTGCTGTCATCGAGCAGATACTCGTTTTGCCACACCGCCCGGTAGATTTCCTCTTTGCTAAAGACCGTACCCCGGTTGCTCGCCAAAAAGGCAAGGATGTCGAACTCCTTGGGCGTGAGCGAGACCGGCGCGTCCGACACCTTGACGGTGCGCGAGGCCAGGTCGATCGAAAGCTCGCCGATAACGATGGGTCCAGTGGCGGCACTTGCCTGCGAGCCGGCAACCGCCAGCTCGATAGCAGTCAGCTTGCCCGATGCGATATCGGCAAACACGGGCGCGAGCTCCAGGGCGGCAGCGCTGCCAGACGAGAACAGCGCGCTGCTGAGCTCGGCGGCCTCGGCCGGCGTAATCGCGATGTTGGTTCTGTTGGTACGCATAGAACCGCCCTAGAACAAGCTGCTCGAGCGGGCCAGATAGACCCGCTTGATCGTCGAAGCAACAACAAGATACAACACGCTCAGCAGCGCAACGATGCCCAGATACCATACAGGCAGCGTGGCGAGCCCAAACAGCTGCGCCACCGGACTGAGCGCAAGGAGCGCCGTGACAACGAGCATGACGGCAACCATCACCACGAGCGGTGTGCAAGGACGATCCCCGTCGCGGACACTGCGCGTTCGCAACACCAGGAGCACGAGCGATTCGGTCCATGCGCATTCCAGCAGCCAGCCGGCTTGGAAGGTCGCGATAAAGGCCGCTCGACCCGCCGCGTCGAGCGCGGCAAAGGGCGCGCCGCAGACGGCGGGGCATACGCCCAAGAACAGAATGGCAAACGTAATGATGTCGAAGGCCGAGCTCGCAAAGCCAAAATGAAGCATAAAGCTGCCGAGCCCCTTACCCGACCAGGCCCTGGGGCGGGCAATCTCTGCATCGTCAACGTTATCCCACGAAAGCGCCAGGCAGGTGGCGTCGTAGCACAGATTGAGCAAGAGCAGCTGGGTAGCGGTTGCCGGCACAAAGGGCAGGAAAATGCTCGAGGCGGCAACCGAACAGATATTGCCAAAGTTGGAGCTCGATGCGATACGGATGTACTTGGAGGCATTGGCGAACGAAGTCCTGCCCTCGCTGACGCCCTCGGCGACAACACCCAAGTCGCGCTCGAGCAGCACCAGGTCGGCCACCTTTTTGGATTCGGCCGCAGCCGAGTCCACGACAATGCCGACGTCTGCCGATGTGAGCGCCGGCACGTCGTTCACGCCGTCTCCGATATAGCCGACGATGTGGCCGGAGAGGCGAATCAGGCTAACGATCTGCGCCTTCTGTGCGGGCGTAAGCTCGGCAAACACGCGAGCCTTCCCCACCCGGATCAGCGCTTCGGATTCCTCCATGGCCTGAAGCATGCTGCCGGTGATAACGCTATCGGCGGGAATGCCCAGGCGCGAGCATGTTGAGCGAGCGACCGAAGCCGAATCACCCGTGAGCACGCGCACCTCGACGGAAAGGTTAGACAGCGCCTGCACGGCGGCACGAGCGCTCGCCTTGGGCCGATCGAAAAAGCCCAAAAAGCCGCACAGCACCAGGTCATCCCAGTCCGCCGACGTCGTGCTATAGGCGACGGCGAGCACTTTGATGCCATCGGCGCGCATGTCCTCGGCAACCTCGTAGGCGCTCTGACGGCCATCGGCATCCATGGGCACCAGCTCGCCCTTAAAGTTTGCCCAGGCGCAGCGTGTGCACACGCTTTCAACCTCGCCCTTTACGATGGTCAGATGATTGCCGGGGCGAACCTGTAGCCCCAAACAACCAAGCGCCCCGGGCGTGGCGTCGAGCTTGACACCCGAAGCCTTGGTGACGTGGTCGAAGGGGTCAGAGGCATGCAGTGCAAAGGCGTGGCCAAGGTCTTTCGCGGCAAGGTGCAGCTCGGGTGCCGCGCACGCATCGGCAATGGCCCGATTGAGCTGATTGGCAGCGGCCCCCTGGCTCGTGCTCTCCAGATACGCCAGGTTGAGCGTCTGCTCGCTTTCGTTGCCCAGGATATCGGTGTAGTACTCGAGCACCGCGGCATCTTCGGTGAGCGTGCCTGTCTTGTCAACGCACACCACGTCCATGGAGCCCAGTGACTCCATGGCGTCAACGTTCTTAACGATGACCTGCTTGTTTTTTAGTCGATGGGCACTGCCCGAAAGGCAAACGCTCGTGACAACCGGCAGCATTTCGGGAACCAGGCCCACGGCCGTGCCCAGGGCAAACAGCAGTGCCTGCGCCCAGTCGCCCAGCACAAAGCCTCGAATCATAATGACAAACGGCAGTACGATGAGCATGCATCTTACCAGGGCGGCGCAGATGCTCTTGGCGCCGGCACCAAACTGTGTGCCCATTCGAGCGCGACGGCGCAAAACGGGCTGCTCATCGGCAATGCGGGCGAGGACGGTTGCCGACGCCTTGCCGTCGACAATGGTCGTTCCCGCGCGAACGGTCTCCCCTTCCCGCTTGGCGGTCTGACCGCTCTCGCCTGTAAGCGACGATTCCGAGACAAGGACCTGGTCGCCCTTGGCAAGGGTCACGTCGACCGGGCAGAGCATGCCGGCATATAGGCGGACGACGTCGCCGGGCACAAGCCGGTCGGCATCAACTTGAATCCAACACGCATCGACGCGTTTCCAAACGGCCGCGTGGTTCGCTTTAAACATATGGCGATCAAAGCTGCGCTTGGCCTCATTTTCGTAAAACAGGCGCACCAGGCCGCCCACCAGCCACATCAAAAAGAGCACAGCTGGCGCGAACACGCCCGTCTGGCCTTCCACCTGCGGCAGGACATCGACCAAAAAAGCCAGCCCGGCAAGCGCAAGCAGCAGCGACGAGAACGGATTAAAGAACGATTTTCTAATCATCGAAGCCTCTTTCTAGCACGGCTTCGATTGTATCCGAGGGCACTCGCCGACAACCCCGCCCCAACCCTTGCGACTTCCTTGCTTTTAGCCGTGACAAAAGGGTTGTCCCTTTGTCACATTATTCGGAACGAAGGGCCTCCACGGGGTCCTTTTTGGATGCGCTACGGGCCGGCAGCAGACCGGCAACGACCGTCAGCAACACCGAAATTGCAATGAGCACCAGCGCATCCTGCACGGGCAGGCTCATCAGGTTGGGGACCTGTTTGGCCGCAAGCGCCCAGGTATTAACCGGGAAGCTCACGGCCACCACGACGACAATGGCAAAGACGCCGGCGATGAGGCCCTCGATAAAGGTCTCGGCATTGAATACGTTGGCCACGTTGCGCTTCGACGCGCCGATCGCGCGCAGGATGCCAATCTCCTTTTTGCGCTCCAGCACGCTGATGTATGTGATGATGCCGATCATGATGGAGCTCACCACCAGACTGATACTCACAAACGCGATGAGCACCAAGCTGATAGTGTTCACGATGTCGGTCACCGAACCCATGATGATGCCCATGTAGTCGGTGTACGAAATTGCCTGCTCATCATGGCCAGCGGCTTTGACCTGCTTGTTGTACGCATCGATGTGATCGAGTACGCGCTCCTTGGCCTCAAAGTCGCGCGGGAAAATCTTGACCGAAATGGGGTCGGCCTCGTCCGCATAACCCAACGTGGTCAGATTGTTATCGTAGGTGAGCTTCGACGCCTTGGCATAGCTCATCATGAGCGAACTCAGGTCCTCGGCGTCCATGTTGAAGTGAATGGCATGAGCAAAGGCACTCGCATCCACGCGCATGGCGCTCGCCAGGTTAGCAAAACTCGACGACATCTGCGTCGCCATCTGGCCCATGAGCCCTGCTGCGCCTGCCCTGAGCTGAGCTGACACCGTCGCCGCAATCTGATCGCTGATCGACTTCATCACCTGATCCATAGCCTGCTGCAGATACGGAGCCAGCTGCTTTTGCACATAGTCGGTCATCGCCTGCTGCAGGCGCTCGGCCAGGGCATCGCCGCCGAGCGCTTTGAGCTGGGCCAGGATTTGCTGGGCTGCCGTATCACTCTCAAGATACGCCGAGAATGCGGCAGCAAGCTTTGACGCGTCTTTAAGATCTTCGGGTGACAGCGCCCTAAACTGATCAGACTGCAAAAAGCTCTCAAACAGCTGGTTGGCTAGCGTTCCCACCTGCTGCATTTGCTCGGGCGTGAGTTCCAGGCCGTCAAAGATGCCCGAGAAATCTGGAGCCGGCGCTTTGGCCATGATGTCACCAAAGTCGATGTCCTTGCCAACGCCCGAAAGATCAATATCCAGGCCCGACAGATCGACGCCCGAAAGATCAATGCCGTCGCCGGCCGCACCCGAGAGCGCAGACGCATCAAACGAAAACGCACTCTTGAGCGCCGCCTCGTCCACACTGAACATGCTGCCCAGATCAACGCCTTGCTTGGCCTCGCCTTGCAGTTCGTCGAAGGTTTTGCCCGTAAAGACATCCGTCTCGGGGTGGGCAAGCTGCTCCTGCACAATCTGCGAATCGGCGGCGCGCTCCATAAGCTGGCGAGTCAGCGCATGCGTGTAGGCAATGCCCGGGGACAACGCGCTCGCGTTGGCCGTCTCGTTAGGTCGCACCACGCCCACAATGTGCACGTCAATACCGTCGGCAACCTTGGCAGCCATAAAGTCGGCGTCGTCAGACATGTCGGTCCACATGCCGGTCTCTTCGTTTTTGCGATAGGCATCGGCCGGCGACAGCACCTTAAACGTCGTGGACAGCGCATCGTCGTAGGTAAAGTCGGCGCCGGTCTCGGGCGTTTCGATCTTACCGTCAGCCGTCATGGCGCTGTTAACCAAGTCGTTGAGCTCATTGATATCCAGCGCACCGATGCTGTAGAGCGTGTAGTCGCCCACCGTACCGCGGCTCGAAAGCACCATCACGGCTTCGTTGGCAGACGTGGGCCAATGACCGGCGACGACATCGTACTGGCTGTCGAGCAGGCTCTGGTCGTCAATCATCTCGTTAAAGACCGAGGTTCCCATGGATTCCATGCTCACCGTTGCCGCCGAACTCGCACCTCCGCTCATGGCCTCGGTCATGGCGTTGGGCACCAGCCGGACAGGCTTCTCATCGCCCTTGCCGGCACGATAGACAACCGGCGATACACCGTAGCCGTACTGGATGGCGTTGACTTCTTTATCGATGCCGTCGCCACCGGCATCGAGCCACGCCTTAAAGCTCGTCATGTCGTTGGACTTAACGCTTGCAAACATGTCCTTTACGGCCGTGACCACGGGAATCTTATCGGTTCCCTTAGCTTTGCCGCCGGCGCTGTCGTCGGACGAATCCACGTTTTCAGGCGAGCCATCGTCCACAGCCCCCTGCCCACCCATCATGGACGACAGGTCGTAGTCCTGCTTGGAGATCGTAAGCGGGTAACTCGAGAGCGTATCCTCCTCGACCTTTTTGATGTAATTGTTCACGCCATTGGACAGCGCCAGAATCGCCGCGATACCGATAATGCCAATCGAGCCCGCAAAGGCAGTCATGGCCGTACGGCCCTTTTTGGTCATAAGGTTGCGGGCAGAAAGCCCCAGCGCCGTCACAAAGCTCATCGAGGTTTTGCGCGTAGGCTTGGCCTCGCGGCGCGTGGCGTCAGCGACATCGAAAGAATCGGAATCGTCGGTGATCTTGCCGTCCGCCAGGTTGACGATGCGCGTGGCGTATTGGTACGCCAGCTCGGGATTGTGCGTGACCATAATAACCAGACGGTCGCGCGCGACTTCCTTGAGCAAGTCCATAACCTGCACGGACGTTGTGGAATCCAAGGCGCCGGTCGGCTCGTCTGCCAGCACAATCTCGGGATCGTTGATCAGGGCGCGGGCGATGGCCACGCGCTGCATCTGCCCGCCCGATAGCTGGCTCGGGCGCTTGTTAACGTGCTCGCCCAGGCCAACCGCCTCGAGCGCCTCGCGCGCACGCTGGCGGCGCTCGGCATGCCCCACACCTGTGAGCGTAAGCGCCAGCTCCACGTTTTCCAAGATGGTCTGATGCGGAATGAGGTTATAGCTCTGGAACACAAAGCCGATGCGGTTGTTGCGATAGGCATCCCAATCGCGATCGCGAAAATCCTTGGTCGAGATGCCATCGATGAGCAGGTCGCCAGAATCAAAGTGATCGAGTCCGCCGACAACGTTGAGCATCGTAGTTTTGCCCGACCCCGAAGGTCCCAGAATGGCCACGAACTCGTTATCGCGAAAAGACAGGCTCACGCTGTCGAGCGCCACCTGCGTAAACGACTGCGTAACGTACCTTTTGCAAATACCTTTGAGCTCCAGCATGGACGGCAACCTCTCCTGCGCAGGCACATTCGCCCGCTCTCCCCCGCCGTTCGTATTCGACGCGTTTGTCCTACTCTATCCCCATTTTTTGCCGGCGCCAGTGAGGAATGTAACGAACCGCGCCAAAAAACGAACGGGACGGTGCCTAAAAGAAGAGGTCCCGAGCGGGACCTCTATATGGTGGAGTTTATCTTGAAAGGGAGCGAACTACTTCGCACAGCGACACACGATCCTCGCTATGCTTTGCGCGGTTTTTACTGCTCGCTATTCGCAATCGCCTGGTCGATAAGCTTGTCGAGTGCTGCGCGCTGCTCGGCGGAGCTGATGGCTCCCACGATTGGATCCCCTACGATGTTGCCATTCTGATCGATGACATACGTTGTCGGGAACGAGAACAAATTTGACGTAAACTTACCGGCCTCGCTATCCGACTTGAACCAGATGTTCTTATATGTCACGCCCTTCTTGCTCAGCACGTCCTTGGCATCTGCAATCTCGCCCTTGTTGCCATCGAGCGTAAAGGAATTGACGCCCACGACCTGGCCGCCCTTCTCGGCAAGCTCCTGATTCAGTTTCTCAAGATCGCCCAACTCACCCACGCACGGCTTGCAAGTGGTGAACCAGAAGTTCATGACGGTAACCTTGTTCTTAGCGAACAGCTCGTCGCTGCTCACGTCGTTGCCATCCAGGTCTTTGCCCGTAAAGCTGGGGAACTTCGTCGCCTCGCTCGAAGCATTGGCACCAGCCGTCATGCCAGCGGTCGAAGCGTCGACGCTCTCGCCTGAGCTCGGCGTGCTTCCACAGCCGGGGAACTCCTTCTCCAGGCTCTCGAGCTTGTCCTCGATCTCCTTGATCTGCTGCGCACCGGCCTTGAGCGTCTTAAGCTCATCCGCCGTGAACTCATCCTTGGCGCCGTCGATGGTCTTGAGCAAGAAATCGCCGTAATTGCTGCCGTCCTCAATCATTGTCGAGTCTTTATTTGCCGCATTGAATACCTTTTCCCACAGCGCGTTATCACTCGAAAAGATCTCGTTCTCCTTCTGCATGAGCTTCGCATACAGCTCGGCGGCCTCGTCGGCATTGGCCGGCTTCTGCGCAGTGAGTTCTGCGATCTTAGGATCGGAGCTCGCAGATTCGCTCGCATTGCCACCGGGCGCCGAACATGCCACAAGGCACAAGGCCAATACCGGCACCATAAACAGGGCCGCAATCTTAGAAAGCTTCATAGTCATTCCTCCGTTTTGTCGAAGCTTGTTTACTTTTTATCAGCGGTCAAGGGAAGCTTTTCCGCCGACACATCCAGGCCATAGCGATAGCTGATGGCATCGACAGGACAGGCCCCGATGCACTTTCCGCACCGGATACATTCGGCATGATTGGGCGCGCGGACCACATCAACGTCCATCTGACAAACCTTTGAGCACTTGCCGCACGAGACACATTTGCATGCGTCGACCCGAATCCCCAGTAGGGACACCCTATTCATGAGCGCATAGAATGCGCCAAGTGGACAAATCCATTTGCAGAAGGGGCGATAGAACAAAACGCTCAGCACTACCACGGCAATGAGAACGGAAAGTTTCCAGGTAAAGAGCTGCCCCAGCGCAGATCGAATGCCGGCGTTGGCAATGGCCAGCGGAATGGCGCCCTCGAGTACGCCCTGCGGACAGACGTATTTGCAAAAGAACGGATCTCCCATCCCCAGGTCGTTGACCACCAGCACAGGCAGCAATACCACAGCAAACAGCAGCACGAAGTATTTGATATACGTAAGCGCCTTGAGCTTTTTTGTCGAAAGCTTTTTGCCGGGAATCTTATGAAGCAGCTCCTGCAGCCAGCCAAACGGGCACAGAAAGCCGCATACAAAGCGTCCCAGCAGCACGCCGAGCAAAATGAGCGCACCGGTAACATAGTAAGAAAAGTTGAACCTGGATGAACCTACCACCGACTGGAACGACCCGATGGGGCACGCACCCGATGCCGCGGGGCACGAATAGCAGTTAAGTCCAGGCACGCAGACGGTTTTTCCCGCGCCCTGATAGATGCCGCCTTTGGCAAAGTTCGGCAGGTGAATGTTGGTGACGAGCGTCGCCGCCGCCTGAATGAATCCGCGAAATCGAGCCAAAACATGCGACGCAGTGTTTTCTCTTTTATCCAATTCCGATACACTCCAAGCACAGCCTAATCGCTTTGGCCAGCACGGCATCCGCCTCGCCACGCATAACGCCAAAGCACACCATGGCAATTCCGACGATCAACAAAGCGACCTGTACCACGGGTTTTACTGCTTTGAACAACCCAACCACTCCTTTCGTTACGCGACCATTGGACCATATCGACTATAAAATCCGTGTTAAGCGCGATTTGAAATGTGCAAGGAGACTGTTATGCGTATTTTGATCGTCGAGGACGAGCAGGCGCTGTGTGACGCAATCGCGCGCAGCTTGCGAAACTTGGCGTACAGCGTCGACTGCTGTCACGATGGACAGGAGGCGCTCGACCTACTGGACGTTGAGACCTTCGACCTCGTGGTACTCGACCTCAACCTTCCCCGTATCGACGGCATGACCGTGCTCAGGGAGCTTAGGAAAACCGACTGCGAGACCAAGGTACTGATTCTGTCCGCACGCGGCGAAGTATCCGATAAAGTCGCCGGACTCGATGCCGGCGCCAACGATTACCTCACCAAGCCGTTTCATCTGGACGAGCTTGCGGCAAGGATCCGCAGCCTTACCCTCAGACGCTTTACACAAAGCGACATAGTTTTAACCTGCGGAAAGCTCCGCTTTGACACCAAGGCGCGCATCGCTTCCGTGGACAGCGAGGCTTTATCTCTTACGCGCAAGGAAACGGGAATCTTGGAATACCTGATGCTTAATCAGGGGCGTCCGGTAAGTCAAGAGGAGCTTATCGAGCACGTTTGGGATAGCAGCGTGAACAGCTTTAGCAACGCAACCCGCGTTCATATCTCGTCACTCCGCAAAAAGCTACGCATCGCTTTGGGATACGACCCGATTCGTAATCGGATTGGAGAGGGCTACGTTATGGAGGATAGCGAATGAAAAGGCTTCCGCTGCAATGGCGCATAACGATTATGACGGCACTGCTCACGTGTGCAGCATGCGTGCTGACGAACTGCCTGGTCGGCTATACGGGCATGCGCTACATGGATGCTATCGGCAGCGACGTCTCGGCCCTTAGCGCAGCCGGCGAAGATTCGCCCCAGGCGTTCGACCCAACGAAAGCGACCCCCGATGACAAGGTCACGATCGTCGTAAACGACGCACAGGAGTCTTTTGGCACGACAACCTGGTACATCACGGCTGGAGTCACGCTCCTTGGCGGCGTGCTGGCATACTTTGTGAGCGGTCGCGCACTCAAGCCGTTACGAGATTTTGCCGCCCAGGTAGAGCGCGTGCAGCCTGACAACCTAAGCGAAATCAGACTCAGTGAAGATGTGCCCACCGAGCTACAACGATGCAGTGCCTCTTTCAACGACATGATCGCCCGTCTTGGCGAAGGGTTCTCTGCACAGCGTCAGTTTACCGGCAACGCCGCACACGAGCTGCGCACCCCGCTCGCCCTTATGCAAGCACAGATTGAACTATTCATCTCCGAGCACTCCGGTTTGCAACCCGAAACAGCCGAGCTGCTCGACCTGCTGCAAGAACAAACCGAGCGAATGTCGCGGATGACCAAGGCATTACTCGAGATGAGTGAGCTTCGCAGCGTTCCTTGCGGGGACGCTGTTGAACTCGGTCCCCTGTCCGAAGAGGTCCTCACCGACCTTGCGCCACTTGCCGAGGATAAGGACATAACCCTCGATTGCGCTGGAGACGCTTTGACAATCGGAAGTGATACGCTCCTCTATCGGCTGGTGTTTAATCTGGTTGAAAACGCCATCCGTTACAGCCGCTCCGGCTCGACTGTCAGCGTCTCCATCAGCGGCAGCGACAGCCACGTGCTCTTACGAGTCAAAGATGAGGGCCCGGGAATACCCAAGCAGTACCGAGAGAGCGTCTTCCAGCCGTTCTTTCGTCTAGACAAATCCCGCAGCAGGGCATACGGCGGCGCAGGACTCGGGCTAGCACTCGTTTGGGAGATTGCAGCGCTTCACGGTGGCACGGTAGAGGTCGAAGCAAGTTCCGAGAACGGGACCACCATGCTCGTAAGCCTTCCAAAACGATCCGCAGCGTTAACCGAACAGTAAAACGAAAGGGGTCCCGCACACGTTTGCGTGGGACCCCCTCTCCGCCAATGCAATTCGCCCAAAAGAGTAGAAGCTTACTCCCACTCGACCGTGCCAACAGGCTTGGGCGTGAGGTCGTAGCAAACGCGGCAAATGCCGGGAACCTCGGCGGTGACGCGGGCGGTAATGCGCTTGAGCAGTGCCCAGTCGAGCTCGGGCACCTCGGCGGTCATCACGTCGACGGTGTTGATGCAGCGGATGATGCAGGGCCAGTCGTAGGCACGCTTGCCTTCGCGCACGCCGGTGGCACGGAAGTCGGGTACGACGGCAAAATACTGCCAGATGGTAAGACCGGCGTTGTCAATCTCCTCGCGCACGATGGCGTCGGCTTCGCGCAGCGCCTCAAGACGGTCGCGGGTGATGGCACCAAGGCAGCGGACACCCAGGCCGGGACCGGGGAACGGTTGGCGCTCAACCATGTTCTCGGGCAGGCCGAGCTCGCGACCGACCACGCGGACCTCGTCCTTGTACAGCAGTTTGACGGGCTCGCAGAGCTCAAACTGCAGGTCCTCGGGCAGGCCGCCCACGTTATGGTGAGCCTTCACGCCGTCCTGAGACTCCAGAATGTCGGGATAAATGGTGCCCTGGGCGAGGAAGCTGACCTCGTCGCCAACCTTGCGAGCCTCCTCCTCGAACACGCGAATGAACTCGGCGCCGATAATCTTGCGCTTGGCCTCGGGCTCCTCAACATCGACAAGCTTGTCCAAGAAGCGGTCGGTGGCGTCAACGTAAACCAGGTTGGCATCCATCTGGTTTTTGAAGACGTCGACGACCTGCTCGCTCTCGCCCTTGCGCATCAAGCCGTGGTTCACATGCACGCAAATGAGCTGCTTGCCGATGGCTTTAATCAGAAGAGCTGCAACGACGGAGCTGTCAACGCCGCCAGAAAGGGCCAGCAGGACCTTCTTGTCGCCGATCTGCTCACGGATTGCGGTGACCTGCTCATCGATGAACACCTGGGCAAGTTCGGGAGTGGTGATACGCACCATGTCGTCGGGACGCTTGTTGGGATCCATGCAGAGCTCCTTCTCGGTTCGATGGAAATGCGCCGCGCGTATGCAGACGCACCGTCATATGACCTCATTATATGCAGAGCAAGGTCCATTTCCCATCGCTGCGGCAGAGCTTTTTACAGGGGCGGCATTTTTTCTATATCCCAAGGTCAGCTAGGCTTCGACAACCACTTCGGGGGCGGCATCGGTAAACTTGCCGTTTATACGCTCGGCGCACTCGTAGGCGATTCCTACGGCAGGACCGACATGCACGCCAATGACGGGGCTCGCAGGTACAACCCGGGCCCTAAAGCCAGCCAGCGGATTAATAACCTCCTCGGCCCATTCCTCTGCCGGGGCCTTCGACCCAATGTAGTGCACGGTCAAGTTTTTGAGACCACACGCCGCGACGTCCTCTTGCCACATCTTGACGATCTTTGCCATGGCCTTCTTTTGCGTGCGCGTCTTGCCCGCCGTGCTCGCCTCACCATCCTTGACGGTGAGAATCGGGGCGATACTCATAACGTTGCCGATCAGCGCGGCAGCTCTTCCAATGCGGCCGCCCTTTTCCAAAAAGCGCAGGGACTCGGGCGTAAAGAGAAAGCGCCCGGAATACAGTGTGTTCTCGGCGGCGGCAGCGCACGCCTGCAGGTCCTGTCCATCGCGTGCGGCCTGGGCGGCAGCAAGCACGGCATGACCCAGCTCCATACAGTTGGTCATGCTGTCGATAACGGCAAACTTAAACCCGGGGTGCCCCTGAGCGACCTCGCGCGCCATGCGCAAGAAGGTCTCAAACGTGCCGGACATCTTGCTGCTGATGAAAATGCCCAACGCCTCGTCGCCGTCTGCTTGGATGCGCTCAAGCAGCTCCTTGGCATCTTCGGGCGAGGGTTGACTCGAGGTCGGAATGTCATCAACCATCTCGTAAATGTCCTGGTAAAAGGCATCCAGATCGGTCTCGGCCTCGACATAACTCTTGCCGCCACGGTTGATGACCAGCGACAGCACCTCGATACCGAGCCCTTCCCGTATGTCAGCAGGAATAGAGGAAGTCGAATCAGTAATGACACGAATCATGGGATGCTGCCTTTCAATCGTCCGCGTTTTGTCCGCGCCGCGAAGGCAGACACGCATGGAGCCGTTATTGGACTTGAGTCCAATAACTATTGTATCCAATGCGGGCGGGACTATTCTGGGAGCACAAATCTCGGCACGCTGTCTTCGGCTTTAGCTGCCGAGCGGCGGGGTAAAATGGCTGCTAATGTTGCCACCTGATGGGAGATGGAAGATGGACTGCGATGGCTACCCATGCGTTCCCATGCCGTTGATGTGCACCGCCTTTGTGCCGGGACAGATTGACGCTGCGGTTGCAGGCATTTCCGACCCCGATTCACGCACCATCGCCACGGCAGAAGCGCTGTACTTTCGCGGACAGGCCACCCTCGCCGCCAAAACGGCGCGCCCCCATCTCGACGCCACCGACCCCGCACTGCGCTATTCCGCATGCTTTATCTGCGGATATGCCAGTCTATCGCTCAACCGTATCGCCGATGCCCGCCGTTGCCTTGCGGGCATCCTCGATACGCCACCTGACGAGGAATCGCCTGCCGTCCACGCCATGCATATCCTGTTCGCCTCCGCCGCGAGCGTCCTGCTGCACCTGCCTTCCCCGTATTCTGCCGAAGAGTTTTATCCGCTTGCGGCGCACCTACCCGAAGGCCTGCGTCTGTTCGCCAGCTACGTGATGGCGCATGCCCTGTATCTGCGCGGCGAATATGGCCGCAGTCTAGGCATGGCGGAAAACGCCCTGATCATGAAACAGGGAAGCTATCCGATCTCGGAACTGTTCCTGCACCTGTCGGCTTCCATTGCCTGCATGAGCCTCAAGGACATCGACGCCGCAAAAGCACACTTCGGAGCCGCTTGGGACATTGCGCGTCCCGACGGCCTTATCGAACTCATCGGCGAGCACCACGGCCTTTTGCAGGGACTCATCGAGGCATGCCTAAAATCGCAATACCCTGACGATTTCGCACGCATCATCGAGATTACGTATCGATTCAGCTACGGCTGGCGGCGCATCCACAACCCCGATTCGGGCGAGGACGTGGCCGACGATCTAACGACCACGGAATTCACCATGGCCATGCTCGCCTGTCGTGGGTGGACCAACGCCGAAATCGCACGCCATATGGGAGTATCGCCGGGCACCGTCAAAAACCGCCTATCCGGCGTATACGCAAAGCTTGGCATCGGCACACGCGCCGAGCTGGTCGCGCATATGTTACGTTAGCGACCGGACTACCAAGCGCATCGAACGCGTTCCGGAACCCGGCGCTTCGCTCGATCAATTTGGACATTTTGACCCTTGAACGGCACTACCGCCACGGGGCGCCTTCTCGCAAAATTGGATTATTTCCACCGATACTTGCGGGATGGGAGCCCAAGATGCTTGATCGCCGTTCGTTACTTGTCGCCGGAGCGTCCTCGTTAGCGAGCATTATGATGCCGCGCGTGCCGGGAAGCGCAAACGCCTTCATATTGCCGTTCGCACCCACCGAAGCCCATGCCGACGAAAAAGACCCCTTCAGGGTGCTCGTTCTCTCGCGCACCATGTTCGGTGTGGTCGTGGTCGACGTCGCCAACAAGAATACGCCCATCACGGGTGCCCAGGTCACGCTCATATCGCGCTATGCCGCAGGCAAGCAGCTCACCGCCACGACCGATGACGAAGGCACGGCCATCTTTGAGGTCGCCCCTCTTTCAGAAGGCTACGTGGACGAGGCAACGCTTCTCGACGCGTACGACTTTAACGGCGGCATCTCCATTAGCATGGCAGGCTACCGCGATGTCGAGATTCCCCTTGCGCGTATCCAGGGCGGCACCGCTATTACCGCACCCACACGTCCGCTCTCCGATGGCGAGCCGTACTTTCGACAGCTCACGTTCGACGAATGGGACATCCAGTACGCCGACGCCACGTTTATGGCAATGCCAGCGGACGAAGCAGCAAACGACCAGCCCGACACGCACGCTTTTACCGTGCAGGCTCATCTGCCGCAGGGCGGGCAGGCAACGTTGCATATCAATAAAGTGATGCCCGCTGCGGGCAGCCCATCCGAAACCGTCACGCAGATTGGCCAAGTCAAGGCCAGCGCATCGGGCGCGGATAATCTGGCGACGTTCACGCTCGAAGACACGTTCCTCGATGCAGCTTCGGGCCTTCTGGAGGAAGGGTGCAAGCTGCGCTTTATGCTCGACTACCAGGGCAAAACCTACACGCTCTCATCCCCTATGGCCGTTGTCACCGCGCCGGCCGCAAAGGCGGAATCGGGCTCGACCACCATCATTCCCACCACCATGGACCAAGAGATCACTCCGTTTGATTTCCCCGCGGCGTTTCCCGGTATCGGCGGCAATAAGTTCACGTGCTGGATGCCCACATTTCCCATTCTGTTCGATTTCTCGTTTGCTGGATACGTGCTGTTTGGCGGAGGGTACAAACCAGCTAGCTATATGAACGATTCGGGCAACCCTGATCCGGAATACTGGAAGAAATCGCCGCGCGAGTCGGGCGCCAAGCAGGCAAACCGCTACCTCGACGAGATGGAGGGGAAGTGGAATCAGTACAAGAGGATGAGTGCCGGTTCGGGCACCGATCCAAGAAACACCAAGCTCCTTCGCCACCATTGCACGCCGCTGTTCACGATGGATATCGCCACACAGCTGTACGGCTCGCTCGCCTACGATTGGGTGGGCAAAACCTGGGGTAACAACAACGACCCCGCATACGGCAATATTAAGGCCCTCTTCCAGGTAAGAACCGACCTCAATTGGACCGAGCAGTTTACCCTAGGACCGGTGCCATTTTTCCTAAACGTCAACCCCTGGGTGCTGGCAAAACTGGCGCTCGCCGTGGGTGCCCACACGCACGGCAGCGGCGCGGCGTTTTTTAAAAACATTTCGCTCGACTATTCAAACACGTCGGGCTCGTTCACCATCCAGATCGGGCTTGCCGTCACCTTTGGCGCCGGCGTTGCAGGCGTCGCTTCGTCTGCCGTGCGCGGCGCCGCATCCCTCACGCTGTTCATTGGGTACGAAAAGGCAAATGGACACCAGCTTCCGCGACTGCGTGTAGGTGCAGACGTCGATGTCGATGTAATACTCCAGTTCGTAATGTTCAAGTGGACCACCAAGGCTTGGTCGGGGTCGTGGCCCACACTCATCGATTCGTGGAATATGTCGGTGAACAATGGCGACCAGTATGTGCTCCAGCGCTCTGAGCTCGCATTGGATGGAGATACGCCTTATACGCTGGATGCCTGCTTCGCCTCGGCCGGCAACGCCGAGGCGTGTGGTGTGCCGCAATTTATCGCATCGGCCACCATCGTCACCAACGCCGAACTGCTCGCACGCGCCGAGGTTAAGGCCACTGCCGTAAACGTCGCTTCTGTCGTACGCGATTGGAATCAAGCGGTCACGCGCATTGAGCTCGAGGCGGATGCAGAAAGCGACGACACGGGACAGATCGAGCATTTCGTCCATGCACTGATAGAGAACGACGAAAACGCCGTGCCGATGTATGAGTACACCTACATCGGTCAGGCAACGAACACCGTTGCCGACCCGAACGCCGATTCTTCCGGCGTGTCGGAGGACGAGCGTGGCGGCATCAAGCCCTCGAGCGACAACGTGCTGTTTGCTGGCGTGCTCAGCGAAGCCCACATGAAGCTGGCAATGATTGCCGGCGTAGAATGCCTGTTCCGTATCGCCTCGGTGCGCTACGGCGACAATGGTCGCTCGCGCCTGGTGGTACACACAAAGGCAAACGGAACGTGGTCCGCTCCCACGCCTGTGGACTTTCCCCTTGGGTTTGGCGAGGGCGACGTGGAGCGCGACAGCATATACGATTACGACTTCGACGTAGTGGAATATACGGACGGAAGAGGAAACCAGGACGCCTACGTGCTGCTGGTCTCGGGCGAGCGCCCCGCCGGCGACGACACCCTTTTCGATATAGCAAGCACAGCCGGCATACTGTCCGTTGTGCGCCTGCGCATAAGCAACGACGGAGTTCGCGTGGTATCGCACACGTCGTGGCGCAGCATCTCGCGCGGCCGCCTTCAGGAGGATGGCTACCATTGCCTGCAGTGCCCACGCATCACGGTGGGCAAGACACTTGTCAACGGGCGCCTGTCGGGCGCCTACCTCCACCGCCGCGGAACCACCACAGAAAAGGCGCTCGGCAGCGAGGCCGAGGTTGCGCTGGAGTGCTTTACCCTGTGGTCGGACGTTTCAGGCGACAGCCTGACGTTCCGCCAAGTTCTCCGCTTTCCGCAGGCACCGTCGAGCATCGAGCTCGGCGCGCCCGAGAATATCAACGGCAAAATGGTGGTGCCCGTTGCATACGAGACCGCAGGCGGTTGTGGCTGTGCATCGTACGCCGTGATCGGCCAGTCCATTGCGGGCTGGGGCGTTATGTCGCCAGATGCCACAGTACCCCACGCGGTGCCGTGGCCGCAGCACACGGGCTTTTTGGCTACCGTCAACGAGCAACTGCAGCATATTACTTGGACGCGAGGCGCACCGGTATTTGCAACGCAGCCCGTGGGTGCCGCAGGCTGCGGCCCGGCATCGTTCAGCGTAAGCAACAACGGCAGGTGCGTGCTCTATGTAGAGAACACCGATGGCAAGGTGGGACAAACCTACGACGAAGAAGGCAACCCGGTAGCAGTGATGGGCAAGCACTTCCGCATCTTCGCCAGCACCTTGGCAGGCGATCTGTTCACGGAGCCGTTCGTGATGTGCGAGCTGGACCATCCCGTCGATCAGATAACGACATTTTTGACGTCGGGGAGCATGCTCTCCGCGCTCGCAACGCACATTGTGAGCGCGGAGAAGAGCGAGGCAGAACTACACGGCATCGAAGTGCCCTTGGTGGCGTGTGCCACTCCGACGGGCGCAGTCGCTACCTCGGGCGCGGTGGTGCCCGGAGCAGCAGGCGAATCCTTCATGGTCACGGTGCGAAACGACGGCAACACCTTGCTGACCGCCGGCACGATCGATCTGTACCGAGAGGGCTCCAGTCAGCCGTTCTCCAGCGCATCCATCGGGTTCGGAGTGAACGCACGCATGGCATCGATCTACGATCCAGAGCTTGCCGAGGACGCTTCGGCCAACGACATGACACACGTGAAGTACACGCTCGAGACGCTGGGCGCACATTTTGCAACGCACCCGCTGGTAGCCGACAGTGGCAACGCCGTGCTGGCACCGGGTTGCACGGCACAGTTCCGCATGAGCTTCGCCATCCCCGAGAGTTGGAGCGACGAGGTGGGCAAACGCGTAACGCTATATGCGAAGGCGCGTGACCTGGTGGCACTCGATCCCGTAACGCTCGAGGAAATTCGACCGGGCGCAAACTCAGCGCTGGGTGCCGTACTGCACGAGCTTCATGTGCCCGACGCGGCATGCGAACGCTCAGAAGTTCAGGTCGGCGTATACGACAGCGTGGATACGACAGGACTTCACGATGCACCGATGACGGCGGACGGCGGTGGCGACTCGAGTGGCGGCTCCAGCGGAAGCAGCTCCGGTAGCGGCAGTGGCTCTGGCAGCGGCAAGGATCACGGCAATAACAAGCGCCCCGGAAAAGCGGGCGCGCTTGCGGGCACGGGCGATGTCAACGCTCCCCTTACGGCAGCCGCAGCAGCACTCGCCGCAGCAGGCGCCGGCCTCGTCGCCTACAGCGCCCGCCGCACGGCGCTCGAAACCGACACCGCCGATGAGGTCAATTCGGATACGCCTCGCTAGCTCCCAGTTACCTTTGCGAGAGACGCCGACTCGGCTCATCGAACACCAAAAGGGCTGGCCCTGATAACTCGGAGCCAGCCCTGAGTCGCCTGACGTGAGACTCGCGGCGTTACTTGAGCTTCAGCGCCTCCATCATGGGCACGGCAGCATCCCAGTCGATCTTCCAGCCGATCGACACGCGGACGGTTTCACCCGTTGCGGGAGCCGTCGCAAACAGTGTATGGCCGTTGTCGGGACCGGTAAAGCGCAGCCACGTTATGCCGTTGTACTCGACCTGGTCGGTTGTTGTCTCCTTGCCTTCGTAGATCTGCTCTAGGCTTGCAACCTCTTCCTCCGGCGAGCGCGGGAAGATGCTGATGTTCAGGCGTCCTCCAGTCTCGTCGTGGAAGAAGTCTGCCTTTTCGTGCTCTTCGTTGGACGAATCCAGCGTGTACCCATCGGCGGCCTCGATACTGTACGATGCGCAATCGATGTCGGTCATATTGGCCGCGTCACCAGAATCGGCCACACCGCCGGCCGCCTTGAACTCCTTGGTCTCGCATCCCGTGGTGTCAAAGTGCATGGCCTCATGATTCTTGGCGGGGGCATAAGCGTCTACGAACTCGACAGTGATGGGCCCGTAGTACGCCGTCTTGGGCGCCCAGAAATACACGTACTCAACGGTCTCGCCCGGGCCGATATCTGGCCTCTCGGAAAGGTCGATGCCCTCGTGCAGCTCATCGGGAGCCTCGCTTGCAACGTAGTCGAGCACGGCCGCCTTGCCGGAAGTAAACAACGGGTCGCCTGCCTCAAGATCGCCCTGGGCAGCATGCACGTTAAAGGAGCTAAACGTCCTGTTCTTTGCATTGTTGTTTGTGATCTTGACGTGCAGGTAAAAACCGTCCTGCAACTTAGCGTCGCCGCGATAGAACGTACCATGGGCTACCGACTCATAGGTTATGCCAGCCACCTCGACCGTCTGCGACTCATAGGCCTTGGCCTTCTTCTCTACGGGAGCACTGCCACCCGAACCGCCAGTCGAACCGCTCGGAGCGCTACCGCCGCAGCCGGCCACCGTACACGCCAGCACGGCCGAAAGCGTCACGGTGGGAATTCCTAACAGCAGCTTCTTCGTCATGGGCCTCATCATCCTCACCGCTCCTTTCGGCTTGTAGCTCATCCGTTGCCCGAGGCCTTCGTCGCCCCGTGGCATCGGCTTCCACAATGAGCGTATGACGAAACACGGCGCCGGCGAAGTGACCCGTGGCCCAAATAACGCCCCGTTAGACCCCCTTTCAGACCAAAAGGGCCCCAGTTCGCATACCCTCGGCCCACAAAACGAGACGCATGTCCCAATGTTCGATTCAATCCAACAATCCGCATGGCGCGTTTTTGACAAACGCGTCCAACCGCAAACGCAGCAGGACGCATTCGACCGCTTTCAAACTTACTCGGACAGAACCGACTCGGATTTGTCCGAGTAAACGCTGTTCCACCAAATTCCGAACGATTGTTCGATGGATTTCGTGTTGGGTGGAATCGCCCAAGGGCTGGGCTATGCTACCTTGACTATCTATATGACTTAAACGCAGCAAAGGAGCACCGAGAGAGCGAGTATGGCAAAAAACACCGCAAACTATGGTAACGACAGTATCCGCCAGCTCAAGGACGAGGAGCGCGTACGCCTGCGCCCCGCCGTCATCTTTGGCTCGGACGGGCTCGACGGCTGCGCACATGCCGCCTTCGAGATCCTGTCCAACGCCGTTGACGAGGCGCGCCAGGGCTACGGCAAGCTCATCACCCTTACCGCCTTTCGCGATGGCTCCATTCAGGTAGAGGACAATGGCCGTGGCTGCCCGCTCGACTGGAACCCCTCCGAGAAGCGCTTTAACTGGGAGCTCGTCTTTTGCGAGCTCTACGCCGGCGGCAAATACAATAACAACCAGGGCGGCGACTACGACTTCTCGCTCGGTACCAACGGCCTGGGCTCGTGCGCGACCCAGTACGCCTCCGAGTACATGGACGTCACGGTTTGGCGCGATGGCAACAAATACTCCCTGCACTTTAAGAAGGGCAAGGTTGTCGGCGCCAAGAAGAAGGCACTCGAGATTGAGCCCAGCGACGAGAACCGCACCGGCACCACCATCAAGTGGCGCCCCGATCTTGAGGTCTTTACCTCGATCAGCATTCCCCACGACTGGTATCGCGAGACCATGCGCCGCCAGGCCGTGGTCAACGCCAACGTGACCTTCCGCCTGCGCATCGAGGGCGACGACGGCGAGTTTTCCGAAGAGGATTTTTGCTATCCCAAGGGCATCGAAGACTACGTGCTCGAGAAGGTCGGTACCGACTACCTCACCGAGCCTTTCTTTATCGAGGCCGACCGTCGAGGTCGCGACCGCGAGGACCTGCCCGACTACAACGTGAAGATTACCGCGTGCATGTGCTTCTCGCGCACCTTCATGATGCAGGAGTACTACCACAACTCATCGTGGCTCGAGAATGGCGGCTCGCCCGAGAAGGCCGCCCGCAGCGCTCTGACCAGTGCCATCGATGCTTACATTAAGCAACAGGGCAAGTACAACAAAAACGAGAGCGGCATCAAATGGCAGGACGTCCAGGACTGCCTGGTGCTGGTGACCAACTGTTTCTCCACCCAAACGTCCTATGAAAACCAGACTAAGAAGGCCATCAACAACCGCTTTATCCAGCAGGCCATGACGGCCTTCTTTAAGGAACGCCTCTCGACCTACCTGATCGAGAACAAAGACGCCGCCAACAAGATCATGGAGCAGGTGCTCATCAACAAGCGTTCGCGCGAGAACGCCGAGAAGACGCGTCAAAGCATCAAGACCAACCTGCAGCAGAAGACCGACATGGCCAACCGCGTGCAGAAGTTCATCGACTGCCGCTCCAAGGACAAGAACCGTCGCGAGATCTACATCGTAGAGGGCGACTCGGCAGCAGGCGCCATTCGCACCTCGCGCGATGCCGAGTTCCAAGGCGTTATGCCCGTCCGCGGTAAGATCCTCAACTGCCTGAAAGAGGACTACCCGCGCATCTTTAAGTCCGACATCATCATGGACCTCATGCGCGTGCTGGGCTGCGGCGTGGAGATCAAAGACAAGCGCATCAAGAACCTTGGTGCCTTTGACCTGGACAACCTCAACTGGAACAAGGTCATCATCTGTACGGACGCCGACGTCGACGGTTATCACATCCGTACGCTCGTGCTCACCATGCTCTACCGCCTGGTGCCCACACTTATCGACAAGGGTTACGTGTATATCGCCGAGTCGCCGCTCTACGAGATCAACTGCAAAGAGAAGACCTACTTTGCCTACACCGAGCTCGAGAAGAACGGCATCCTTAAGGAGATCGGCGACCAGAAGTGCTCCATCAACCGCTCCAAGGGTCTTGGTGAGAACGATCCGGACATGATGTGGCTCACCACCATGAACCCCGAGACGCGTCGTCTGATCAAGGTGGAGCCCGAGGACGTCGCCAAGATGGAAACTATGTTCAACCTTTTGCTGGGCAACGACGAGGCAGGCCGCAAGCGCCATATCTCCGAGCACGGCAAGGAATACCTGGACCAGCTGGACCTGCAGTAGCAGTAAATCGATAACGACGGCCCATAAGAAGTTCAAGAGGATATCGTGGCAAAGAAGAAGACGAAGAACCAGCCAAAGAAAAAGCAGGTTAACGCCGAGAACGTTATCGGCCTGCACTCCGAGGTCACCGACCAGCCGATCACGCAGACGCTCGAGGTCAACTACATGCCCTACGCCATGAGCGTCAACGTCTCGCGTGCGTTCCCCGAGATCGACGGCTTTAAGCCCTCGCACCGCAAGCTGCTCTACACCATGTACAAGATGGGTCTGCTCAAGGGCGAGCGCCAGAAGAGCGCCAACATCGTGGGCCAGACCATGAAGCTCAACCCGCACGGCGATGCCGCGATCTACGAGACGATGGTGCGTCTGGCAACCGGCAACGAGGCACTTCTTGCCCCCTTCGTGGAGTCGAAGGGCAACTTTGGCAAGTACTATTCGGGCGACCTGAGCTACGCCGCCTCACGTTATACCGAGGCCAAGCTCTCCCCCATCAGCGCCGAGATCTTCAAGGATATCGACAAGGACCCGGTCGACTTCGTCGACAGCTACGACGGCGCTATGAAGGAGCCGCGCCTGCTGCCCACCACGTTCCCCAACATCCTTGTCTCGGCCAATAAGGGCATCGGCGTCGCCATGGCGTCCGACATCTGCGGCTTCAACCTCAACGAGGTCTGCACCGCCACGATGCACTACCTGCAGGATCCCGACTGCGACCTGCTCGAGTACATGCCCATGCCTGACTTCTCGACCGGCGGCGAAATTATCTACCGCCGCGAGGAGATGGAGAAGATCGTCGAGACCGGCCTTGGCAGCTTCCAGATCCGCTCCCGCTGGCGCTGGATTCCCGAAGAGCGCATCATCGAGGTCTACGAGATCCCCTACACCACCAAGACCGATGTCATCATCGAGCGCATCGTCAAGCTTTCCAAAGAGGGCAAGGTCAAGGAGATTGCCGACATCCGCGACGAAACCGACCTCTCGGGTTTGCGCATCGCCATCGACCTTAAGCGCGGCGTCGACCCCGACAAGCTTATGGCCAAGCTCTATCGCTCGACCACGCTGCAGGATTCGTTCTCGTGCAACTTCAACGTGCTCGTCGACGGCTATCCCCGTGTCATGGGCGTGCGCCAGATCCTGCACGAGTGGGTCAAATGGCGTATTGAGTCCACGCGCCGCCGCATTAACTTTGACCTGGGCAAAAAGTCCGAACGCCTGCACCTGCTGCACGGCCTCGAAGCGATCCTGCTCGACATCGACAAGGCCATCGCCATCATCCGTGGCACCAAGCTCGAGGCCGAGGTCGTGCCCAACCTTATGAAGGGTTTCGACATCGACGAGACCCAGGCAGAATTTGTTGCCGAGCTCAAGCTCCGCAACATCAACGAGGAGTACATCCTCAACCGCACCAAGGACATCGCCAAACTCGAGGGTGAGATTGCCGAGCTTGAGGAGATCCTCTCCAGCGAGGAGAACATCAAGAAGGTCATCAGCGACGAGCTGGCAGCCGTCAACAAGAAGTACGTGATGCCGCGCCGCACGGGCAGGATCGAGCCCCACGAGGTTATCGAGGTGAGTCTGGAGCCCGAGGTCGAGGAGTACCCGGTTACCATCATGCTCTCGCGCGACGGCTACCTCAAGAAGATGACCGACCGCGTGCTCAAAAAGGCTGCCACGCTCAAGTACAAGGACGGCGATAAGCCCTTTATCGAGTTCCCGTCCTCCAACACGCACGAGCTGCTGGTCTTTACCAACAAGAGCCAGGTGTACAAGTGCAAGGTCGCGCAGTTTGAGGACACCAAGTCGGCCCAGCTGGGCTCATACCTGCCGACCGACCTTGAGATGGAACCTGACGAGAGCGTCATCTGGGTCATCGACCCCGAGGACTACAAGGCCGACGTGCTGTTTGTCTTTGAGAACGGTCGCGTGGTGCGCGTCGCGCTCTCCGGATACGTCACCAAGACCAACCGCAAGCGCCTGAAGAACGCCATTTACGGCGGCAGCAAGCTGCTGTATGCCCAGGTGCTCAAAGAGGATCGCGACATTGCGCTGGTCTCGAGCGACTACCGCCTGATGAACTTCAACACGTCGTTGCTCAAGACCAAGACGACCACCAACACGCAGGGCGTCCAGGCCTTTACGGCCAAGAAGGGCCGCTCGGTCACCACCGTCGGCACAACCGAGGAAATCCTCGGCGCCGGCGTCTCAGCCGAAAAGTTCACCGCGCAGAGCCTCCCCTCTGCCGGTGCCCTCATGAAGGAAAACGACATGCCGAGCCTGTTTGACTAGGTACCACGGCAACGAGACCGTTAGATACTTCGCAAAGCGACGAGGCCCGGAGCGCAACGGCATTGCGCCCGGGACTCGTCGTTTTTCTTCTCAACTATTTCTTAACGCAGATTAATTGATTTCTGCTTATTTTTCTGCGTTAAAAAATGTCAGCGTCACTGCTTCGATGCCCTTTGGTCGGTCGTTAGCAAAACTTGCAAAAATTAGCAAAACTTGCAAAAATTAGCAAAACTTGCAAAGGAGACACCATGGAGTACAGCAAGAACCCCTTTACCCCGACGTTCGGAAGTATCCCTCCCTTTCTAGCGGGTCGCGAGCATATTCTGCGTGACATCAACCGTGGTTTTATCAACGGCCCGGGAGATCCAAACCTGTCGACTATTTTTACGGGCGCAAGGGGAACGGGCAAGACGGCGCTTCTCTCGCTCCTTTCAGAAACGGCGCTTGAACACGGTTGGATCGCAGCAAATGTCTCCGCCATGCCAGGCATGCTCGAAGATATTATCGAGCGAACCAAAGAAGCCGCAGATAGCTACCTCTCACAGCCTCATGCGCGCATAAACGGCGTTCAAATTGGTCCAGTGGGCATCGATTGGACATATGCTCAAGAGGTCCAGGGCAACTGGCGCACACGCATGAATGGCATCTTTAAGCAACTCGAAAAACATGACATCGGACTTCTCATTACCATCGATGAAGTCACCGTCGATCTCGAAGAAATGCTTCAATTTGCCTCTGTTTACCAGCACTTTGTACGCGAAGGTAAAAAAGTTGCCCTACTCATGGCAGGACTGCCCTACAAAGTATCGGCGTTGCTGCGTAACGATTCCGTCTCGTTCCTCAGGCGTTCCCAATATCATCAGTTAGGACGAATCACTGACGTTGAAATTGCAAACGCGTTTCGCAAAACCGTTGAGGCCGGAGGACGTTCAATCACACCAGAAGCGCTCGAGAATGCTGTGAAGGCCGTCGACGGATTCCCCTACATGATGCAGCTCGTCGGATATCGCACTTGGGATGTTTCGGAGAACTCGCCCCAAATCAGTGCATCCGATGTCCAGCAGGGTTCCCTACTCGCACGCATGGAGCTGCGTGATCGCATTCTCGAAACGACCTATCGAGAGCTTTCCGATAAAGACATTGAGTTTTTACTCGCGATGCTGCCCGATTCTGGCCCCAGCAGGGTCTCGGAGATAGCCAAACGCATGGGCGTCGCCAGCAACTACGCAAGCCAATACAAACGCCGCCTTCTCGAGGACGGCGTCATCGGGGAACGTGGGCGTGGTCTCGTTGGCTTTGACATCCCCGCATTCAGGGAGTTCCTGAGCGAGAAAGTCTCCTAGCACGCGGAGATTGTCCATAAGGACATCAACGCATGGCAATCAGTAATCCTCTTGGTAAGGGAAGTAGGCTTTCCGCCAACGCTGATTGCCATGCGTTCTTCTTGTCCTTAGGCGAGTTTGCGAGCGAGCTCTCGCACCTCTTCCAACTTGGGCGACGATGCCATGCTGTCGCGCTCGGTCATACCGCTGATGGTGACAATGCCCTGGTCCTCCCACTTGCAGTACGCGCATGTGGCCCTGTACATAGCAATCGCCGCATCATAGACGCCCTCGCTGTGGCTATCGAGCAAAAGGGCCGTCTTGGTGAACGGGAAGCTTGTAGCACCAAAGGCGTACAGGCGGTCGATGGCGGCCTTCTCCTGCGCAGTGATATCAAACCAGTAGATAGGCGAAGCGAAGACAACCATATCGGCGCCTTTCAGCGACTCGATCACGTCGGCCATGTCATCCTTCTGCACGCAAGTGCCCTCGTGGGCGAAGCAATACTGACACCCCAGGCAACCACCGATTTTCTTGCTGGCAACACGGACGACCTCGACCGTATTGCCGCCCTCACGCGCGGTCTCGGCAAACGCCTCGACCATGGTGTCGGTATTAGCACCCTTGCGCGGGCTACCACTCAATACAACGATATTCATAGAAATCTCCCTCCTTCATGCCGCAGGCGCGCGGCACACATTTCGTTGTAACCAAAACAGATGAAGCTATTCAGTCGTCCGCAGACCACATCTCTCGTTCGTGCTCTCTAGACAAGGCGCAAACGGTGCTGCACCCCCTGTCGCGCTATATCCCTACGCAGTGTTCAGAACCCCTGCTCACCGAGCAGCACCGCGCGAGGTCCAGCACGAGTACGCCTTCCCGGGTACAGAGCTCATGCCCTATGCAGGAGATGAGGACCTTCGGGAACACGTCCCCGATGGGCAGAAGCGACGCGAGCTCCCCCTCAAGCATCAAGTTGATGCTCATATCGCCTCTCACATACGCTCTCCTTCCCGGTTTCGAAACTCGAATTGATTTAAAGTTTCGAAACCGGGAAGGCAATATACAAAAGGATGTGTCGAGGGTTGTGTCGAGGAACGAATCTCAGCCACGTCATGTCGGCAGCGATGAAGGGCGCGTCCGCGCGTGCTACAATGCGGGCATCAGAGATGAAAACACAGTCCCCGTCGGGTAGTCGTGGGCGTGCGGGAGTCCGCATCAGTAACCTGCCTCCTTGGTTGTCCCTTCTCTGCATGGTTATCTACATAAAGGAGGAGCCAACCATGCAGATCAGCGTGTCGTCCACCCTGACCGTATATCACGACGGCCAATTTTGGGTCGGGCTGGCGGAGCATGTCGAGGACGGAAGGTACGGCGTCGCCCGCATCGTCTTCGGCGCAGAACCATCCAATGAGAAAATCCTGCAATTCGTTACAAGCGAATGGGAGAAGCTCTCGTTCTTCGGCGACAAGGTCGCTGAAACAAGCAAGCCTGCGAAGAACCCCAAGCGGCGCGCCCGTGAGACGGCGAAAGCCCTTAAGCGGCCGGCAGTGAGCACCAAAGCACAACAGGCGCTCGCGGCACAGCGGGAAGCAATGAAGCGGGAGTCGGCTCAAGCAAGAAGCCAGCGTCGCGCGGACGAGACGGAGGTGCGCTTCGAGCAGCGAAAGCTGAAGCGCAAGCAGAAGCATCGTGGGCATTGATCGCCATTTGCAGCAAGGCAAACCATATACAGCAGCGGCGCCAGTTCCACTTGAAGCCGACGCCGCGTAGACGCTGATGGTGACGGCTATGCACGGGCACGGGCGCGCCACCGCACTTCACAGCTTGTTTCTCAAGTATTTGGGACGCACACGCGGCGTTCAAAAATGCGGAGCGACTCCGCATGGCTCGAGACTGAGCCGAGGTGCCCAACTTCTCGCCTTCCAGCAGGCCCACGATGCGATCGATGTCGACGGCAAAGCGGGGCCTTCCCTCGCGCTCATAGAGGTCAAGGTACGCCTGGCACTCGGAGACAATGCGTTTGGTGTTGCCATCGATGATGCGCTGGAGCGTCTCGTAGTAGGCCGAGCCCTCGATCCTGAAGCGGCGCTGGTAGGCCTTGGTTATGGGGAACATCTTGATGTAGTGGATGCCGTGGCGGCAGCCGGGGCGCGTCGTGGGGCGGGGTGGCAACGCAAAGTACTGGTCTTTGGGCACGTTAGGGGCGATGTTGGAACGCAGCGGCACGGCGAAGTCCCTGCGCTTTCCGCGGAAACGCAGCCTCACCACCACGATGCAGGGGCGATTGTGCTTAAGCATGAGCTCACGGTCGCCATCGACGAGGTCGAAGAAGTCCTGGGAGATGGATACGATCTTCATCGGTTGCGCCCCCTTCATACGAAGCGGGGCCCGCATCGCTGCAGGCCCCTACAGGTGGGCGATATTCTACGCCTTGCGGCACCCCGTCGCCCACGGAGGTTAAACGTACACGTAAGCCGTACTCTGAAAGCCGCGGCTTCCGGCAAGTAGTTTATACCACGAAAGGTCGCTTTCAATGCGCATAGCTCGCAAAATAACACTCGCTGGGCCGTCACCCCTGGCAGTTACCCTCCAATCTTCATTGGAGTCAGCAGGTCAATTCATATAGTTATGGGGGTGTATCCTAAAGGTAATCAAATTTATACCCCCATAACTAAGGAATTTTCTATTCCCACTCAATGACTAGAGCCCTGGTGTAATTGGCTGGATCACCGTTCCGGGAACCGGTATCGACCTACCTGTCTGCCAAGCTCCTTCTTCCGCTCCAGCCTAGTATCCGACTCGCGCCGCTATAAGCGAAAACCGAAGAGATGCGCCTTAGCCAAGAAATTAAAGTTAGCCTTATCTTACTGCATGATTCGTGTGTTATAGTTAGATGGATCTAACTGTTTGGGGGCGACAGCCATGCACGACCGCAAGGGTTTCTGGGACAAGAATGCCAGTCGGTACGACCGCTTCATGCGAAAGGACCGGGCGGCGTATGAGAAGATGTATGAGCTGATCAGGCCGGTGGTGAAAGCAAATACCGTACTGGAAGTTGCCACCGGCACGGGGCTTATCGCAAAGAGCATCGTGAATGCGGCGGCGCATATCGAGGCTACGGACGCTTCTGCAAAGATGATCCTTGAAGCAAGGCGGGACAATCAATCCGCAAAGCTGCACTTTTCCGTACAAGATATGTTCCGCCTGCCCTATGCACAGAAGTCCTTCGAAGTGGTAATCGCGTCCAACGCGCTTCACATAGTGCCGCATCCGGAAAAGGCACTGCAAGAAATCAGGCGGGTACTGAAGGACGACGGCGTGCTCATCGCGCCAACCTTCACCCACGCGGGGAACTCGATTTCCGGAAAGGCAAAAGCCTTTTTCATGAGTATGGCGGGATTCCCCCTCCACAGCAGGTGGACAAGCGAGGAATACCTGTGCTTCCTGCGTCAAAACGGCTGGGCGGTGCAGAAAAGCGCGGTGCTGAAGGCCTCGTTCCCGTTGACCTATGCGGAATGCACGAAATCGGAGAGGCCAGATGTCGTTCTTTGAAAACACCCGCAAGCCCGTGGGCCTCGGCGGAAAACTTATGGTTGCCATGATGAATCTGGGCCACAGCCTTGTGGCGCGGTGGGGACTTCGATTATTACGACTTGTGCCAAATGCCAAGGTGCTGGATTGCGGCTGCGGCGGCGGGGCGAACATAAAACGGCTGCTGGAAAAATGCCCGCATGGCGTCGTCAAGGGCATCGACTATTCGCCCGTCAGCGTGGAGAAGGCTAGAAAGCTCAACCGAACTGCAATTCAAGAAGGGCGTTGCGCAGTTCTGCAAGGCAATGTAGCGGATATGGCGTTTGAGGACGCCATGCGGGCATTTTTGCATCCATCCTGCACATGACGTTAGGCATGACGGTCATAGCGGCTGTGCTGGCGGCAATTATGACAGTTTTTATTCACTGAGGAAGAAACCTATGAAATGTAAAATTGAGAAAAACACCGTTCAGGAGACGCTGATCCTCCCGCTGTATTCCCGGAAGCTGTGTACGGAGCTGTACCCGAACCTTTATAGGGATGAAACAGCGGTTCGTCTGCTCGACCAAATCGACTACGACTTTTCAGAAGCAGCGAAAAGCTCCCGCAGCCTGATGCAGCGTTTTGGTGCGCTGGAGGTGGCCATGCGGCAGGGTGATCTTGCTTTCGAGGTACAGGATTACCTGAAAGGCCACCCCAATGCGGCGGTGGTCAATCTGGGCTGCGGACTGGACAACACCGGCAGAACCTGCGACAACGGTAGATGCAAGATTTACAATCTGGACTTCCCGGATGTGATTGCCTTGCGGCAGCAGCTACTGCCTGCCGGGGATCGAGAACAAAATATCCCCTGCGACCTGAAAGACACCACATGGTTTAGCTAAATCGATGCCTCCGGCGGGGCGGTGTTCTTTGCCTCCGGGGTGTTCTATTACTTTCTGACCCAGCAGGTCCGGGAACTGGTGCGGGAGATGGCGGACGCTTTCCCCGGCGGTGTGCTGGTCTTTGATGCTGCCAATCGGACAGCAGTAAAGATGATCGCAAAAACATGGCTTAAGACTGCAAAAATCAAGGATGTGGGGGCATATTTTGCGGTTTCGGATGCCGCCAAGGAAATCGGCACGTGGAACAGCCGTCTGCAGGTCACAAGTCGCGGCTATATGCTGGGTTATAACGATTTGAGAGACCCTTCTGTCAGCGGCTTTTTCCGGTTTCTCGCAAGGGTCGGGTAGCGCGCAGAGATGTGGTGTAAGAGGCGGGGCATGCCCCGCCTCTTCTCTTT
>CABSLA010000002.1 GCA_902478545.1 uncultured Collinsella sp.
AGCTGCGGGAACGGCCTGTCCGCCTAATGTGTTCGGCTGAGATCGGAAATCAACCTTGCGTTGATATATAAGTTATCGATGCCGCAGCTTCCGTTTCATTGCACGGCGCAGGCGTCCTCAGATGAGGTTCTCGCCCAGGTTCTTGCCGCCGAGGACGTGCATGTGGAAGTGCATGACAGTCTGGCCGGCGTTGACGCCCTTGTTGGAGATGACGCGGAAGCCGTCCTCCAGGCCCTTGGCCTTGGCAACCTCCTGGATGGCGTGGGCCATGGCGCCCATGGTCTCAGCCGGCACGTTGTCGGCGATGTCGCCGTAGTGCTTCTTGGGGATCACGAGCGTGTGGACGGGCGCCTGGGGATTGAGGTCATCGAACGCGATGACCTGATCGTCCTCATAGACGACAGTCGAGGGGATCTCGTGGTTGGCAATTTTGCAGAAGATGCAATCACACATGCTGGTTCCTTTCTAGTGACAACGCAAAAAGTCGTGTTGTTCAGTGAAACACCAAGACAGTTTAGCCCACTTCAAAGATCCCAATTGAGCGAATTCTATTCCTCTGCAATCGCAATGGCCAGAGAGCTCCATCCATACGCTCGCATCTATTTAGAAGCCTTGACCTCAGGAATGATCAATACCGGAAGGACAGATAGACCGTAAAGCAGAGCAATAAGCATCATTTGTTTGTCGTAATCTGAACCGGAAATAGCCGCAATCCCAATAGGAAGCATATAAGAACCCAAAAGGCTAACTTCGGCCATAATGCCGCCAGCGCTGCCCGCATAACGAGTGCCGATTTCTGCAAATGAAACTGGCAGAGCTTGAACAACTGGACCCATCATGCTCGTAACGATGCCGCACACTGCAAGCAATACCCCCATGGACTTCAAGCCCGAGGCAAACCACGCAACTGCAATTGAAATAGAGCCAAGAAGCCCGACAATCACAAGATACGGTCGCGCAAGGCGGCATTTACCGTAAAGTATCGGAGCAATCAAGCAGCCGATAATCCCAGCAGCGGTTGTCAGCGCCGCCATTTCGCCGGCCGTCGAAGCATCGGTGCCTCGCACAAGCTCAAGAGCCTGAGGTAGCACACCGGAAAAGGCGGTCGTGGCGGCAAGTGAGAAAGCGGCGCAAATCGCGCAAAGCCAAACGTTACGCGAACGAAAAGCAGTCAGAAGGGCTTGGTCGTGCTCAACGCCATCAGGAATAAGTGAGTCATGCTGTGCGTTCTTACCAAATAAACCCCAGAAGATAGTCAGAACGACCAACAACGCTTCTGCAACTGTATAGCCCATTAGCACGGAAGACATAAACGCCGATGACGCTTGCGCCGCCGCAATGCCAAAGCAAGTCGCCGCATAGTAAATGCCCATCGCAACATCCGTCTTATCTGCAAACCAAAGTCCAAGCGTCTTTGCATTATTGGCAGTCAATGCCGCCATCCCCACGCCGATGCAAAACATCGAGACAAGTTGAGCAGGATAGTTCGATAGGGTGAAAATTCTGATAGCGCCGCCAACCAAAGAAACACAGAACCCGCCAAGTATCACTACTTTGGGCCCAAGCCTATCTCCAAGTGATCCGAACGGGAGACTAAAGAAAACGGCCGCAAGCATTGGCGCCAGAAAGAGAGATGAGAATCCGACAGGGTCGATATTCATCTGAGGCATGATGACCGTAGCATAGGCAGCGACCTGATACTGCATGAAGTTGCCCAAAAAACAGAGACCACACGTCAACAGCAATATTAACCAGCGGTAACCACTCGAAGCCCGCTTTTGCTCAACTTTGTGCGCAACTTCGCACGCTTCACCATCCATTGCACCAACCTCACATTAAAAATGGTCGCGACCCCCATATCAACTGGAGGTCGCGACCAGGCAAAACATCGATTAATTATAATTCAGAAGTCTCAGGCATCTCGGCTTTTGCCGCCGCACCAGTCTCGGGCAACATCGCAATAGGCAAAACGCTCGCAAGGAAAAGAATCGATTCGATCGTAAAGTTCAACGTCCAATTGTCACCAGAAATAGACGAAACAATAACGGGAACAAAATAGGAGCAGAGAAGGCCGACAGTACCGATTATTCCACCAGCGCTACCGGCATATTTCGCGCCAATCTCAGGAAGATCAGGAGTCATTGCCTGAATAATGGGGCCAGAAAGAGCGGTCATAAAACCATTGAGGACGAGAGCAACCCACATGACAGTGCCAAGCGGCAAAAACCAGTTTGCAACCATTACAACGGCGGCAATCACCGTGGTTACAATGAGAAACGGTTTATTCTTACCGAGCTTGAGGACGGCAGCCGGTCCCGCAAAACAAGCAAAGAAGCTACCAACTGTAATAATTGCTGCCATAGATCCAGCGGTGGCAGTATCAACGCCGCGAACGAGCTCAAGCGCAGACGGCAGAATTGCGCAATATGCCGTGGTTGAAGCGAGGGTAAGACCATAAGCCAAGGCAATGCACCAAACGCCGCGCGACTTAGCGGCAATCTTAATGTACTTCATAACCGGCTCGGGCTCGGGCATGGGCTCGCCCTCCGGGACGTTCCTCATAAAGAAGATCCACAGCGCAGCAGTTACAGCTTCGGCAATAGCAGCGACCAGATAAGACACGTCAAGCGTAGGAAAATAAGTGCTGAATGCCTGGGCTATCACGATGGACACACATGAAGCAGCATAGAAAACTCCCACGGCAAGGGAGGTCTGCTGTTTAAACCAGGAACCCAGCACCTTTGCCAGATTGGCATTGAGCGCCGCAATGCCAAAGCCGATCATAAACATCGAAACGATCTGCACGGTAAAGTCATTAATCATGAAATAACGCAGAAAGCCGCCTACAGCAGAAAGCACCATGCCAATTGACACGACAAGCTTAACGCCGTAGCGATCAGCAAGAGATCCTGCAGGAATCGACAAAAACACAGCGGTGAGCATCGGCATCAACATGAGATTGGTAAGCCCACCGGCATCGATGCCGAGAGTCGTCATCACGACGACACCCCATGCTGAAACCTGATATTGCATGAAGTTTGCCATGAAGCAAATGAGGCAAACTACGAATAAGATCATCCACCGATAACCCGATAGCTTTTCTTCTTGAGCCATTTCTTTCTCCTTACGCAGGGATAGTTCAAGCTGAATTCAATGGGGCTAATTAGCCCACTCCATTGCGGCTTCTTTCACTAATCGTTGAGTAGTACCTCGTACATAGGACGGAACACCGAATCTTCTTTGGCATGCAGCGAATGCACCGGCTTCCACTCGTTTTCGTCAATTACCATATGAATGTGGTTCTCAGCGGTATAGGGGTCCCATGGTGCCTTGCCCTCAACAAACGGTTTGCCCGTCTTCGCAAAGCTGAACCACGCATCGTTCATTTCATCCGCGAGATGCGCTGGAGGATTGTCACCCGTAAACATCAGACCACTCGCGGTATCAAGATTCTTGAAAACGAACGGCACCTCGATTGCGTGGCAAGAACCCATTCCCTCGACACGAGATTTATAACGGAACAAATAGTTGTACACGGGCTTAAACGCCGACTGCTCTTCAGCCATAAGGTCGGTGCCGACAAAGAAACCGGTTGAGTTCATAAAATTGGTGTAATTCTCGGCAAAATCGCGCTCAGGCCATGCCTTTCGATATGCTTGCTCCCAGTAATCGATATCAATCTGATCATCAAAATGAATCGGGAATTGGCCGTGCCAGAATCCGGGAAGGTCATCGAAATAGAAATGGAAATAAGTAAACTCGTCCTCGGTACATCCAATCATGATATCGATATCCTTGGCTGCGCCCTCCGCCCAGGCCTTCATCGGCTTCTTGGGAAGAAAAGACCCGTCGCAAACCGGCGAGAAAATTAGCGACACTTCGTAGGTATGACGATCGCACCACACCTGCATGCCCTCAATGAGCTCGTCTGCCGACTTCGCTAAGAGCTCTTGGGCGGTTTTGCATCCCATGATTTCGGCGAACTCCCGAGCAAAGTACTCGCCGCGCTCGCGGGTCTTATAAAGCTGGATAGGGCCGGACTCCAAAATCGCACGTTGGAAATACTTATTTGCCTCTGGCAATATGGAAAGAAGAGCCTGGCTGGAAGAGCCTGCCGACTCACCGAAAAGCGTGACACAATTGGGGTCACCGCCGAAGGCCGAAATATTCTCATGCACCCACTCGAGCGCACGGATTTGGTCAAGAATGGCAAGATAGCCGGCGTCTTTGTAGTCCTCTCCGCCCGGCAGGCAATCGAGCAGCAGCGACCCAAACAAGTTCAGACGGTAGTTAATCGAAACAATAACGACATCCTTCGCTGCCGCAAAATTGGAGCCGTTATATAGCGGGTCGGCAGATCCACCTGAGAAGTAGGCACCACCATGGATATATACCATGACAGGAAGGTTCTTGCGTGCGTGTCCCCTGACCCACACGTTAAGGCTCAGGCAATCCTCCCCTTGCTCATGAAGCGAAGCGAGTTCAACTTCATCGATAAATTGCCTGGCAGAATGCCCGAATTCCACGCATTCAATTTCCTCATCGGAATCATCAAGGCGCTCAGGGGCACGCCAACGAAGATCACCTACCGGCTGCTTTGCATAGGGAATGCCCAAAAAAGCTTCAACCCCGTTTTCGAGCGTCTTGCCCGAAACTATACCCGTCCTAGTCTTGACCTTCATTGCTTGTCCTTCCTCACAATTAAGATGCTAGATCGATATGATTTAAGCTAGCTGGCTTGAAACCATCTTAGAATTTGGAGAAAGTCAAAGGTCAACGACGTGTTTCGATGGAATACCAGCTGGATACCAAGCGCTTAAGACCGTTCACCTCGTCAAAACGACCGCTTGCCCGACAATGACGGAGTAACAAACATTAGAATAGCTCCAAGGTTTTGAGTGGCCCTAGGGCAGTCGGAAGGTGTGACATGGAACGCGAGTTTTCCCTTAATATCAAGCAGACGGCCGGCCTCTACGGCGTAAGCGCAGACACTCTTCGCTATTACGAGGCAATTGGTTTAGTTGCCCCAAAGCGCGGGGCGAATGCCTACCGTGAATACAGGAAGGACGATTTCGGCAGACTCAACATCATCATGTCAATGCTCAATATGAACTACACGCTTAGCGAAATCAGATCTTTCCTAGATAACCATTCACTCGAAACGAGCTTTGAACTGTTCAGCAACGAACTTGATAGCATCGACGCAGCCATAGCAAAACTATCGCAACGGCGCCGAAAGATCGAGCATTGCATGCAGAACATATCCATGTCGTTAAGAGCACGCGAGGAAAAACAGTCGAGGGTGGTTCATAAGGGACCCCGAGGATATGTCATCGTAAGCGAGGATGAGCTAAGCGGCGACATAATTCCCTACGCCACCATTAAGCGCATGAAAGAACTCGGGATGGAAATCGATTCGATACACACGGTTCCATGCTTCATCCTTGAACCATCGCGCAGAAGCGCCGACGGTTGCCTGGTAGCAGAGAAGACGCTGCTTTCACTCGAATCAATCGACGATAAAGGGTGCGAGATTTTCCCAGAAGGCGACTATCTTTGCAGGACAACCACCGGACCTGCAGAAATAACGCCGACAATATGGAGGGAAATGAATGAATTCATGGACCAGAATCATCTCATTGCCGCAGGGCCTCTTCTAGAATTCTGGTATGTAAGCGAATACATATCTGACAATCAAGATGAATATTTACACACGCTAGAAATAATGGTTGAACCCGGTGAAATCGACCAGCGATAGCGCCTCAACTCACCTAACACGCCAAAAGGCAAGCAACATTCACCTCCAATGGCCAAGCCACCAGGGTAGTCTTTTTGCGACGGGGCTTTTTTGACTACTTTTTCGCAAACGCAAGTGCTCGGCGAGGCAGCCGACAAGAGGTAGTCAAAAAAGCCCCGTCCCAAAAAGACTACCCCAAAGTGGACTGCGAGATGGTTAGAACGAGAGGTTGTCGTCGGTGTTGGCGGCTTCGCCGTCGGCGAGCACGTCGTTGCCGTCGACATCCTTCAGGAGCACCGAGACCTTCTGCTCGGCATCGGCCAGGCGAGTACGCAGGCTCTTGAGGAGCTCGACGCCGCGGGTATAGCTCTCGAGCGATTCCTCGAGTTCCATGTCGCCCGACTCCAGGCTGCGGATAATGAGCTCCAGCTCCTGCGAGGCCTGCTTGTACGTAAGCTGCTCGACCGGGGTCTTCTCTGCCATATCTGTTTCCTTTCCTAAAGGTCTATCACCATAAAACGCGGTCTACTCAACCGAATCGACGGTTGCCGCCACGTTACCATCCGCCATACGCACGCGAATGGCGTCGCCGGGCTTAAAGGCCTTGGCACTCGTAGCCACACCGTCCTCGCTGTACGCGATGGAGTAGCCGCGGGCAAGCACCTTGAGCGGCGACAAGGCGTCGAGCGAGGCCGCTGCGCGGCCCAAGTCGGACGCGGGTTTGCTTAGCATCGTGCGCCCCTGATGCTCCAGACGGGAGCTCGCAAGCGTGAGCGCATGGCGCTTGCCATCGAGCCCCGAGGTGCTTGCGACCAAGCGCTCGGGCAGACGCTCGAAACTCGAACGGAACGCCCCGACCGAGCGCGCAATGGCGCCCGACAGGCGATCGGCCGTCAGCGCAAGCTCCGACTCGCGACGCTCGACCATAAACGTGGGGTCGTTGAGGCACGGGCGGCATGCAGCTGCATCGAGCGCATCGCCCAAGCGTGCCGTATAGGTATCCCAGGCACGCCGACCGCGCTGATCGAGCATCTCCAGATCGACTTGATCCGACCCGATCATCGATGCCATCGCGGCACCCAGACGCTGATGGCGCGTCTCGAGCACGTCTGCCAACTCTGTCATGGCAGGCGCCACGGATTCGGCCGCCGCCGTGGGCGTGGAGGCTCGACGGTCGCTTACCATGTCGCAGATCGAGGTATCGGGCTCATGGCCAATACCCGTCACCACAGGCACGGGACAGGCTGCCACCGCACGGGCAAGCTCCTCGTCGTTGAAGGTCATGAGGTCCTCGAAGGAGCCACCGCCACGCACGAGCAAAATGCAATCGGGCGCCGGTGTGATGGCAGCAGCGCGATGCAAGCCTTCGATGAGCTCCGTCGGCGCACCCTCGCCTTGGACCTTAGCGCCTACGCAGACAAGCTCGACGAGCGGGTTACGCCGACGCAGCGTGCGCTTGACATCGTCGATCACGGCGCCGGAAAGCGAGGTGACGACCGCCACGCGCGAGCAAAACACCGGGATGCGACGTTTACGGGACTCGTCCATCAAGCCCTCGCGGCGCAGCTTTTCGGCCAGTTGCGCCACTTGTTGACGCAGCAGACCCTCCCCCGCCAGCGAAAACGAGCGAGCGACAAAGCTCATACGACCCGTGGGCTTATAGAGGTTGAAGCTGCCCTTAAAGCTCACCTGCATGCCGTCACGCAGATCGAAGGTACGCTTGAGATAGGCGCCCTTCCAAATGATGCAGTCGACGGCGGCCGAGTCGTCCTTAATCTGGAAGTAGCAGTGGCCGCTTCGGGCGTTGGGACCACGGAAACCCGTGACCTCGCCCAGAACGCTCAGCTGCGGAATGGCATCGAGCGCACCGGCAGCGATTTCTACCGCCTGGCTCACGCTGAGCTCCTTGCGCTCCTGCTCATCCGAACCGTCAAACTCGGCGGAAACGGCATTGCCGGTTAGATTCCAGCCCGCCACGCAGCCTCCTTTCGTCATCGTGCACATGGACTCCGGCCCTGCGCAAATTTAAGTCCAACACATAGTACAGCGCCGCGGGGACACGAATCCCCGCGGCGCCCAGCGATCCAATTTGTTATCGGTTGGAGTTTCTGTTGTAGCGAGCCATAAGATAGAGCAGCTGAATAATCGAGGTGAGCGCAGCGGCAACATAGGTAAGCGCGGCGGCCGTCAGTACCTTCTTGGCACCGTTGACCTGCTTGGAACTCATACCCGACTGCTCGATGTACGCCACGGCGCGTCGGCTGGCGTCAATCTCGACAGGCAGCGTAACGAGTTGGAACAGTACACTAAACGAGAAGAAGATCAACGCGAGGGATGTGAGCCCGGCAATGTTCATAAACAGGCCCAAGAGCAACACGATGGTCCAGGTGTTCTGGGTAAAGTTGACGACCGGCACGAGGGCGGTACGTACTTTCATCATGGCATAGCCGCTTTGACGCTGGGCGGCATGGCCCGCCTCGTGGCAGGCGACGGCAACGCTTGCGACCGAACCGCCCGAACGGTTGGCATCCGACAGATACAGGTTGTTATCCTGCGGGTTGTAATGGTCGGTGAGCTCACCGGCGACACCCTTGATACCCACGGCATTGCAACCGTTGGCGTCAAGCATGCGGCGAGCAACCGTGGCGCCCGTGTCGCCGTCCGAGCGAACCTTGGACCAGGTCTTGTACGTCGAATTGATATAGCTCTGCGCAGCAAGGCCAAGCACTGTACAAACAAGAACAACCAGCAGGTACAGCGGGTCGATACCAAAGCCGTAACCATAGTAATAGGGCATGCGAATTCCTCCGAATCGAGTTACACGTTGGAGGCATTTTACCCACTCAGCCGGCTAGGCTTCCCTATAACAGTTCAATCTTTCCGTCCTTCACGGTGAGTCCCATATTGCCGGAGAGCAGATCGTCCAGGCGCGAGCCCACAAGCTCAAAGCGCCAGCCTTCGCGCAGGGGGCTCTGCTCGGGGTGGTCAATATAGTCGGCCAGGTCATCGCGCGAGGCAATGACCGAGGTCGCCACGCCCGAGCGCTCGGCAACCAGGCGGATGAGCGCGTACATGAGATCCGTCACGCTCTCCAGCTCCGGAGAGATCTGGCGATGCCCGCGCACCATGAGCGGCAGGCGATCGTGCGGGCAGCTTGCGCCGCGCTTGATGGCCATGAGCGCGCCGTCCACATCGCGCTCACCCAACTGATCGGTACCGCGAATGCTACGGAACTCCTCAACGCGCACGGGATTGCGCTTAACGAGCGCAAGCAGCGTGTCGTCGGACATGACCCACTTGCGCGGGATGTTACGGCGCTCGGCGCGGTCCTCGCGCCAGGCGGCGAGCTCGCGCGCGATGCCCAACTGGTGACGGCTGCACGAATTGATGCGTTTGACCTTGCGGAACGCCTCGTGGCGATCGGCGCGATAGTGCGACTCGTCAGCCAGCGGGCGCAGCTCGTCGAGCACCCAGTCCACACGGCCCAGCTCGCGCAGGCGGCTCATCATCTCGGTATAGGCGACGATCAGGTACTTGACGTCATCGATCGCATACTCGATCTGTTTATCGGTCAGCGGGCGGCGCGACCAGTCGGTCAGCGACTCGGTCTTGGGCAGCGATACACCGCAGAACGTCTGAACAAGCGCGCCATACGAAATCTGCTGGCGCTCGCCCAAAAAGGCGGCGGCCACCTGCGTGTCAAAAATCGGACGCGGCAGCACGCCTACGGTATGGAGCATGACCTCCATATCCTGCGAGCACGCGTGAAAGACCTTGGTCACGCTCTCGTCGGCCATAAGCTCGGCCAGCGGCGATAGGTCGTCGATTACCAGGGGATCGACCGCTACGCTCTCGGCAGGGGTGGCAATCTGAACCAAACACAGACGCGGATGGAACGTGCGCTCGCGCAAAAACTCGGTATCGACGGCAATCGCGTCGAACTCACGGGCGCGCTGGCAAAAGTCGAGTAGAGCCTGATGTGTGGAAATGTACATATCAACCCATCGAATAAGGTTAGGCCCGAAAAACACGGGTAGGATATCGGCATTGCCTTACAACTATACTCGGTTAGTCACAGAACGGGAACGTAAGTATGCGCTGCCTTATCATCCACAACCCGGCATCGGGCCCCAGCTCAGATGAAATCTTCGCATTCACGCACGCCCTTGCACAGGGCGGCGACGAGGTCGTGATGCGCTTTATCGGCGATGGCATGGAACCCGAGGACGCCGTGGCAGACGTGCGCGAGTTTGACCGCGTGGTCGTTTCGGGCGGCGACGGCACTGTCTCCAACGTGCTCGACCAGATGCGCGGATGCGGTGTCCCCACGCTCGTCTTCCCCTCCGGTACGGCCTGCCTGTTCTTCAACAACATCGGTAATGCCCCCGAGGCAGCGGCGCTTGCCAAGGCTTGCCGTGCCGGTCGCACGGTCAAAGTCGACATGGGCGAGCTCTTTTGGCTCGACGAGAACGGCAACGAGAAGCGCCACGGCTTCATCATCATCGCCGGCTCGGGTTTCGACGCCGAAATCATGATGAAGGCCGCCCCCACCAAAAACGACATCGGCGAGATCGCCTACTTCCTCTCTGCGCTCGCCACGCCCAACCCTACGGTAGCGCACTTTACGATTGAGCATGACGGCATTGTCGAGGAGCTCGACGGCATCTGCTGCATGGCCGGCAACACCTCGGTCATCCAAAACGACATCAACCTGTTCCCCGACTGCCGCATGAACGATGGCATGGTCGACATTGCGGTCATCGAACCCGTAAAAACCGTGCAGCTTCTACCGACTGTGATCACCGCCGCACTCGACCCCGCCGGCAAGGTACTCGGCCGCCCGCAGTTCAAGATCATCCAAACCAAGGAAGCCAAGATCACCTGCACCCCGTCACTGGGCATGCAGTTCGATGGCGAGATTATCTCCAGCAATTCGGGCGTCTTTGGAGCCCGCGCGCTTCCGCAATGCCTCGACCTCATCGTCGACGAATTCTCCCCGCTCGGAAAATAGGAGGACCCTATGAACGACAATCCCCTGCTCGGCTTTATCATCATCGTTTTGGCCATGCTCGTCGGTTACGCCATCAACGTGATTCACCGCCGAAAGAAGTAAATCCACATTGGTATGATATTCATCCAGTTATCGACTCTCCCGCTGTTTATGCATTTGCCAAACAGCGGGGGATTTTTCATTTCGGTATTTCCAGACGCTTTATCCAGATGCAGTAATTGCAGGGCGTCTTTATTTGGCTAAAGCTACAGACTGAGTATAATTAACCGCTCATCGTATATTTCATTACGCTTATCGAGTAAGTATTTTTCATAGATGAATATTGTTTCCGATTCGTTACGCTAAGGGAGTGTCTTTATTGGCTGAAGCCCTCTGGCGACAGAGGGCTTTCGCACGCTGGGAGGGATTATGAGGAAAACTCACCCCGTCAACGCGCTCAAAAAGCTGGGCATAGGCCTCGCCTTTGGAGCTGCAACCATCATGTCCATGCCGACCTCTGCGCTCGCCTGCACGCAGATGTACATGGGCAAAGATCTAACGGCCGACGGCAACACGTACTATGGCCGTGCCGAGGACTTTGGCAAGCGCTATCTCAAGCACTATGGCATCGAACCCGCCCACGAAGCCGGCTTTACGTACAGCTCGAATGAGTCTGCTTTCGAATACACTTCGAATAAGCCTACATATCGCTACAGCTACGTACGTGACCATCCCTCCAATTGGGAGGGCCACACCGACGCCTACTCCGAAGCCGGTATCAACGAGAAGGGCGTCTCTTGCTCCGCTACGCTGAGCACCTCCTATAACGAGGATGCCAAAGCAGCAGACCCAATCGATGAGGCTACCGGCATCGGCGAGTACAGCTACGGCAGCGTCATCCTGGGCCAGAGCGCCAATGCCCGCGAGGGCGTCGAGCTCCTCGGCAGCCTGATCGACGAGCAGGGCACTTACACTAACGACCAGATCATTATCGCCGACAACAACGAGACCTGGCTGTTCGCCACGCTTTCTGCCCATCAATGGATTGCCATGAAGCTGGCCGACGACGTCGCCTCACTCAACCCCAACATCGGCAGCCTCAACTACGATGTCGACCTGAACGATACTGAGAACTGCCTGCACTCCAAGGACATCGAGTCCATGCCCGTGGAGAAGGGTTTCGCCAAATACTCCGCTGACGGTAAATTCGATGTCGCCCAAACGTATGGCGAAAGCCTCGCCGATTCTGGCGTTAACCAATGGTCCCGCTATGTGCAAGGCCGCCATTATTTTGCTAGTCAGCTGACCGAAGGCACGGATTACGAAATTAAAACTATCACCGATAAGGATGGAAAACCCGTCCAAAAGGGAGCTATGGTCAGCGAAATCCAGCCTCTGTTCTTCAAGCCTGGCAAGTCTGGTTGGAGCACCTTTGAGCTGATTCGTGCCTTCGGCAACCGCGGAGAGAACGTCCCTGGTCTCAACGCGAACACTGATGGCGTTTATTGCATCGGCAGCGAGCGCAACACCGAGATCAATCTCTTCCAGATTCGTCGCGGGTATGATCCCGAAGTCGCTACCATCCAGTGGGAAATGCTCTCCCGTGCCGCGTACTCTGTCGCCATCCCGCTGTACTCCGCTCTGATAACTGAAGTTAGCCCCTACTTCAGCGATCAGACCGTCTCCTTCGACCACTGCAATGCGAAAGACGTCGTGTACAACGAGGAGCCCGAGAACTCCATTAACTACGTCCTCATGGACATCAGCTCGCTCTGCTTTGAGAACCCTGACACCCTTGGTACCAGTGTCCGCACCTACCTCGACGCGCTCCAGAACGAGCTCATCGAGCAGAACAAGGAAGTTGACGCCGCTATGCTGGCCGAGACGACCACCGAGGGTCGCACCGCTCTGGCCAACAAGGCAGGCAAGGCTGCCACCGAGAACACCTACAAGAAGTGCAAGGCCCTGCTCCAGGAGATGCGCGCTTATCAGAAGGCCGGAAACTTTGACGAGCCCTTCACCCCAAGCGATCTGAACACCGAGACCAAGGGCCTCAAGGTGTCCATTACCTACGCCCAGGACGCTCTTGCCACCGACCCGGTCACCCCGGATCAGCCCGGCACCCCCGAGCAGCCCGGCAAGCCCGAGCAGCCCGGCAAGCCCGAGCAGCCCGCTAAGCCCGAACAGCCCACCACCAAGCCTGAGAAGCCCGGCAAGTCGGACAACACCACGACCACGGTAACCACCAACAAGACGAACACCAAGGGCGGCCTGCCCACCACTGGCGATCGTTTTGATGGCCGCATGGTGGCCGTATTCGCCATCGCTGGCGTTGCCGTCATCTCCGCAGGCGGTTATATCCTCTATCGCCGCAACAAGGAGTAATCCCTCGCTGGTGCGGGTGGGACGACACGGGTTGCCCCACCCGCTCAGCCCGCCTTTTTGACCGGTGGGAAACACCGCTGAAATCTTTTCAAAAAAGATTTCCCCGCACACACTTCGCTGTGCTATAGTGCAGCGCAACAGCAACTAGGTGCGACCGCGCCACGGTATCACGAAAGGAGCCACCGACATGAAGAACACGATGAAGTCTCTCAACAACTGGTGGTGGCGTGATGCGAATACGATCGGTCGACAGTGAGTCCCTCACGCCTGTTTTTGCGCTCTAGGTGATTGGAAGGCCTCCGGTTTCGACCGGGGGCCTTTTTCTATCTCGAGCCCGATCGCATTCGCATCACGCGCCCCCGCTTTTCTCTTGCACCCCCCTTCCGAAAGGATTTTCACCATGTCTCAGAACACCACCGCCACCCAGCCCCGCACCGTCCAGACCGCCGACCGCGGCAAACTCGACGTCCGCGCTCTCGTCCTGCTCGCCATCCTGCTCGCTGCAGGCTTCATCCTCAACTTCACCGTCGGCAAGGCCATCTCGGGCATCTCGGGCGGCATGATCAGCCCCGAGTTCATCATCTCGGCCTTCTGCCTCACCATCCTCGTCGTTCGCCCCAACATCGGCCAGGCGCTCGTCATTGGCCTTATCTCGGCTGCCGTGATCCAGATCACCACCACTTCGCCGTTCGTTGATTTTGCCGCTGAGGGCATCGCCGCCATGCTCATGGCCGGCATCGTCAACGCCGCCGGCAAGAACGGTCAGGTCAAGCCCGCGATCGCCATTGTCGCAACCTTCCTGACCACCTTTGTCTCCGGCGTCATCTTCATGGTCATCAAGATGGCCATGCTCGGCGTGGTCGGCGAGCTCGCCGCCGCCATGCTGCCCGTCGTCGCCATGACCGCCGTCTTTAACGCCATTCTGGTCGGCGCCCTCTACCTGCCCATCCAGAAGGCCCTTAGGCTCAACTAACCCGCTCGGCTTTACGAGCCACCCCATCTTGGCGTTCATTCGTCGCTCGCGTACCCAAGTACGCTTCGCTCCTCTTTCGCGCCAACCTGGGGCCCCTCGTAAAGCCGTCTCCGTGCTCCATTATTCAAAATTAATCCCTTTTTCGATTTAACCCCTTTCGTGGGGGTCTAGAACACTCTTATCTCAAATCCCACCTTAAGGAGAACATCATGGCCACCAACACTCAGGCTCGTACTATTTCTGCCAACGCCGCTTCCGACAAGGGCATCCTCGATATCACCTCGCTCGTCCTGCTTGCAATCCTCCTTGCCGCCGGCTTTATCCTCAACATGACCGTGGGCAACGCGCTTGCCGCGACGGGCATCAAGCCGCAGTTCATCATTGCCGCCTATGCCCTGGCCATCGCGCTCACGCAGGCGAGCTTTGCCCAGGCAGCCATCTTTGGCATCCTGTCGGCAGCCGTCATCCAGATCACCACGTCAATCCCCGGCCTCAACTTTGTGACCGAGCTTGCCGGTGCGCTGACGATGGCGGCACTCGTCAAGTCCAACATCGGCGGCGACAAGGTCAACCCCTTCATCGCCGGCCTGCTCACCACCTTGGTCTCGGGCGCCCTCTTCGCCGTTCTGGGCACCGTCATCATGGGTGCCGCACTGCCCACCGCGCTCGCCAAGGTGCCCATCGTGCTCGGCACCGCCGTCTTCAACGCCGTCGTGGTCCAGGCTCTCTTCTTCCCCCTGCGCAAGGTGCTCAACAAATAGCCTGATATGATGGACGGGCCGCGCGTTAGCGGCCCCATCACCAAAGACTGTCCCAAACAGCTAGCATTTGGGGACGTTCTTAAACGACTCGTCATTTAAGAACGTCCCCAATGACCATGAAAGGTATCCATGAAAACGATCATCAACGTCGACGATGTCTCGTTCTCCTATGGTACGCAGACCGAGCAGGCGCTTAAGCACATCTCGCTCGACGTGAACAAGGGAGACTTTATCGGCATCATCGGGCCCTCGGGCGCCGGCAAATCTACGCTTGCCGCCTGCCTATCGGGCGCCGTGCCCCACCACTACACCGGCACGTTCTTTGGGTCCGTCATGGTTGACGGCCACGACACCTGCGAGGTCTCGCTCACCGACGTGTCGCAGATCGTCGGCAGCGTGCTGCAGGACATCGACACGCAGATGGTCGCCTCGGTCGTCGAGGACGAGATGCTTTTTGGCCTGGAGAACTTTGGCGTCCCTCACGACCAGATCGAGCAGCGTGTAAACGAGACACTCGAGACGGTCGGCATCAGCGACCTGCACGACCGCGAGATCGCCACCCTCTCGGGCGGACAGAAGCAAAAGGTGGCCATCGCCGCCATCCTCGCCATGCGCCCCCGCGTACTGGTGCTCGACGAGCCCACCGCGGCACTCGACCCCGCCAGCTCCACGCTGATCTTCGAGACCCTGCGCGAGGCAAACCGCACACTTGGCATCACCATCGTCGTCGTTGAACAAAAGGTCGCCCTGCTCTCGGAGTACTGCAACCGCGTGCTCGTGCTCAACCATGGCGAAATCGCGCTACAGGGCGAGCCGCACGAGGTCTTCGCGCACACCGATGAGCTTCGTACTATTGGCGTCGACTGTCCCCGCGTAACGCGTATCTTCAATAGTCTCGAGGCCGACGGCCTGGCAAGCGGCACCCCTTGCTTGGATGTCGATGAGGCCGAGCGTCTGATTTCGGGCATCGTCGACCCCGCACGCGCTGCTAGCGACGCCCAAGCGCCCGCAGGCTCCCCGCATGCCCCGTCGTTGCGCCCTCATGCCAAGGACGCCGAACCCGTGCTCACCTTCGATCACGTTGAGTTTGCCTATCCCAATGGCGGCGCCGCCGTACACGACCTTAACCTGACGCTCTACCCCGGCGAGCTCGTGGGCATCGTCGGCCAAAACGGCGCCGGCAAGACTACGCTCACCAAACTGCTCACGGGCCTGCTTAAGCCCGCCTCGGGCAATGTGCGCGTTACGGGCCTGGACACCGCCGCAGTCCCCACGAGCCGCATCGCCCGCGAGGTCGCAACGCTCTTCCAAAACCCCGACCGCCAGATCTGCAAGGATACCGTGCTCGACGAGGTCGCTTTTGGCCTGGAGCTTGCCGGCATCGACCGCGCCGAGGCCCTGCGTCGTGCCCAGCTCGTCATCGACCGCTTTGGCCTGCCCGCCGACGAGGCGCCCTTCTCGCTTTCGCGCGGCCAGCGACAAATGGTGGCGCTCGCCTCCGTCGTAGTGGTTGAGCCCAAGATCGTAGTGCTCGACGAGCCCACGAGCGGCCTTGACTACCGTGAGTGCATGACCGTCATGGAAACGGTGCGCACCATGGCAGAGCGCGGCTGCGCCGTGATCATGGTCTGCCACGATATGGAAGTCGTTTCCGACTTTGCCGAGCGCATCGTTGTGATGGCCGACGGCCGTATCCTCGACCGCGGACGCACGCACGAGCTGTTCTCGAACATCGAGCTCATGCAGTGTGCCTACGTGGAGCCGCCCCAGGTCATTGAACTCTCGCACCGCTTGGCATCCTCCGTCTCCCCCGCTTTTGCGCAGGTGAGCGAGGTCACCGATATCGTTCGCATTACCGAGGAGATGGTCCGCCATGGTTAACGTCATCGACTATATGCCGGGCGATACGCTGCTGCATCGCCTGAACCCCGTCGTCAAGCTGGGCCTCGCCGCCGCCATCATCATCGGCATCTTTTTGTCCGACACCTATGTGGCGCTGTTAGGCTTTTTGGCACTCACCCTTGCGCTGGGCGCCTACGCCGGCGTCGTCAATCGCCTGTTCTCGCTGCTCAAGCTGCTGATTCCGCTCGCACTTATCATGTTGTTGCTGCAGTTGGCATTTATGCGTGACGGCAACGTGGTGTGGGGTTTCGTTACCGATACCGGCCTCATCACCGGATCTAAGGCCTGCCTGCGCCTGCTGGGCGTAGCGTTGCCACTCATACTCATGCTCATGGTGACCAAGCTCAACGACCTTGCCAACGCCTGCGTCGAGGTACTGCACGTGCCGTATCGCTACGCCTTCACCTTTACCACGGCACTGCGTTTTGTGCCGGTGTTTGGCCAGGAGATGAACGCCATCATGGAGGCGCAGACCGCACGCGGCGTCGAGTACGACACCAAGAATCCCATCAAGAAGCTCAAACTCATGCTGCCGCTGTGCGTGCCGCTGCTTATCTCGAGCGTGGGCAAGACCGACGCCACCGCGCTTGCCGCCGAGCAGCGCGGCTTCTACCTGCGCACGCGTGCCAGCTCGTATAAGCGTTACCCCATCAAGGGTCTGGATATCGCTGTGCTCGTCATCAGCGCCGCCCTCATCATCCTGGGATTCCTGTTCTAGCTCATCGCCAGCACCAACCGCCTAATGCAAAAGGCCTCGGCTCGCACCAAACGAGCCGAGGCCTTTACTGTTTCCCCAGATAAAACCTACCAAAATAAACCTGTCCCTTTTTGGTAGGCATGGGGCTAGAGGCGGTAGGGAGCGCCGCTGCGAATGATGGATTCGCGCACCAGGACATCCATGGCGTCGAGGGTGATCTCGGGCATCTCTCGGTACTTTTGCAGCACCGAGAGCTCGGTGCAGGCCAGAATGACGCGGTCGCAGCCGCTACGGGCAAACTCCCACATCACACGGTCGAACTTATCCATATCGGGCTCACGCCCGGCCTTCACATCATCGTAGATAAGCGACATCACATCGTTCTGACGTTTCTCGCTGGGATAGACAACCTCAACACCCGCAGCCTTACATTCGCGGCCGTAGACGCCCGCGCCCACGGTGCCATCGGTTCCCATAATGCCAATCTTGTGCACCGGCTCGGCCGGCATACTCAGGTTGGGATCGAACTCGCACTCCCCCATCACCGCACCGGCCAGAGCATAGCGCACCGACTCACGCGGCATGTGGATAATCGGCACTGTGGTAAACGACTGGATCTGGTCGTAGAAGTAGTGCGACGTGTTGCAGGGAATGGCAATGTGCGCACAGCCCAGCGACTCGAGTGCCTGGGCGCACTCTTTCATGGTCGCCAGCAGCTTGGCATGCTCGCCGGTCTTAATGGCCAACGTGCGGTCGGGCATGGTCGACTTGGAGAGCACCACCATGTCGATATGTTCCTGATCGCAGGCAGCAGCCGTATGACGCACCACCTGGTCGTAGTAATACGACGTGGCCTCGGCGCCCATACCGCCGATAACTCCCAGCTTTTCCATCGCCGCCTCCTTGGTGACGCTTGCGCAATTGCGCGTATCATACCCGCGCCCGCCCGAAGCAAACCGGACGGGCGCCGCGCTCATCTACTTGTAATACGTCTTGAACAGCTTAAAGTGGCGCAGCTTGGTGTGCCACATGCGCAGCCAGCGATTAAAGACAAAGTCGCCCTTCATAAACGAAGGGTCGGCGCCCTTGCCTTCCTTGTCCAGGCGATGCACCTTAGCGCGCAGCTCGGGATCCTTGACGTACTTGTCGACGACGCCCATGGGAACGACCATCCACAGCGCCTCGTCCTGTGCCGTCACAAACTCCGGCTCAAACGGGCGGTCGAACACATACTCGTCCACCACATACTTGGCAACGTTAAAGCCGCTGTTGGTAACGTAGTAGTTGCTGCGGCCCTGGCGCGTGTTGAAATCGAAGAACTTAAACGAGCCGTCGCGCTCGTCGTACTTAACGTCAAAGTTGGAATAACCTACAAAGTTCAGGTCCTCGAGCAGCTTGCGCACGCCGCCCATGAGCTCGTCATTGGGCTCGGTAATGATGCAGGCATGGTTGCCGACACCGTGGGGCTGATGCTCCTCGAGCAGCACGTGACCCAGGCACATCATGCGGACCTTGCCGTTGCGGTCGGAATAGCTGGTGAGCACGCGCATGTACTCGTCGTTGCCGGGCACGCGATCCTGCAAGATCAGGTCGTCGGTGTAGCCGCTGGCATACGAATCGCGAATGACCTGTTCCAGCTCGGCGCGGTCGGCAATCTCATAGGCCTTCTTCTGGCCCTCGAACTCATGCTGCCACCACATGATGCCGTCGGACGGCTTCAGGATCATCGGGAACGGGAAGTCGATCTGGTCGAGCACTTCGGCCGGCGCCTCGCCTTGCGCATTGAGCATCTGCGCAGTAAAGGTAAAGGTGTGCGGATACGGCAAGCCATGCTTCTCGCACAGCTCGTAGAAGATCTCCTTCTTCTGGCACTGCTCAAGCATGCTGTAGGGTGCATAGGGCGCAACGATGTTATCCGCCAGCTCATCGGCATCCTTTGCCTGGGCCACCAGGGCAACATAGTTATCGCCGCAGCCCATCAGGACGATCGTCTTATCGGCATGCGCCTGGGCAATGCCGTTGACGGTCTCGAGCATCACGGGCATGGTATCGATGTCGACATTGGGCGTGTAGTCGATAATCTGGCTTCGATACGCAGGGCCCGTCTGATACTTGCCAAAGACCAGACTCTTGACCTGATACTCTTCGTAGAAGGCGCGCGCCACCGAATAGGCGTTGATGTCGCCACCGAGCAGCACGGGAATGAACTCGCGCTCTGTAAACTGCAATGCCATGGAAACTTCCTATCATGAACTGCCCGCACAACGGGCGGTCTTAGTGCAACCGATTCATTCTAGCGTGCCAAACCGCCAGCACCCAAAGTTCCACCGTATCTATGGCAATCGGAGAATCAGACTCGAGCAAAGACGGCGCTCACCGCTGTACGACAACGGGCAATGAACCTACCGTTGTTGTAGGATTCAACATATTGTCAATCTCATAAGCGAAAGGCGCACACGTGCCCCAAGAACATCTGACCGACAACCCCATCCTTGACGCCGCAAAACGCGAGCTAGCGGAACGTTCTCAGACGACCGCTCCCCTACGCACCGCCAGCAACGCCTACGAAGCACCCGCCCGCATCGTTTCGATTAACACGTCGGCGCACAAAGGCACACGCAAGTCACCCGTCTCCGATGGGCACGACACCGTCATTGAGCAGTTTGGCCTCGCTTCCGATGCACACGCCGGGCACTGGCACCGCCAAGTCTCGTTTTTGGCCGCAGAATCAATCCAGACTGCCCAGCATCGCGGGCTCGATGTGCACGAAGGCGACTTTGGGGAGAACTTCACCACACAAGGTATCAACCTGCTTTCGCTCCCCCTGGGCACACAGCTCAAGATCGGCAACGACGTTCTGGTCGAGATCAGCCAGATCGGCAAAGTCTGCCACACCCGCTGCGCTATCTACCATCTCGCCGGCGACTGCATCTTTCCCCACGAGGGCATTTTCGGTGTGGTGCTTCGAGGCGGAGAGGTGCATGTCGGAGACGATATCCAGACAGTCAAGCTCGGCAACGGCGCATGTTCTTTCACCCCAGCCGAGGCGCTCGAAGAAATTGAGCAGGCTCGCCGCGAGGGAACCCTATAGGTGCAAAACCCCATGTTGGAGTAGCCCTTAAGGCGTGAATCTGCGATCAGACCGAGTTCCGTAACGTTAAAGTTGAACTCTATGGTTTCTCAACAATTCACTATAACTGCAGGTCAAAGCCAAAGCCTCAAGTTTAACTTGACCCTTTGGAACCTTTAAGGTTCAAGTTGAGGTCGAAAGCAGTAGTAGAATACCGTTCGAACCATAACCTACGATTGATTGCAGAGGGATTGGATGCAGCATTCGAATCATCGCGTCGCAGCGCTCATCGCGTCGAAGCCAGCTCGTATCATCACGAGCGCCGCACTCGCTGTCGCACTGACTGCCACGCCGATGCTCTCCCCCGTTGCGGCATATGCCGCCTCGCAGGCAACGCAGGATCAGCTTTCCGCCGCGCAGCAAAAAATCGAAGCCGCCACGAGCGCCTACAACGATGCCCGCACCAAACTCGACGACCTGCAAAAGCAGATCGACTCCAATGAGGCGAGCATCGAGGAAATCGAGGCCAAGCTTCCCGAGCAGCAGGCCAAGGCAAGCTCCGCCATGCGCGATCTGTACAAGTACCAGAAGGGCACCAATCCCATCGTGAGCTTCCTGGTCAACGCGCAGAGCCTGGGTGAGTTCATCACCACCTGCAAATACACCAACCAGATCACGAGCTCGAGCGTCGATGAGATCGAAGAGCTCAACAACATGCAAACCGAACTCGAGCAGAACAAGGCCGAGCTCCAGCAGGCCAAGTCCCAGCTTGAGGCAGAACAGAAAAACGCCGAGGATTCGCTGGCGCAGGCCCAGCAGCTCCGCAGCGAGGCGCAGGCAAAAGCCGAGCAGGAAAATGCCGCCGAGCTCGCCAAGCTTGAGGCCGATAAGGCCGCTGCCGCCGAGAAGCTCTCGGGCGAGGGCGTAAGCGGCAGCAATTCCAGCAGTCAGGCCACCAACACCAACACCACCATCGACACCACGGTGAACAACGCCAATACCGGTAATTCCGATTACGATTCGTTCATTAATGAGTGGACGAGCCGCATCGATAATTATCTTGCCGGGTCCCCCATGGCAGGCCAGGGCTATAACTTTGCCGTTGCCGCTTGGAATACCGGTGTCGACCCCCGTTGGTCCCCCGCCATCGCCTGCATCGAGAGCACCAAGGGTGCTTATTGCGCCAATTCCTACAACGCCTGGGGCTGGAGTGCCCGTGGCGGCGGTTGGCGCAGCTTTGGCAGCTGGAGCGAGGGCATCTCCGCTCACGTTGCCTATCTGGGCGCCAACTACGGCTCCACCCTTACCCCGGCAGCGGCCAAAAAGTACTGCCCGCCCACGTGGCAGGACTGGTACAACAAAGTCGCCGCTCAGATGAACCGCATCTAAGCGCAACTGCAAAGGGCCCCAATGGGGTCCTTTTCTTTTAGGTAGCGGAGGTATCGACGACGCCAGTCGCATTGGCAACCGCGACTATGACGATCATGCATAGGAGCAGCACACCCAATGCCTTGAGCCAGAGTTTCGCGAGTTTCTTGCCGCGATAGCTGTCGAGCAGTGCGAATCGCCGACGAAGACGGCGCTTATCGAGCAGCGCAAAATGCATAAGCACCATAAGGCCATCGACAAAGAAAAAGTACTCGATCATAAGAAGCCACGTCGGGTAGCCTTGGTTTGCTCCCGTGGGGTGAAAGACGGCAAAGTGGCTTCCGGCAAAGAATACAAGCAGCGAGAGGCAGACAAGCGTATTCCAAATGCGCCCCAGAGGTTCCGGAATGCGAGAGAGCAGACCGGGCATAGCAGGGGTGGCAAGCTTAGGAAGGTCTGTGGAACCCCGGGGCTCTTGAGACGTTAATACCGTCTCTGACGCCGGGGCACAGTCAGGCACAGGCACAGGCACAGGCGCAGGAGGCCGCACAGGGCAACTCAGGTCGTATGCCGCGCGCGTCGCCCGTCCCAATGCCCCCGCGCTCGCAAAACGCTTGGCCGGGTCGAGAGCCATCGCCATGCAAATGGCATCGGTCAGGGAAGCGGGAATGCCGCGCATCTCGCATTGTTCGCGCATGTCGATCCCCGGTTTTGGATCGACTCCTGTCAAGCAGAAGAACAGCAGGGCGCCCAGCGCATACACATCACTTCGCACACTCGTCTGCCCAAACCCATACTGCTCGGGCGGCGCGTAGGGCCGTGTGCCAAACTTGGCGGTATCGGCATCGGCGCCATCACGCCATACGCGCGCGATTCCCAAGTCGATAATCACCAGCGACGAGAAGGTCATGCCAGCATCGGCGGCATACCTCACGCCCGAAACGATGATGTTCGAAGGTTTAAGGTCGCGATGGATAATCGGAACCGGCGCTTTCCCCACCTCGCCAAATCCAGCATGGAGCTCTGCCACCGCATCACACAGGGCCGGAAACAACCCGCGCGCATAATCGGGCGTCGCACCCAAGCGCCCCACCAAGGCCTCGAGCGTCTCGCCTTCAATGTATTCCATCACCACGTTGAGCTCGTCGCCCGCACGGCGGCAATCGACAATCCGGGGCAGGTGCTCAAAACGCCGTCCGGCACGCTGGGCCGCAAACAGGCGCTCATATGCTCCGCCAATCTGGGCCGAAGCATCGATGCGTTTACGGACAAAGGGGCCGAGCGACCCTCCGCCAGAACCCTCAAAGCACACGAGTTCGGTTGTCTCAACGTCCGAGCGCTTCAGCACACGTTCCACGCGATAGCTATCATCGCGGTCAAACGACGCCAGGTGCTCGGCGAGCGCGGCGGTCAGCTCATCATCGGAATATGTTGGGTTCTGAGTATCCATAGCGTCCATCATAGCGCAGGGCACGGACGCCCTGTAGCACCCGTGCCCTGCACGTTTGAAATATAGCGGACGGTCCTGCCACCAACAGTCAGCCGTTAACTCACCGTCTCCTCGCCAAAGCGATACAGCTCCTCATTGACCTTTTGCAGGCTGCAGCCACGATCGATGCAGAAGATGATAATCGCATCACGACGGTCCTTGCAGTTGAGGACGTTTGTCCCGGCAGCCGTAAGTGCGCGGTTGGTCTCCTTCATCGATAACGCCATCGCGAATGCAATCTGCAACACTTTATTTCGACTCGGGTGGCGCGCACCCGTAAAAATCTGATAGCCAAACGTTTCGTTGAGGTCGGCCATACGCACCACGCGCGAACGCTCCAAGCCCTTTTCCTGCAGCAGTTGCTTAAGGTAGTCCGAAAGCGACGGGGCGGCAAAGTCGTGCTCCCTGATATAGCCGTCGATACTCGGCGCATCGAGCAACTCATTGAGCAGTTCCTCCGTCAACTTCTTATCGGGCATACGGCTTCACCCCCTATGCGACGCAACGGCAGCGACATACTAGGCCAACACCCAGCTTGCGGTGGCAGACTTATCAAACATGTTGGCAAAGTACAAAGCCTTTTTGATGTCGCCGTCAAAATAGATATTGCCCGCAACAGTACCGCCGGCTGCAAGGGTGCCCGACTGCAGCTCTTCAGAACCTTCGCTGTAGTAGCCCTGATTCTGCTGAGCACCGTTGGCGTCCTCGCCCTTCCAGTCGTAGACATTGTAATCCGCGCCCTCATCGCCGTTGTTGACGTACGTGACGTGAATGCCCGTCATAGTCGAGCCGTCATAATTGGTAAGACCGGTCTGGACGGAATCGACGACAACGGAAAAGCCGGCGGCCGTGGTCACGGTCGTGCCAACAGCCAGGTCAGTCGTGGGCTGCTCTTCTTTTTTCGGCTCTTCCTTCTTATCGCTATCGCCAGCATCCTCGGCGACCGTCGCCTTGTCATTGCCGCAGCCAGTCAGGAGACCGGAAACACCCAGAGCAACGGTCGCGAATGCGCCAAGCGCGGCGCGACGGCTCAGCAGCACTTCATTTTCGAGCTTTTTCATTATTCATCCTTCCTACGATCCGGCTACCGTGCCGGCACACAGCACATCGTAGAAAGGATTGAACTTGAATTCATTAGCTCAGAGCTAAGGCTGCGGTAAACGGTCAATGCAGTTGTCCAAGCGCCGAGCAAACGCTCTTTACGCGACCGTCAGCAGGCAGGATCAACCCACTGTGACGGATTCCCCGGTAAAGGCGCTGATCATCAACAGGACAAAGAACGCCAGGTAACTGATGCTCAGCGGGTATGCGATAGCCAAAAAGACAATCCATCCCACATTGGTCTTGCCGTCGGCGCGGCGTTGTTCGCGAGAACGATAGAGCCAGATCGTCACGCCAATGGCGACAATCAACAGCACGAGCGCCGCTGCAGCCAAACCGGCAAGCGCAAACATCATGCCAATGCTCAGCACAACAACCGGGAGCAGTAGCAAACCGCACCCGCAACCACCCGGACTATATACGGCAGGTTGCCAACGTCGCTTCATCGTCACTCCATCACAAGCAGTCGTTTGTAGACATCGAGGCCTTTGAGCAGGATTTGCTCGTCAAAGAGCATGGTATCGGTATGCAGGGCGCTCGTGGCATAGGCGGGGCAGCCGTCCGAATCGTTCGGATTGCCTTGGCCGGCGGGCACGCCCGTACCCAGCAAGAAGAACACGCCCGGCAGATGACGCTGATAGAAGGCAAAGTCCTCGGCAATTAGCAGCGGTTCATCAACGAGCTGCAGCTCGGGCAAGGCCGGAGCAATGTGGGCGAACAGCTCGGGGTCGTTATCGACCGGCGGATAACCCTCGGCAAAGTCGAGATCGTACGTGCAGCCCGTTGCGGTGCATGCCTCGTCAAGCACACGGCGCACGCCCTCGCGCGCGCGGTCGAACATATCGTCCGTAAACACGCGCAGGCTACCGGCGACATGGGCCTCCCCCGCCACCGCGTTGCAGACGGTGCCTGCCTGCAGCAGACCAAACTTGCCGATGCAGGGCTCATCGGCACCCAGCTCGTCCATCAGCTCGCGCTCGGCAACCAAGAACTTGGCCGCCGCCAGTGCGGCATCGTGCGATTCCTCGACCGGAACGCCATAGGTCTTGGCGATATGGATACTCGCGCCATGGATATGAATGTGCGTCTCGCTCGAGCGCGCCAGCAGCGGACCGGAACAGCTCGCCAACGTGCCGGCGGGCAGATCGGGCCACACATGGAAGCCGAAGATGCGATCGGCCCCGTAACGCTCAAACACGCCGCTCTCGCATACCGTCTTAGCGCCACCGGTCGTCTCCTCGGCCGGCTGGAACACAAAGAGCACGTTACGCTTGATGGCGCCCGGCTGCTCACGAATCGTACGGTCGACAAAAGTCGCCGCCGCGAGCGCCATGGCCATGTGGCCGTCGTGACCGCACGCATGCATCTTGCCGGGCTGCGTCGAGGAGAAGGCCACGCCCGTTGCTTCCACGATGGGCAGGGCGTCCATATCGGCGCGAATCGCCGTGGCGTGCGTAGCGCCCACACCGGCATCGAAGAAGGCACAGACGCAGCTCGGACACGGATGGGTCACCTCGCAGGCAAGCGGAGCGAGCGCGCCCTCGATATAGGCGATAGTCTGCGGAAGATCGAAATCGAGCTCCGGAATGCGATGCAGGTCGCGACGATAACGACGGAGTTCTTGGAGCTCGGTCATGGGGATTCCTTTCATGGGACAACTCAGTTGCCACTTATTGTGACGCAGGATTGTGGCGCACTTGTTTCTAGCATGAAGCTGCATTTTTTAAACGTTATATACGAATACTCTTGTTTGGTAAAGTGCAACGTGGTAGGGTCTTTACCGCTTGATAGAGGCGCGGGCACGAAGATCCGCGGGCGAGTCGGCAGACTTTGACCCCGCGGGGAGGCGAAACCCGCCGAACTGGGTTTTTCGGGCACGAACAGCCTGGTGGGCCTGCGGGAAACACCCGCAGGACTGTCTGCAGCAATGCGGGAGCGCTATCCGGACATTGGGTCCACGCTATGCGGATTCGATGCGCCGATGGCGCCGTCTGGATAGCGAGGTTTACGGGACATGGCACTGACCCCCAACGAGGCATATGCGGCAAAGCGGCCGTTTGTGGACAAGGAGACGCTCGAACACATCGTCGAGCAGTTCCCCACGCCGTTTCATCTATACGACGAGGCGGGCATCCGCCGCAACATGCAAGAGGTGCGCGACGCCTTTGCGTGGAATCCGGGGTTTAAGGAGTACTTTGCCGTCAAGGCCAATCCCAATCCGGCGCTTATCTCCATTCTCAACGAATATGGTTGCGGCTGCGATTGCTCGAGCTATACCGAGCTCATGATCGCCCGCTCGCTGGGCATCACCGGCCATGACATCATGTTCTCGTCCAACGACACGCCGGCGGCGGACTTTGAACTCGCTGATAAGCTGGGCGCCATCGTCAACTTCGACGACATCAGCCACATCGAGTTCCACGAGCGCGTCGCAGGCCCCATCCCCAAGACGGTCAGCTGCCGTTTTAACCCGGGCGGTCTGTTCCAGCTCTCTAACGGCATTATGGACAACCCGGGCGATTCCAAGTACGGCATGACCACCGAGCAGCTCTTTGAGGCCTTCCGCATGCTCAAGGCCAAGGGCGCCGAGAATTTTGGCATTCATGCCTTCCTTGCCAGCAACACCGTCACCAACGACTATTACCCCAAGCTCGCGCGCATCCTCTTTGAGCTTGCCGTGCGTCTGGAGCGCGAGGCGGGCGCGCATGTCGCCTTTATCAACCTGTCCGGCGGCGTGGGTATCCCCTACCTGCCCGAGCAGCAGGCGAACGACATCCACGCTATTGGCGAGGGCGTACACGCAGCTTACGACGAGATTCTGGTTCCCGCCGGCATGGGCGACGTGGCGATCTGCACCGAGATGGGCCGCTTTATGATGGGCCCCTACGGATGCCTGGTCACCAAGGCTATCCACGAAAAGCAAATCTACAAGGACTATATCGGCGTGGACGCAAGTGCCGTCGACCTGATTCGCCCTGCCATGTATGGCGCCTACCATCACGTTACGGTGATGGGCCAGCCGGGTGGCCCCGACAAATCCACAGTCCCCGTCACGAACAAGTACGACATCACGGGCAACTTGTGCGAGAACAACGACAAGTTCGCCATCGACCGCGAGCTGCCGCAGATCGATATGGGCGACCTGCTCGTGATCCACGATACCGGCGCGCACGGCTACTCCATGGGCTACAACTACAACGGACGCCTGCGCTCCGCAGAGGTATTGCTTCGCCCCGATGGCTCGGCGGATCTTATCCGTCGTGCCGAGCGCCCGGGCGACTACTTTGCCACGCTCGACGTGCTGCCGTGCGGCCGCGAGTTGCTGGCCAAGTCGCGCGCCGAAAGCGCCCGCCGTCGCGCTCAGGACGAGCGCCTAGCCGTCGCCGCCCAATGGAACAAACGCATCCAGATCGCAGAAGCCAAGGAGAAGAATATGGATGTCCGCAACCTCGAGGGCTCGATCGTCGCCCTCGTCACCCCGTTTAAGAAGGACGGCAGCGTCGACTTTGATGCGCTTGAGCGCCTGGTCGATTTCCATCTTCAGAACGGCACCGACGCCATCCTCACCTTGGGCACCACCGGCGAGAGCGCCACGATGACCGACGACGAGGACAACTCTGTCGTTGCCGCCGTGGTCAAGCAGGTCGCAGGCCGCATCCCCGTCATCGCCGGGTCGGGCTCCAACTCCACGCAGACGATGCTCACCAAGTCGCTCACCTACCAGGGCCTGGGCGCCGACGGCCTGCTGCTCATCACCCCCTACTACAACAAGTCCAACGAGGAGGGCATTTACCAGCACTTTAAGACCGTAGCCGATGCGGTGGACATCCCCTGCATCCTGTACAACATCCCCGGTCGCTGCGGATGCGGCATCAGCGAGCGCAATGTCGAGCGCCTGGCCGCACACCCCAACATCATGGGCATCAAGGAGGCCTCGGGCAACGTCGCCTATGCCGCCAAGATCGCGCACCTGCTGTCCGACGACTTCCGCATGTACTCGGGCGAGGACGCGCTCACCGTGCCGCTCATGAGCCTGGGCGCCTCGGGCACTATCAGCGTGTGGGCCGATGTGCAGCCGCAGCTCGTGCACGACATGTGCCGCGCCTACCTGGACGGTGACGTGGAGCGCGCCCGCGAGATCCAGATTGCCGGCCAGCCGCTCATCAACGCCCTCTTTAGCGAAGTCAACCCCATCCCCGTTAAGGAAGCGCTCGCCCAGATGGGCATGATCGAGGCAAACTACCGTATGCCGCTGTGCCCCATGGCCGACGACACGCGCGCCGCACTTACCGATGCTCTGAAGGGAGCTGGTCTGCTTGATTAAGACCGTCATTATGGGAACGGGCCGCATGGGCTCGCTCATCCGCACTACCGCCGAGAGCATCGTTGATGCCGCCGGTCAGCCCGTTTTTGATATCGTGGCCCAGATCGGCTTTGATCTGACCGAGCTCAAGAGCGCCCCGGCGGCCGATGTGATTATCGACTTCTCGAACGTCGTGACCTTCGATGCCATCGTCGCCCATGTCGAGCGCACGGGCGCCGCACTCGTTTCCGGCACCACGGGCTATTCACCTGAGCAGATGGACCGCCTGCGTGAGCTGGGCCAGAACACCCGCGTTATGCACTCGGGCAATTACTCCATCGGCATCGCAGCCCTGCGTCATCTAGTGGCCCAGGCCACACGCGAGCTGCCCGGCTTTGACTGCGAGATCGTCGAGACACACCACAACCAAAAGGTCGACGCCCCGAGCGGCACCGCCAAGCTACTGCTCGACGCCGTCGTCGAAGCTGAACCCGAGGCAGGCTACCACCCCGTCTATGGCCGCGAGGGCATGTGCGGCGCGCGTGGCCCCAAGGAGATCGGCATGCACTCGCTGCGCGGCGGCACCGTCGCCGGCGTGCACGAGGTTAGTTTCTTTGGCCAGGACGAGGAGGTTACGCTCACCCACCGCGCCACGAGCCGTCAGATCTTTGTCAACGGCGCCTTGGCAGCCGCGCAGAAGCTCGTCACCCGCGAACCCGGCTTCTATACGTTCGACCAGGTCATGTTTGCCTAACCGGGTATCAACCGAATCCACCCAAAGGAGAGATAGCAAATGAGCAACGCAGCCGAGATGGATGCACAGGAGATTATCAACTACATCGCCACCGCGCCCAAAAAGACGCCCGTCAAGCTGTACGTGCGCGAGAAACCGGGCATGAAGGTTGCCTGGGGCAACGCACATGTCTACGGCGGTCGTCGTGGCAAGACCGTCTTTGGCGACTGGGATGAGCTTAAGGCCATCCTGGACGCCAACGCCGACTCCATCGACTACTACGACGTGGAGAATGACTGCCGCAACTCCGCCGTCCCCATGCTCGACCTTAAGGGCATCAACGCCCGCATCGAGCCGGGCGCGATTATCCGCGACCGTGTCGAGATTGGTGACCGCGCTGTCATCATGATGGGCGCCATCATCAACATCGGCTCCGTTATCGGCGAGGGCTCCATGATCGATATGGGCGCTGTGCTGGGCGGCCGCGCCACCGTGGGCAAGAACTGCCACATCGGCGCCGGCACCGTACTTGCAGGCGTCGTTGAGCCCGCGAGCGCCACGCCCGTCATCATCGAGGATGATGTCATGATTGGCGCCAACGCCGTGGTCCTGGAAGGCGTGCGCGTGGGCAAGGGCGCCGTCGTGGCTGCAGGCGCCGTATGCGTCGAGGATGTCCCCGCCGGCGCCGTCGTGGCCGGCGTTCCCGCCCGCGTCATCAAGATGCGCGACGAGAAAACCGACAGCAAGACCGGCCTCGAGGAAGGCCTGCGCCAACTTTAAGGTTACGCGGTTTTACCAAACCGCGTAACGCCTCGACGCTGCAAACGCCCCAGAACGGCAATCTGACGTTCAATCGTCGGGCATGACCAGAAGGTCAATGCCCTCCTCTTTCACGTCACCTTGCTCGCTCTGGGGCGTTTTCGCTGACGCATGCTCAACCTGCGGCACAATGTCAGCAACCAAGCTAAAAACAACAAAGGCCGAAGCCCAATCCGGGGCTTCGGCCTTCGCTATCTTAAGGTTCCGTCGTATTCGACCATGGCTGAATGCTTCGACAAACGATCGGCAGCCGTCTTATAGACTTCGGAACGGTCGCGCCGACCTATTGCAACGATCTCGGCAATCTCAACCGTTCCGTCCTCTCGGATTCGAAATACCATTCGGAGTCCCGCCTTTCGCCATTTAATCTTTTTGCAGCCGGCAAGCTCACCGTGAAGCGGCGTTCCGATTTCATCGGCGCGCGTCTTTAATTTCGCCGCTGCAATGCGGACGAGCCTTCGCTGAGAACCATCTAGTTTTTGATATTCCTTTTCGACGTCTCGATTCAAAAAGCCGACGACAAAGTGCCCGCTCATTCGAAAAGATCCTCATCCGAAATCGCGTCGGAGTCCATCGATTCGAACTCCGCGAGCTCCTCAGGAGTCAGGGTATCTTCAAACGGAATAAACTCATGCGGTCCGTTTTTGATTCGATCTGCCGCAATACGATCAAGCTCAAGTTCGCGAAGGTACTGTAGGGCGCCGTACATTTCCTCATAGGCAGCGTAGTCGATAATCACGGTATCGATATCGTTATGATCGGCGATAAACTGCGGCGCGCGCTTAGCGCGCTTGCGAACGGCAGATAAGGACTTGCTCGCTTCGGTGGCAGAAACTACCTGATCTTTTGTAAACACCGGCTTTTCCAGAACAAGTGGGGACATTTGTACCTCCAAAAAAATAATCTGGATTATATTTCAAAGTATACTTCAAAATATAATCCAGATTTCTCTTTGGAAGAAACTAATGCGCTATCGGTTCTCGATGCTTCCGATGTTCTTGAGCTCGATGGAGATGAGGCCGTTGGGCTCGTTGACGAACTCGATATACTCGGAGTTCGAGCCCATCTCGGCCGGGAAGCTGATCTCGATGCCCGTATCAGTACGGATCTTGTGATTGCGCACAGCCGCGCGCTCGACCTGCTTGCGCTCCACGGGCACGCGCTCGGGCACCTTTTCCTCGGTCAGCGCCGCACGCACGCTCTCCTTGATGACCGGCTCGTCCTCAAAGACTTCGTCGACGATATCCCAAGGCGGCAGTTCCTCGTCGTCTTCAACCTTCTCGGCAACAGCGGCTTTGACCTTGGCGAGCGCCACGGCCGTGTTGGCGCCGTGCTCCTCGGCAACCTCCTCGACCACGCGCGTCACGGTGTCGATAATCTCCTTGCCCGACACGCCCGTATCGCACTGCAGCAGGCCGTCAGGAATAAGCATGCGGTCCTCGCCGGCGATCTTGCGCTTCTTGTCCACATAGCCGATCTCCATGGTGCTCGCGCGCACAATGGCGTAGCTCGGCACCTTTTGGGAAGGGTTCGGAAGGATGGCGTAATGACGCGCGATGTCGTTGCGCACCTCCCCCTCCTCGCGGCCCACTTCGTGCATAAAAGCCTGCTTGGAGCTCAGCAACATCACGGCAAACCAGCGGGCATCCTCATCGTCGTCAAAATCAGCCACGAGCACGTCGGTGGACTCGGCTTTCTCAGCCTTGGTGAGCTCGGAGGAGATAAACTCCGCAATCTGCTGCGACAGGTCCACAAACTCGCGCTCGCCAAAGAAATAGCCCTTGAGCTCGCCGCCAAACGCAGAGTTCTCGGCAAACGTGGCACGTTTATTGTCGGCCGAGGTGCGTGCGCGGCGCAGATGCGTGGTTACGAAGTTGCGCACGGTACGGCTTTCGATATCGAGCTCGCGCTGGCTCATGACGTTGACGGCAGAGTCAAAGTCCAGGATATGCAGAATCGCGTGATTGATTTTCATATACGGCATTCCGTTCTAGATCGAATTGAGCACGAACCAGTATAGCGGTCGAGCCCGCCCCAGGCGCATCGAAGATTGGTGCATCGGGGACAGGTTGCTTTGCACCAATGGTTAGCGCAGGAGCTCGGACTGCCAGGCCTCGAGTTGTTCTGCCAGACTCTTACCGGCAGCGGACATGTCGATCTGAGGGCGTTTGGGCAGCAGTGCACATCTAAGGATTGCCGCGATGGTCTGCGAAACAAAACGGCGCGTATCCTTGTCAAAGCCTTGCGCAGCCTGGAGCATCACGGGCAGGCTCTCGCGCAGATTCCCAGCGATATCCGCAAACCGCTCAGCACCCGTTGCCTCAAACACGGAGAACAACGCATCTACAAAACGCTCGCGCTCGCTAGGCGACACTGCGAGCAGCATCTCGCGAATGGAACCATCAACGTATCGAGCACCGGCGGACAGGCGCTCACAGTACACGAAGTCGCGACCATCAACCACCCAGCTAAAGGGATTGTGCTGCAGCAGGCTGAACTCGGTACTCTCAACGATGGCATAGTCCTCCTGCGTCTCGAACATCATGCCAAAGATCGACGACCGAGGTAGCGTCTTGTCGATTCGACCGCAAAGATCGGCAAAGGCGTTGCCGTTCAGAAACTCCTCGACGAAGCCCGGACCATCATGGGAATACACCCGTTCGATTCGCTCGCGGGCGACATCGGAGCACATCGCCGCACCGTACACCGCAAGGTTTCCACCCTTGGAATGACCTCCGCACAAAAGCGGCCCGTCAATCGCATCCGCCGCCTCGTCCACATAACGTACCGCGGATTCCTGGGCCGGCACAGGACACCGGAACGCCATGTTAAAGTCCTCTTTCCAGCCCACAATCGTGCTGTCGGTCCCCCGGAAGGAAAGATAACTAAACCCCGCCGGAAACCGGAACGCCATGGCTGCAAACTGCTCTGTCGCTACCACATCGCTCACGGCACGATAGCCGCAAACGTGCACGCCACGGTAACGAGGGTTTGCTGCCACGGCCTCCAACAAGGCCCTGCTCCCCTCTGGATCCCACAAGTCGTCAATCATGTCCCGGTAGCACTCGGCACGCAGCAGTTCGCGTACGTCTAGGCCCTGCCAGTTCGTCAGCTCCGCCATATCACCCGGCAAACGCAAATAGGACAGCCACGCAAAGACCAGACTATCCACCGCACAGAACGGCTGCTCCTCAAACGAATCAAACGTCGTCTGGGCATAGGTCAAAAAATTAGAGGAATCCGACATGGCCCTCCCATCAACTATGGTGCATTGGGGTCAGGTTACTTTGCACCAAAAAGGCGCCCGGGCCGTGTGGGCTCGGACGCCTTCATTGTAGCTTTTCGCTTTAGCGAGCTTGATTTAGCAGGAGAAGTCGACGCTGTCGATGATGTCCTTGAGGGCCTTGGCGGAGGCGGTGAGCTCATGCTGCTCGTCATCGTTCAGCGGCACGGGGACGCGACAGACGACGCCGTCGCGGCCAACGACCGTCGGCATAGAAATGGCAAGATCGGACAGGCCATACTCGCCCACCATGAGCGAGGAGACGGGCAGAACGGTCTGCTCATCGCGCATGACGGCGGTGCAGATGCGCTTGACGGCCATGGCGACGCCATAGTAGGTGGCGTGCTTCTTCTCGATGATGGTGTAGGCGGAGTTCTTGACGTCCTCGGCGATGCGCTTCTCGGCAGCCTCATGCTCCAGATGACCGTGAAGCTCGCAGAAAGTGTTCAGCGGCACGCCTGCAACCTGGGCGCTGGACCAAGCGACAAACTCAGAGTCGCCGTGCTCACCCATGACATAGGCCTGGACATCGCGCGGGTCAACCTCGACGTGGGCACCAAGCATCTGCTGCAGACGGCCAGTGTCGAGCACGGTGCCGGAGCCGATGACATGGCCCTCGGGCAGGCCGGACATCTTGATGGCGGCATAGGTCAGAACATCGACCGGGTTGGAGACAATGAGCAGAATGCCGTCGAAGCCAGACTTCTTAATTTCGGGAATGATGGACTTAAAGATGTTGACGTTCTTGTTGACCAGGTCCAGACGGGTCTCACCGGGCTTCTGGGCAGCGCCAGCGGTGACGACGATCATGGCGGCGTCGGCGACATCGGAATAATCGCCGGCGTAGATCTTCATCGGCTCGGCAAACGTCATGCCGTGCGCGATATCCAGGGCCTCACCCTCGGCGCGGTTCTTGTCCACGTCGATGAGGACCATCTCGGAGAACAGACCGCTCTGCATCAGCGCGAACGCCGAAGACGAACCGACGAAACCGCAGCCGACAATAGCGACCTTCTTCTCGTTAACCATTAGAAACTCCCATCTCTCTCCACAAACAAGCCACCCGGGAACGACCCGAGCGGCTTGTCGTAATCCCAATACATCCAATCGGGACTTTGATTATGCTCCTATTCGCAGCCAAAAATCGACCGTTTACCGAAATTGTTTGCAGGATTCGTAAAATAACTGCACGAAATCGGTTTCGAGCTATTGACGAGTCGAAACAGGTTTCTAATACAGACCCGCCTCGCGGATAGCCTCGACAGCCAAAGCAATCTGATCGGGCGGCAGGACCAGCGCCATGCGCACGTGCCCCTCGCCCGAAGGACCAAAGCTCGCGCCCGGCGTCACCACAACGCCGGCCTTCTCCATGAGCTCCTCGCAAAACGCCATGGAATCGGTGCGATCACCGGGAAGCTTGGCCCACACAAACATAGAGCCATGCGCGTTGGGACGCTCCCAGCCCAGGCCCTCAAGACCGTCGCACAGGGCATCGCGACGCTCCTGGTACTTCAGACGCTGCGCCTCGACCTCATCGCGCGGACCGTTCAGGCAGGCGATAGCAGCCTTCTGGATCGGGAAGAACATACCAAAGTCGATCTGGCCGCGCAGCTTGGCAAAGGCCGAGACCACATCCTCGCGACCGACCAAAAAGCCGATACGCGCACCGGTGACGTTAAACGACTTGGAGAGCGAGAAGAACTCAACGCCCACCTCGAGCGCGCCGGGATACTGCAAGAAGCTGCCGCCCGGCTCGCCGTCGAACACGATGTCGGAGTATGCGTTGTCGTGAACGATGAGCAGGTCGTGCTCGCGGGCGAAAGCGATGATCTCCTCGTAGACCTCGGGCGTGCCCACCGAGCCCACCGGGTTGGCGGGCAGCGACACAATCATGTACTTGGCACGATCGGCCACCTCGGGATCGATACCCGCCACATAGGGCAGGTAATTGTGCTCCGCCACCAGCGGATAGTACTCGAGCTTGGCATCGGCGATCTTGGCACCTGCCTCAAAGACCGGGTAGCACGGATCGGGAACCAGAATGGTGTCACCCGGATCGAGCAGGGCAAGGCCCAAATGGCCAACGCCCTCCTGCGTGCCGTTGCACGACTGCACCATAGACGGCGTAATGCCCGAAACGCCAAAGCGACGCTCGTAGTAATCGCACACGGCTTGCTTGAGTTCGGGCAGGTCGCGCAGGGCATACTTCCACATCTCGGGGTCCTGGGCCGCTTGCGTGAGCGCCTCGACCACGTTGTCGTACGGCTTAAAGTCGGGCGTGCCCACGCTCATGTTGTAAATGGTCTTGCCCTGGGCCTTAAGCGCAAGAAGCTTGTTGTTGAGCGAAGCGAAGACCTCCGCGCCAAAGCGGTCGAGACGCTGCGATGCCTGCATGGTGCCACCTTTCGATATAAAAAACGCGGCGCTCCGACAAGAGCGCCGCGCGATACGGGCCATCAGATTGCAAAAGTGTAACGCTTGCAACCCCCGCATTGGTTCAATTTAGCCAACCTTAGTCAATTGGATTGAGCGCGTCGATCTGCGCAAGCCACAAACGCGAACTGGCGTCACTCGGCATACGCCAATCGCCGCGCGGGCTGAGCGTCACCGAGCCCACCTTGGGACCATCGGGCAGGCAGCTGCGCTTAAACTGCTGGGCAAAGAAGCGACGATAGAACGTACGCAGCCACGTGTGGACGGTCTTGGCGTCGTAGACACCCTCGAAACTCTTGAGCGCCATGCGGTAGATCTTGCCCGGCTCAAAGCCAAAACGCAGCAGGTAGTAGAGGAAGTAGTCGTGCAACTCGTACGGGCCCACCAAATCCTCAGTCTTCTGCGCAATCTCGCCGTCGCCCGTGGGCGGCAGAAGCTCGGGAGATACCGGCGTATCGAGGATATCGAGCAAGACCTCGGCAATACGTCCGCCAAAGACATCAGCCGCATAGCGCACCAGATGGCGCACAAGCGTCTTGGGCACGCTCGCGTTGACGGCGTACATGCTCATGTGGTCACCGTTGTACGTGGCCCAGCCGAGCGCCAGCTCGGACAGGTCGCCCGTGCCGATGACAAAACCGCCAGCCTGGTTGGCCAGATCCATCAGAATCTGCGTACGCTCGCGGGCCTGGCTGTTCTCGTAGGTCACGTCCTGCACGGTCGGATCGTGCTCAATGTCCTTAAAATGCTGTTCCACGGCTGCATGGATCGAGACTTCGCGAAAGCTCACGCCTAGGTCGCGAGCGAGCGACTCGGCATTGGACTTAGTGCGATGCGTCGTGCCAAAGCCGGGCATGGACACGGCCGTGATACCGGTGCGCGGCAGGCCCAAGGCATCGAACGCACGCACGGTCACAAGTAGCGCCAGCGTGGAATCGAGACCGCCCGAAAGGCCGATGACGGCCGCCTTGGTACCCGTATGGGCAAGGCGGGTCTTGAGGCCGGCGGTCTGCAGGTCGAGGATGGTCTCGCAACGCTCGGCCAGGTCGCCATGGTCGGCCGGCACAAAGGGCGCGCGGGGGAAGACACGGTCGATGCCGAGTGCATCGCGCAGGACAGGCTCTTCGGCCAACACGCCCTCAAACGAAAACTCAACGGTCGTGGCCTCCGGCGCATCGTCCGCGCGCGTCCACGTCGTCGAGCGACGGCGCTCGGCAACCAGACGGTCAAGGTCAACGTCGGCGACGGCCATATCGCAGGTAAGCAGTTTGGTGGCGGCGAGCTTGGAGCCGTTTTCGTAGACGAGATTCTCGCCCGCAAAGACCATGTCGGTCGTGGACTCGCCCTCGCTCGCATCTGCATAGGCATAGGCACAGTACAGGCGCGCGCTCTGATTGGAGATGAGGCTGCGGCGATAGTCTGCCTTGCCGATAATCTCGTCCGAGGCCGACGGGTTGAGGATCACCGTCGCACCGGCAAGCGCCATTTCGGTCGAAGGAGGCGCCGGCACCCACAGATCCTCGCAGACCTCAACGCCCAGCACCATATCCTCGGCATCCTCATCACAGCAACGGTAGACAAGCCCCGAACCCAGCGGAACCGGACCCTGACCGGCAAATTCAACCCACACGGGATCCGCAGGCGCCGGAGCAAACCAGCGACGCTCATAGAACTCGCCATAGTTGGGCAGATACTTCTTGGCCGTGAGGCCCAAAAGCTCGCCCGCACAGCACACGGCCGCGCAGTTGTAGATGTTTTCAGCCACCGCAACGGGCAAGCCAACGGTAAAGACGATCGGCAGCTCACGGGTTTCATCGAGGATGTGCACCAGCGCTGCCTCGCAGGCATGCAGCAGCGTGCGGTTATGGAACAGATCGGCCGCGGTATAGCCGCACAAGTTAAGCTCGGGCAGCACCAGCGCGCGAACGCCGCGCTCGGCAGCCTCGCGAACAGCCGCCAGCACAACCTCGGCATTGCCCTCGACATCGGCCACGCGAATCTGCGGCGACGCCGCCGCCACACGCAAAAAGCCATCAGACTGAGAAAGGTGAAGATTCATAAGAATGCTCCCGTGCGTAGACGCTATTCAACACAATTAGCAAGCCCTATTGTAGTTCAACTACCGGGTGGAACCGCATCCCACCAACTTGGTGAGCTATTGATGAGTTGATGGTATCTGTTAAATGTCACGTACGATTCACATCTGGTGGGTACCCTGATGGCTACACGAAACGAAGCAGATTTACACCGGGAGGACCCCGTATGACAACCAAGTACACCGACGCGCCGCGCACGCGCGTCATGACTCCCGCCGCACTCAACAACGGCGTTCACGAGAACCATTCCATCGGCCAGACCATGGCCATCGCGCCCAAAAAGGGCCTGTTCGACGACATTTCCATTCCCCAGATCATCGCCGGCGCCGCAGCTGCCGCCACGAGCGTCGCGCTTGCTTCCAAGATTGGCATCGCTGGTTCAGTAATTGGTGCTGCCATGAGCTCGGTCATCACCGTTGTGTCCTCGCAGGTCTACCGCCACTTTATCTCTGCCAGCGCCGAAGCCCTCAAAGGTACGCACGCCGCCGCCGACTATCCCGCCGGTGCCTACGAGCCCGTTGAGCCCAATGCCAACGAGCACCTCGGCGGCGCCGCGACCACGCAGGAGATGCGCCAGATTGCGGGGCGCGCGACCACGGCGCGCGTCGCCCCCAACAGCCTGCGCGCCAAGGCAGCGGCCGAGCGCAGCCAGACGCAAAAGAAGGTCATCGTCTTCTCAATCGCCATCGCCATCGTCGCGGTCATCGCCTGCGCTGGCGCCATCCTTATCACCACCGCCGGTGAGGGTCTGGGCGAGCGTCCCGAGCCAATCCTTTCGTCGCGCACGACCGAGAGCGATGCAAATGGCAACACCCAGTCGCAAGATCAGCAGGCACAGGCGGACGGCACGCAAGACAGTTCTACCTCTGCCGATTCGTCCTCGAACACCCAAAACCAATCGCAGGGCACCGATTCCTCTACGGCCAACGGTGGCACGCCGTCCGGCACGACCGACTCAAGCCAAACGACTGACGGTTCACAGCCGAACACGGGAGGCCAGACGAGCGACACCACGTCGGGAACGGGCGCAGCAGACAGTAGCAACACCAACAGCTCGAGCGGAACCGCGTCCGGCACGGCATCTGACAACTCGAGCCAAGGCACGGCATCGGGCAACTAAGCACATTTGCCTCTCATAGATAACCGACCTGTACAACGGGCGCGAATCGAAAGCGGTTCGCGCCCGTTTGCCTTGGGCGCCGCCATGGCGAACGCCATGCGATGGTAAGATGCTTTACATGTGTAAAGAGGAGATTTGCCATGAGCAAGACAATAGTTAGGCCCACGCTTTCGCTGGGCAACCACATCTATCTGTATCGCCTGCTGCGCGATGCGATTGGATGTGGCAAGCAAACGTTTATGACACAGGTCGAAGAAGCGCTCGCCGCCGGCGATATGGCCGCCTACGACCTAGGTTTTGAGTCCACGCGCGAATTGCTCGAGGAGCTCGACGACTGCATTAAGCTGACCGTCTTTAAGGGCGGCCGCCTGTATGCCACCGTCATCGCCAACGAGGCCTGGGACACTGCCCTTGCCAAGGGCGATGACAAGCCCAAGGCTGCCAAGGGCGCCAAGCAGTCCTACAAGAAGAAGAAACGCGGCGAGAAGGACCTGAAGGCCGTGCGTCCCAAGCACGTTAAGCATTCCGAGCCCGAGCCTGCCGTTGAGGCCAAAGCCGCAGCGGAACCCGAAGCGGAGATTGAAGTCGTTGTTGAGGCGGCCGAAATCGAAACCGAAATTGTCGCCACGACCGATTCCGAAGTTACGTCCGAGCAGGAAGTCACCGAGACTCCCGAGCCAGCAATCGAAGAGCCGGCCAGCCAACCCGAGGCGCCTGCGTTCCAAAACAGTGACATCTTTGGCGATGATGCCGAGGATGGTCAGCCCGACGAGCCCATTGAGCAGGACGTTTCCGCAGCAACGCCGGAGCCCGAAGCGCCCCAGCCCGCAATTTCGCTCACGGTGGTCTACGACCCCGAAAACGCCAACGCCGGCATCACCACCATGGCATCCACGCCCGTCGAGGCAAAGCCGAGCGTCGAGAGCGAGAGCACAACGCAATCTGAGGTTGAAACCGCAGTTGCAGACACGCCCGCTACCGTGGAACCCGTAGATTCCGTAGTCAAGCCGGAAGCAACGACTGAGCCCGCACCCACCACCGAGCCCGTGCCCGCCCCTGCCTGTGACCAGGCTCCCGCACCTGCACCGACTCCGGTCCCCGCTGCGACCCCAGCCCCCAAGCCCGCAGCACCAACCATCCCCGACGACTTCCCCGTCGATTTCGCAACCGAAGTCTTCTGCCCCGGCCCGCTCCTGCACCAGCTGTCGACCTATCTCCCCTACGGCGCCGACACGCTCGGCATCGTCGGCGAGTACTACTGGATCGCCCGCGTGCGCGGCACCATTGAGGCCGCGCGCAACCGTGCAAGCTTCCCGCTGCGTTACACGCAGGCCGGCGAGCGCCACGAAGTGACCGTGCGCATCCGCCGCAACACCACCGGCGGTCTCGGCGCCACCTGGACCATCGACAAGGTCGAAGAATCCGCCGAATAGTAAAAGGGACGATAACCCTCAAGGTTATCGTCCCTTTTTCGTTAGGTCACCTGAACTCGACTAATCTCGCGTCAGCTTGCGGTGAATACGATGCGGCTGGGCTGCATCCTCGCCCAGGCGCTCAATGCGGTTGGCCTGATAGGCCTCGAAGTTGCCCTCGAACCAATACCAGTTGCCCGGATTCTCGTCGGTGCCCTCCCACGCCAGAATGTGCGTGGCGACGCGGTCCAGGAACATGCGGTCGTGGCTAATGACCACCGAGCAGCCCGGGAACTCGAGCAGCGCCGCTTCGAGCGAGGACAGCGTCTCGACGTCGAGATCGTTCGTGGGCTCGTCGAGGAGCAGCAGGTTGCCGCCCTGCTTGAGCGTGAGCGCCAGGTTCAGACGATTGCGCTCACCACCGGAGAGTACGCCAGCACGCTTCTGCTGGTCCTGGCCCTTAAAGCCAAAGCTCGCCACGTACGCGCGGCTCGGAACCTCGGTCTCGCCGACCATCATGTGGTCCAGGCCGTCCGAGACGACCTCCCACAGGTTCTTATCGGGGTCGATGCCAGAACGGTTCTGATCGACATAGGAGATCTTGACGGTCTCGCCCACCTCGAGCCCGCCCGAAGTCAGCGGCTCCAGGCCCACGATGGTCTTGAACAGCGTGGTCTTGCCCACACCGTTGGGGCCGATGACGCCCACAATGCCGTTGCGCGGCAGGGTGAACGATAGGTCGTCGATGAGCACGCGACCGTCGAACTCCTTGTGCAGGTGATGGGCCTCGAGCACCTTGTTACCCAGACGCGGTCCAACGGGAATGCGGATGTCGGTCCAGTCGAGCTTCTGGCTTGCGCGGGCCTCGGCCTCCATCTCCTCATAGCGAGCCAGACGGGCCTTGTTCTTGGCCTGACGGGCCTTGGGCGAGCTGCGCACCCACTCGAGCTCGGCCTCCATGCGCTTGGCGAGCTTGGCGTCGCGGTTGCCCTGCGCCTCGATACGGGCGGCCTTGGTCTCCAGATACGTGGAGTAGTTGCCCTTGTAGGGATAAAGGTGACCGCGGTCGACCTCGCAGATCCACTCGGCAACGTTATCCAGGAAGTAGCGATCGTGTGTGACGGCAAGCACCGCGCCCTGGTAGTTGTGCAGGAAGTGCTCGAGCCACAGGATCGACTCGGCGTCCAGGTGGTTCGTGGGCTCGTCGAGCAGCAGCAGGTCGGGAGCCTCGAGCAGCAGCTTGCACAGGGCCACGCGGCGGCGCTCGCCGCCGGAAAGCACGTTGACCGGCATGTCGGAATCGGGCAGCTGCAGGGCGTCCATGGCCTGGCCGAGCTTGGAATCGATATCCCAGCCGTCAGCAGCGTCAATCTCGTCTTGGAGCTTGCCCATCTCGGCCATGAGAGCGTCCATGTCGCAATCCGGGTCGCACATCTCCTCGCCGATCTTGTTGAAGCGATCGACCTTGGCGATCATATCGCCAAACGCCATGCGCACGTTCTCGATGACGGTCTTGTCGTCGTCGAGCGGCGGCTCCTGCTGCAGGATGCCCACGGTGTAGCCGGGGGTGAGCCTGGCATCGCCGTTGGAGACCTCCTCGATACCGGCCATGATCTTGAGCAGGGTCGACTTGCCCATACCGTTGGGGCCCACGACGCCGATCTTGGCACCGGGATAGAAGCTCAGGGTCACGTCGTCAAGAATCACCTTGTCGCCATGGGCCTTACGAGCCTGATACATCTGGTAGATAAACTCCGCCATTTGCCTGTTTTATCCTTTCTACCTGCTGTTTCCCTATTCTTGTTTTCGTTTTAGTGGAAACGAAATGAGGTAACCAGCTCTGAAATTTAACGAAAAAGGGGCATGGTTGCCCACACCCCCTAATACTACCTGGGAAAAGTCCCCCGGAACACACTATGAACTGCGTACGCTAGTTTTCCGCAACCTTAGCGAACGGCTCGCTGCGATTTGCGCCACAGCAGATACGAATAGACGTAGGCAGCGCCAGCTGAACCAAACGCCAGAACCGCAATCACCGCGGCGACGACTTCACTCGAAAGCACGCTACCCGCCACGCCCATCACAATCAGACCAACACCCAGCACCATAAAGCAGGCACCGCCAAAGCGCTGCGTACGGCGCCAGTTCTCGGGATCGGCAAGTGCCCAGGGCGTTTTGATGCCCAGCGTGTAGTTCTGCTTTACGCGCGGTAAGTAGTTACCCACGCCAATGAAGAGCAAGCCGATGGCACCGGAAATCAGCACGTTAACCGAACCGACCGCCGGCACCACGCCCCAGACCGTAAGCTCTCCCAGCCAGCTTATGGCGCACATGAACAAGGTGAAGGCGATTACGAAGCCCTGGTAGAACTTGCCCGAGGTTCGATATGCCTCACCTTTGGGGTCGATGCGCGGCACCACGCAGAACATTGCGAGAAGCGCCAGAGGCAGCACGCCGAGCGCGGAGGCCATCCAGCTAGGACCCCAACCGTCGACGGCGCCGTTCGCGCCCCAGTGCGTGGGAATCTGCGCAGGCAAGCTCGGCATCACCATGAGGTGCGCTACGACATTGGCGACGCACAGAGCGACCAGCGCAATCCACACGCGCGACGATACCCCCGTGGGGTGAATGCTCTTGTTTTCGTTATTCATCCTTATCACCTTCCGTGTTTGTAAAACCCATAAACCAGCCAATCAAATCCTGCATGACGGTGGTGTTTAAGCTGTATACGATGTTTTGGCCATGACGTTCGTCGGTCACCAGCCCGGCATTTTTAAGCGTCGCCAAATGGTGGCTCAGCGAAGGCTTGCTGATGTCAAAATGCTCGGCAAGCTCCCCCGCCGTGCAATTGCCCTCGCGCAGCAGCTCCAAAATACGCCGCCGCGTTGGATCGGCAAGCGCCTTAAAACCCTCTCCCGGCATAAGACCTCCTCTCATCATCTCTCATGACGTGCACACTATACTCGATATTTAGATGTTTGTCTAACTATCTAATCTTGTACTCAAAAAAATAGCCGCCTCCGCGTAATGCGAAGACGGCCACTTCTCACGCTACAAACGTGTTTTAGAGTTGGCCAACCCGCTGCAACGGGTGCCATCTGCTTCAATCTTATGCGAACCCCGATCCCATTTCAATAAGCCCAAGGGCTCAAATGGAATCGCGATAACACCTATAATGGCGATAGCTAAAACACGATTCGCTTCCCCATCGGAGGATGTCTATGACCGAAACCGCTGCCGCTCTCGTCGAGACACGCGACACCAAGCTCGAGATCATCATGGGCCGCGAGGCACTCGATAAGCTCGCCGATGCTACGGTGCTGGTGCTCGGCTGCGGAGGCGTGGGCTCCAACTGCTGCGAGGCACTCGCCCGCGGCGGCATCGGTCATTTCGTCATTCTGGACAAGGACATCATCGCGCCCAGCAATATCAATCGCCAGGCCATCGCCTTTCACAGCACCATCGGCAAGCGCAAAGTGGACGTGATGGATGCCATGATTCGCGATATCAATCCCGCCGCCACCGTTATCAAGCGCACCGAATACCTGCTGAGCGACAACATCGACGAGTTCTTCGCGAGCGTTTTGGAGCAGACGGGTGGCAAGCTCGACTACGTCGTCGACGCCATCGACACCATCTCGGCCAAGCTTACCATTGCAAAATATGCTCAGGAACACGGCATTCGTTTGGTTAGCTCCATGGGCGGGGCCAACAAGCTCCATTCCGAGTGCCTCCGCTTTGCCGACATTTTCGATACGGTACGTGACCCCATGAGCCGCATCATGCGCAAAGAATGTAAGAAGCGCGGCATCAAGAGCCTACATGTACTGTTTAGCTGCGAGGAATCGGTTAAGACACAGCCCCGCGACCCTTCCAATATCCACGAGCGCACCGAGTTGGGCACCGCCAGTTTTATGCCGCCCATCATGGGTCAGATGATCGCCGGCGAGGTTATCCGCCAGATCAGCGGGCGCGGCACCGAGCGCGTACGCGCCGACGGCCAACGCCTGGACTAGCAGGATGTCCTGCGATGGAACCGCAATTCTTTGACACGCATTGTCATCTTGATTTGATGCTCGGCCCCGATGCTGCAGCCAGTGAGTCGGCGGCGTCGGGTCTGGGGCTCTTTGACTGCGGGGTCGACCCACGCGACTTTTCGGCCGCAAACGAGCGCGCCCGTCGCCTACCAGGCGTCATCGCTGGCGTTGGGCTCCACCCCTGGTGGCTCGCCGACGGCCGCTGCGGTCCTGCCGAAGTCGATCTGCTTTGCGAAGTTGCTGCCCAAGAGCGCTACATCGGCGAGGTGGGACTCGACTTTTCCGCACGCTTTGCCGGAAGTGAGCCGCTACAAATACAGGCATTTGACCGGCTCTGCGATACACTCGTGCAGCATCCTCTTACCGGGCGCGTGATATCAATTCACGCCGTTCGTTCGGCAGGAGCCGTACTGGACGTCCTCGAATCGCATGGACTACTCATCCCAAACCCCGACTCCCCCGTTATCATCTTCCACTGGTTTAGCGGCACTTCGGACGAACTCGTCCGCGCGCGTGATGCGGACTGTTATTTTTCCGTCAACGAACGCATGCTCGCGTCTAAACGAGGACGCGAATACGCACGACAGATTCCACTCGATCGTTTACTGCTCGAGACCGATGCACCAGCGGAGGCAAACACAGAAACAAGCGCGCAGTCGCTCATCAAATCGCTCACAAGGACCTCGATGCGCATTGCCTCACTCAAAAACTGTGACGCTAAGCACATTGAGTCGGCAGTTTTAGCAAATGCGCGCTCTGTATTTGACCTTCGCTAACCCCTGTGGGCAAAAAATGTCAAATATGAGTACTGTTGCAAATCCAGTAACATTATTTTACGGCAAAATAGTGCCTTGATAATGTACAGCCATCCATTATCAAGGCACTTTAAGGTGGTTAAAGTCATTTTTAGCAGGTTTTAATCGCTCGCAGACACCCAACTAGGCCCTCAAAAGCTTAATTTCGCTGTTACTAAATTAGTGACAGTACTCATATTTAGCATTTTTTGTCCATGGAGTCCCAGGGAGGCGACAATTCGACTCCCCGGGACTGCTCACCTATTCGGAAATCGGCACTCCATGGCCCCAGGAGCCTTCCATGCCGCACACGGTCGAGGCAAACCCGGCAGCAAAGTCGAGTGCACGCTCGATGGCCTCGGCACCATCCTCGCCACGCTTGGCGGAATCGAGATAACACATCAGGAACGAAGCCAGGAACGAGTCGCCCGCACCCATGGTGTCCTTCAAATCCGTTACCGGTTTAGCCAGTTGGCGGTAATAACGATCGCCATCATAGGCAATGCAGCCCTCAGCGCCAGCCGTTGCCGATACGAAACGCGGACCTAGACCCCTCACCCATGCCAGACGCTCGCGAATCTCATCCTCGCTCGCGGCGTCTGCCGCGCTAAAGAATGCGAAGTCAACGTAGGGAGCAATCTGCTCGTAGTACTCGTCGGTCGAATCGTCCGAGAAGTCAAACGAAACCGTGATGCCCGCGGCCTTCAACTTGGGAAGTTCGCGCTCGGTAAAGCAATAGTTGCCCGAGTGGACTACGTCGAACTGCTTCATGTACGCAAGGTCAAAGCGATCGAGCACATAGCGAGTATCACCACGGATGCCACCCTCATTGGAGCCAAGGAAAACACGGTCGCCGTTAACGACGGTCACGTGCGCAGCACCATTCTCACCGATGAGCTGCTTGCATTTGGCTAGTTCAACGTCCTCATCCTCAAGACTCGCAATCACGTGCTCGGCAGCAGCGTCATTACCAAAGATGCCCATATACGCGGAGCGCGCGGCTCCGCATTTCTTGGCATACACGGCAAAGTTCACCGCATTGCCACCCGGATACATCGTGCGAATATGCTCGTAGCGGTCGACGACGTTGTCGCCAAACCCCAGTGCGCTCACGTTAAATGCCATAGCGCGCCCCTCTCTTATGCCAACGGAACCACTGTTGTGACAACAATGCCGCCCAGAATCTACGCGAGTTCCAGCAGCTCCGGCAGCTGGTCGATAATCTTGTCCGCGGCATCCTGGCTAAAGCCAAAGCGCTCCTCGCGCTTGGCAATAACCGTCAGGCCGGCTCGCTTACCCGCGGTAATGCCCGGAACGGAATCCTCAACGCAGCAGCAGCGATTCGCGGGCAGCCCCAGCAGGTCCAGCGCATGCAGGTAGATGTCGGGCTCGGGTTTGCTCTCCTTAAACTGCTCGCCGCTCACCACATACTCAAAGGCATCAGACAGCCCGCATGCGTTGAGCACTTCCTCGATGCTAACCATGGGAGACGAGCTGGCAAGCGCCACGCGAACGCCACGGCGCGGCAGCTCTCGAATCGTATCCACGGCGCCTGGGTTAATCAAAGCCTGATAGTCACGCGGACGCTTATGCGCCCACTCGTCCCAACGGGCCAACGCTTCCTCGCCAGTGAAGTGCCCCTTACCGGCGCGCTCAAACCAATCGACCAGCATATGCAGGAAGAACTGATGCGAGGTACCGACCTGCCCATTCAACTCCTCTTGAGTCAGATTAAGCCCAAGCTCCTTGGCAAACGCGGCAGTCTCGCCCAAGTAGTAATACTCGGTATCGACAATGACGCCGTCCATGTCAAAGATAACGGCGTCGAACGGAAATGCGGACACGGCACCCTCCCTAACAAAAGGACGCCCGCAAGCAGGCGCCCGAGCCATGCATTAATCGGCGATTCTAACCCAGCAGCTTATCCAGCGTCACCGCAATGCCATCTTCGTTGTTATCGGCGGTCACCATCTGGGCTACAGCCTTAACCTCTTCGACGGCGTTACCCATGGCAACACCGGTGCCGGCCCACTCAATCATGGACTTGTCGTTCTGGCCGTCGCCAAACGATACGACCTCACTGGCATCGATGCCGAGCTTGGGCAGGGCACCCTCGAGTGCGCGGGCCTTGTCGATACCGGGCGCCGTGTACTCAAAGTACCAGTCGGCCGTAAACATGCCCGAAAGCGTCTGCTTAAAGGGCGCATACATCTCCTCGTAATGCGCCTGCAGGTAGGCCGGATCGCCCGCCGTCAGCAGCTTGTCCACGGGATAAGCATCAGCGACCTCATGCAGGCTCTCCACCTCGCGAATCTTAAGATCGCACGCGTCGCGCTCATACTTGACGATATTCTTCTGCGAGCCGTCAGGCAGCGTGATCATGCAATGGTACGAGTCCTCGACGTGCAAATCGCGACCGAGCGAAATCATAGGGATCACGTCAAAATTACGCAGGTGATCAATCAGGCGATGCAATTCGTCGGCAGGCATAGCCTGATCGAACAGCACCTCGTCGGTCTGGGCATCGACGACGTGTGCGCCGTTAAAGGCCACCAGCAGACCGTCATGGTTTTGAAGGTCGAGCTCTTGCGCCAAGGCGTGCAGCCCCCATGCGGGACGGCCCGAAGCCAAAATGAGCTTAATGCCCGACTCCTGCGCCGCGAGCAGCTTCTCGCGCGTACGCGGGCTAATCACTTTCTGATCGTTGGTGAGCGTACCGTCGATATCCATCGCGATGGCTTTGATTGCCATATATGCCTCCTTGCATCGTTTTTATCGCGCACTATCTTATCCGAGCCGGGGCACGTTCGCACAGCGCGCGTATGACGGTTGCAAAACCACCCCATTTGAAACATTTGAAACAAACGCAAAAAAGTACTTGCAAAGACGCGTTCCGACATATAAGTTGATAAAAGGCCGCCGTTGCGGTTTTAAGTAGATCGAGCATATGAAGTTTGAGTTTTAGCGTGTAAGAGAAGGAAGATCGGCAAAGTACAACCCCAAACGCAATGACAACTTAATGAGGTAACTGCCACATGTGAGGCACCCAGGGCATTGCTGTCTCGATTTTGAGCACGATGCCTTCCGCCTTGCATGGGCCGTTCCATCCCGCCCCTGCAGCAACTGCCTCACGGGCTCATTGAAAACCGCATAGCACCCCAACGTCAGCACATCACCCACGGCAAGAACATCACTCACGACAACCAACACATCAACAAACAGCACGAACATCAACCGATTGGAGAAGCTATGACAAACCACCACGCTGAAGACGGCGATAAGAAAAGCATTCTGGATGCCCGCATTGAGCGAGCATATGCAAACGAATATGACGCTGCCTTTGCCGCCGCGACCATAAAGAACTACGCGTCGCTACCGCTCGCGACGATCTTGGCCGACCACCCTCAACTGCTGAAGCGCTGCACAAAGATCATGGGCGACCCCGACATTCGCAAGCTGACAGACCCCTATGCCCCAAAACGCGACAACGATTCGTACGTTCTTACCGTAGGCTGCCTAGCCCATATGCTTACGGCGCTCGACACGAAACTCAAGCTCGAATGGGAACCCGACGAGCGTCATGAACTCGAAAGTAAGCGGAACACCCTGCGCACCGCACTGTTCCTTCCGTTGGACGGCCTCAAGCGCTGCAACGTCGAGCTCAATACACAGGCGCGGCAAAAGCCCGGGACCACGGGGCAGAAAACTCCAAGACCCCATGCGGCCATCGTCGACCGCAACCGATATAACCGCATGACCGCGCACTTTTCCGCCGAGGGAGCAGCCATAAGGACGCTGATCGACCTGCTGTGCCTCCTGAGCATCAACGAGCTATTTGAGGGCTATCTCGCCCTTGTTCCCGCGACGGCACCCAAGTCGGTAGCAAAGATCATCGAGACCTGCAGACGCCAGTTTGAGCGCCATCGCAATGGAAGCGAGATGAACGCCAGCATCGCGCAGTACTACGCGGCTCATTACAAAAATGACGGATGTGCCCCTGTCGAGCATCAGCTGCGGCTCGCCTACACCACGCCCGTCGCAACGCTCCATCGCTTTGGAGCCCTTGGCGCTTGCGAGCCGCACGAACAGGCAGCCTGCCCCACAACCGAGCTCGATCTCAGGCTCGGACGAACCCTGTAGCCCGCCAGCCCCTCCGCGGGCAACAATCCTATTCCACAACACAACCAACAGAAAGGAGTCCTCATGGACACCAATCATTCCCCCATCATCAGCCCCCTCACCATGTGTGAATCCGCCCGAGGTATCACGCTCACCAGCATTTACGATGAGATGCTCGCCCGTCGCGAGCTCTCCGTCATGGGAAACATCGAAACCCCGATGGCCCACGACCTATGCCAGCAGATCCGCCTGCTCGATGCCACCGACCCCAGCCGCCCCATCACCATATTTGTCGCCAGCGCCGGCGGAAGCGTGCGATCGGGTCTTGCGATCTATGACGCCATGCGCCTCGCATCGTGCCCCATCCGCACCGTCTGCCTGGAATTCGCCGCGTCCATGGGCGCCGTGATTTTTATGGGCGGCGACGATCGCCGTATGGCGCCCCATGCAGAGCTCATGATTCACGACCCGCTGATCCCCCAGGGGGCAGGCGGCTCGGCACTTGCGCTGCAGGAAACCAGCCGGCGTCTCATGCAGACCCGCAAGACCCTCACGCAAATCCTCTCGGACCGCAGCGGCCTCACGCCCAAGCGCATCCAGTCCCTCACTGCAAAAGACACCTACCTTTCGGCCGAGCGCGCCGTCGAGCTCGGCTTTGCCCACGAAATCCTCTCGACCACCAAGGAGGTCGCCCATGTCTAACCTCGCCAGCCGCCTCGCCGCATCTGAGTCCGCATCGTCCACCATCCTCGCCAAGGATCGAACGCTTTCCTGCGACACCCGCCAAACGGGACTCAACAACAACGCACTTGTGATCGGCCCCTCGGGAGCCGGCAAGACCCGAAACGTCCTCAAGCCCAACCTGCTGCAAATGAACGCAAGCTACATCGTGCTCGACACCAAAGGCACGCTCTGTCGCGAAGTGGGACCCGTGCTGGCAGCCCACGGTTACCGCGTGCAATGTCTCAACTTCGCCGACCTCAACACCGTCCCGGCCCTTGCGCCCGGCATCGAGCGCTGCGGCTACAACCCCCTGAGGCACATTCGCCGCAAGGCGGACGGCAGGCCCAACCAGCAGGACATCCTCTCGGTGGCAAAGGCCATCTGCCCCATCGAGGACAACAACCAGCCTTTTTGGGATCATGCGGCGGCAAACCTGCTGTCGTGTCTTATCGCCTACGTCACCGAACAGCTACCCGCCGACGAGCAGACGATCAGCTCGGTCATCAAGCTGATCGAGCACCTGCAGGACGGTGCCACGGGTCGATTGTTTGACGACCTGATCACGACCGACCCCCAAAGCTATGCCCTCTCGCTATGGCGGCGCTACGCCATTACGCAAAATGCCGAGCGCATGCACGCGAGCATCGTCGGCATCCTTGCCGAAAAGGTCGTGTGTCTGGGATTCGACGGCGCGGCACAGCTCTATCGTGAGTGCCATCAGGTAGACTTCGCTTCCATGGGACACGCCCCCTGCGCCCTGTTTGTAACCGTGAGCGATATTGACCGCAATCTCGATCCGCTGACCGGCCTCTTTATTACGCAGGCTTTTATGGGCCTCATTCGCGAAGCCGATAGGCAGCCCGACGGCAGCCTGCCCGTGCCCGTGCGCTTTATGCTCGATGACTTCGCAAATCTGCAGATCCCCCAGATCGACAACGTGCTCTCGATTATCCGAAGCCGCAACATCTGGGCAACGCTGCTGCTGCAGTCGACCAACCAGCTCGATGCGCTCTATGGCGAGGCGCGCGCACGCTCCATCATGGGCAACTGCGACACGCATCTGGTGCTGGCGTTCCAGGATCCCGAGAGTGCCCGGGTGTTTTCCGACCGCGCCGACGCGCTGCCCAGCACGCTCATGGCGACGCCGATTGGTCGCTCGTGGCTCTTTGTACGCGGTCGCACTCCCGAACAGGTCGAGCGCTTTAGGCTCGAAGACCATCCGCTCTACGGGGAGCTGCCCGAGGCGCAGCGAGGCCATGCGGAGGCCGAGATCTAGGCGCAGGGTTCTCGCAGCGCGCGACGCCCCGGCGATGTTCCACAAAGGCCGTGCGCCCCGGGACCACGGCAAAGCAAAGGGGCCCGCATCCGATAGGATACGGGCCCCTGACTATAAGGCGCGATGTGTTAACAGCAGCGACTACTTGCGATGCGCGCGGTAGAACTCGATGAGCGCCTGGGTCGAAGCGTCCTGCTCGGCCTTGGCGGCGTCGTCGTGGAAGGCAGGGGTAATCTGCTTGGCAAGCTGCTTGCCCAGCTCAACGCCCCACTGGTCGTAGGAGTCGATGCCCCAGACCGTGCCCTCGACAAACGTGATGTGCTCGTACAGGGCGATGAGCTCGCCGAGCGCGAACGGGGTCAGCGTGTCGCCGAAGATCGAGGTCGTCGGACGGTTGCCCTCAAAGCAGCGGGCCGGAACGATCTGCTCGGGCGTGCCCTCGGCGCGCACCTCATCGGCTGTCTTACCAAAGGCGAGCGCCTTGGTCTGGGCCAGGAAGTTGCCCAGGAACAGCTCGTGCACGTCCTGACCGCTGTCGGTTGCGGGGTTGGCAGTGTTGGCGAAAGCGATAAAGTCGGCCGGGACCACCACGGTGCCCTGGTGCAGCAGCTGGTAGAAGGCATGCTGGCCGTTGGTGCCGGGCTCGCCCCAGAAGATCTCACCGGTGTCGGAGGTCACGGCGCTGCCGTCCCAGCGGACGTGCTTGCCGTTGGACTCCATGGTGAGCTGCTGCAGGTAGGCCGGAAAACGGTGCAGGTACTGGCAGTACGGCAGCACGGCGTGGCTCTTGGAACCGAAGAAGTTGACGTACCAGACGTTGAACAAGCCCATCAGCGCGACGGCGTTGTTCTCGAGCGGGGTATTGCAGAAGTACTCGTCGATGGCATGGAAGCCCTCGAGGAACTGCTGGAAGCGCTCGGGGCCGAGCACGACGATCAGCGACAGGCCCACGGCAGAGTCGACAGAGTAGCGGCCGCCGACCCAGTTCCAGAAGCCAAAGGCGTTGGCCGGGTCGATGCCGAAGGCCTCGACCTTCTCGAGTGCAGTGGAAACGGCAACGAAGTGCTTTGCCACAGCCTCGGCGTTCTGCTCATCGGAGCCATCGATGGCGCCCTGAGCCTTGAGCTGCTCGAGCATCCAGGTCTTGACCTCGCGAGCGTTGGTAAGGGTCTCGAGCGTGGTGAAAGTCTTGGAGACGATGATCACGAGCGTGGTCTCGGGATCCAGACCCTTGAGCTTCTCGGCCTGGTCGTTGGGGTCGATGTTAGAGATATAGCGGCAGTCGATACCGGCGTCGGCATAGGGACGCAGAGCCTCGTAAGCCATGACCGGGCCCAAGTCGGAGCCACCGATGCCGATGGACACCAGGTGCTCGATCTTTTTGCCGGTTACGCCCTTCCACTCACCGGAGCGCACGTGCTCGGCGAAGGCATACATGCGATCGAGGACCTCGTGCACGTCGGCGACGACATCCTGGCCGTCGACGATAAGCTGGCCTTTCTCGCTTGCCGGACGGCGCAGCGCGGTGTGCAGGACGGCGCGGTCCTCGGTGGTGTTGATGTGCTCGCCGGAGAACATGGCGTCGCGGCGCTCCTCGAGCTTCACCTCGCGGGCAAGATCGCACAGCAGCTTGACGGTCTCATCGGTCACCAGATTCTTGGACAGGTCGAAGTGCAGGTCACCGGCGTCAAAGCTCAGCTTGTTCACGCGCTCGGCATCGGCAGCGAACCAGGCCTTGAGGTCGATACCATCGGCCTCGAGCTTCTCCTGATGAGCCTCGAGTGCCTTCCAAGCGGCAGTCGACGTAGCATCGATAGGTGCGGCAACAGTTGCCATAGAGTCCTCCTCAGCATACGGGCGCACGCCTCCATGCGCCCGGACATTCAGATGCCACTATTCTAGCGCAGGTCAAGACTACAATCAGCGAGCGTTGCCAATCCGCCCCCAAACGGCAGCCGATCAAAAAGGGACAGGCTTATTTTGGCAGGTCAAACGCTTTACCAACCAAAAAACCCGTCCTTTTATGGCAAATATTAGGCCGCGGCGCAGACGCTACCGAGCAACTCACGCAGAGGAGACCCGATGCCCTCCAGCAGTTCGGGCGCGATGATGGCAAAAACGGGAACCTCGCCGGCACCCACGACGGCAGGCACCTTGCCCTCCGAGACAATGCATCCATAAGGCACAAAGCCGTCCTCGCCGGCATCGAGCATGGCCATGCGACGAGCGAGTTCGCGCGCAAAGCCCGCCGTATCGGCATCGCCAATCGCCAGGACAAAGTCCACGCCCTCATCGGTTGCCAGGGCTACGGCCTCGTCGACCAGCTCGTCTCCCCCGTCACCGCCGACCGATCCGCAACGAAAGAGCACGCGCTCGAGCAGAGCTCGATCAAGCGAGCCGAGCGCCGCCGAGACGAGCTCATCACGCGTATGCTTGTCTCCGCCCAGCACGACCAGCGCCTTGGTGCCACCGTAGTGAGCGACCAATCGTCCGCACCAGCGAGCCACGTCCCCATCCGCAACAAGGCGTGTCGGCATACCAAACCCATAATTGACCATCTTTCCCACAACCCTTCCGTGCGCATAGGCGGTATCAATCGTTAGGCTCATGCTACGAAGCAAGGTTTTCCGAGCTGTTTCGCACTCTTTAGAGCTGCGTTAAAAACCCGATCCAACCGCACGACCATACCTACCAAAACAAACCAGTCCCTTTTTGACAGGTTTTGACGATGTCTGGATGAGAGGGTATTATCGAACAGATATTCGATAAGAACATGTGTTTGATGAAAGGACACGGATGGCGCACGAGCAGCACACCTATATCTGCATCGACCTCAAGACGTTTTATGCCAGCGTCGAGTGCGTCGACCGTGGGCTCGATCCGCTCACCACCAACCTGGTCGTTGCCGACGAATCGCGCGGGCGCACGACCATCTGCCTCGCCATCACACAGGCTATGAAGGACTTAGGGATTCACAACCGCTGCCGCCTATTTGAGATTCCCGATGGCATCGACTACATCACGGCCGTACCGCGCATGCAGCATTACATGGAGGTGTCGGCGAAAATCTACGGTATCTATCTGGAATACGTCAGCCCCCAGGACGTGCACGTCTACTCCATCGATGAGTGCTTTATCGACGTGACGCCCTATCTGGACCTCTATCACACCGATGCGGAAGGGTTCGCCTGCACGCTGCGCGACGAGGTCCTCGCGCGCACCGGCATCACGGCGACGGTCGGCATCGGCCCCAACCTATTCCAGGCCAAGGTAGCGCTCGACATTACCGCCAAGCACGTACCCAGCCGCATCGGCATACTCGACGACGAGACCTTTCGCAAGGAGATCTGGCCCCATCGTCCCATCACCGATATCTGGGGCATCGGTCTCGGCGTGGCAGCCCGCCTCGAGAAATACGGCGTCTACGATCTGATGGGCGTCGCGGCGCTCGACGAAAACCTGCTTTACGACGAGCTCGGCGTCAATGCCGAATATCTCATCGACCATGCCTTCGGGCGCGAGCCGACAACCATCGCCGATATCCAAGCCTATCGCCCGCAAGCAACTTCGACCACCACAGGACAGGTGCTCTCGAAGGGTTATGCCTACGAACAGGCCTATACCGTCTTGCGCGAGATGGTCGATGCCGCCGTGCTGGATTTGATCGACAAGCACGTGGTGTGCGACAGCATCTCGCTCTTTGTGGGCTATGCAAGCGAGCGCGCCGACATCCGCAGGCTTGATGCCAGCGGCACTGCACAATATGTGGACGGATGCGGACACCTGCGCTCGAGTACGTCGAGCATCGAACCCACCGCAACCGCCGGCCCCGAGCTCGCACCCCGTGCGCCCAAGCCCGTCCAGCGCGATGACGAACGGCGTCGTCTGGTACGTGAGGCGCAGGCAATCGACGGCATCTTTGTGGGAGAGCATGGCGGCAAACCGCGCGGTGGCTATGCCGCACTCTTTGCGCACTCCAACGCCTCGCGAAAGCTGCCCGAGCGTACCAATTCGTTCAAGAAGATCATGGGCTATTTCGATGAGCTCTGGGCGCAGACTGTCGATCCCAAACGACCGGTCAAGCGCATCAATCTGGGATTTGGCAACCTCATGCCCGAGGAATTTGCCACCATCGATCTGTTCAGCGATATCGAGGCCGATGAGCGCGAGCGCGACCTGGCACGCGCCGTGCTGGCCGTGAAAGGCAAATACGGCAAGAACGCGCTGGTTAAGGGGCTGAGCTTTACCGCCGGCGCCACCGCGCGCGAACGCAACGATCAGGTAGGAGGACATCGTGCCTAAGTCCCAACAACAGCCGATGCGGCCACCGACACCTTTTGAACGCCTAGCGGACCCCGAGGGAAGACGTCGCTCCGCCGACCCAAAGCTCACCGCCAACGGCACCGTCCGTGCCGGCCGTGCCGCGCAGTTTATGCCCTTTGCCGCCCTCGCGGGATACTACGAGCTCGTGCGTAAACAAGAGATCACCGCCGAGCCAAAATGCGAACTCACAGAAGAAAAAGCCCTCGAACTTTCGAAAAAGCTCGAGGGCCTCAAGCGCGGCGACTTGGTTCGTGTCACCTATTACGATGCATACGGCTATCGCAGCCGCACCGGCATCCTCGACGAGGCACTCCCTGCTTTCAAACTCCTCAAGCTCAAAGATATCGCCATCGACTTCGACGACATCCAGGACATCGAGCTACGCGGACGAGCCTAGGCAAGGACGCGCATCCAAGGCAAGGCCTACAGCGTCATGACGTAGTAACCCGCATCTCTCACGGCAGCCTCAAGGACACCGCGATCGATCGGCCGCTTGGAGCGCACGCGCGCTGTGTGGTCCGCATACGTCACCGTTGCCCACACGCCATCCAGCGCATTGAGAGCATTGGCTACGTTCTGAGCGCAGCCGTCACAGCTCATGCCGCCGATGAGCAGCTCATCGCTATAGGGATAGTGCGATGCATCGGTATCCACCACAACAACCTTTTTGGCCTTCTTACCGCTCGCGCCATCGCTGCAGCAGCTCTTTCCGTGTGTCGAAGCGACAATGCGACGCAGTCCAAAAAACATGCCGACGGCAATGACGGCCAACACGATGAGATTCGCAGGGTTGAGCAAGTCGCTCATGCGTTCCCCTTTCAAGTAGCACTATCTAGATACCCCCATGGGGTGTCCCCATCTTAACCCAAAATCGTGTCCGTTCGGTCAATTAGTTTCCCTCTTCAAACTTTTTTGTTGACCATGACTTACTTTCGTGTATAAGTTTTCCTAGGCTAACAACTGAGGACCCGAAAGGAGCATCGTGACTCGAACCATTGACATCCCAACATACCAAACGGCTGTCGTGCGCAACTGCTCCCCTACGCTCGCAGGTATCAAGCCGGCTTCGCTCTTTACCTATCCCGGCGTTTACGCCAACCAAAACGGAAAACCCAGCGCCGCCCATATCGAAGAGCGACGCTCTCGCCTGCTCGCCGTCATAACCCAATGCAACCGCGAGCTCCAGCCACTCGGGATCCATATGAGCGTTTTGGTCTGGCGCCCCTGCGGAGCGCTCATCTATGTGTACCGCCCTGCGGACCTCATGCGATACCTCTCCGACCCCCGTGCCACGACGGCGCTAGCCGCCGAAGGTTACGATGTCCACAACCTGCCCGCATCCCTGGTGCATCTCGCCGCGCGCATCACGCTGGCAAGCAGCAATGCCGCAGAAAGCGCCTATGACGGCAGCGTCTGCGCACTCGCGCGAAATAGACACTGCGATACGGGGTGCATATGCGAGTTCCCCCACGAAATTGGCTATTTTTTGGGCTATCCCTACGAAGATGTCCATCAGTTTATCGTCCAGCACGGCGAAAACTATAAGGTCTTTGGCGCATGGAAGGTATACACAAACGTTGAGCAGGCGCTCACGACCTTCGATTCCTATCGCGCATGCACGCAATACCTTACCTACATCTATCAACAGGGCTGCACCCTGGGACAACTTGTCCAGGCAACCCGATAGAGCATACAAAACGCGGCCGCACGCCGCACAACCGAAAGGAAAACATATGAGCAAGATCGCCGTCGTCTACTGGAGCGGTACAGGCAACACCGAGGCCATGGCAAACTTCGTTGCCGAGGGCGCAACCGGTGCCGGCGCCGAGGCAGAGGTCATCTCCTGCGCCGACTTCTCCGCAGACAAGGCCGCCAGCTATGACGCCATTGCCTTCGGCTGCCCCGCCATGGGCTCCGAGGAACTCGAGTACGATGAGTTCCAGCCGATGTGGGACGAGGTCAAGGAGACTCTCGGCGACAAGAAGGTCGTCCTCTTTGGCTCCTATTCGTGGGCCGAGGGCGAGTGGATGGACAACTGGAAGGCCGACGCCGACGAGGCGGGTGTTAACGTCGTCGATTCCGTCATTTGCTACGATGCGCCCGACGATGAGGGCGAGACCGCTTGCAAGGCCCTCGGAGCCGAGCTCGCGTAACGAACCCAGGACCTCCAAAAGAGTCTGCATCAAAGCGCATCCTTATCCCTACAAAAGAGCGGGGGCTGGATTCAAGTCCAGCCCCCGCTCTTTTATAACGGCAGTTACACCAACCGGCTACGAGATATTGCCCAAGAACGCCTTGGTACGCTCGCTCTTGGGGTGGTCGAAGACCTCGCTCGGCGTACCCTCTTCCACAATGACGCCGCCGTCCATAAAGACGACGCGGTCGGCGACGTCGCGGGCAAAGCCCATCTCGTGCGTCACGACGATCATGGTCATACCGTCGCGTGCCAGGTCGCGCATGACACCCAGAACGTCGCGAACCAGCTCGGGATCGAGTGCCGACGTGGCCTCGTCAAAGAGCATAACGTGAGGGTTCATCGACAGGGCGCGGGCGATGGCAACGCGCTGCTGCTGGCCGCCCGAGAGCTGGCTCGGCATAAAGTCGATACGCTCGGCAAGACCGACCTTGGTCAGCTCCTCGACGGCAATCTTCTCGGCCTCTTCCTTGCTGCGCTTGAGCACCTTCTGCTGCGCGAGCATGACGTTCTTTTTGACTGACAGGTGCGGGAACAAATTGAACTGCTGGAACACCATGCCCAAGTGCGTACGCACCTTATTGAGGTCAACGCCCTTGGCGCACACGTCCACGCCCTCAACGACAATCGAGCCGCTCGTGGGATGCTCCAGACGATTGATGCAGCGAAGCATCGTCGACTTGCCCGAGCCCGAAGGACCCAGGACTACGACGACCTCGCCCTTGTGCACATCCAGATCGATATCGCGCAGGACCACGTTATCGCCAAAGGCCTTCTGGAGGTTCTTGATGCTGACGACGACCTCGTTCGAGTTATTGGTTTCGCTCATGATAGGACCTCCTTACAGACCGGCGATGTGATCGGCGGGCGTCGCGACGACCTGTCCGGCGCTCTTGGCGGGACGCTTCTTCTTAGTTTCGGCCGTGCCCAAAAGCCTCGCCTCAAGGCCGCTCACCAAGCGAGCGAGCGGCAGGGTGATGACCAGATAGAACAGGGCGGCAACCACGTACGGTGTAATAGAGCCCGTCGTGGCCACGATGGTGCGGGCGTTCATGACGATCTCGACCACGCCCACGGCCGCGAGCAGCGACGTATCCTTGTAAAGCAGGATGAACTCACTGGTCAACGTTGGCAGGACATTGCGGAACGTCTGCGGAATCATAACGTAGAGCAGTGTCTGGAAGGCGTTCATGCCCAGCGAGCGCGCAGCCTCGTTCTGGCCCTTGGGGATCGACTGAATACCGGCACGGAAGATCTCGCACAGGTAGGCGGACGAGTTCATGGCCATGACGATGACGCCCAGCACATAGTCGTCAACCTTGACGCCGGCCAGCGGCAGGCCAAAGAACGCGATGTAGATCTGCAGGAACGCCGGCGTACCGCGAATGATATTCACATAGATACCGGCAAGGCAACGCAGGATGCGCGACTTGGAGATGCGCATGAGCGACAGGGCGAAACCGAAGGGAATTGCCAGCGGAAACGCCACGAGCACGATCGAGAGCGACATGAGGAAGCCTTTGAAGACGATCGGCAGGCTCTGGACCAAAATGACCGGGTTCAGGAACAGGCGAAGGAACATGTTGGAATTCCATGCCTCGACCCACGGCTGCTCCTTAAGGTCGGCCAGGAAGTTATCGAATGCCGTCACGCCCTTGATCTCCACCGACGGAATCTTGGAGATCTTCTTGGTCGAACCATCGGCCAAAGTGTAGGTGCCGCTAAAGGCCTCGTCGCCGCCCTCGACGGGGAAGGTCACGCCGTAAACCTCGACACGGAAAAAGCCGCCGGCAGGCGCCGTCTCGCCAAAGTCAATCTTGAGCGTCTGGCCGTCAGCCTTGCACGTGGGTTTCATGGGCGTACGATCCATGAGGTCCTCGCCCGAGAGCATCGTCAATCGCGTGTCATCGGTACCAAACGTCGTGCCGTCGACAAACGTCAAAGAAAGACCGCTCAGCTCCTCGTCGGCATCGGCCTGAACTTCCCAGGTAATGCGCGTCTCGGTGCCGCCGACCACATCGCTGCCCGAACCGGTGTTGGGTCGGGCGGTAATCTTTGCGGTCTCAAGCGCCTGGGCGGTCGTGGGCGCATATGCCCCCGCGCACACCAGCGCGAGCGCCACGGCCATGACGCAGGCTAGCTTTTGGAGCAAGACGGGCAGTGGAAAACGCTGCTCAGCGGCCCCTTTGTTCAGTCGAGACAAGGTGGCTCCTATCGTAGAAGTTGCCGGCAAAACGAGACGGAAACGCTCTCCGTCAAGAGAAGCGCAAAGGCCCTCTCCGCAAAACGGAAAGGGCCCGCGCGCAATCAAGTAGTTATTTTACTTGATGTTGTACTTAGCCATGAGGGCGTCGACGGTACCGTCGTCGGTCAGGTCCTTGATAGCCTGGTTGATGTCGTCCTTGAGCTTGGTGTTGCCCTGGTTGATGGCGATGGCGTACTCCTCGCCGGTGCTGATCTGCTTGATGGTCTGGCAGGTGTTGAACTGCTCGGCGGTCAGCTGGCTGGCAACGGAGCGGTTGGTGACTACGGCGTCGCCCTTATCGGACTGCAGGGCGCTGAAGCACTCGGTGGCGTCCTTGTAGGGGACGATCTTGGCCTTGGGGAAGTTCTCCTGGGCAAAGGCCTCGGCGGTCGAGCCAGACTGGACGATGATGGTAGCGTCGGCGTTGTTGAGCTTCTCGCTGTAGTTGTCGGCCGTGATGTCGGTGTTATCGACCTTGGTCACGATAGCCTGATCGTCCATGTAGTAGGAATCAGAGAAAGTGACTTCCTTCTCACGCTCGGGCGTGTCGGTGATAGCCGCGATGGAAACGTCATACTTGGCGCCCGAAGCGACGCCCGGAACCAGCGTGTCAAAGTCATTGTTGACGTACTCGACATCCAGACCCAGCTTGTCACCGATAGCCTTGATGAGCTCAAGGTCAAAGCCCTGGTAGTCGCCGTTGTCATCCTTGTACTCAAACGGCGCGTACTCGGCAGAGGTGCCGACGGTCAGCGTGCCGTCCTTGACGAGCGCGTACTCCTTGGAGCCGTCGACCTTCTCGACCTTAGCGTCGTCAGAGCTGCTGGGACCGGCATCAGAACCAGAGGTGGCGTTGGACGAACCGCAGCCCGTCAGAGCAAGGGCGAGTGCCATAGCACCCGTGGCGGCAAATGCGCCAAGCTTCTTCAGCTTCATAATCAGTCTCCTTCCGGTGACCTCGTTTGATTCAGAGGTCTGCAAAAACTGTTGGCTATTATGCACCCGGAATTACGAATCTGCAATGAGAAAACTGATTGAAACAAACCCATAACGTGAATGGAATACTCTACTTTGTGACAGTCATTACTGCTGCAATGACCTTAATAGTCTAATTTCAGCTGCATAACCTGCAAGTTCGTTCGGAGTCTCCAAAATAAACGGCAGCGAACGCAAGTGGCCATTCGATACAATATTCTGCATAACCTGCATACCGCCACCAAATTCCTCGCTGCCAAGGTATCCCTTGCCGATGCACTCGTGACGATCTTTATGGGCGCCACAAGGGTTCTTCGAATCGTTGATGTGTACGGCATGCAAGCGATCGATACCCACCACGCGGTCGAACTCGTCGAGTACGCCGTCCAGATCATGGATGATGTCGTAGCCGGCATCGCTCACATGGCAGGTGTCTAGGCAAACGCCCAGCTTGGCCGACAGCTCGGGGCGTTTGCCGGCAACACCCTCAATGATGAGCGCCAGTTCCTCAAAGCTGCGGCCCACCTCGGTGCCCTTGCCCGACATGGTCTCGAGCAGCACCGTCGTCTGCTGGCCCTCAAACATCACCTGACACAGGGCATCGACAATCATCTGAATGCCGGCGTCGGAGCCCTGCCCCACATGCGCACCGGGATGGAAGTTGTAGTAGTTGCCGGGCAGCGCCTCCATGCGCCGCAGGTCCTCTGCCATAGCCTCCAAGGCGAACTCGCGCGCCCGCTCTTTGGCAGAACAGGGGTTGTAGGTATACGGGGCATGCGCCACCAGCGGTCCAAAGTCGTTTTGCGACATAAGCTCGCGCAGAGCCGCCACGTCATCCATGTCAAGGTCTTTTGCCTTGCCACCGCGCGGGTTGCGCGTAAAGAACGCAAAGGTATTGGCGCCAATGGACAGCGCCGTCTCCCCCATTGCCCGATAGCCCTTCGTCGTCGAAAGATGACACCCGATCGTCAGCATCTCCAACTCCCTCTTCATCAGTTGCGGTGAAATACGGTCTATTGGTGCCTTATTTTGGCGCAAACAGACCGTATTCCACCGCAAGTTATAAAAGGGGCATCAGGAGCAAAGGCCTCCAGGCATTCCAAGCGCTGGCGCCATGCCCCCACGCCCTAAAGTTTCAAGCGAATCGCATCGATGATGTGCGCACAGCGCTGTGTGGCGGCAAGGGGCATGACGGGACTCTCGAGTTTCCCCGCCCGGATGAGCTGGGTCGCATGCTGGATTTCGCCGTAGAAATCATCGACCTCAAACGGGGCATTTATTTCGAGCATTCGTCCGTCGGAGTACTTCACATAGGCGAGCTCGGGACGATGGAGGCGCTCGATTTCCAACGAGCCTCGCTCGCAGTCAATCGTTAAGCGGCTTTCATATGCAGCTTTGCCGTCGCACGCCATATGAATGGGTATGCCGCCGACGCTCATACGAATCTCGTCGACCCAATCAACGCGGCCGTCCGATACGTCACGCCAGCAAACTTCACGAGACGAAACATCGCACGCACCCGCAAGCAGATCATCAAACCACCCGACCGCATAGCAGCCCATGTCATATAGACAGCCACCCTGCAACGGGTCGAGCAGATAACTCGAAGGGGGCTCACCATAATCAAGTTTTTGCACGCTTTCGATCGAAACGATACGGCCGAGCTCACCCGACGCAAGCAAGTCCTTCACGCGAGTGCGCATCGGGCAAAACCGATTCTTCATCGCCTCCATAAACAGCACGCCGCGCTCACGGGAAACGGAGGCGATCGCATGGGCCTCTTCTTCATTCAAAACGGCCGGCTTTTCGCACAGCACGGCCTTTCCCGCGCGTAGTGCCCGACAGACCCAATGCGCATGCATGCCATGCGGAAGAGCCAAGTAGATTACGTCGACATCGGGGTCGGCAATCAACGCATCATAAGCCGCATCGCCGTTATCGTCAGCTGTGGCATAACTGTGCACGGCATCAATCGAAAACGCCCTGCAAAACTCCTCAACATGCGAAGGAGTGCGACCGGCGGCAGCCACAAGCCGTGCCCCGTCCACCTCCTTGAGCGACGATGCAAATCGATGCGAAATGCGCCCAGCGCCCAAAACGCCCCAACGAACCTCACGCGAATCATTACGTAAACCTCGGTCACCCACGATAGCCTCCCATCAGTTGCGGTGAAATAGTTCCTGTTTGGCCCCTATTCTGCCGCAAACAGGAACTATTCCACCGCAAGTTATAAAAGGGGCATCAGGAACGCGTTTTGCAAAAGGCTTTAAGCGCAGCCGTTACGGGGCCAGGCTGAAAACGGCGGCGTACGTCGTCCAAGCGCCCGGGGATATCGATGTGCTGCGGGCAGTGACGTGCGCATTTGCCGCACTTGACGCAATTGCTCACCAGCTTGGGCTCGTTCGTCCGCACCGCGCTCGCCGTAAAGTATTGCGACAGGCCCGTAAACCAGCTGTGCGCATAGCTCGCGTTGTAGGCGCCAAAGCAGCCGGGGATATTGATGCCCTTGGGGCACGGCATGCAGTAGCCGCACCCCGTACAGGGCACGCGATTCGATTTCTCAAACTCTCCCAGCACACGTGCGATGGTGTCGAGCTGCTCTGTTGTCATCGAATCCGGCAGTGCGCGATCCGCCAATGCCGCGTTCTCGTCCACCAGCGCGGTATCGGTCATGCCTGAAAGCAGCATCGTGACTTGAGGATGGTTCCACACCCACGAAAGGCCCCAAGCAGCCGGCGACTTCAGGTACGGATCGCGTACGTCATCGAGCACGGCGCGGGCCCGCGGAGGCAGCTTGCCCGCCAGGCGTCCGCCCAAAAGCGGTTCCATCACAAACACCGCGAGCCCGCGCTCGGCGGCTGCCATGAGTCCCGCCGTTCCCGCCTGATATCGCTCTCCAGCGTAGTTGTACTGAATCTGGCAAAAGTCCCACTCATACGCATCGAGCATCGTCAGGAAGTCCGCCGCGCTGCCGTGGTACGAAAATCCTATCTGACGAATACGCCCCGCAGCCTTTTGGTGCGCAATCCAGTCCTCGATACCCAACGCCACCACGCGTTCCCACTGGGCGGGCGAGGTAATGTTGTGCATAAGGTAATAGTCGATATGATCGGTCCGCAGGCGGCGCAGTTGTTCGTCGAAAAACCGGTCGAAATCCTCCGCGCACTTGCACGAAGCGTGCGGCAACTTAGTCGCCAGCAACACCCGGTCGCGCAGCCCCAAGCGCTCAAGTGAGGCGCCCACGCACACCTCGTTACCGGGATAGAGATACGCGGTATCCAGATAATTAATCCCCTGCTCCACCGCACGGGAAATGATGGCATCGGCTAACTTCGCATCGGGGTGTCCCGGCGCACCGGGAAATCTCATGCAGCCCAGACCCAGAGCGGATATTCGGTTACCACTTTTGGGGTCAACGCGGTATTGCACGGCCCCTCCTTTCGCCATCAGCGCCCCGGCAAGGCGAAACACAATGGTCACGCGGCCGAAACATCGTGGAATCGCAATCGAGAACGTATCGTAACGCAGCGGAAATCGAGCTGTCACGGCACCGCTTTAACATCAGCAAAAAGCCCGATGAAAGGAGTCGCCCATGCCCGCGCTCGACCTTTGGAATCTCGCATCCCAGCTCAAAAGCACCGATTATCGCTGGGTCGACCTCACCCACACGCTCTCATGCGACACCCCGCACTGGTTTGGCTTTAAGCCGTTTGAGTCCACCAAGCTCTTCGACTACCTGCCCGGCACACCCGAGGACATGCTCGCCCCCATGCGTTGCTTCCAGTATTCGGTCGCCTCGCAGTACGGCACCCACGTCGACGCGCCGCGCCACTTCCATGTCGAGAGTCGTTCCCTTGGAGAGATTGAACCCATCGAGTTTATGCATCCGCTCTGCGTGATCGACAAGCACGAGGAGTGCGCCGCGAATCCCGACTACGTCCTGACCGTCGAGGACCTCAAAGCCTGGGAGGATGAGCACGGTCTCATTCCCAAGGACGCTTTCGTCGCCTTCCGCTCCGACTGGTCCAAGCTCGCCGACCTCGAAAACAAGGACGAGGACGGCCAGCCCCACTACCCCGGCTGGGACCTCGACGCCATCAAGTGGCTCGTTGAAGAGCGCAACATCGGCGCCATCGGCCACGAGCCGGCTGACACCGACCCGGCGAGCGTGACCACGCGTGAGGACGCCTACCCCTACCCCGGCGAACAGTACATCCTCTCGGTCGACCGCTATCAGATCGAGGTCATGGACCATCTAGACGAGCTTCCCGCCACGGGCGCCGTCATCTTCTGCACCTTCCCCAAGGTGCGCGATGGCGTTGGATATCCCGCGCGCGTCTTTGCGGTCTGCCCTGCAGCGTAGCGTCCAGGCAAACGTTTCTTTTTCATAACAGCCGCTCCGCGCACCCATCAATCACCCTGGCAGCATACAATCCAGCAGGCGCCCCTTACGCGGGCGCCTTTTATATGGGGAGATGATTCATATGCAGATCAACAAGGGCGCCTTTATCGGCAAGGGTGGCGTCGGGCTACTCTACGGCAGCATGATCGCCCAGGCACTCGGCAACGATGCCGTCGAATACGTCATGGACGACGCTCGCTTTGAGCGCCATGCGAACGATGCGCTCACCGTCAACGGCAAGCCCTGCGTACTCAAGTCCGTCCGCGCCAGCGAGGCGACACCCGCCGATCTGGTCATCCTCACGATCAAGACAACCGGACTCGACCAGGCGCTTAAGACTATGGAACACATCGTGGGCCCCAATACGCTCATCGCCTCGCTGTGCAACGGCATCACCAGCGAGCAGAAGATTGCCGAGCGCTTTGGCTGGGAGCACACCATCCTCGGAATCTGCCAAGGCATGGACGCTGTGTTTCTCAACGGCGCGCTCACCTTTACCAATGCGGGCGAGATCCGCTTTGGTGCGGCCGCCGGCACCGACCCCGCGACCGTCGCCGCCATCGACGAACTCTACACGCGCTGCGGCATCGCCCACACCGTCGAGGCAGACATCGCGCACCGCATGTGGGCCAAGCTTATGCTCAACGACGGCATCAACCAGACCTGCATGGCCTACGGCGGCACGTACGGAAGCGCCACGGAACAGGGCTCCGAGCAGCGTCGTTGCTTTGTCTCCGCCATGCGCGAGACGCTTGCGGTCGCCAACGCCGAGGGTATCGAGCTCACCGAGGCAGACCTAACGCAGATGGTGCATCTCATCGAGGGGCTCGACCCCGCCGGCATGCCCTCGATGGCGCAGGACCGCGTCGCGCAGCGCAAAACAGAGGTCGAGGAGTTCGCGGGCACCGTCCGCCGCCTCGCGGCCAAGCACGATATCCAAGCGCCGCAGAACGAATGGCTCTATCAGCGCATCCGTGATATCGAGGCAAGCTGGTAACGCCGCCGCACCGCATCCAACAGTCTCAATAGCAAAAACCGCCGCAAAGGGCACTCCCCTTGTGCGGTTTTCATGTTCAGCCATGGCCAACAGTCATTTTCGCAACAGTTAGAGATGCGACTCCGGAACCTCGTCCTCATCATCGCGACAAAGGACAACACCGGCGCTTCCCAGCAGTGTGGCCGCGATCAACGCGCCGACCACGATAGAGGCAGCCCCACAAGACCCCTGCATGCCCGCGACGAGCGCGGCCGTAGGACCAAGGCAACCAAGCGTCAATGCAACGGCGGCAACGGCGATATCTCGAGCGTTCACAAGACCACTTCCTCCACGAGAAAGACCTTATTTCTCATGAACTAGTGTGCCCCGCGCCCATATGCGCGACGTACCGTCACGGTAAGGGCTCTGTTAGCTCAAGCGTATACATAGAACGGGCGTCCTTACGTTGCCCTAAAGCTCGGTAAAGACGCCCGTCCGCCAAATATCCGTGATACAGAAAAACTACCAACCGGTGTAGTAGTCGGTGGTTCCGGCAGCGCAGCCGGAGTCATAGACCTTGCAATCACCCTTGGAGCCCGTAAAGGTCGAGCCCTGGGCCATATCGCCCGCGGCAACAACGTAATAGCCGTCGGAATCGCGCCAGAAGCCCTCAGAATCCTGAGTCCATTCGCCCGTGCGATAGTGATAAAGCACATTGCTGCTGTAATAGGTCTCACGGCGCCCGTTGTAGTTATTGACACCCGCAGAGCGCGTCAGGCCCGATCCGTTCGCGTAGGACGCGGCAGACGCGTAGGACGGAGTGTAACCGGCGTTGTAGTACGAAGCCTGGGCGGCCTCGGCAGCCTCCGCCTCGGCGGCAGCGGCCTCGAGCGCTTCGCGCTTGGCATTCTCAAGCGCAGTGCGCAGCTCATCGAGCTCGGTCGACTTCGCGTCGACCTCCCCCATCGTCAAAAGGCTGCCCGCACCATCGATACAACCCTGCAGCACAGCGCGCTCGTCATCGGTGGCATAGTCACCATACATGTTTAGGATAATCTGAGCGCGCATTTCAAGGGAATCGCGCTTGGCCTCCATCGAGGCGTTCCACTCCTGCATAGAGCCATAACCATCGCCGCGATAATCAACGGGCTGTACCAGCGTCGTCTCGGACGGCGTAGATCCAACCGTATCGGACAGTGTTGCGGCGTGGGCATCAGTTGCACCGGCGCCCGCCAAAAGTGCCACGGTCAGAGCGGCGGAAAGGGCAGCGGCTTTCGGTTTTCGTGAATCGATCCTCATGTAGCTGGAAACCTCCGTAGTGCGTTTTTGCTGCGTTTGAGCTGCGTGTGATTCGATCGCGCTGCATAGTACCTCGAGCAAATCGCGACCTGCGGTTTTACTCAAAAGGCGCACGTCAATTGCGTAAAACTCACATCCTCTCAACAGGAGTTTTCCACAACTCGAATGCATAAAGCATGCCAAAAACCCTGTAATAGCGCCCTTCCTATGCAAAAAAGGCGCCTGCGCAACCATTGCTTGCACAGGCGCCTTGAGCAGGCATTTTATGCAGTTATACCTATCGAGTCGCAAGGGGTCCTTGCACAAGTCGCCTTACTCGTCCAGCGCGGCGAAGGCCTGCTTCAGATCCCAAATGATGTCCTCGGCGTTCTCGGTACCGATGGAAAGACGGATCGTGGAGGGCGTGATGTTCTGCTCGGCGAGCTCCTCGGCAGAGAGCTGGGAGTGCGTGGTGGTAGCCGGGTGCACGACGAGCGACTTGACGTCGGCCACGTTGGCGAGCAGCGAGAACACCTGCAGATGATCGATGAACTTCCAAGCTGCCTCCTGGCCACCCTTAATCTCAAAGGTGAAGATCGAAGCGCCGCCGTTGGGGAAGTACTTCTGATAGAGCTCGTGATCGGGGTGCTCAGGCAGGCTCGGGTGGTTCACCTTGGCGACATGGCTGTCACCAGCCAGGAACTCAACGACCTTCTTGGTGTTCTCGACATGGCGGTCGACGCGCAGCGACAGGGTCTCGGTGCCCTGGAGCAGGACCCAGGCGTTGAACGGGCTGATGCAGGCACCCTCGTCGCGCAGCAGGATGGCGCGGACATAGGTTGCGAAGGCGGCGGGACCGGCAGCCTCGGCAAACGAAACACCATGGTAGGAGGGGTTGGGCTCAGCGATCTGGGCGTACTTTCCGCTCGCCTTCCAATCGAAGTTACCGCCGTCGACGATCACACCGCCCAGCGAGGTGCCGTGGCCGCCGATGAACTTGGTTGCGGAGTGGACAACGATGTTGGCGCCATGCTCCAGCGGACGGAACAGATACGGGGTGCCGAAAGTGTTGTCGACGACAACCGGCAGACCGTGCTTCTTGGCGATCTCGGAGATGGCGTCGATGTTGGGGATGTCAGAGTTGGGGTTGCCGAGCGTCTCGAGATAGATGACCGTGGTGTTGTCCTTGATGGCACCCTCAACCTCTTCCAGGTTATGAGCATCGACAAACGTGGTCTCGACGCCAAACTGGGAGAGCGTATGCTCGAGCAGGTTGTAGGAACCACCGTAGATGGTCTTCTGAGCCACCACGTGGTCACCAGCCTGGGCAAGAGCCTGCAGGGTATAGGTGATGGCAGCAGCGCCGGAGGCGACGGCAAGACCGGCCACGCCACCCTCGAGTGCGGCGATACGGTCCTCGAAGACGCCCTGGGTGGAGTTGGTCAGACGGCCGTAGATGTTACCGGCGTCGGCAAGACCAAAGCGGTCGGCGGCGTGCTGGGAGTTGCGGAACACATAGCTCGTGGTCTGGTAGATAGGCACGGCGCGGGAGTCGGATGCGGGGTCGGCGCTCTCCTGGCCAACATGAAGCTGCAGGGTATCGAAACCAAAGGTGTGCTCGGGGTTGTTGATGAACTGGCTCATGATGATCTCCTTGATCGAACGAAAGTAAATAAATAAGAGAAGAGTAAGTCGCTGTCTCCTGATCACGCCAACGGGCGCAAACAGGAGCCCGGCATTCGTCTTGGCAAGCAGTTCATATGCGGTCCTCCCTTTGACATCCCGGTTCCGTGGTCGGCTTAATTACCTACCACCTTTGTGTGTTTTGAATAGTACGAGCATTGTTTCGCTTGGTCAATCACTTAAAAGCGCTAACCTGTTATCGGTTTTTTAGATAGCTATCGAAAGGACGGGCACCGATGACCCTCCAGCAGCTTCGTTTTCTGATCGCCGTGGCAGAGTCCGGCTCAATCAACGCCGCAGCTCAGCGCCTCTATACCGCTCAGTCCAACATCTCAAACGCCGTCAAAAGCCTAGAACAAGAGCTCCATCTGGAGATCTTTACGCGCTCCAGCCGCGGCGTCACGCTCACCAACGACGGCACCGAGCTTTTGGGCTATGCGCGCCAGGTCGTAGAGCAGGCCGACATGCTCGAGGCACGCTACGAGGACGGTGGCACCCCGCAAGCCCGCCTCGCCATTTCCGCCCAGCACTACGCCTTTTCGGTCGAGGCCTTTGTCAACGTAGTCGAGCGCTGCCGCGACAGCAAGTTCGAGTTCATCATGCGCGAGACCACCACATCGCAGATCATCGATGACGTCCGTGCGTTTCGCAGCGATATCGGCATTCTGTATCTGGATGACTTTAACGCCCGCGTTCTGCAGAAGGCCTTCGCCGATGCCCGCGCAAGCTTCCATCCCCTATTCGACGCGACGGTCCACGTCTTCGTTAGCGAGCGCCACCCGCTCGCACGCCGCCCGCAACTGTCCCTTGCCGACCTCACGCCCTATACGCGCTACAGCTTTGAGCAGGGAACCTCAAACTCCTTCTATTACGCCGAGGAACCTTTTAGCTGTATCCCTTGCGACCGCAACATACGAATCTCAGACCGCGGAACACTTACTAACTTACTTATCACGTCGAACGGTTACACCCTGTCGACCGGTGTCCTCTCCAATGAAATGCAATGGGGCATGGCATCGATCCCGCTAGCAGACGCCCCAACGATGCACGTTGGCTACATCATGCACGACGAGCGCAAGCCCTCTCTCCTCTTGCAGCAATACCTCGACGAGCTCAACCGCATCATCCATGCCAACTAACAGTCGGAAGACGGGGTAGAAATCGTAGATTGCTGGCCCCCGGCGGGCATGGCGCTACAATGGTCACTCACATGAAATGCACTCAACGAAAGGAAGCCCGTGAAGGTCATCATCTACACCGACGGCTCGGCCCGATCAAATCCGGGACGCGGCGGCTACGGCGCCGTGCTCAAATACACCAACCCCGCCGGCAAGACCTTCACCTCCGAGCTTTCGCGCGGCTACGCCAAGACCACCAACAACCGCATGGAACTCATGGCGGTCATCGTGGCGCTCGAGGCGCTCAACCGCCCTTGCGAGGTCGAAGTCCATTCCGATTCGCAGTATGTCGTCAACGCCTTTAACAAGCACTGGATCGACGGCTGGAAAAAGCGCGGATGGAAAACCGCCAACAAGCAACCCGTCAAGAACCGCGACCTGTGGGAGCGCCTACTCACCGCCAAAAGCAAGCACAAGGTTGAGTTCATCTGGGTTAAGGGTCACGCCGGTCACGAGCTCAACGAGCGCTGCGATGAGCTCGCCACCACGGCGGCCGACGGCAGCAACCTCGATATCGACGCCGGCTTTAACGAGAGCGACCTGTAATAGCGTTTTCGCGCAGCTTTATATCCCCACGCGCTACACTCATCCTGTAGACCAAACAACGCAAGGGGGACGTATGCTGCGCATCGCGACCATCGGCACATCCATGATCACCGACGACTTTATCCAAGTCGTCAACGCCAACGACCAAGCCGCGTTTGTGGGCACGCTTTCACGCGACGCCAATCGCGGTACTGCCTTTACCGCCGAGCGCGGTGGCGAGCGAAACTTTACGTCACTCGATGAGCTTGCGGCAGCCGTCGACGTCGACGCCGTCTATATCGGCAGCCCTAACGCACTTCACTACGAGCAGGCCCTTGCCTGCATCGCCGGTGGCAAGCACGTCATCGTCGAGAAACCCTTCTGCGCCACCGAAGCGCAGGCGCTGGAAGTCTTCCGCGCTGCCGAGGCAGCAGGTGTCGTGGCCCTCGAGGCCATGCGTCCCCTCCACGATCCCGCCTTCCACGCCATCGAGGACGCCCTGGGCGAGATCGCCCCCATCCGCCGCGCCTCATTGCGCTTTGGCAAGTATTCCTCGCGCTACAACGAGATTCTCGCGGGACGCGCCACCAATATCTTCGACTGCAATATGGCATCGGGTTCCCTCATGGACATTGGCGTCTACACCGTCGAGCCCATGGTCGAGATTTTCGGCATGCCCTCCGGCCTTACGAGCATGACTACTCTGCTCGACCCCACCACGCGACAGCTCACGCACGGCCCCATCGACGGCTGCGGTTCCATCCTCGCCAGCTACGGCGGTGGCCGCATCTCCGTCGAGCTCGCGCACTCTAAAATTACGAATGACCTGCTGCCCTCGCAGATAGAAGGCGAGCGTGGCACTATCCAGATCGACCATCTGTCCACGCCCCGCAACGTCCGCATCGACTATCGCGGCGACGTCGTACGCGGCTCGGCGACCGAGGCACCGCGCGAACAGGACGAGAACGGCCGCGTGCTCGACCTGCCCAAATCGAGCAACACTATGGAATACGAACTCACAGACTTTATCACCGCCATCGGCGGCATCGATAACGTTAAGGAAGAGATTTGGGAGACCCCGGCGGGACGCCACGAGCTTGGCCACTACCGCGATGTCACGCTCGTCTCACTGCGCATCATGGATGCCGTGCGCCAGCAGGCCGGCATTACTTTCCCGGCCGACGCAGGCAAGCAGGCATAGCGATGGGCCTCTTCGATACGTTCTTCTCCAGCGTCACCGGCGGCAGTCGAGAGCCTCAAAAACCATCAAACGTCGAGCTCGAGCTGCGCCGCAGGCTTACCGTACTCGCAAGCGACGAGGCCACTCAAGACACTCCCCTGCGCTATTTCCTGCACTGGACGGGGCAAGTCCAAGGCGTTGGTTTTCGCTTTACCAACACCAACCTCGCGCAGGCACGCTCCCTCACCGGCTGGGTGCGTAACATGGAAGACGGCTCAGTCGAGATGGAGATACAGGGAGCTCCGGCAAACATCCTATCTCATCTCGAGGCGCTTCATGCCTCCTACGAGTGCATGGGAACGCGTTTTCGCCTCGTAGACGCCCAGGCCCGAGCCCCACTTGCCAATGAAGACGGTTTCAGTCCTCATTATTAGTATTGTGTGTTAAATACGGTATCATTTACCTACGACCGTTAATAGAAAAGAGGCGAGGCGCATGGCGGTGCAAAGAAGGAATACCAGGCAGCGAAAGCTGGTTCTTGACGTCGTGCGCCAAAGTTATAACCATCCCACCGCCGACGAAATCTACAACGCCGTGCGCGAACAGGATGACAAGATCAGCCGCGGCACGGTCTACCGCAACCTCAATCTCTTGGCAGATGCCGGAGAAATCCTCTCGATCAAGACGCCGGGCGGGAGTCGCTTTGATCGCACCATCGAGCCGCACGCACATATCATCTGCACCTCGTGCAGCCGCGTCATCGACGTGCCGCTCCCCTTCGATGCCCAGCTCGACGCCGAGGCGTCCAAGCAAATCGGTTGGCACGTCACGTCGCACTACACCATCTTCGAGGGTCTCTGCCCCGACTGCCGGTAGATGTTTGGGGCATGCCTACTCGGCAAGTAGACGACGCAGTTCTTCTTCGACCGTGCGCACGTAGCGGACGCGGTCGTTGATGCCACGCATAGAGGGGTTGCAGCTCTCCATCAGATAGGGATGGCCCACGACGTTGAGCATGTCGCGGTCGTTTTCGTTATCGCCAAACGCCATCATCTCATCGGGCGAAATACCCAGGGCACGACCGTAGTCGGCAAGCGCGGAGCCCTTGCCCGAACCGAAACCGATAAAGTCCGTCCATTCGGTTCCCGACGTCATCACGTCAACACGGTCGCTAAAGAGGCGCTCGAAATACTCCAGGGCCGCCGGCTGATCCACCTCGGGCGTCTGGAAGGCGATCTTAATGACGTCCTCGTCGATGTCCTCGGGGCGGTCGACCACCGCCACATCGCAGTGGACCTCATAGCGCAAATGGTCGACGAACGCATCGTTGCCGCTCATGGTGTAGAGGTGTCCCTCACACGAAAGGGTCACGTCGGCATGGGGATACGCAACCACGGCATTCGCGATATCCATAGCAAGACTACGCTCCATGGAGCGCTTGACAACGGCACGCCCCTCGCTCATCACCAGGGCTCCGTTCTCGCATACATAGGCGAGCTCATCGGCCACCGGGGTAAACAGATAGCGCAAGCTCGCATATTGACGACCGCTCGCCGGCATAAACACGATACCGCGACGATGCAGTTCATCGATGAGCTCAAAGGCCTCGGAACGCGGCTCGCGCTCCCCCCGATGCAGCAACGTGCCGTCCAAATCGCATGCAATCAGCTTGATTCCCTCAAGACCCATATGCTTTCCCCCCAAAGCACCTCATCAACAGTAAGACGGACTTTGAATAGCTGCCTCTCAAAGTCCGTCTTACTCATACGCACGTTAACCGCGCGCCTTTTTTACGATCGTAAAGTCGGGAGCCATACTCACAACGGCATCCGCCGCACTCGACGCAAAGCGCCGATCCGCATCGAGTTCACGGGTAACCACCGAGAGCCAAACGCCCTCGACGCCCCGGAGCATGCGGCCCAAAACAGGCTGCACCGGCGTATACATGCGCACGGTATACTCGTCCGAATCGCCTCGGAAAAGCGGCGCGTGCATATTGCCGATCTCCCAGCACGCATGCGCGAGCGCAATCGGGTCCATGCGGTCGACTTCGACCAAATAAACCTCGGCACTGCGCAGGCGCACGACAACCGCCACGGGCACCATGCCCGAACGGTCGATGGCGAGCACATCGCCATCGGCAAGGCGATCGCCATCGGCAGCGCCCAGCCGAATATCGACCGTACGCCCCAGCTCCGTCACGCCCACAAATGTGCGGGCATCGGCCTGGTCCCAATCGAGTAGTAGCTCATCGACCTCAAAGACACCGCCCAGCTCCCGGCGAAGCAAAAGCTCATAGGACGGGTCGTTGAGATTTCCGAGACACGCTGTCGAAACCAGATTCACAGGCATAGCCTAGTCCTCGACCTCGACGAGCTCGATATCAAAGTTGAGGTCCTTGCCGGCAAGCTCGTGGTTGGCATCGAGCGTCACGGCCTCGGGCGTTACGTCGATGACGACGGCGGGGACGGGCATGCCGCTCGGCGTGGACAGGAAGAGCTTCATGCCCTTCTCGATCTGCTCGATGTTGGGAACCTGCTCGGCCGGGAAGGTAATAACCATCTCGGGATTGTGCTCGCCGTAGGCATCGGCAGCAGGAATGTGCACGGTCTTCTTCTCGCCCACCTGCATGTCGACAACAGCGGCGTCGAAGCCCTTGATCATCTGACCGGCGCCGCAGGTGAACTCCAGCGGCTCGCCGCGATCGTAGGAGCTATCGAACTGCGTGCCGTCGTCGAGCGTGCCGCGATAATGAGTCTTGACCTTCTTGCCCTGGTTGGACATGGTAACCTCCGTGATAAGGGCGGCGCACAACGCGGGCCGCCGTGAACATATGGCGCTAACTATACCCTAGTCATACAATTCAATGACAGTTTGCAAAGAAACGCTGCAACCGGAGGAACCATGGCATATCCCGTATTTGACCTACACTGCGACACCGCCGACCGCATCGGCTGGGCCACGCTCGATCTCGACCTGCGCTTTACCGCCGGCACCGACGGTTATTTCCCCGGCGACGAAACGCATCCGCAAGATTTCGACCTCATCGAGGGCAACGCCTGCGCCATCTCGCTCGCAAAGATCGGCAACACGCCATGGGCACAGTGCTTCGCCACGTTTGTCCCCGACGAGATTCCCACCGCCCACGCCGCGCGCTTCCAGGCGCAAATCATGGCGCATATGAGCGGCCAGGCAATGCTCAACCACGACCGCATGGTCAACGTACGCAGCGCGGCAGACATTCGCCCCGCGCTCAAAGACGGCAAGGTCGCCTGCATCCACACCATCGAAAACGCCACGTTCTTTGCCGAGGACCCCGCGCTGATCGAGGTGCTCAAGAGCTTGGGCGTACTCATGTCATCGCTCAGCTGGAATGCGCAAGGACCGCTCGCGAGCGGACACGATACCCACGCCGGCCTCACCGCCGCCGGCATCGAGGCACTTACGCAGATGGAGCACGCCGGCATGGTGCTTGACGTCTCCCACCTCAACGATGAGTGCTTTGACGAGGTTGTCGCCCACGCCACACGTCCCTTCGTCGCCAGCCACTCCAACTCCCGTGCGGTTTGCGGCGTCAAACGCAACCTTACCGACGACCAGTTCCGCACCATTCGCGACATGGGCGGTATCGTCGGCCTCAACTACTGCAGCGAGTTCCTTTCCAACGACGCAACCGACAAGACCGCCGCAGACGTCACCTTCGACCAGCTAGCGGCACATATCGAGCACTGGCTCGACCTGGGCGGCGAGGACGTCATCGCGCTCGGCGGCGACTGGGACGGTGCCACGGTGCCCGCCTTCCTCTCCGATGCCAGCAAGATGCCCGAGTTCCAGAACATGCTCTCCAAGCACTTTGGCAAGACCGTGATGCAGAAGCTCTGCAGCGACAACGCGCTTGCCTTCTTTGAGCGTTATTAATTTCACATCCCTTGAGCGGGCCGGCATGCCGAACGGTCGACATGCCGGCCCGTCCCCAATCTGAAGGACCGCTTTTGACGCAGCAGTTTACGATTTCCGCATCCCGACCGGATGGGACGCCCATCCCCGTCATCGTTACCAAAAAGCGCGTCAAGAACTTCAACCTACGCGTCACATCGAGCGGTGAGGTCCACGCCAGTGCACCGCTCGGCGCCAGCCGCGAGCGTATCGAAGCGTTTGTGAAGCGCAACAGCGCCTGGATTATCAGCCGACTTGCCCAGCGCGAGCAACGTCAGGCGACGGCGCGAGAGCCGCTCAGTCCCTCGTCCATCATTGCGCTTTGGGGCAAGCCCATCACCGTTCAGGATGCACTCGACCACAACTTTGAGTCCCCCGCACCACGGCCCAAACAAGCCACCTTCGCAAGTTTTATGGGTACCGACGAATCGAACGGAGGCCCACAGGCCAAGCGGCACGCAATCCTCGACGACCTAACGTCCGATGAGCTCCAAGCCCACATCGACCAGCTCTATACGTCCGAGGTCACATCGGTGCTACGCGATATGGTGCACGCATACGAAATCGCAATGGGTGTCGCCGTTTCCCGCGTTTCCGTGCGCAGCATGAAAACGCGCTGGGGATCATGCACGCCCAAAACCGGCGCCATTCGCATCGCACGAGAACTTGCCGCCTACCCCGTCGAGTGCCTTGACATGGTTGTCGCCCACGAGCTCGTCCACCTGCTCGAGCCAAGCCACAATCATCGGTTTCACGCCCTGCTCGACACGTACTGCCCCAACAATAGAGCCCTGTCGCAGCGGCTCAAGCAGCCACCCTCAACAAGCTCTAGCGTCGACTAGCGCACGCGCTCGATCTCGACGCCGCAGCTTGCCAGGGGAAGACCGACGGGCGCCCACGGCTTATCGAGCTTTATGCGCACACCAAGCAGCAAGGGATAACGACGCAACAGCATCTGGGCCACACCCTCGGCTGCCGCCTCGATAAGTTTAAACGTATGCTCGCGCAGATACCCATCGACATCGTGGCACACCGAGCCGTAGTCAATCGAGGCGTCCAGGTTATCGTGCTCCCCCGCTGCACGCAGGTCGGCATAGAGCACCAGGGACACGATGAACTTCTGGCCCAGCGCGTTCTCTTCGGGATATACGCCGTGGTTAGCAAAAACCTCAAGACCTTCAACGGTGATGCGGTCGGCATGGCGCAGATCGTCATAGTTCACGTGGGGTACCGCCGTTGCGGTGGATATTTCGCCCCTTCCACGGCGGGCGAGCTCGGCACCTTCAGTCTTGGTTGCATTCTCGGGCAGTTTCTTATTGCTCATCGCGATCGTCTCCTTCGTTTAGAACCCCGACCGCGCAAACTAACTACACGCGAATCGACAGGTTCTTTTTATCATCGCTCCAGTTGCAAGCATTGCGCGCGGGGCATGCAAAGCAGGCGCGCGACGCTTTATCGGCCGCATAGAGCAGACGCTCAAGCGGTTGGCTGTTCACGCGCAGCTTTCGATGGCCCAGAATGGCCGTCTTAATGGCTGCGGCATCGGCCGGCTCAAACGCCACATCATCGGGCATGCCGCCGAGAATCGCATCAGCGACGCGTTCGCTTGCAACATCATGGGATATACCCGATTCATACTGTTCATCTTTGCCGATATCGTGAAGAAGTGCCGTGGCGTAGATGACCTCGCGGTCAAATTCGAGCTGTTCCTCGAGATTCTTGATCCACATAATGCGAGCGACATCGAGCAGATGGTCAATACCGTGGCGGCAGAAGATGCGCCCCGATTCCAACTGCGCAATGTTGCCCAGGTGCCGCCGAAACAGCCCGTTGGCACAAATGTAATCAATGCGAGGCATGGCATCAAAGGGGGCCAGGCCCGAAGCCATGAAGCCGCGACGCGGCGTCCCCTCATCGGTCTTCGATGTAAAGTCGTTGACGACCCTCATGCTAACGGCCCAGCATCCTAAAGAACCGCTCCTCGAGCGACGGATCGGTCTCAAAGACGCCGCGGCGAGCGAGCGTCACGGTCTTGGTGCCAGGCTTTTGCACGCCGCGCATGGTCATGCACATATGCTCAGCCTCCATGAGCACAATCGCTCCCTGGGGAGCGAGATACTCCATGAGGGCATCGGCAACCTGTGCGCACAGCTGCTCCTGCAGCTGCAGACGACGGGCGTAGACCTCAACCGTGCGGGCAAGCTTAGAGAGCCCTGCGACACGGCCGTTGGGGATATAACCAATGGCGGCCTTGCCATAAAACGGCAGCAGATGATGCTCGCACAGCGAGTAAAACGTGATGTCGCGCTCGATAACCAAATCGTTCGAAGCGACGGCAAAGGTTTTGGACAGGTGCTCCTCGGCACTCTGGTCCATACCGCCGGCGATCTCACCATACATACGGGCAACGCGCGCCGGGGTCTCCAGCAGGCCCTCACGAGTTGGGTCCTCGCCTATGCCCTCAAGCAACAGCTTAATGGCGGCCTCGACTTTTTCCTGATCGATCATCTGGGCCTCACTTTTCCGATTTTGCGTTCGCGCTATGGTACCACGCCCTTTGGCATCGGCCACAAGCTACATAGTATGGGTCGAATAGACTGGATCGTCCCGCCAAAGTTCAACCGCATCACAAAGCGCAACACCCTCGCGCTCAGCACGGTCGCGCGTAGCGTTCATATCGATCACACGCTGGTTACTCGAGCCCCTAAAACGCAATGAGATATCGTACAGCTCCTGAACAAACGGGCCATCCACCAACATATCGAGGCAGGCAAGGATACGGTCCGTCGCCTCGGTATGGTGACGACCACCCGGCATAAGCTCCTCGAGCACGTCGCCGGTAAAACACCAAATGGTCTTTCCTGACCCCGCGGGATAGGCCGCACGCACGCGTTCGATAAAGTCAACGAGCCCCGTCTGATTCTCGGGCTCCATAGGCTCGCCACCCAGAATCGTCAGGCCATCGATAAAGGGATGATCGAGACTCTCGATAATCTTGTCCTCGACGGCACGATCGAACGGCTCACCCGCAGCAAAGTCCCACGCGACAGAGTTAAAGCAATTCTTGCACCCACGACGGCACCCGCTCACAAACAGAGAAGTACGAACGCCTTCCCCATCAGCAATGTCGAAATACTTAATGTTCGCGTAGTTCATAGGTAACTCTCCCGGGAGGCCGGGACATATCATCCCGTCCTCAAACATTCTCGGCCTTCGGCCTGCGAAACTGCGGGCGGGACGATATGTCCCGGCCTCATGCAAAGGGTAACTCAATGAACGAAGCGAACATCGAGTATAGGGTTCGAGGTCCAATAAAAACTTTGTTGCAGCTCAACCGCCATCGCAAGTAAATCGCAGCTGCAGCTCAAATTATTTCCGCTAAGAACTTCGAGGAGTGAGCAGGCCTCATGCTGCATCTCAGCTACGTCAACTTGGCCGCCCCGTAGCGAGGCCCCGGACCTTTGCTCGATATGAGTTCCGCACGAACAGGAGGCGCCAGTGGCGCCTCCGTCGTGAGCCAGGACTGTCCGAAATAGCGAGTAAAGGTCCGGGGCCTCGCTACGGGGCGGCCTGGGATGGTTATTAGAGATGCAGCACGCGGTCGCGGATCTCCTCGGTTCGACCCTGGTTCCAGAACTGGGTACCGATGTAACCGCACGTGCGACGGGCGACGTTCATCTTCTCCTGATCGCGGTTGCCGCAGTTGGGGCACTCCCACACCAGCTTGCCGTCATCCTCGACAATCTTGATCTCACCGTCGTAGCCGCACACCTGGCAGTAGTCGCTCTTGGTGTTGAGCTCGGCGTACATGATGTTGTCGTAGATGTACTGCATCACGCGAATGACAGCCTTGAGGTTGTCCTGCATGTTGGGAACCTCGACGTAGGAGATGGCACCGCCCGGCGAAAGCTGCTGGAACATACCCTCGAACTTGAGCTTATCGAAAGCATCAATCTCCTCAGACACATGGACGTGGTAGCTGTTGGTGATGTAGCCCTTGTCCGTCACGCCCGGGATGATGCCAAAACGACGCTGCAGGCACTTGGCGAACTTGTAGGTCGTCGACTCAAGCGGGGTACCGTACAGCGAGAAGTCAATATCGCTTTCGGCCTTCCACTCGGCGCACTTGTCGTTCATGCGTTGCATGACGGCCATGGCAAAGGGCGTGCCCTCCTTCTCGGTGTGGCTGTGGCCCGTCATATACTTGACGCACTCATACAGGCCGGCATAACCCAGACTAATGGTGGAGTAACCGCCCACGAGCAGCTTGTCGATCGTCTCGCCCTTCTTCAGACGGGCGAGGGCACCGTACTGCCAAAGAATCGGTGCGGCATCCGAAAGCGTACCCATCAGACGCTCATGACGGCACAGCAGGGCGCGGTGGCACAGCTCAAGGCGCTCGTCGAAGATCTTCCAGAACTTGTCCATATCCTGGTGCGAGCTCAGCGCGACATCGGGCAGGTTGATGGTCACGACGCCCTGGTTAAAGCGACCATAGTACTTGGGCTTGTTCGGGTCGTAGTTCAGCGCGTTGGCAACGTTGTTAAAGCCGTTGCCCGAGCGGTCGGGCGTCAAGAAGCTGCGGCAGCCCATGCAGGTATAGCAGTCGCCGTTACCCGCGGTCTCGCCCTTCGACAGCTTGAGCTCGCGCATCTTTTTCTCGGAGATGTAATCGGGCACCATGCGCTTGGCAGTGCACTTGGCAGCCAGCTGGGTCAGGTAGAAGTACGGGGAATCCTCGTGAACGTTATCGTCCTCGAGTACATAGATAAGCTTGGGGAATGCCGGGGTGATCCATACGCCGGCCTCGTTCTTAACGCCCTCGTAGCGCTGGCGAAGCGTCTCCTCCACGATCATGGCAAGGTCGTGCTTCTCCTGAGGCGTACGGGCCTCGTTAAGATACATAAAGACCGTCACGAACGGCGCCTGGCCATTGGTGGTCATAAGGGTCACGACCTGATACTGAATCGTCTGGACGCCGCGACGGATCTCGTCACGCAGACGGTCCTCAACGACCTCACGGACCTTCTCGGCAGACGCAGAGACACCGAGCTCCTCGAGCTCGCGAGCGACCTCGCCGCGAATCTTTTGACGGCTCACCTCGACGAACGGGGCAAGATGGGTCAGCGAAATCGACTGGCCTCCGTACTGGGAGGAAGCAACCTGGGCGATGATCTGCGTCGCGATGTTGCAGGCGGTCGAGAAGCTGTGCGGCTTCTCGATCAGCGTACCCGAGATAACAGTGCCGTTCTGGAGCATGTCCTCCAGGTTCACCAGATCGCAGTTGTGCATGTGCTGGGCAAAGTAATCCGAATCGTGGAAATGGATCAGGCCCTCATTATGGGCATCCACGATCTCTTGAGGCAGCAGCACACGCTGAGTCAGGTCCTTGGAGATCTCGCCGGCCATGTAGTCACGCTGAACGGAATTGACGGTCGGGTTCTTGTTGGAGTTCTCCTGCTTGACCTCTTCGTTATTGCACTCGATCAGCGACAGGATCTTGTCATCGGTCGTGTTCTTCTGGCGCTTCAGGCTCTGAACATAGCGATAGATGATGTAGTGGCGGGCAACCTCGTAGCAGTCGAGACGCATGATCTCGTCCTCGACCAAATCCTGAATCTCCTCGACCGAAACAGTGTGGCCCGCGTTCTCGCATGCCTCGGCGACGTTTTGCGCCGCGTAAACCACCTGGCGGTCGGTAAGACGAGAGCTCTCCTCGACCTCCAAGTTTGCGGCACGGATGGCATTGACGATCTTATCGATGTCAAAGACAACCTCGGTGCCGCTGCGCTTGATGATCTTCATCCTCTTGCCTCTTTCGCATCGTAGCCTCATCGCGCTTCAGAGCCAAACGATACCCGGCAGGGCTTGCCCCTGTCTTGCGGCGCCGTCGCGCAATCTGTGTTCTCGATAAACCATAAGTCCTCATGCGGACAATCCTCGCGGCCGATCAAGCGGCTCAAAGACGTGTCCAAATGGGGCGAATAAGGTTCTCGTTCTCTGTCCGCCATCTATCATACGACAAAGAGGCATCTATATCCTGTATTCTTTTTTTAGGTCAAACACAACATATAGTGTTTCAGCAGGTCAAAGCAATTAGTCATTTTGCAGACGCATTAATTATGAGGGGTTCTTGGCAAGTCGGTAAAACGTTACCAACACGGCTACCTGCATGGCAGTTATAAAACCCCCTTAGTCAAGCCGCTGACAAATCCTACCAAAACCAAGCCGCTCACGCCAAAAGATTCCAAAAGATTGTGCTTGACCAACATGTTGCGGTCACGATCGGCCAGGACGTATGCAATCTGCCGGCACCTCTACGGGATGCGAAGACCATCGCGTACAGACCTTGGATCAATATTTGGTGGCTTATTTGCCGGCATGTTTGGTGGCATAAAACAAAACAGCCCAGAGACATAGCCTCTGAGCTGCGAACATTTGGTGGGCGTTAGAAGATTTGAACTTCTGACCTCTTCCGTGTCAGGGAAGCGCTCTCCCCCTGAGCTAAACGCCCAAATGGAGCGGACAACGGGGCTCGAACCCGCGACCCCAACCTTGGCAAGGTTGTGCTCTACCAACTGAGCCATGTCCGCTTACGAGGATTAATCTTACGTGATGCCCGCATCCTATGCAAGAACTTTTTTTAAAAAGTTTTGCGACGCTCTCGCGAGGGCATCAGTCGTCACGAAAGGCGCGAACAAACGCAGGCTCGCAGCGAGATGCCCCTACATCTCACCGAGCATGATCCAGGCAGAGCTGTCCTGCGCGAGCCTGCCGTCTGCAAGCGGTGATGAGGTGAGCAGGACCCTGCCCGCCGGCAGCTCCACGGGTGCTGCGCCGAAGTTCGTCACACACGCCCAGCCGTTGTCGCGGCGATAGGCGATGACGCCGCCCTCGGCGCCCTCGGCACCATCCGCAAGACCGGTGCGCCCGTCAAGATCGAGCCACGCAAGATCGTTGGCGCAACCGCGCAGCTTGCGCCGCAGCCAGAGGGCGTCACGATAGAGCGCAAGCATCGATGTCGGGTCCACTTCTTCCCTATCGGCAGCATAATCGGAAAACCATGCAGGCTGCGGCAGATGGGGCGCCGCATCGGCGTCTGCCGGCGAAAACCCAAACGATCCGCCATGCGCGGGATCGTCCGCCGCCACCCACGGCAGGGGCACACGACAGCCGTCGCGCCCCTTCTCACGCTTCGGTCCGTGCGTATTGGTCGCAGTAGGGTCTTCGAGTGCAGCCCACGGGATATCAGCCACCTCAAAAAGGCCGAGCTCCTCACCCTGATACACGTATGCCGAGCCCGGAAGCGCCAGCTCAAGCAAAAGGGCCGCCCGCGCGCGGCGCTCGCCGAGTTCACGGTCCTCGTCATAAGACGACCCGTCGCGCAAGAGCCAGTCGAGCGCAATCTGGTGGTAGCGCGTCGCCTTGATTTGCGGCAGGGCATAGCGTGTCGCCACGCGCGGCACGTCGTGGTTGGAGAGTACCCAGGTCGAGGCGGAATCGGATTCGACGGCTGTCTTCAAGCCCTTCTCGATTGCAGTGTGCATGTCATCATAGGTCCAAGTGGCCTTGGCAAACTCAAAGTTGAATGTCTGGCCAAGCTCGCTGGGACGCGCGTAGAGATACTGGCGCTCGGGCAGCACCCACGCCTCGGCAACGGCACTGCGCGGCGGATTATAGCGGTCGAACACGCGGCGCCACTCGCGATAGATCTCGTGGACCTCATTGCGGTCCCACAGCGGATGGGTGCCGTCGTCAACCATGTCATCGCCCTCGGCGAGATGCCACCGGTCGAGGTCATCGCGGTCGAGATCCTTGGCGAGACCCTGCGCCACATCAATGCGAAAGCCGTCGACGCCTCGATCGCTCCAAAACGCCAGGACGTCGCAAAAGAGCGCGTGAACCTCAGGGCATGACCAGTCAAAGTCCGGCTGCTCGGGCGTAAACATGTGCAGATACCACTGACCGTCCGCAACACGCGTCCATGCGGGGCCGCCAAAGTTGGCATTCCAATTGGTGGGAGGCAGCTCGCCATGCTCGCCGCGACCATCGCGGAAGATATAACGGGCGCGTTCGGGCGATCCGGGGCCGGCGGCAAGAGCGGCTTTGAACCAGGGGTGCTGGTTGGATGAATGGTTGGGCACGATGTCGACGATGACCTTGATGCCGCGCGCGTGAGCCGCAGCGATCATGTCATCGAAGTCGTCAAGCGAGCCGAGACGCGGGTCGACATCGCAGTAGTCCGCCACATCATAGCCGCCATCGACAAGAGGCGATGGATAAAACGGGCTCAGCCAGATGGCCTCGATACCCAGTCGCTCAAGATAGTCCATCTGCTGGGTAATGCCCGCGATATCGCCCAGACCCGAACCAGTCGAATCCTTAAACGAGCGCGGGTAGATCTGATAGATCGCGGCATCGGACATCCATGAGCGCGAAGAAGACTTTTCTGTAGCCATGGGGCGTATCTCCCTTGCAACGAGGTTATGCGAGATGCCCACGATGATACGCCCAAAGCGGACATTCGCGACAAACAACGCCACAGCCACGCCCCAAAACGCTCGCTCCCTCTCGGGTTCGAGCCCATGCGCCGGGTACGAAAAAGCCCGGCTACCGTAGTAGTCGGGCTGTTACGTTTGGAGCGGACAACGGGGCGTCCGCGTATCCGCTTCGCGGATCCGCACCGGCTTCGGCCGCCTGCCGGCGTCCTCGCCAGCTCGCTACAAACGCTCCGCGTTTGCTTAACGCTCGCTCCCTCTCGGGTTCGAGCCCAAGCGATGGGTACGAAAAAGCCCGGCTACCGTAGTAGTCGGGCTGCTGAGTTTGGAGCGGACAACGGGGCTCGAACCCGCGACCCCAACCTTGGCAAGGTTGTGCTCTACCAACTGAGCCATGTCCGCATATGTAAAACAAAACGGGCGCCGGAGCGCCCGGATGTTGCCTGGAGGCGAAGCCCGGATTCGAACCGGGGGTAAAGGCTTTGCAGGCCTCTGCCTTACCACTTGGCCACTTCGCCGAAAAAGGACCGCCTAAACGGTCCGGAAATGCAATGGAGCGGACAACGGGGCTCGAACCCGCGACCCCAACCTTGGCAAGGTTGTGCTCTACCAACTGAGCCATGTCCGCTTGCGGGTTATTAATTTACGCGAGTTGTCCAAAAGACGCAAGTACTTTTTTCAAAAAACTTGTCTGCCGCATGTTCTTAGTAGCTAAACGCGCTAAAGCGATTGGCTAGGCACACGATTCCAGCGCTCCGCTAAACAGCTTCACCATCTGCACGCGCGTGCCGGCGCCGTCCGTACGACGAGCAACCTCCACGTTATCGACGAGCATACGCATAAGCTTGATACCACGGCCGCGTTCCTCAGATGCAACCGGCTCGCTCGTTTCATCGATAGAATAGCCGGCACCTCGATCAAGCACCTCAACCACAACGCGATCGCCATAGGCCTGAACCGTCAGGACGCACCCGATACCGCCCGCATGGTCATAGGCATTACCCAGCGCCTCCCCCGACGCCAATGCGACATCGTAGCGCTCGTCACGGCGCAACGGAAGCGATTCAAGGAGTTCGGCAATGCGATGTCGGTAGTATGGAAGATTCTCGATACCCTGACGGACCTCGACGCTCTTACTCCAGCGAGGCAGCTCCCCCACCGGAATGGCGGGAATAGACTCCCGTGCCGGCCCCGCGACATGAAGGATATCGACAAGACGAGCAATCTCCAAAAAGCGAACAACTTCACCCGATGCATTGACGAGCGAAAGCAGGCCTTCTCGCCTCATGAGCTCACGAGCGCGCGTAAGCAGGAATGCCAAGCCCGTCGAATCGATAAAGCTAACAGCCTGACAGTTGATGACAACACGACGCACGCCGCGACCAATCAAAGCATCCAACCGCCGACGCAGCGCAGGCACCGTGGCGATGTCGATATCGCCTGGAGGCGTCAAAACCGCTATGTCATTCCACTCATTCATACGACCATGGTTCCCCAAAAAAGCCCACTCGATGCATTCGTTTCCCCAACCGTACGGATTCAGCCCGCCCAGCGTCGTCTATGAACGACCCCGTAAAAACTCAAGGGACACCAATGCAATGTCATCGTCCAGCGCCGATTCGGTAAATCGGTCAAGCTCGCCCAAGACCTTGCCGCAGATTCCCGATACGCCCTCACCCGAGACAGAGAGCAGAAGGTCACGAAGGCGCTGCTCACCAAAGAACGCTCCGGTGCGGTCGCGGGCCTCAATCGTTCCGTCCGTATACATGAAGAGCATGTCGCCAGGAGCGAACGTAAACACGCCTGTCTCGTACACCATGCTCTCAAAGGCACCGATTACGCCCGATTGGCATCCAAGCAGCTCGACCTCTCCCCCACGGGCCTCGCCGCCACCCAGCGGCATCGACTCTGGCCTAATGACCATGGTCGGAGGATGGCCCGCCGAACAATACGTTGCGCGTCCGGCTTTAAGGTCAATCTTGGCGATAAAGGCCGTCACGAACGTCTCGACCCTCGAAAAGCCCATGAGCATACTGTTAAGAGAGCGTGCCATGCGGGCCGGTCCAGCGCCCTCCCACGCATATGCCGTCAGGGCCGTCTTGACGAGCGCGGACATCGATGCGGCCTCAATGCCTTTGCCAGACACATCACCCAGAATCATGACGGCGCAGTCGTCGGGAAGACGGATGAGCGTATAGAAATCGCCGCCGACCAACGCCGAGTTCGTGGCTGACAGGTACACCGAATCGGTTGCGATACCCGGAACATCCCCCAGGGAATTTCTCATGCCGATCTGAAGGGTCTGAGCGATATGGCGCTCCTCGCGCTTTTGAGATTCGCCTTCGTAGATCAGTTCAAAGTCATGCGCCAAGTGCACCAAGTAGTCATATTCAAGATCATCAATCGGCTCTTGGCTACCATCACGAAGCAGCAGCGCGCGCGTCGTCGGGCTCTTCGCAACAGAAGCAGGAACAATTGCGTCGTTACTGTGCTTGCCATCACCCTCAGAGCGCGGGCGCCCCGCCTCGATGCCGGAGTCGACGTAGAGACCTTGACAAGGCAGGCCATGCGCCCTAAGCCAGCCTCCCATAGGCATCGATTCATCAACGCGAGTTATACGGACGTGTTTAAGGTCCTCGGCACTCGTACCTCCCAAAACAGATGCCTCAAAGCCATCAGGGCCAGCCCCCAGACGTGCCGCTGGCGCCGTCGTGGAAAAGAAAAGCCTCTCGGGATCGTCCGGCAAAGCAACGCGACTACCGCCTTCAAAATCTATGACGTAGGAATCCAGACTGGCGTCATACTCAACAGGGCAAAAATGGCAGTTAAGCATATTGCAGATCTCGGACGATACCGCCTGGGTAGCCGCGGCGGAATCGTCTAGAAAGGTAAACAACTCATCACGCAAGACATTGAGCGAGCGGCCAAGCTCGGCCGTGCGACGGGAGCGAAGACTCGATGCCATGCCGACCAGCTGGATAGATAGGTAATCGCAAATGACCTCGAGCACATTAACGTCATAGGCGAGCGGTGCCTGAGGGCGTTTCCAACCAACTTCCAGCACGCCAAGGATCTGCGTACCGTAAAAAACGGGAAGACAGATCTCGCTGCGATACGGAGGCATATCCTGCACGCGCAATAGGTGCTTAGAACGATTGTCCAGGTCCATGAACATACCGGAGGCGGCCCTATCGCCCTCAAGGTCCTGTTGAATCGACAAGCGACAGGCACGCGACTCACGAAGAACATACGTCGGAATGCCAGCGCCATACGGCAAAAACTCAGGCAGGTAGCTGTCGTACAGCTCCTTGGAAACACCGCGAAGTTTAAAACCGCCGCTCTCAGAAAAATAGATAGCGGCACCCGAAGCATCGAGCGTTCCTACAAGCTGGTTCAAAACGGTATCAAGTAGGCTGGGCAGCTCATCGGAGCCCACAGTGCTCATAATGACCGAGAGAGTGCCAGAGAGACGCTTGTTCGCAACTCTAAGCTCCGATAACGCACGCTTAAGTTGACGGTCGTGAGAATACTGTTCCTCGATACTGTGAAGCGCCACTAGGACACGTGGTGCGCGGAGCCCAAAGATGCGTGGAGGCGTTACGGAGCCCGCGCGAACCAAGACGGGGATAAAAGAGCCGTCACTCAGCTTGAGCATCAGTTCGTTCTCGGAGCCATCAGTTTCAAATGGCAGACGATGTTCCGTCGCACGTTCAAAAGCGGACGAGTACAGGACGTCTTTAACATCTCCACCGATGACGTCAGCGCGTTCCTCGCACATCAAACCAAGTAAGCGATTATTCACATGCAGAATGGTTCCGTCGAACTCACAGATGATGACAGCATCGCTCGTGATCTCGACTAGTTGGGCAACGTCTGCCCACTCGTTGCGTTCAAGCGTTTCCATCGTGGACCTCACCGTCTATCGGTAACAAAAAAGCCTCCGAAGAGGCTTCTCAAATGCGATGGTGTCGGAGGCGGGACTTGAACCCGCATGACCAAAAAGCGGTCACTAGCACCTCAAGCTAGCGCGTCTGCCAATTCCGCCACTCCGACATGCTATGTTGTTGATTCACGGTTCGTTTTGTTGGAACCGCGCGTTCAACGAGGAAGATAATAACCTATGATTCGAGAACTGTGCAAGCACTTTTTTCAAAAAAGTTTACGAATTTGTAAATGCACAGGTAAATCCGTGTGTCTGGCCCCGAATCGGTGTTGCCTCCCGGCGCGTCCTCGGGCATGAGCGATATTTTGCTGCGCACTTCGTGCTGCAAAATATCGCTCCCCCTGCGGAATGCGCCGGGAGGCAACACCGATTCGGGGCCTGCAGATACATACTTCAGGCACAGTTCTCAAACATGTTCTGGGGGCTGATGCAAATTTGGTGGCTCGGCTTTGCCGAGCCCTTATATAAAGAGGCCGGAGCTAAAGCTCCGGCCTCACTAACTTTCCTATTAGATTAAGTGAGCGATCAAGGAATCGCACCCCTCCCTGCCGCGTTGCCGCAGGGCCCGCGCTGGACTTAGTTTTCAGAACATTCCGCAGACCAGGAAACCCCCTTATCCGCAGCTCCGAAGGAGCAGGATAAGGGGGTTTCCATGGTCGAGGACGTTCTGAAAACTAAGTCCAGCGCGGGCCCGGACGAGAACAACCGACTACAGGTCGATGTGCGATTCCTTGATCGGGAACGGCTCCGCGAAGTGGCAGGCGCAGCAGTGACCCGGTGCAACTTCCTTAAACTCGGGAAGTTTCTCAGAGCAGATGCCCTGCGCGATCGGGCAGCGGGTGTGGAAACGGCAACCGGTCGGCGGATCCAGCGGTGACGGCGGATCGCCGGCAAGGATGATGCGCTTACGGGTCTTCTGGATATCCGGATCGGGCACCGGCACGGCAGACAGCAGCGACTGCGTGTACGGATGGTGAGGCTCACTGTAGAGCGTCTTCCAGTCCGAAACCTCGACCATCTTGCCCAGGTACATAACGGCAACACGGTCGGAGATGTGCTGCACGACAGAGAGGTCGTGAGCAATGAAGAGATAAGCCGTACCGAACTTGTCCTGAAGTTCCTTAAGCAGGTTCAGGACCTGTGCTTGGATGGAAACATCCAGAGCGGAAACCGGCTCGTCGCAGATAATCAGCTTGGGCTTCAGCGCAAATGCGCGGGCAATGCCGACACGCTGGCGCTGGCCGCCCGAGAACTCGTGCGGATAGCGGTTGATGTGCTCGGGGTTCAGACCGACGACGTCCAGCAGCTCGCGGACGCGCTCGATACGCTCCTCCTTGGTGCCCACGCCATGAATGGTCATGGGCTCAGAGACAATCTCGCCGATGGTCATACGAGGATTCAGCGATGCATAGGGGTCCTGGAAGATGAACTGCATCTCGCGACGCATATCCTTGATCTCGTGCTTGCTCATCTCGGCAACATCTTTGCCCTGGAAGAACACCTTACCGGCGGTCGGCTTGGTCAAGCGCATGATGGTGCGACCCGTCGTGGACTTACCGCAACCAGACTCACCAACCAGACCAAAAGTCTCGCCAGGATAAATCTCAAAAGAGATGTCATTTACAGCAGAGACGACACGCTTGGAAAAACGCTTGGCGAACATGCCGGACTCAGCGGGGAACTCCTTAGAGAGGTGCTCGACTTTCAGCAACGGAGTACGCTCGTTGGTATCTGCCATTACGCCTCGCCTCCCTTCTTGGAATCCTTGCGCGTACGGGACGTCTCAGGAGCGTTCTTGAGAAACTCGGGGTCACCGGAGTAGTGGCACGCAGAGTAATGACCAGACTCGGTGACAACGCGCTCGGGGCGCTGCTTGCGGCACTTATCGGTCGCATAGGGACAACGAGGCGAGAACACGCAGCCCTCGGGCAGGTTCATGAGCGAAGGCGGGTTGCCGTGAATCGGCGTAAGCGGCTTCTTCTCTTCGATGGCCTGCTCCGGGATGGAGCGGATAAGGCCCCAGGTGTAAGGGTGGCGGCTCTCGTAGAAGATTTCCTCAGCAGTACCGAACTCGACGGGACGGCCGGCGTACATAACCATGATCTTGTCGGCCATGTCGGCGACGACGCCCAGGTCATGGGTAATCATGATGATGGCGTTGCCGTTCTTCTCCTGCATTTCCTGCATAAGCTCAATAATCTGAGCCTGAATGGTAACGTCCAGAGCCGTCGTGGGCTCGTCGGCAATCAGAATATCGGGATCGCAGGCAAGAGCCATGGCAATCATGACGCGCTGACGCATACCGCCAGAGAACTGGTGCGGATACTCATTGACGCGCTTCTCGGGCTCGGGAATACCAACGAGGTCCAAAAGCTCGGTGGCACGCTTGAGCGCCTCCTGCTTGGAGTAGCCACGGTGCAGACGAAGGCCCTCGCCCACCTGCTTGCCGATCTTATAAACCGGGTTCAAGGAGGTCATAGGATCCTGGAAGATCATCGCGATGTCGTTACCGCGAATGTGCTGCATCTCTTCCTCGGTCATTTCGAGGATGGAGCGACCGCGATATCGAACGTCACCGCCCTCAATCTTTCCCGGAGGCATCGAGATAAGGCCCATGATGGTCATGGCGGTCACGGACTTACCGGAGCCGGACTCACCGACGACGCCCAGGGTCTCGCCGCGATCGAGCGTGTAGGAGACACCGTCGACAGCGCGAACGACGCCATCCTCGGTGTGGAAATACATCTTAAGGTCATCGACCTCGAGCAGATGCTGGCCCTCGGGAACCGGCTGGTCCTTCAGGTCCACATAGTTCTTGTTCTTCTTCATCCTTATGCGTCCTTCATCTTGACGTCGAGGGCGTCGCGCAGACCATCACCCAACAGGGTGAAGGCGAGCACCGTCGAGAGAATTGCCAGACCGGGCATGATCATCATCCAGGGAGCAGTCAGAAGATACTGCTGACCGTCCTGAATCATGGAGCCCCACGAAGGCGTAGGCGGAATAACGCCCATGCCGAGGAAGGACAGAGCGGACTCGGTCAGAATGGCGCCACCAATGTTCATGGTCGCGTAGACCACGATGGAGGCGACGGAGTTCGGGAAGATGTGACGTACAACGATACGAGCATCAGATGCACCCATCGCGCGCGCAGCATCAACATAGTCGTTTTCCTTGACGGTCAAGATCGCAGAGCGGAAGACGCGCGCAATCGAAGGCCAGCCGAGAATACCGATGGCGATAAAGACGTTCTGAAGACCACGGCCGATAACGGCGATCATGGCGACAACGAACAGCACGTACGGGAACGCCAGGAAGATGTCCGCACAGCGCATGATGATCGTATCCCAGATGCCGCCGTAGAAACCGGCCAGAGCACCCATGACCAGACCAATCAGCGTGGAGATCGCGGTGGCCATAATTCCGACGGACAGCGAAACGCGCGCACCGTAGATAACGCGGACGAGAATGTCACGACCAAGGGCGTCGGTGCCAAACGGATGCTCTGCACACGGAGCCAGCAGCGACGTCTCGGCCATAGTGGTCGAGTCGGAAGCCGTCGGAGAACCGAGCCAGGGCTTAGCCCACAGATCTGCGGTCAGGGCAACCACAACGACGATGATGATCCAGCAGACACCGATAACGGCGAGCTTGTTCTTACGAAGACGCTTAAAAGCGTCGCCCCACAGCGTGCGGGACTTGGCGGGAGCAGATGCGACCTTGGTGGCGGTAGCCTGCTCCTGAGACTGAGAATCAGTTTCCTGCATGAGACGTACCTCCCTTAGGCCTTATCCGACGGACCGCCAAGGCGGATGCGCGGGTCGAGGAATGCATAGCTAATGTCGACGAGCAGGTTGATCACCATGACGACGACGACGATGAGCGTAACGCCGCCCATAACGATGGGCCAGTCACGCATGCTAATGGCGCGATAGACCTCATAGCCGATACCGGGCCAGTTAAAGACCGTCTCGGTCAGGATGGCGCCCGAAAGCATGCCGCCAAAGTCGACACCAATATAGGTAACGACGGGGATGAGTGCATTCTTAAGCGCATGCTTGATGATGATCGCACGATTGGAGAGACCCTTGGCCTTTGCCGTACGGATGTAATCCTGGTTCATGACGTCAAGCAGCTGCGAGCGCATAATGCGGGCGGCATAAGCGGTCGAAACCGAAGCCAGCGTAATGGTCGGAAGCACATAGTGCATCCAATCCTGATACTGAGAGCTGGAACCGCCGGCACCCGAGATCGGCATGGAGATTGCACCGCCCGTGGCGTCCTTGAGGATGACGCCAAAGAACAGCTGCAGCAACATACCGAGCCAGAAGGCCGGGACCGCAACGAGGATCGACGTGGTGAGCGTTACCAAAATATCCCAGAAGGAATAACGCTTTACCGCCGAAATGATACCCGCACCGATACCCATAATTGCCTCGAGCACGATGGCGCACGCGGCAAGCTTGACCGTATACGGATACTTCTGGGCAAAGATATCCGTAACCGGCAGCTTGCGCTGATACGAATTGCCCAGATCGCCATGAAGCAGGCCGTTCATGTAATACAAGTAACGGTCCACGAGCGACGTTTGAACGGGGTCGCCGTTCTCGTCAAGGATCGCGTTGCCGTCCTCGTCCGTCTGGACCAGGTGATAGCGAACGCGAAGCTGAAGCTCCACCTCGGGGGACAGAGCCTTGTCTCCACCGATCAGCTTGATCGGATCTCCCGGCACGATATTCTGGAGGGCGAACAGAATCAGCGTAACGCCCAAAAACACCGGGATGAACTGAAGCACACGTTTAACGATGTACTTACCCATACCACTCCCCTATCTAGGGATTAACCTAAATGGGATGCCGATCGCCAGACCGGCATCCCAAAATTACCATCAGCCAGTTTACCCCAGGTTAGGGAGAACTGTATGTTTCCCATGAGGTCTACGTAAATACTTGACCCTCACGGAAGCTGCAAACTCTTAGGCGAGCTCAGCGGTACCCAGATCGGCGTGCTTCTGCGGATCGACATAGAGGTGCTTGATGCGATCGGAGCCGGCGATGGTGTGCGTGTAGAACATAATCGGGATGACCGGGCAGTCGGCAGCGACCATTGCATCGGCCTCCTGCATCTTAGCGACGCGCTCCTCGTCGTCAACAATAGTACGAGCCTCGTCGACCTTGGCGTCGAACTCGGGGTTGTTGTAACCGGAGCGGTTGTCGCCACCGAGGGAGTCGGAGTGGAACAGCGGATACAGGAAGTTGTCCATGATCGGGTAGTCGGCAATCCAACCCAGACGACCGAACTGATAGTTAAAGTTCTGATACTGCTCGAGCAGGGCAGACCACTCAGGGGTATCGGAGACAGCGGTAACGCCCACCTTGGCGAGGTCGCCGATGATGGACTCCATGATCTCCTTGTGACCGCCGTCCTGGTTGTAGGACAGGGTCACGCTAATGCCACGATCCCCGTTAGCGCCAGCGGGAGCAACCTTGTCGAGGTACTCGTTAGCCTTGTCGACATCGTAGGCGCAGAACTCCCATGCGCCCTCCTTGTAGCCATCGATGCCCGGAGGAACAATGCCGTCGGCAGGGGTACGGGTACCCTTGAAGATGGTCTTGCAGATGGCCTCACGGTTAATGGCCAGGGAGATGCCCCTACGCAGGTCGGCGTTGTTGAACGGCTCGGCCGTGGTGTTGCAGGTCAGATAGTACGTGGAAGGCTCGGCGCCGAGCAGCATGCGCTCGCCGTCACCCATGGTGTAGCCGTCCTTGGACACGCCGCGATCCTTCTTGGCGGCATCGATCTGAGCGACGGGAACGTCGCAGACATCGAGGTTACCGGCCTGGAACTCCTTGTAAGCGGTCTCCATGTCCTTGATGACCTGGAAGTGGATGCCATCGATCTTGGCCTTGTCGCCATAGTAATCGTCGAACTTCTTGACGTTGATCTCCTGGCCATCCTCCCACTTGCCGTCCATCATGAACGGGCCGTTACCGACCGGGGCAAGATAGAAGCTCTTGACATCGGACTCGGCGCACTCGGGAACCGGGGCCAGAGCCGGATGAGAGGCGACGAAGGGGAAGTCAGCGTAAGCGGAAGACAGCTTGACGACGAGGGTCTCATCGTCGGGGCACGTAACACCGCTGAGCTCGGTAGCGTTACCGGCAAGCAGGTCGTCATAACCCTCGACCATGGAAAGGTGATAGGAGACCTCGGAAGGACCGTACTCGGTAGCGATGGCCGACTTGGTGTTGACCAGACGCTCCCAACCGAGCTTGAAGGACTTGGAGGTAACGTCGTCACCGTTGTGGAACTTGGCCTTCTTGATCTTGAAGGTAAACTCGGTGGCGTCGTCGTTGGACTCAAAGGACTCGCAAGCCAGCGGAACGATCTCGCCCTTCTCGGCGTCGTAAGAGGTCAGAGCGTCAAAGAGCTGGTACTCGACCTGAGTGCCCTGGTCCTCCTGGACATTGTAGGGGTCGATGCAGACCGGGTTGTTGATGTAGAAGTTCAGCGTCGAACCGGACTCAGAACCGGAAGCGTCGCCACCCTTCTTGCCACATGCGGCAAGAAAAGCCATGGAGCTCGCAGCAAGGGTGCCGCCAACAAAGGCGCGACGACCCATAACGGGCTGGTGGAACATAGAATCAGCCATGCCATCCTCCTTATGAGATAGGACAAAGAAATGTTCAGTCGGACACATGTCGAAACAATCCGATCCGAACCATCAAAACGCCGCCCGCTGCTATGGCTGGTTATGCACAACGGACCAACGTTTTGCAATACAGTAGCGCATTTTATACACAATTTGGGGCTAATTCCGGTTAACGGTCGAGAATTTCTTTAGTTGGGCGAAGTATGTGGGGATATTTTGACTCTGTTACAAATATGTAAACAAAAAGGGTCCCGCACTTACGGGACCCTTTTTGAATATTTATGCGGCTCGTGCTTAGTAGCCGACGATGCCCTGCGGGAAGAAGAACATGCACAGCACGACGCACACGGCAAACACGACAGCCATGATGACGGTCAGGCGGTCGAGGTTCTGCTCCATGACGCCCGTGGCAGAGCTGGAGTTATACAGCGAGCTAGCGATCATATCCGAAACGCCGGTGCCCTTACCGGAATGCATCAGGACGAGAATCGTCAGCGCCACGGCAGAGACAGCCCAAACGACAAACAGAAGAATCTGGAACGGACCCATAGATAAACTCCTTAATAGAACAGTTTAAACTCCAGTACTGTACCACAATCCCCCGCTCTCCCCTACCTGCCACTCAAGGACGGGGTGGAAATGGCAGAAATACCAAAAAGGGGGTTGTCCGGTTGTGGACAACCCCCTTACTAGAAAACGGTATTTGTTTTCTATTAGGCCTCGGTGGCGAGCACGCGGCCCGTCATCTCGGCGGAAGGCTCAATACCAGCCATGGTGAGCATGGTCGGAGCGATATCGGAAAGACGGCCGTCCTCGATACCGGTGAGCTTGGCCTTCTCATCAACGATGATGAACGGCACACGGTTGGTGGTGTGAGCCGTGAACGGATGCTTGGAACCGTCGGAAGCAACGTCAAACATGTGGTCGGCGTTGCCGTGGTCGGCGGTGATCAGCGCAAAGCCGCCCTTGGCGAGAATCGCCGGGACAACCTTGGACAGGGCATCGTCAACAGCCTCGACGGCCTTAACGGCGGCGTCGAAGACACCGGTGTGACCAACCATGTCGCAGTTCGCGAAGTTCACGATGTAGAAATCAGCGCGATCCTCGTTGATGGCGGCGACAAGCTTCTCGGTAACCTCGGGAGCGCTCATCTCGGGCTGCAGATCATAGGTAGCGACCTTGGGGGAAGCGACGAGCACGCGCTCCTCGCCCTCCTTGGGCTCCTCGATGCCGCCGTTGAGGAAGAACGTCACGTGGGCGTACTTCTCGGTCTCGGCGGTGTGCAGCTGCTTCAGGCCGTTGGCGGCGATAACGTCGGCCAGGACGTTCTCGGGGAACGTCTTGGGGAAGGCGACCTCGACGTCAAACGTCGGATCGTACTCGGTCATCGTCACAAAGTGCGAAAGCTTGATCTGCTCGCGCTCAAAGCCGTCGAACTCCTTGTCCGTGAACACGCGGGTCATCTGACGAGCGCGGTCGGGACGGAAGTTGAAGAAGATGGCCGCGTCGCCCTCGTGGATGCCCTCGTTGTGGGCAGCGAAGGGCTCGACGAACTCGTCGCCGCGCGGATCCTTCTCGTAGTAGGCCTTGATACCGGCAACAGGGTCGACATCGGCATCGGACGCGTTGACCATGACGTCGTAGGCACGCTGGATGCGCTCCCAACGGTTGTCGCGGTCCATGGCCCAATAGCGGCCCGAGACGGTGGCGACGCGAGCGTCGCAACCGGTCTCCTCGGAGATCTTAGCCAGGAAGCCGCAGAACTCACTCATATAGCCAGCGCCGGACTGCGGGTCAACGTCGCGGCCATCCATAAAGGCGTGGACGCGAACGGTCTTGACACCGTGCTCGGCAGCCATCTTGACCAGAGCCTCGACGTGGTTCATGTGAGAATGAACACCGCCAGGGCTCATAAGGCCCATGAGGTGAAGAGTCTTGCCGTCAGCCTTGACGTCGTCCATAGCCTTGACGAAGACCTCGTTCTTGGCGATGGAGCCGTCCTTGATGGCGTTGTTGATGCGCGAAAGCTCCTGGAACACGATGCGGCCGGCACCGATGTTGAGGTGACCCACCTCGGAGTTGCCCATCTGGCCATCGGGAAGACCCACGTCCTCGCCCGAAGCGCCGAGCGTGGTGTGGGGGTACTTCTCATACAGGCTATCAAGGAAGGGCGTCTTGGCAGCGGCGACGGCGTTCTCGCCATCGGACGGAGCCAGGCCGCAGCCGTCCATGATGATCAGGAGTGCAGGAAGATGACGTTGTGCCATATGTCCTACTCGCCTGCCTTGACGACCATAGAGGCGAAGTCGGCAGCCTTGAGCGAAGCGCCGCCCACGAGGGCGCCGTCAACGTCGGGCTTGGCGACGAGCTCGGCGATGTTACCGGGCTTGGCAGAGCCACCATAGAGAACGCGAATGCCGTTAGCGAGCTCCTCGCCGAACATCTCCTTGAGGGTCTCACGGATAGCGCCGCAGACCTCCTGAGCGTCCTCGGCGGTAGCGGTCTTGCCGGTGCCGATGGCCCAGATGGGCTCGTAGGCCACGACGACCTGCTTGGGGCAGGTGATCTCAAGACCAGCAAGGCCAGCCTTGACCTGGTTCACGACGTGCTCGACATAGGTGCCAGCCTCGCGGACCTCAAGGGACTCGCCGCAGCAGAAGACGGGAACAAGACCTGCGGCAACGAGGGCCTTGGCCTTCATGTTCTGATCCTCGTCGGTCTCGTGGAAGTAGTCGCGACGCTCAGAGTGACCGATGATGCAGTAGGTGCAGCCAGCGGACTTGAGCATGTCGCAAGAGGACTCACCGGTGAAGGCACCCTTGGCCTCCCAGTACACGTTCTGTGCACCGAGGGCGATGGGGGCAGCCTGAATGCGGTCATGAACCGTGGTGATGTCGATGGTCGGAGGGCAGACGAGCACCTCGACGCCAGCCGGAACCTCGGGCAGAGCCTGAGCCAGCTCGTCGGCGAGCTTGGCGGCCTCGGCGACGTCGTTGTTCATCTTCCAGTTACCAGCGATAAGAAGGGTGCGATTAGGCATCGAGAAGCGCCTCCACTCCGGGCAGGGCCTTACCCTCGACGAGCTCCATGGAAGCGCCACCACCGGTGGAGATCCAGCTCATCTTGTCGGCCAGGTTGAACTTGTTGACAGCTGCGACGGAGTCGCCACCGCCGATAATCGAGGTGCAATCGGCCTCGGCGACAGCCTCGGCGATAGCCTGGGTGCCGTGAGCGAAGTTGTCGAACTCGAAGACGCCCATGGGGCCATTCCAGAACACGGTCTTGGCGCCCTTGACAGCCTCGGCGTAGAGCTCCTCGGTCTTAGGACCGATGTCCATGCCCTCACGATCGTCGGGGATAGCGTCGGAAGCGACAACCTCGGGGACAGCGTCCTCGCCAAAGTGATCGGCAACGCGGTTGTCGATGGGGAGCAGGATCTTGACGCCCTTCTCCTCGGCCTTCTTAAGCATCTCGCCGGCGCGCTCGACCCAGTCCTCTTCCTTGAGGGACTGACCGACGGACAGGCCCTGAGCCAGGAAGAAAGTGTAGGCCATGCCGCCACCGATGATCAGGGTGTCAGCGGAGTCGATGAGGTGATCGAGAACGCCGATCTTGGAGGAAACCTTGGAACCGCCGACGATGGCGACGAAGGGGCGCTCGGGCTCGGCGAAGATGCCGGTCAGCGTGTCGACCTCCTTCTCGAGCAGGAAGCCAGCGACGGCAGGCAGGTAAGCGGCGGGGCCCACGACGGAACCCTGGGCGCGGTGAGCGGTGCCGAAGGCATCGAGAACGAAGACGTCACCATAGGAAGCGAGCTTCTTGGCGATCTCGGGATCGTTCTTCTTCTCACGCTTATCGAAGCGGACGTTCTCGAGAACGAGAACCTTGCCCGGCTCGACGGCGGCGACAGCCTCGGCAGCCTTCTCGCCGTAAGTGTCGGCGACAAAGGCAACGTCGAGACCAGAGAGCTCGGCGAGCTTCTTGGCGACAGGCTCAAGGGAGAGCTCAGGCTGGAAGCCAGTGCCCTCGGGACGGCCGAGGTGGCTCATGAGGATGACGCGAGCGTTGTGCTCAACGAGATAGTTGATGGTGGGCAGGGCAGCCTTGATACGGGTAGTGTCACCAACGACGCCATCCTTGATAGGCACGTTGAAGTCAACGCGGACGAGAACGCGTTTGCCGTCGACATCGATGTCGCGGACGGTCTTCTTGGTAAAGGCCATGTTTGCTTCTACCTTTCGTACGTGTCTGCCTCCCATTACGGCAGACGATTTCTTATAAAAAGGGCGCGACCCTAGGGTGTAAGCCCTATGAGGCCGCGCCCTTCTTTAGACGCTCAACGAGCTATTCGCTAAAAGCTAAATTAAGCAACGAACTTCTCGAAGTACTTGATGGTGCGGACCATCTGAGAGGTGTAGGAGTTCTCGTTGTCGTACCAAGAGGTGACCTGAACGAGGGTCTGGCCGTTGCCGAGATCAGAGCACATGGTCTGAGTGGCGTCGAAGATGGAGCCGTGGGTCTCGCCGATGATGTCGGTGGAGACGATGTCGTCCTCGTTGTAACCGAAGGTCTCGGAGATGGTGGCAGCGTAGGCCTTCATAGCGGCGTTGACCTCGTCGACGGTGACCTTCTTGTCAACGACAGCGTAGAGGTTGGTGATGGAGCCGGTCGGCGTCGGGACGCGCTGGGCGGCACCGATGAGCTTACCGTTGAGCTCGGGGAGAACCAGGCCGATAGCCTTGGCAGCACCGGTGGTGTTGGGGACGATGTTAACGGCGCAGGCACGGCTACGACGCTTGTTGCCCTTGCGCTGCGGGCCGTCGAGCGGCATCTGGTCGCCGGTCCAGGCGTGAATGGTGGTCATGATGCCGGACACGATGGGAGCGAAGTCGTTGAGACCCTTGGCCATCGGGGCGAGGCAGTTGGTGGTGCAGGAAGCAGCGGAGATGATGTTGTCCTCAGCGGTCAGCGTCTCATGGTTGACGTTGTACACGATGGTGGGCAGATCGCTGCCGGCCGGAGCGGAGATGACGACCTTCTTGGCGCCAGCGTTGATGTGGGCCTGAGCCTTAGCCTTGCTGGTGTAGAAGCCGGTGCACTCGAGAACGACGTCGACGTCGAGGTCGCCCCAAGGCAGGTTGTTGGCGTCGGCCTCCTTGTAGATCTTGATCTCCTTGCCGTCAACGGTGATGGAATCCTCGCCAGCGACGACCTCGTGATCGCGAGCATAGTTGCCCTGCGTGGAGTCGTACTTCAGCAGGTAAGCGAGCATATCGGGAGAGGTGAGGTCGTTGATAGCGACGATCTCGGAGCCCTCATGACCGAACATCTGACGGAAGGCCAGACGACCGATGCGACCGAAGCCGTTAATAGCAACCTTTACTGCCATTGTGTCTCCTTTCGTAAGGCCCCCGCAAGCTACAGCGCCTGCCGTTGAGGCCCACAAACTAACCACTCGCCTAATATACCTTTTTTTTGACTTGAATTTCACGAGAATGCTCGAAATTGAAAATCAAATTTACGTTAAAACGTTTTAAAGACTAAAATAGCAGTTAAATCCATATATAAGTCGATACTTCAAACTACCTGTTTGCTTCAATGAGCTTTTCAAGCCGTAAAACACGATGGTAGAGGGCCGACTTCGACAAGGGAGGGTCAGCCATCTCCCCCAAATCACGCAGTGACAGATCGGGGTAGCGCTCGCGCAGGTCGCAAAAGACCGCCAAGGCATCCGGAAGCGCATCGCGAAGGCCACGCTGCTCGAGCTCATCGATCAACGCAAGCTGATGCTGGGCGGCACCGGCGCTTCTGGTCTGGTTGGCGAGCTCGGCGTTCACGCGACGGTTTACGTCGTTCTTAACCAATTTGACCGCGCGCGCTTCCTCGATCTCGGCAACGCTGCGCTTGGCGCCGACCAGCTTTAGGAGCTGCTCGATCTCCTCGGCGCTCTTAATGTACACGGCATATGACCCCCGCCGCGCATTAACACGAGCATGGACCCCAATCTGCTCCAACAGATCGCAAAGCCCCTTGGCATATTGCTCGCCCTGCACCGCGATCTCCAAATGAAAATCGCCGCGTGGATCGGCCACGAAGCCGCCCGCGATGAGCGCGCCGCGGATATAGGCAAGCCTGCAGCAGGGACGGGCAACGATATGTCGGGGCACGCCGGCGACAAGTCCTCCCCTGCGGTCGAGGATGCCCAGCAGCACCAGAGCCTTATCCAGGTCTGGCTGATCAGGCAAGGTGATGAGGTAGTTTCGAACCTTATGCAATACAGATTTACGAACGGTGAATTCCGTTTTGAGCTTAAGGATGCGATGCGTCAGTGTGATCATCGTGCGCGCGACGGCGCCCGTCTCGGTCGCGACCGTCAAACGATACCGCCCGGAGCCGGCCAGCGAAAGTGTACCGCTCACACGCGTCAGGGCGGCAAGCGTCGACAAATCGCAGTATTCACATTCGGGTTCGCAGCGCGCGAGTTCGTCACGCACCTCGGCGGTAAACGACATGCAGGCCTATGCTTTCGTGTTGGCGCGCGACAGGTCGCGGTGGGAAATGCTCACGTGATATTGAGCGCCTTCCAAATAACGTGCCGTGGCCTCGGCGATGGCAACGCTGCGGTGTTGACCGCCCGTGCAGCCGATGGCAATAGAAAGCTGTGGCTTGCCCTCCGCGATATAGCCCGGCATCACCGTATCGAGCAGCTGCGTCCAAGCTTTCCAGAACTCCTGGGTCTTGGGATGGTCCAGAACAAAGTCGGAGACCTTCTTATCGAGACCGGTCATGGTGCGCATCTCGGGATCGTAGAACGGATTGGGCAGGAAGCGAACGTCGATCATAATGTCCGCCTCAACGGGCATACCGTGCTTAAAGCCAAACGAGAACACGTGAACGTCCATGAGCTGCTGGTCGGACAACTCGGAGAACGCCATGCGCAATTTGTTGCGCAGGGCAGAGGTACGCAGGCGGCTCGTGTCGATGATCATATCGGCTCGGTCGCGCACACCCTGCAGCTGCAGGCGCTCGCGCTGAATCGCATCGGCCGTAGTCTCCCCCGGCTTGGCAATGGGATGGCGGCGGCGGTTTTCGCTATAACGACGGATCAGCACCTCGTCAGAGGCCTCGAGAAACACGATGTCACAGCTCATCTCGCGCTCCTCGAGTGCGGCAACGGCATCGAGCAGCTCATCGAACAAGCCCTGGCTGCGCAGGTCACAGGTGACGGCGAGATGCCTGCCCACGCCCGTATTGATGCCGACGAGCTCGGCAAGCTGGGCGATGAGACGCGGAGGCAGGTTATCGATGCAAAAATAGCCCATGTCCTCGAACACGTGCATGGCCTGTGTGCGGCCCGATCCGGACATTCCGGTGATGATGACGATATCGGGGATGCGCTCCGAGCGCTCCGCCGCATCCATGGCATCTCCCTTTTGCATGTGCTGCCTCCCGAAAACAAGCGCGGGACCCAGCAACCCGGATCCCGCGCGGTCAATTGCCTATATTGAGTATACCGCCCCGAGCGGATACGAGGCCTGTCTTACGCCTCAAGTGCAGCCTTGAACCAACTCGTAATACTCGTGGGGTGCGTGATGGCGGTGCCGACGACAACGGCCCAGGCGCCAGCATCGATCGCGGCGCGAGCCTCCTCGGGCGTATGCACGCGACCCTCGCAAATGATAGGAAGGCCGGGGAATTCCTCAGTCGCCTGACGCAGGAGCGGCAGGTCGGGGCCATCGGCCATGGTGCAGTCGATGGCGGCGACGCCGTGAGAAAGCGTGGTGGATACCAGGTCAAAGCCCATATCAACAGCACGGCGAATATCCTCGATGGTGGCACAATCCGCCATCAGGAGCACACCCTCCTCGTGCAGCGGGCGGAAGGTATCCTCGACCGTCTTGCCATCGGGGCGCGGACGATCGGTGGCGTCGATCGCCACGATATCGGCACCGGCAGCAACGCAGGCGCGAGCGTGACGCAGCGTCGGCGTGATGTAAACGCCCTCGTGCCCATCCTTCCACAGGCCGATGACGGGAACCTCACAGCGACCCTTAATGGCGGCAATGTCGGCAAGGCCCTGGCAGCGAATGGCGGCGGCGCCGCCGAGCTCGCAAGCGCGAGACATTTGCGCCATGGTCTCGGGCGTACGAAGCGGCTCGCCCATATACGCCTGAACGCTCACGACGAGCTTGCCCTTCAGGGACTGGATCAAAGGATCAACGGTCATGTTCGACTCAACCTTTCTCAAAACAGCCTTCTGAGACGCCGCACCTTGACGTTCAAACCGTCGCTCGCGTACCGAAGTACGCTTCGCTCCTCTTTCACGTCAATCTGCGGCACCTCAGAAGGCACACTTGGTAGTTATGTTTACTTCAACGAAGCAAGAAGATGCTCGGCGGCACCGATGAGCGGAGCATCGCCCTCCAGAGAACCGATGAGGATCGGCGTGTCCTGAAGCGGATCGAGCGCCTGGCTGGCATAGCCCTCGTGCACCGAATCCTTCCACGTCTGCGAACGCCAATCGGGACCTTGGTGAATCACGCCGCCCGAAAGCACGATGACCTCAGGGTCCAGGATGTTAGCGAGCGAGCCCAAGCTGGCCCCCAGCGCAAAGCCGGCGTCATGGATGACCTCGGTCGCCTTTGCGTCGCCCGCACGGCACAGATCGTTCACATCGCGACCGACCGAAGGACGGCTGGGGTCGACGCGGCCAAAACGCTCATCGTACATTCGACCAATGGAAGTGCCCGAAGCAACCGACTCCAGATGGCCGGAACGCCCGCAGGCGCAGGGAATGCCGGCGGCAGCCGAACACTCAATGTGGCCCATATGACCGGCAGCACCATGGAAGCCCTGCATCACGCGGCCGCTCTCGACATATGCGCCGCCGATGCCCGTGCCGATGCCAAGACACAAGACGGAGAACTTGCCCTTGCCGACGCCCCAGTGGGCCTCGCCCAGAGCATGAGCCTGCACGTCGCCCACAACGGCAACGGGAAGACCGAGGTCCTCGCGCAGACGCGGCCCCAACTGAACGCCGGACCAGCCGGGCATGATCTCATTGGCATACGCGATGGCGCCCGTCTTGGGATCGACGACGCCGGCGGCGCCGATACCGACGCCAAGGACCCCGACATCGGGATTCGCCTCGAGAGCGGCCTTGATGGACGCCTCGATACGCTGGAAGACGGCCTCGCCGCCCTCTTGGGCCTCGGTGGGAACCTCGGCCTCAAAGACGGGACGGGGCACACTACCGTCAGCCGGGTACTCCATGATGGCAGTCGCGATCTTAGTTCCGCCGATATCGACAGAGCAGACGTACTTGTTCTCCATGTCGCTCTCCTTAGGAGATAAAAACAACTACAGGAAATGAAGGCTGCGTTATCGCCGCAGCTTGGTAAAGGTTTCCCGGGTGTCCGAGGTTGGGGTGAAAGCGGTCGGGCGTTGACCTAATGGGTCACGCTCGACCGCTTGAGCCCCAAGATCGGGTGCCCGGGGAAGCTTTACAGGAGACCGTTGTCCTGGAGGACCTTCTTAATAGCCTCGACGTTCTCGCCGGTCATGGCCTTCACCGGGCGCGGCATGGTCGGGCTGTCGAAGATACCCATGAGGTTCATAGCGGTCTTGAAGGCGCCGACGCCACCGGCATAGCCCTGGACGCCCGAGGTGACATCCCAGATATGCGAAATCTCATTGAGGCGATCCTGCTCGGCCTTGACGGTAGCCCAGTCACCAGCCTGAGCGGCCTTCCACTGACGCACGTAGCCCTCGGGCTCAACGTTGGCGAGACCCGGGACGGAACCGTCGGCGCCACCGAGGTAAGCGCCGTCGACAACAACCTCGTGACCGGTGAGGATGCTCATCGGATGGCCGTTCTTCTCGTTCTCCTGAACGAGGTAGCGGAACGAGATGTCATCACCCGAGGAATCCTTGACGCCGGCCAGAACGCCCTCGGCACCGAGCTTGGCAAGGAGCTTCCAGGGGAGCTTGGTGTGGACACACACGGGGATGTCGTAGGCGAAGATGGGCAGGTCGAGTTCCTCATGCAGGATGCGGAAGTGCTCCTCGACCTCGGTCATGCCCTGCAGGGCATAGAACGGGCAGGTGGCGACGAGAGCATCGGCGCCCAGCTCCTGAGCGACCTTACCGTGCTCGATCATGCGCTCGGTCTCGGTGTCGATGATGCCGACCAGAACGGGAACGCGGTGGTCGACGATACGGACGGCCTCGGCGATGATCTGACGGCGACGCTCGTCGGTGGAGAAGACGACCTCGCCCGAGGAGCCCAGGAAGAACAAGCCATCGACGCCGGCATCGATCATGCGGTTGATGCTGCGCTCAAAGGAGGCAACGTCGAGCTGGTGATCTTCGGTATCGGGAACAACGACGGGAGGGATAACGCCGGTGAATTTCTGAGTTGCCACAAGAATCTCCTTAGTTGTCTGGCGGGCAGCCCTATGCCGCCCACTCTTGTTGGCAGTGTCCAGGCCGCCTAGGCCAAAGAACACGGGTAGAACGTTTGGTTAAAGAAGTCGACGACTTCGTTTTCGAACGCATTGATGCGCTCGTGAGCGTATTTGGCATAGACGATATGCCTCCGGTCACACTCAAGACCGTTGAATACGGCAAACTGGCCCTTGGGGTCGCTCGCGGCATCCATGAGCGATGTGCCCATGAGCACCGATCCGCGCACCCGAGACGACAGCGCCTCAAGGCCACCGGGAATTGGATTGGCAACCGCCGTGCAGGCGAAGCCCCGCTCGTCCAGAGCAGAAACCGCCAGCGCGACTCCGCCGCCAAGGCCCTCGCCCCATGCAAAGATGCGGTCGGGGTCCATGCCATCAAGATTGCGCGCCACCTTCGCCAACGCGCAACCCCAACGGACGCGCTCGACAAAAGCGGGCGAAGAAATCCCCCGCTGCAGGTCGTCCGCACCAGCAACATCGTCATCCAGCGCGAGGACGGCATACCCCATGGCGGCAAATCTCGTCATGTGATGCCAGCCGCGCACAGGCCGATCGATGTCGTGGAACATCAGGCACAGCGGCACGCGCTCAGATACTCGGGCACGACCGACAGGCTCGATCAAACGAGCGTGAATCGCATCGTCACCGAGCTCAAAGGAGACCTCCGAGTAACGGGCGCAGGGGTTAACAAAATCAATCGCCGTAATGGCCAGGCCTTGAATCTCAAGATTCGAAGCGCATGTCTCTAAATCAGAAACATCTGCTTGGACATCACCGCGCCAGTCCCGATATTCTGCGAGCCTTGACGAAACCGTTCCAGGAATTCCCACGAGCCCGGGGACAATCAGCTCATTGACATTGCTCTCGCACTTAGACATGAGCCTCCCCTCCCTTGCAGAAAAACGGAATGATCAGATCGTCAAAATCCTGAATCTCCTCGTGGCCAAAGCCTTCAAAGAACTCATGACGCTTTTCACAGGTCAGGTTGTTATAGACCGCAAACTGCGTCGCTGGCGGACAGACAATATCGGCTGTGCCTGTGCCAAACAGCACGGGGCATTTGACCATGGGGGCAAAGTTCTTGGAATCGAAGTACGCCAGCTTGGCATAGGCTTCGTCAATACGAGTCGAGTCCTCGTCAAACCAGCGAGACCAATAGCGCAGGCCCTCGTAGGCAATGTCGTCGGCATCCAAATCCCAGACCAGGCGGAAATCTGACAGGAAGGGATAGAGGATGGCGGCGCGATTGATAAGCTCGCTGTTAAGTGCGCAGGTCGCAATGCCCAAACCGCCGCCCTGCGACGCGCCGTTCACAAACACACGGGCAAGATCGATGCCCTCGAGCTCGCGAACGATGCGGCACAGGATGCGAATATCTTGGTGCAAGCGGACATAGTAGAGGTTGGCCGGGTCGCCGTCGATACCGGCGACGATATGGCCCGCAACCGTTGTGCCCTCAAATCCGCCAATGTCCTCGGAGGGACCTCCTTGGCCGGGGCAGTCGAGGGCGATGAGTGCCATGCCCATGCCCGCAAACGATGCCTGCTCAAACCAGCTGCGGCTTGCACCTGGATACCCATGGAACTGAAGTACCAATGGCACGGGCTCGTCCGAGACGGGTTTAAGGTACTTGGCATGAAGGCGAGCGCCACACATGCCGGTATACCAGAGGTCGAAAAGCTGGCAGGTCACGGCGTCGGTGACCGATGCCGCCTCGATCGCATAGTCAAGCCCGACGGCGTCGGCCTCGGCCATGCGATCCTTCCAAAAGAGATCGAAATCTGATGGACGGGGCATGGCGCCTCGATATTCACCAAATTGATGTTGTAGCTCCTGAGCACTTGGCATGGCTCGTGAACCCAACCTTTCGAAATCGCAACGGAGGTGCGCCCGGCAAGGGAACCGGGCGCACGGGAGGGAAAGCGAGGCTACTCGCCGAGCTTGGGATGCAGCAGCGACGGCGCAGCGCCGAGCAGCATCTTGGTGTAGGGGTCCTGGGGGTGCTGGAAGACCTGCTTGGCCTCGCCCTGCTCGACGATCTTGCCGCCATTCATAACGATGATGTCGTCAGAGATATAGCGGACCGTCTGGATGTCATGGCTGATGAACACCATGGCCAGGCCGAGCTCCTTCTTAAGGTCGGTCAGCAGGTTCAGAATCTGCGCGCGGACCGAAACGTCCAGAGCCGAGGTGGGCTCGTCGGCGATGATGGCATCGGGGTTCAGCGACAGGGCACGGGCAATTGCGACGCGCTGACGCTGGCCGCCCGAAAGCTGGCCGGGAAGAACCTCGGCAGCGGAGCTGGGCAGACCGGTGAGCTCCAAGAGTTCCTTGACGCGCTTCTCCTGCTCGGCCTCGGTACCCAGGTTGTGGACGCGCATGGGGTCGAGCAGCTGTTCGCGAACGACCATGCGGGGGTTGAGCGCCGTGGCCGGGTTCTGGAACACGACCGAGATGACGCGACCCATGTGGCGACGGTCCTCGGCGGTACGTTTGGTAACGTCCTTGCCCTTAAAGTAGACCTTGCCGCTCGTGGGGGCCTGCAGGCCGCACATGACGTTAGCGGTGGTGGACTTACCGCAACCGGACTCGCCGACGATGCCAATCGTCTGACCGGGCATGAGCTTAATCGTTACACCCTGGACGGCGTGAACCAGGTTGGGGTGCAGAATCGAGCCGGTACGGGTCCTAAAGGTGACGTGGACGTCATCAAGGAAGATGATCGGCTCGACGCCGTTTACTGCGGTCTCGCTCATCTACATCACCTCCGCGTGAGGGGTCAAACCATTTGCCTTGAGCACCTCGTCGGGGAGCTCGGAATAGAAGTGCTCGGTGCCGGGCACGCGCTTGAAGACCGGACGGGTGTCCAGGCCAATACGCGGGTGGCTCGAGCGGGGCGCGAAGCGATCGCCCTTGGGGAAATCGCGCGGGCTCGGAACGGCGCCGGGCACCTGGTGCAGACGGCCCGAACCGCTCTCGATGGACAGAACGGAACCCAGAAGACCGCGGGTGTACTCGTGGATCGGGTTAGTGAGCAGCTCCTTGGTGGGTGCCTGCTCGATAACTTGACCGGCGTACATAACCGTGATGTTATGGGCGACCTCGGCGACCAGCGCCAGGTCGTGCGAAACGAAGATCATGGCAAAGCCGAGCTTGGCCTGAAGATCGTTGAGCAGCTTGATGACCTGCTTCTGGACGGTAACGTCCAGAGCGGTCGTGGGCTCGTCGCAGATGACCAGCTTGGGGTCGCGGGTAAGGGCCATAGCGATCAGGACACGCTGACGCTGGCCGCCGGAAAGCTCGTGCGGATAGCTCTCGAGCGTGCGCTTGGGATCGAGGCCGACGAGCTCCAGGAGCTCCTCGGCGCTGCGGGTTCCGCCGCGCTTGGTGAGCTGCTTCATCTGGGCAGAGATGAGCATGGAGGGGTTGAGCGAGGACAGGGCGTCCTGATAGACCATAGCGATATCGGTACCGCGCAGGCCGAACCACTCCTTCTTGCTCATCTTGAGCAGGTCACGGCCCTCCCAGAGGACCTCGCCGGAAAGATGCTCGTCCTCATCGGTCAGGCCCATGATGGCCAGCGTGGTGATGGACTTACCGCAACCGGACTCGCCCACCAGGCCCATGGTCTGACCAGGACGGACGTCAAAGTTGACATGGTCGACGACGTTGATATCACCGTGATGCTCAAACTGAATGCAGAAGTCACGGACCGAGAGAATCGGTTCGACAGACTCGTCGGGCACATGGCGATCGTCACGCTTGAGCTCGACATCGCGCAGGGCGCCAAGGCGAGCGGAGAGGGACTGGGCCTGCTCCTTGTAGGCGCGAACGGGGTCGGAGACCAGCAGGTCGGCCTCGCGACGCTTGGAGGAATCGGTCGGATCCAGGGCGGCAGAGGGAGCAGCGGCCATGGCGTCGGTAATGCCCTCGGAGAGGATGTTGAGCGCCAGGCAGGTGATCATGATGGCCAGGCCCGGGAACAGCGCCTGCCACCAACGGCCGGCGAGCACGCCGCCGCGGGCGTCGGCGAGGATGTTGCCCCAGGTAGCGGTGGGCTCCTGGATACCAGCGCCGATGAAGGTCAGCGAGGCCTCGAAGATGATAGCGTCGGCGACCAGGGTAACGGTGAAGACCATGATCGGGGCGATGCAGTTACGCAGAACATGCTTGATCAAAATCCACGGAGCCTTGGCGCCGGAAACGATGACCGCGCGGACATAGTCCTCGCCGTACTCGGACACGATGTTGGCGCGCACGATACGGGCAATCTGCGGAGTGTACATAAAGCCGATGGCGAAGATGATCGACGGCACGGAGTTGCCCAGGATGGAGACGAAGACGGCCGCGAGGGCGATGCCTGGGATGGACATGATGATGTCCAAGATACGCATGATCGTCTCGGAGACGGCCTTGCGCGAAACCGCTGCAAGGGCGCCAACGACCGAGCCGCAGACCAGAGCCATGGCAGTGGCGCCAAAGCCGATAATCAGCGAGTAACGACCACCGTAGAGCATACGCGACAGAATGTCGCGACCCTTATCGTCGGTACCGAAAATAAATCCGTTGCCGGGAGCCTGGCGAGCCGTAAAAATCTCGACCGGGCTATAGGGGGCAAGAAGGGGCGCCAGAATCGCAGTCAGGGCGACCAGCACCAGCACGACGGCTGCAATCTTAGAAGACAGCGTCATCTTCTTCCAGCCACCGAGCTTGAGCCCCTTGGAGGCAGCCTTCTCGAGCTGCTCGGTTTGCTTCTCTCGAATCTTTACCATAATCTACACCGTCCTGATGCGCGGGTTGATGAGCAGGTAGAGCATGTCAACCACGATGTTGATGATGATGAAGGCAAGAGCAACGACGATGACGACGCCCTGAACCAGGTTCGCCTCGTTGCCCTGAACGCCCTGCAGAATCGCGGTGCCCATGCCGGGGAGGTTGAAGATAACCTCGATGACGACGGCGCCGCCCATGAGGTAACCGATCTTAAGACCGAGGGTGGTGACCGGGGTGATCAGCGCATTGCGAAGAACGTTGATGCCGACGACGACCTTCTCGGGAACGCCGGCGCCGCGAGCCATACGGACATAATCCTTGTCGAGCTCCTCGACCATGGCGGTACGCACGATACGAGTCATCTGGCCCGTCAGCGGGAATGCCAAGGCGATAGCGGGCATGATCATACGTCCCAGATAGCCAACCGGATTCGTGGTGAAGTGAGGCAGAGCACCCGATGCCGGGAGCACCTTAAGGTAGGAAGAGAACAGCAGGATCAACAGAACGGCAAGCCAGAACGACGGGGTTGCCAAGCCGGCGATGGAAAAGACGCGGATCACTTGGTCCGGCCATTTGTCGCGATACAGTGCCGCGATGACGCCGAGCAAAAACGAAACGACCGCACCGATAGCAAGACCGATAAAGGTCAGCTGCATCGTGACGGGCAGGGCCGTGGAGATGCGCTTGGCAACGGAGTTGCGAGCAGCACCATAGGTGCCCATGTCGCCATGGATCAGATCGCCCATATAGCGCACGTAGCGCACGGGCCAGGGGTCGTCCAGACCATACTTCTCATGGTACTCGGCAACCGCCTCGGGCGAGGCACCGTCACCCAACGCCGTGTAGGCGGGGTCGGTCTTGGAGAACGACATAAGGAAGAACACCAGGACGGTGACGCCCAATGCCATGATCGGCAGCGCCACAAGACGCCTTCCAATCAAACGTAGCAAGTTGTTCACGTTCTCTCCCCTTTCTTTTGTCGGTAGGACCAACTGGTATATGAGTACGGATACTCATTACAAGACCCGAGCGACATCGTTGCCGCCCGGGTCTTTGTTTCAACTATGAGGATACGGTCCCAACGACCGACATCCTGCATACAGACTCAAGCGAGTCTTACGCCTTGACGGTCGCAACGCCCCTGAAGGACATGCTCGTCGTGCCGATGCCCTTGAAGCCATCGAGGGCCTCGCCGTTGGGTGCAGTGGACGGATCGTCCCAGGAAGCGGAGACGGTCTTGACGTGGACAACGGGGTACAGAACGGCGTTGTCGGCAATGATGTCGAAGCACTCGTTCCACTTCTTCTGCTGCTCGTCGCCCTCGGCGGCAAGAGCCTCGTCCATGAGGCCGTGGAGCTTCTGCCACTCAGCGGACTCCTTCCACGGGCAACGGGTCTGCATCCAGACGTTGTCGCCGTACCACCAGTTGAGCAGCAGGTCGGGGTCGGCGCCGAAGCAGGAAGGATCGCCAGGGGCAAGGAGGATATCGTAGGCCTCGCCGCCGTCGATGGCAGCGTAAGTGGCCGGCGAGGTATCGGTCTGGATGGTCACATCGAAGCCGAGAGCGTCGAGGTCGTTCTTGACCTGGGCGGCCATGCCCTTAATCTGCTCGTTGTCGGTGGTGCGCAGGGTGATGGCACCCGGGGTGATGCCAGACTCCTCGATGAGCTTCTTAGCCTTCTTGGCGTCGGTCTTGTACACCGTGGAAGCCTCATGATAGTTGGTGAAGCTCTTGGGCAGGTAGCAGCTGGCAGCGGTGGCAAGGCCGGCGAAGGTGTTGCTGACCATCTTCTCGGTGTCGAGCGCATACATGACAGCCTGACGGACCTTGACGTTGTTCCAAGGCTCCTTGGCGACGTTGAACATGATGAAGCGGGTGCCGAAACCCTGAACGTTATCGATCTTGCAGCCGGCGCTCTCGAGCTGGTCGACGGCGTCAGCGGTAACGAGCTCCATAACGAGCGTGGAGCCCTCCTGCTGAGCGGTAACGCGAGCGGTGGGGTCGGTCAGGATGCTGTACTGGATCTTCTTATCCTCGGCAGCATACTCACCGTTGTACTCGGGGTTGGGAACCAAGGTGATCTCGGTATCGGAGATAGAGTCGTACATCCAGGGGCCGGAACCGATCGGCTGCTTGGCGCGATCCTCCTCGGTCTGGGTGGCCGGGGTAACGCGGACGATGGCCAGACGATCCTTGAGCAGGGAGAAGTTGGGGACCTTAGTCTTGACCGTCACGGTGCTGGCGTCCTTGGCCTCGATGGACTCGAAGGGCTGGAAGAACGGAGCGTAGGTAGCGGAAGCGGCGCAAGCGGTGTAGGAGGCAACGACATCGTCAGCGGTGACCTCGGTGCCATCGGAGAACTTGGCGCCCTTGCGGATGGTGACCTCGAAAGTGGTGTCGTCCACAGACTTGGGATCGTCGGTGGCGAGCTCGTTGAAGGTGCTGTAGTCGTGGTAATCGATGCCGTAGAGGCCCTCGACGACGTGCCAGTTAGCACCCAGGCCCACAGCGGAGCCAGTGCTGGCGGGATCGAAGCTGGACGGAGCGTAAGCGGAACCAGCGGTGATCACGCCGCCGCCACGGTTGGCGGAATCGGTGGAGCCGGAAGCGGAACCCTCGTCGCTAGAGCTGCCACCGCAGCCAGTGAGACCAAGGCCGGCGACAGCAGCGACGCTGCCGGTGAGGCCGAGGAACGAACGCCTGGACATACCCTTGTTGATGATGGCCATGTCTTCTCCTATCAATAGAGAATCTTACTCGGGAGCACCTAGACGTGCCCCCGCGCAACTTGCGGACGATATATACCTTACCTACCGACGAACCCAACTGAGGTGCCGCGCTCGGCGACCGATACATACATACGCTTGAACGGTATTTACTACCGTTCACCGAATTCATTGACAAATGATTCGCCAGACAGTATGTATCGGCGAGGTGAGATATCAGTCTTCGTCAACCCGCAGGATAGCAGGGTTTTCGCTTGGGTTAGTCAAACGTTTTAGCGTTAATAAAACCCGAAACCAGCAGGCAATCATGGCGAAATAAATGGTTGAAAATCGCGCAATCATGTATATCAGTTGTTTAGGCTCGTGTTTAGCTATCGGAATGGCCAGCCGCCGCCTCGGCGCGCTCGGCATTCCATGCAACGAGCGCCTCGTGGACCGCCTTGGCAACATCGGCAGGTATGCCGCGAACTTCCGCGATCTCTTGCTCGCTCGCCGCGCGCAAACGCTTCATCGAGCCAAAATGGCGCATAAGGGCACGTTTTCTGGTGGGTCCCACGCCCGGAACGTCATCGAGTACCGAAACCGTCATGGCTTTATCGCGCAACTCACGGTGGAACGTGATGGCAAATCGGTGGGACTCATCGCGTACCTGTTTAATTAGATAGAGCGAAGCAGACCCGGTCGGCAGCACGACAGGAGTCTCGTCCCAAGGCACAAAAACTTCCTCGTCGGCCTTCGCCAAGCCACAAACTGGTATATCGAGCCCAAGAGCCTCAAGTTGCTTGATCGCAGCGGTCAATTGCGGCTTACCGCCATCGACAACGAGCAAATCGGGGCGCGAGCCAAAGCGCTCGTCGGCCATGCGCTCGGGAGCATAGCGTCGTCCCAAAACCTCGGACATCGACACGAAGTCGTTTGCCTCGTCCAATTCGGCCTGAATTTTAAAACGACGGTACTGGCTCTTGTCGGCGCGCCCGTTGGTAAACACCACCATCGAGGCGACCGTAAAGGTGCCATGCAGTGTAGAGATATCGAAGCACTCGATACGCAACGGCGGCGATGGCAGCGCCAACGCACTTTCGAGCTCCAGGAGCGCTTGATTGGTGCGGTCGTCAGCGTACCCCGTTCGCATCATGTAGCGCATGAGGGCATGGCGCGCATTTTTGGATGCCATATCGAGCAGACGGTACTTTTCGCCACGCTGCGGCCTATGGAGATGGCAGGAACGCTCACGCTTGCCCGCAAGCCACTCCCCCAGCGCCTCCGCATCCTCAAGCTCGACGGAAAGGTTGACCTCAGCTGGAATATCAGCCGTCTCGTCGTAATAGCGCTTAAGAAAGCCCGACTGGAGCTCTTCCTCGTCAACATCAAGACCCTTGTCGAGAATGAACTCGCAGGTGCGAACTGTTCGGCCCTCGCGAACGACGAAGACGCAAGCGGCGGAGATGGTCTCCTCGCGATAGAACCCGATGACATCGATATCGACACTGGAGGGAAAAACGACTTGCTGACGATCGTCCAGACCCCTGATGACCTCCAAACGACGTTTGACGCGTGCCGCGCGCTCAAAGTCGAGCGCCTCGGCGGCATCCGTCATCTCGGAGGTCAGCTCATCGACGACATCCTTGCGATGGCCCGACAAAAAGCGCTCGACACGCTTGACGTTCTTGGCATAGTCTGCCGGGGAAATCGCGCCGACACACGCACCCGGGCCGCGCCCGACATGGTAGTCAAAGCAGGGACGCCCGTTTTGTGCGCAAATCATATTGACGATGTCTTCCTCGCCCTTGTGGGACTCGATGGTACGGCGACAACGACGCCACTCCGCACAGGATGCAGAGCAGATGGGGATAACCTTGCGCAGCGTATCTATCGTCTCACGTGCCGCACGGCTATCGGTATAGGGTCCAAAATAGCGCGTTCCCGGCTTATGACGCTCACGCGTGTATTTGATCGCGGGATACAGGTCGCCCTTTGTAATGGCGATAAAGGGGTAGCTCTTGTCATCCTTGAGGTCGACGTTAAAGTACGGATGGTACTGGCCGATCAGGTTGCGCTCGAGTACAAGCGCCTCATGCTCGGTTTCGACAACGATGTAGTCAAAGCTCGCAACCAATTGCATCATGAGCGGTATTTTTTGGCGCTCATCCTGCAGTGTCACGTATTGACGCATGCGGGCGCGCAGGTTTTTCGCCTTGCCCACGTAGATGACATCGCCCTTGGCATCCTTCCAAAGGTAGCATCCGGGCTGTGTGGGAACGCGCGAAACCTGCTCGGCAAGCGTTGGTATGTTGTCGTGACCGGCCACGCGCACCTACTTGCGACGAAGCAGCGCCGAGACCTCGGGCATCTTAAGGACGACGGCAAGGCCAAAGGTAACAACAAGCGAGGCGACACCCGCAACGCAAACGTAGCCAAGAGTAATCAGAATCGAGCCGCCAAGTGCCCCGACAAAGTGTTCAAGCGCCCACATGACGCCGGCGCCTGCGGCAGCACCTAGGCCACCGAGCAAAAGGCCAAAGAAACCGCCATGTAGGATAGATTTGACCTGAAGGCCACGCAGGCGACGACGCAGCCACCACAGCGAACAGCCGACCAAGATCACGTAGTCGACGACATACGAAAGCGCGATTGCCGGCATACCGAAGCCCAACACAACGCCAAACAGCAGAACCGAGCCGGCCTGGCCGATGGCGGAATACAGGCAATAGCGGCTATAGGGCTTCATGTCGAGCAAGGCAGAGAAGCTCTTCTGCATCAACACGACCACGCCGTAGAGCGGCAGCGAGAGCGCCAGGTAGACAAGGTACTCGGACACCAGCGCCACGCCGGATTCATCGAACTTGCCAGCACAGTAGATCATATTGAGCGGACGTGCGAAGACAATCAGGTACAGTGCGAACGGAATCAGGAAGAACAGCATCTGGGCGACGCCACGCGAAATGCCCGTGCGAACGCTGTCGTAATCCTTCTCCTGTGCGTCATGAGAGAGCTCGGTATAGAGCGCCGTCGAAAGCGAGGCGGCAATCAGCGCGTAGGGCAGCGTGTACCACAGGCGCGCATAGGCGATGACGGAAGGACCCGTCTCGGGCTGGACCACCAGCGCGGCAGCGTTGGTGATAGAAGTCGAGACAAACATGCACACCGTGGCGAGCAGCGTCGGGATACCGAGCGCAATCGTCTGGCGCAGCGCGGGGTCCTTAAAGTCGATATGGATATGGGGATGCACGCCGTGCTTGCCAAGCGCGGGAATCTGACATGCCATCTGAACAAAGACACCGAGGGTCGTACCGGCCGCAATCAAGATGATGCCGGCACGTTCGCCAAACTGTGCGGACACGGGCGCAAAACCCATAAAGCTCGCAATGACGATCACATTGTTGAGGACCGGGGCAAACGTCGACCAGAAGTAGTCGCGGTGTGCGTTGAGAACGCCCGAGAACACCGAGCCCAAACCATAAAACAGAATCTGGATGGCAAAGAAACGGAACATGAACGCAGCGGTATCCATGCTGCCACCGTCACCCGAAAGGAACGATTGCGTCCAGATAAAGCCCGGGGCGAACACGGTCCCCAGCAACGAAATGCCACCCAGCACTAAAAGCAGAATGCCGAGCAGGTTGCCCACGTACTCGTTCGAGGCCTCGCGACCCTGCTCACGCCTCACGCCCATGTACACGGGCAAAAACGCCGTCACGAGCATGCCACCCATCACGAGTTCGTAGAGCATATTGGGCAGGTTGTTGGCGACCTGATAGGAGGACGAGAGTAGCGACATGCCGATAGCGGCCGCCATTGCCCACGTGCGGATAAAACCGGTGACGCGAGACACGATAGTCAGGATGGTCATAAGCCCGGCGGAACGACCAACCGTGGAGTAGTCCGACGAGCCCATGTCGTCAGTGTCATCTCGCGACGAAGAAGCTTCGGATGAGGGTGTCTGAGGCGCAGATTCTTTTGCAAAATGAGCTCCGCGCTTCAATTCTTCCTGCGCCATCGCTCAGTCCTCTCTCGTAATCGCGGCAACCGTCGCCCCGCAAAATGCAATTAAATCATCGGGTGCAAGCTCGAGCTGATAACCACGCTTGCCTCCCGAAATAAAAATGGTATCCCAAAGGACACACGTCTCATCAATGAGCGTCCGGTAGCGTTTTTTCATACCGACCGGGCTGCAGCCGCCGCGAACGTAGCCAGTCGCCGCAAGCAAATCCTTCACATGCATCATAACCAAGGACTTCTCCCCCGCGGCACGCGCGGCGGACTTTAGATCGAGCTCATCGGCAACAGGGATGCAGCACACGACATGGTCGTTGGACGGCGTCACGCAGACCAAGGTCTTAAATCCTTGACCGGGCTCCTCGCCAAGCTGCTCCGAAATCGCGACCCCCAGGCCCACCGACTCATCACCATCGTCTTCGTACGTATGTAGAACATAGGAAATGCCGGCGCTTTCCAGCTCGCGCATCGCATTGGTTTTTGGCGTCTTTACAGCCTTTGCCATGACATATCCTTTCCCTCGCATTCGGACGCAAAGATTAAGTATATGTCCAATTCGGCTGCATACGTCACTTCGGCACAGCAAGCGCCATCGAATCACAAGGAGTCGATGGCGCCCATAAACTGAATCGCCTATTTATTGAGCATCAAGTTGAGCCTGACGCTCCCGGTCACGCCTGAGCAAAGGCGCCAAAAACTTGCCCGTATAACTCTGCGGACAGTCCGCAACCTGCTCCGGTGTGCCCGAAACCACGACGGTTCCGCCGCCGTTACCGCCCTCGGGACCCATATCGATCAGGCGGTCGGCAACCTTGATGACATCAAGGTTGTGCTCAATCACCAGCACCGTGTTGCCCGCATCGACCAAGCGCTGCAGCACATCGAGCAGCTGGCGGACGTCCTCAAAATGAAGACCGGTCGTCGGCTCGTCCAAAATATAGAACGTCTTGCCCGTCTGGCGTCGATGAAGCTCCTTGGCGAGCTTCACACGCTGCGCCTCGCCGCCCGAGAGCGTCGTGGCGGGCTGGCCCAGGCTCACGTAGCCCAAGCCTACATCGTACAGCGTCTGGAGCTTTCGCTTGATCTGCGGGATATTCCCAAAGAAGGCCAGCGCCTCGGTGACGCTCATGTCGAGCACGTCCGAGATGGTCTTGCCACGGTAGGTGACCTCGAGTGTCTCGCGGTTGTAGCGTTTACCGCCGCAAACTTCGCAGGGAACGTAGATATCGGGAAGGAAGTGCATCTCGATCTTAATCTGCCCATCGCCCTTGCACGCCTCACAGCGCCCGCCACTCACATTAAAGGAGAAACGACCCGGCGAGTAGCCGCGCGCCTTCGACTCCGGCGTACTCGCAAACAGCGCGCGAAGATCATCCCACAGGCCGATATAGGTAGCAGGGTTGGAGCGCGGCGTGCGGCCAATCGGCGACTGGTCGATATCGATAACCTTATCGATGCACTCGATGCCCTCGATTTTTTTATACGGACCCACAGGGCGCGTCGAGCGGTGAATGGCATTCGTAAGGGCAGGCGCAATGGTGTCGGTAACCAGGGAGCTCTTGCCCGATCCCGACACGCCGGTAACAACCGTAAGCGTACCAAACTCGATTTTGGCAGTAACGTTTTTGAGGTTGTTGGCTCGAGCGCCCGTAATTTTAAGGCAGCCGCGACCGGGCTTGCGCCGTTCATCAGGCACCCGGATCATTCGTTTACCGGTCAGATAAGCGCCCGTCATCGACTCGGGACACGCCATGATATCGGCAGGCGTTCCCGCCGCGACTACGTGTCCGCCGTTGACGCCGGCGCCGGGCCCCATGTCGATCACGTAATCGGCGGCACGGATTGTATCCTCGTCGTGTTCGACGACGATAACGGTATTGCCGATATCGCGCAGGCGCTCGAGCGTCTTAATCAGGCGCTCGTTGTCACGCTGATGAAGACCGATCGAGGGCTCGTCCAGAATATAGAGCACGCCCATGAGACCCGCGCCGATCTGCGTTGCCAGTCGAATACGCTGCGCCTCGCCACCGGAAAGCGTCGCCGAGGCACGATCGAGCGTCAGATAGTCGAGTCCAACATCGACCAGAAAACGCAAGCGCTCCAGGATTTCCTTGACGATACGGCCGCCGATAAACTGTTGGCGCTCGGTGAGTTCCAGGCCCTCAAAAAACTCGAGCGATTCACGGCACGACAGGCAACAAACCTCGTAAATGGACTTGCCGCCCACGGTGACGGCGAGCATCTCAGGGCGCAAACGAGCGCCGTGGCAGCTCGAGCACGGCTCCTCGCGAATGTACTTCTCCAGGCGCGCCTTGGTGTTCTCGTTCGTCGTCTCGGTATAGCGTTCGTACAGGATGTTGCGAACGCCCGAAAACTTGGTATCCCACTGGCTGCGACGTCCGTCGAGCTTTTGGTAGTCGACCGAGATCTTCGTATCGCCCAGGCCATCCAAGAATGCACGACGCACGCGAGGAGGCAAGTCCTCCCACGGCGTATCGGCGCTCACCTTAAAGTGTTTGCAGACCGCAGCAAAAATCTGCGGATAGTAGTTCGAATTGCCGAACAGACTACCAAAGACTCCGTCGGCAATGGACTTCGAGGGGTCCTCGATCAGCGCCTCGGCATCAACGGTTTTCTTAAAGCCCAGGCCGTCGCACTCAGGACATGCGCCATAGGGAGCGTTGAACGAAAAATCACGCGGTTGAAGATCGTCAATGGAGTGACCATGCTCCGGGCACGCCAAGGCTAACGAATACTCCAGCAGCTCGCCCTCGGTCCCCTCGGGAGCATCACGATCGGGCAGCATGTACACGTTTACATTGCCGTGAGCCAGCGCGGTCGCCTGCTCAACAGACTCGGCTATACGGCCCAGAGAGTTCTCACGGATCACGATGCGATCGACCACGACCTCGATATCGTGCTTGAACTTCTTGTCCAGATCGATCGGATCGTCGAGCGAGCGCACTTCACCGTCGACACGCACGCGGCTAAAGCCCTCGGCGCGAAGGTCCTCAAACAGTTTGGAGTACTCGCCTTTTCGCCCGCGCACCACCGGTGCCAGCACAAACGCGCGGCGGCCCTCCCCCGCCGCCAAGACCTTGTCGGCAACCTGGTCGGTCGTCTGGCGCTCAATGACGCGGCCGCATTCGGGACAGTGCGGGGTGCCCACACGGGCGAACAGCAGGCGCAGATAGTCATAAATCTCGGTTACGGTGCCAACCGTCGAGCGAGGGTTTTTAGACGTCGTCTTTTGGTCGATCGACACCGCCGGCGAAAGGCCGTCGATTGAATCCAAGTCGGGTTTGTCCATCTGGCCCAAGAACTGGCGCGCATAGCTCGAAAGGCTCTCGACGTATCGACGCTGGCCCTCGGCATAGATAGTGTCAAATGCCAGCGAGCTCTTGCCCGAGCCAGAAAGACCGGTAATGACCACGAGTTGGTCACGCGGAATGGAAACATCGATATCGCGGAGGTTGTGCTCACGAGCGCCGCGAATAACGATAGAAGAATCAGACATGGAAGCTCCTTGCCTCCTATTGCATCGAATCATACTGCCGATGAGTTTAGCGCACTCGACGCGCACAGATGTTCGTAATACAAGATTCGCAGACCTTTAGCTTTGCGTATCGGGTGCTTTGTTTCTCGAAATACCGTGGAGAGGTTACAGTAATCTAATACTGAACTTAGTTTGCTGTAACAGAGGAACGTCCATGACCGAAGATATCCCCCTTGAAATCACTTCGAGCGACATGGCCAATCTGCCCATATTCATCGCCGTCCTTATCGTGGCCACCGTCGTCGTGCGCGTGTATTTTTCAATCAAACACAATGAAAAGCCGCCCATTGCCCGCGTCTTTTGGTGCGCGACGCTCCTCATCCCGCTCGGCGTGGTAGCTGCATGGATTACGAATCAATTGCTCGTAAATGAGGACAGTTCCCTATGGGTCCTTTCTTATTCGGCGCTCGGTGCTGCCGCCGTCATACTTCTTGTCGAACCCTTGGTTTCGGGACTTATCGACCAAACCGATCTTGCGACGGGAACGGTTGCCTGTATTTGCCGTGACATCCTTGTCATCGCCGCTGTTTCAGCGCTCTCGTTCGTTTCACTCGAAATTGCCTGTAACGAAACGTTCTATCGCATTCCCGCCAACTCATTCGGGTTTTCCGTCGGGCTGCTCGCGACGGTTCTGCTCTCCCTTTATTTGCTGGGACAGCGTCATGGAGGCGTCATGGCCCTCGTGCCCGTCGCCTGTTGCATCCTTGGCATTGCCGAGCACTTCGTCATAACGTTTAAAGGCGAAGCCATCCTGCCAAGCGATATCTTGGCCCTTGGCACCGCAATGGAAGTGAGCGAGGGATACGAGTTTACCTTTACCGCCGGAATCGTAACCTCTCTCGCCCTGCTGGAGATTTCCCTGGGGCTTCTTTCGCTTATCCGACCGCGAAAGCTCCGTACGCCCACCCATGTCTTCCCCGCAATCGCCGCTAACCTCTGCGCTTTTCTGCTAGTGACCGTTGTGGGGCTCTCAGGCTTTTCCAGCATCGACTTGGAGCAGGCGCTGGATTTTGGATTTGACCGTTGGCAGCCCATCACCACATATACGTCTCAGGGTTTTATCACTTCGTTCACCGAAATGGTCAACGAGTTGCCCATTGAGAAGCCCGAAGGCTATACGCCCGATGAGGCGCAGAGCATCGAGCAGGAGCTCGCCGCCGCCTACGACAGCACGTATGGCTCGAGCGAGCAGCGCGCGGCTGCCGTTGCCCAGTTCAATGAAATCAAGCCGACGATTGTTGCCGTCATGAACGAGAGTTTTAGCGACCTTTCGTGCTTTGAGCAGCTCCAGGCGGCCGGGTACACCGGCCCCGCATTCTACAACTCGCTTCCCGACACACTTGTTCGCGGCACCATGCTCGCTTCGGTCACCGGTGGCGGAACGGCAAACTCCGAATTCGAATTTTTGACCGGAGCGACAACGGCCTTTGTCGGATTAGGCAAGATCCCCTATCAGCTGTATCAGATGAATGGCGTCAACAGCCTGGCAAAGGACCTTAAAGAGCTTGGGTATACCGCTACCGCTATGCACCCGCAAAACCCCGTCAACTACCATCGAGATAAGATCTATCAGCAGCTGGGCTTTGGAGACTTTCTTTCAATCGGCGATTTCGAAGGTGCGCCCTGTTACCATGCCGGCGTATGCGACTACGCCACCTACGACAAGATACTCGACCTGCTTAGAACCGACGAAGCGCCGCAGTTCATCTTTGACGTCACGATGCAAAATCACGGCGGCTACGACTATGGCACCGTTCCCGCCGAGGATCTGACAAACTATTGGGTCGAGGGAACCAGCGAGGGCGCCAATAGCGCGCTCAACACCTATCTCACCTGCATCAACGCATCCGACCGGGACCTCGAGTACTTTATCAACGAGCTCCGCAATATCGGCAGACCGGTTGTTCTTGTCTTTTTTGGCGACCATCAGCCGAGCGCCGCAACGACTCTCAACGACGAGCTGTACCCTCAGGAAGATACGGCAAGCCACGCTTTCCGTGTCTATCAGTCAACCTATTTCGTCTGGGCTAACTATGAAATCGCCGGCAATACCGAGCTCAACGTCTACGACACCGTCGGGGCAAACGAGATTGCAGCCATTACCCTTAATAAGATCGGCGCCCCGCTCACCGACTATCAAAAGGCCCTGCTTGCAACAAGGTCAGATGTGCCCACCATCAATGTCGCCGGCTATCTCGGTGCCGACGGGCTGCGCTACAACTTGGAATCTGAAGACAGCCCATACACCTCGACGATCGACAAGCTGCAGCGCATGCAATACCTCGAGTTCGCCAGCAAAGTTCAGTAAGCCCGCCCATTCGCTTGGGCCCATCGTATTGCAAGCACGCTCGGCCCAAATGCATCGCAAATGACTCCCGCTCGCAAACGAGGGTACAATGACGCTCGTGTCACATCACGGGGCTCCGGCCCCAACATATACAAAGGAGTCATACATGGGTTGCGAGCACGCACAGGCCGCCGGCGGACAAACGTCGCCGTCGCAATTTGAGGAGAACACGCTGTCCGAGGTCAAACGCGTCATCGCCGTGCTTTCCGGCAAGGGCGGTGTCGGCAAGTCGTTTGTCACCGGTGCCATCGCCACCGAGCTTGCCCGTCACGGCCACAAGGTCGGCGTCCTCGATGCCGACATCACCGGTCCCTCTATCCCCAAGATGTTCGGCATGAGCGGACGCCACGTCCATGCCCTTGGCAACCTCATGCTGCCCGAAATCTCCGAGCACGGCGTCAAGGTCATGAGCTCCAACCTTCTGCTCCAAAACGAGACCGACCCCGTCCTTTGGCGCGGTCCGGTCATCGCAGGCGCCATTAGGCAGTTCTGGAGCGAGACCTCGTGGGGCCCCATCGACTACCTGCTGGTCGACATGCCTCCGGGAACAGGCGACGTCGCGCTCACCGTCTTCCAGTCGCTGCCCGTCGACGGCATCGTCATCGTCACGAGCCCGCAGGACCTGGTCTCGATGATCGTCGCCAAGGCGGTCAACATGGCCGAGAAGATGAACGTCCCCATTCTGGGCATCGTCGAGAACATGAGCTATATCGAGTGCCCCGACTGCGGCAAGAAGATCGAGGTCTTTGGCAAAAGCAAGCTCCCCGAGGTCGCAGAGCGCTATAACCTCGACATCTTGGGCACGCTTCCCATTAATCCGGCACTCGCCGAGGCCTGCGATAAGGGCGAGGTTGAGACCGCGCTGCCCGATGGCATGTTGCCCAAGGCAGTCTCTGCCGTCGAGGCTATTACCCCGCACGAGACCGACGAGGCCTAAGTGAACACGAGCGCCTTCTATGACGTCCTGGTAATCGGCGGCGGGGCTTCAGGCCTCGCCGCCGCCATTACGGCCGCACATGCTGGCAAAAGCGTCTGCATCGTTGAGCGCGATGTCGCCTGCGGCCTAAAGCTCCTTGCGACCGGTAACGGCCGCTGCAACCTCTCCAACGAATCGATTGATCCTCAGCGGTATAACCACCCCGCATTCGTCGAATCTGTCATGGGCCCCCAACCCGAACAAGAGCTTATGGGTTTCTTCTCCTCGCTGGGCATCATGACAACCTCCGAGGAAGGCCGGCTATACCCGCGCTCCCTTCGCGCAGAATCGGTGCGCGACGCGCTTCTCAACGTTTGCGACCGCCTAGGTATTACCTTAATCTGCGGAGCCAACGTTGCCTCGGCGCACAAAGCTTCCGAAGGCTGGACACTCCAAATAGACCGTCCAGCGCGGGCGCTCAAGGCAAAAAAGCACGACGACCGAAAAACGGAGCTCCGCTCGCTTCGGAAAGCGCTCGCCGATGTCCCTCGCAAGAACGAGGCCCTGGAGGCACATGCCGTAATTATCGCCACGGGTGGCAACCCCACCGGTATCGCCGATACGTTTAGCCTCCCCCTCACTTCGCTGCGCCCCATCCTCTGCCCCGTATCGGCAACGGTCGTCGGCGATCGGGCGGCACTCAAGACGTTGGACGGCCTGCGCGTCCGCGCCCGCTTGACGCTCGCCCGCAATCATAATGAGCTCTGGCACGAAGACGGTGAAGTCCTATTTCGAGCCTTCGGCATCTCGGGCGTCGCTGTCTTCAACCTCTCCCGTCGTATCCAGCGCGGTGATACGATCCTGCTCGACGTTTTCCCCGACCTCTCCAAAGACGAGCTGCTCGATATGCTCAACCGGCGCGTTGAGCTGCTCGGCGGCTTTTCGCCCCGCGATCCCCGTTGGCTCGACGGCATGCTCGCCCCGCAACTCTCCCGCGTCGTCTGCACGGCGTTCGAGCAGTGCCATCCAGGCTCCAACGATGTCATCCACCTGGTCTCGATCCTCAAGCACTTTAAGTTGCTCGTTGAGGGAACAGCCGAGGAGCGCTCGGCACAGGTCACGCGTGGTGGCGTATCTGTCGAGAGTATCTCAACACCCAGTCTACGCGCGCGCAGCGTTGTCGACGCCCCGCTTTACGTCTGCGGCGAAGCGCTCGACATCGACGCCGATTGCGGAGGCTTTAACCTTGCGTGGGCATGGCTCTCGGGCATTCGCGCTGCAAGCAGCCTGTAGCCGCGCAGTCTATAATCAAAAACGCATTCGGGCCGTCTGGGATACCGGACGGCCTCTTTCTTGCCTCTAAGGAGACCTCGATGATCGAAATCACCCAAGTCAACGCTTCGCTCGATGAAGCCGGCGATGAAAATGCCTGCCTCATTGTTGGCAAGCGAGTCGCCAAGCGCGTCCTACGTTGCAAAGACTCCGAGATCAAGTCCATCGAGCTCCACCGCAAGTCAATCGACGCTCGCAAAAAACGAGACGTCCATTTTATCCTGAGCTTTCGTGTTGAGCTGACCAGTCCCCACCTCGAGCGAGAAGCGGTCGACAGCGTTTCCGAACGTGACCGCTCGCTCGTACGCGCGATAGAAGACGATGAGCCTTCATTCCCCTCCCCCATTTCCGACGCATCCAAAGAGCGCCCCGTCGTTGTCGGCGCCGGATGCGCCGGCCTTTTCGCTGCGCTCACGCTCGCCGAAGCAGGTCTTAAGCCCTTGCTTATCGAGCGCGGCGACCCGGCATTTCGCCGCTCGCAGGCGATCGACCTCTTTCTAAAGGAGCGCATCCTCGACCCCGAGAGCAATATTCAGTTTGGTCTGGGCGGCGCGGGGACCTTCTCGGACGGCAAGCTCAATACGGGAACAAAAAATCCCGCCCATCGCCTTATCCTCGAAACCTTCGTCGAGGCGGGTGCGCCCCGCGATATTCTGTGGGATGCCAAGCCGCACATTGGCTCCGACATCCTTCCCAAGGTTGTCACCGCTATATCCCAGCGCACCGAGCAGCTCGGAGGTGTCGTCCGTTATCGAACGAAGCTCGTCGACATTCGCACCGACGCGTCTGGCGCCATCACCGGTATCGATGTCCAATCGTCCCAAGACGCCGCTTACGAGCCAATCGAAACAAAGCACCTCATCCTCGCCTGTGGGCATTCTGCTCGCGATATTTTTGAGCTCCTTAAGGACCACAACGTGGCCCTCGCACAAAAGACCTTTGCCATGGGCGTTCGCATCGAGCATCCGCAGCGCGACATCGACCGAGCCCAATATGGAGCCTTGGCGGGACATCCTGCCCTCGGAGCAGCCCCCTACAAGCTCGTCGCCCATCTTCCCAACGGCCGCAGCGTGTTCTCGTTTTGCATGTGCCCCGGCGGGCAGGTTGTCGCCGCCTCTTCCGAGCAGGGCCACCTGTGCGTCAACGGCGCCAGCCTCAATGCCCGCGACGGACGCAACGCAAACGCCGCCCTGCTCGTTAACGTCACGCCTGAGGACCTTCCCAACGATGACCCGCTCGCCGGCATCGAGCTCCAGCGCGCCTGCGAGGCGGCCGCCTATCGCCTGGGCGGTTCCAACTGGAACGCACCGGCACAACTCGTCGGAGATTTCCTCGCAGGACGCGCCAGCAAGGCGCCCGGAAAGGTAAAGCCCACCTATCCGCTCGGTGTGACCTGGACGACAATTGACGAAGCCCTGCCGCAGCATATCGTCGAGTCGCTCCGCCTGGGACTTCCCCTACTCGGAAAAAAGCTACGAGGCTACGACCGTCCCGATGCCGTTCTTACCGGCGTGGAGACTCGTTCGAGCTCACCGGTCACTGTCACCCGAGACCGAACGTGCCATGCCGTGTCGACCCCGGGCCTCTACCCTTGTGGTGAGGGAGCTGGATATGCCGGCGGCATCATGAGCGCGGCCACCGACGGCATCCGTTGTGCCGAAGCCCTGATCGCGGACCTCTAACGCACGAATTCCAGCGCGCAAAAGACACAGGCCCCGAGCTCCACAGGGAACTCGGGGCCTGTTCGCTATTTCTTAAACCGTGCACCCTGGCGTTTTCTGCCCGATGCGAACGTGGAACCCTTGCGGGCCTGCGAGCGTAAGCGCTCGATCGTCTCGTCCTCAGACGCACCCTCGAGCATCGCCCGAATCTGAACGACGGCATCGCGCAGGCGCGCCGCCTCCTCAAAGTCCATAGCGGCAGAAGCGTTACGCATATCCTCTTCCATGGTTTCGACGATCCGCACAAGCTCGTCATGCGGCAGTTCTTCCAACTGCTCCGCAAGTGTCTGCTCGGGCGCCACCGTTTCCGGCACGCCGCCCTCGCCCGACTCATCGGGCGTATAGAATGCGCCATGACCAAGAGAGTCGCCCTTCGAGCGCCCCTTGGAACCCACAGTTTTTTCGGCCTCGGCAATAAAACTTGAGATGTCGTTGATGGCCTTGCGCACTGTCTTGGGCACAATGCCATGCTCTTCGTTATATGCCATCTGAATCTCGCGACGGCGCTGCGTCTCCTCGATGGCCTCTTTCATCGAATCGGTCACAACGTCCGCATACATGATGACTTCGCCATCGGCGTTACGGGCCGCGCGGCCAATCGTCTGAATCAGCGAACGGCGGTTGCGCAAGAATCCTTCCTTATCGGCATCGAGAATTGCCACCAGTGAGACCTCGGGAAGATCCAAGCCCTCGCGAAGCAGGTTGATGCCAACGAGAACATCGATCTTGCCCTCGCGCAGCGTTCGCAGGATCTCGACACGGTCCATTGTCGCCGTATCAGAATGCATGTAATTGACCTTAATGCCCGCATCAAGCAGATGGTCGGTCAGGTCCTCGGCCATGCGCTTGGTCAACGTGGTCACCAGCACGCGCTCCTTGCGGGCAACGCGCTCGCGAATCTCGTCCTCAAGATCGTCAATCTGACCGCGAACCGGACGCACATCGATCTTGGGATCGAGCAGACCGGTCGGACGAATAATCTGCTCAACGTCGTTCTGGCTAACCCGCAGCTCATAGTCGCCCGGTGTTGCCGAAACGTAGATGAACTGGGGTATCCTTGCCTCAAACTCATCGAAACGAAGCGGGCGGTTATCGAGCGCCGAGGGCAGGCGAAAACCGTGTTCCACCAGCGTCACCTTACGCGAGCGGTCACCTTCGTGCATGCCGCGAATCTGCGGCACCGTCACATGGCTCTCATCGATGATGCAGAGCATATCCTTGGGAAAGTAATCGATTAGGGTAAACGGCGGCTCACCCGGCTTGCGACCGTCCAGATGACGCGAGTAGTTCTCGATGCCGTTGCAAAAGCCCATCGTCTCGAGCATCTCAAGATCATAATCGGTGCGCTGCTGCAGACGCTGCGCCTCGAGCAACTTGTCGGTCGCCTTGAGCTCCGCCACGCGCTTCTCGCACTCTTCGCTGATCGATTGCAGAGCCGCCTTGACCTTCGGCTTCTCGGTCACATAGTGTGATGCCGGCCATACGGGGATGGCCTCGTACTCACGAAGCATCTCACCGGTGACCTCATCGATCTCGGCAATCAGCTCGACCTCGTCGCCAAAGAACTCAAACCGCAACGGATGCTCAGCATAAGGCGGATACACGTCGACAACATCGCCGCGCACGCGGAACGTGCCACGCGCCAGGTCATAGTCATTGCGATCATATTGAATGTCGATAAGCGCATGGATAAAGTCATCGCGCTCGAGCGGCACCTTCTTGTCGACGTTTGGAGCCAGACCAGCATAGTCCTCAGGAGAGCCAATGCCATAGATACACGAGACCGATGCGACAACGATCACATCACGTCGAGAGAGCAGTGACGCGGTCGCCTGATGGCGCAGCATCTCGACCTCTTCGTTAATCGAGGAGTCTTTCTCGATATATGTATCGCTTTGCGGCACATACGCCTCGGGCTGATAGTAGTCGTAATACGAGACAAAGTAGACCACAGCGTTATTGGGAAAGAACTCTTTGAGCTCGCTCGCAAGCTGAGCAGCGAGCGTTTTATTCGGAGCCATGATCAGCGTCGGCTTTCCCAGGGCCTCAATAGTCTTTGCCATCGTGAAGGTCTTGCCCGAACCAGTCACGCCCAGCAAAACCTGATAGCGGTCTCCGTCCCTCACGCCCTGCACAAGCGACTCAATGGCTTTAGGCTGGGAACCGGCAGGCTCATAGGGAGAAACGACCTTAAACGGCACGTCAGAGCCTTCAACGCCAAAGCGCTTAAGTTCACCACCAACGCGTTCTACTTCAAATTCCGCCATGGATACTCCTAACTCATATATCTGCAGTATACGCAGGCGGCAGGCATAGTCCTATACGAACCGATCGGGATAGAGGGTCTTGTAGCGAGCCCAGGCATTATTGACACGAATCAGATACGCCTGCGTCTCGGGAAAGGTAATTGCATTATGAAGCGACGTACCCTGCTGCGCCCATCCGTCGACATTGCCCATGCCGGCGTTATAGGCGGCGATGGCACTATCCGTCGAACCGTTGAAATAGGCGAGAAGATACGAGAGGTATGCGCAGCCAAACTCGATATTCGTAGCCGGATCGTTAAGATTGTCGGCCGAATACTCCCCTCCGTCGACAAGGCCCTTGGCAATCATATCCTGGGCAGTCTCGGGCATCAGCTGCATCAATCCCTGAGCACCCTGATTCGACTCGGCCTCGGGATCCCAATTCGATTCCGACTTAATGACAGCGCACACCAGATACGGATCCAGATTATGCGAAATACTGGATTGCTTTACATACGCCTCGTAGTCAATCGGATACAGCGGCTTAAAGAAAGCGGCAGGGGCACACGAGTAGACGAGCGAAATAAGGCCGAAGACGAACACAACGGCAAGTGGCGCCACGCGATACCACGTAAAGAAACGTGCCTTAGGCATCGGCCTCCTCCTTATCCGGAGTATCTATAAACCCGTGGCATGCAAGCCATGAGTCAAGCTGCTCAGAGAGCGAATTATCGCCTGCGGCATTATCAATCACCGTTGTAGCGAGATTGCACAGCGCAGACTCATCGGGCTGGCAAGCAGAACGAGCATCGAAATCGGATGGCTCCATGCCACGTTGAATAGCGCGCTCGCGACGAACTGACAAAGGGGCGCTGATGACCAGAATTTCATCAGCCAAGCCAAATGCATCCTCAAAACCAGTCGGAGCAGAAACCTCGACCACCGCAAAGGGATAACGGGGAGATGAAACCGTACAACAAACCGGATCGAGAATCCTAAGCGAAAGCTGTTCAATCAGAACGGGATGCACGATGCCATTGAGCCGTGCGACCGAATCAGGAGAAGCGAAAGCTCGAGAAGCGAGGATGCTGCGGCGAATGCCGCCTTCCTCATCCAAAATGTCCCAACCGAATTCATCCGCGAGAGTATTGACGATATCAGAGCCCGGCACATACAGAGATTTTGCAAGCTCATCCAGATCGATAAGCATAGCGCCACGAGATTCGAAATAGCGGCAGGCAGTTGACTTACCCGAAGCAATATTGCCCAAGACAAATACGGTAAACATCAAGCCCTCCCTAACGCCAATGCGAGTAATTATCGCTCAAATACACTAGATGGACTCAAAATACAGCCAAACAGTAAGAGCGCATACGGGGGAGGTAGGTCCCAAAGCACAACGTGTATACAACGCAAAAAGGGGGAGGCCGCGAGGCCTCCCCCTTCTCAGTTCAAGCGT
>CABSLA010000003.1 GCA_902478545.1 uncultured Collinsella sp.
TCCGTACATGTGCGGATGAATGTGGGAAGTGTTCGGATGAAGTCGATAATCAAGGGACACCCGAAGCCTCGTGCACTCCACCAGTCTTTTTAGCGCCGTCCCAAAAAGACTGGTTACAATTACGTGCAGCATACTAACAACGGGAGGAATCGTGGCACAAAAGCCCCAGGACGCTCAGCACAACCAGCACGGCAAGCATGCCCAGCGCGGCCAGCAGCAAAAGCGCGGCGGTAAGACGCAGGGCTCGCGACCCACGCATGCCCCGGCGGCGCCCGCCCGTCCCTGGCGCCCGGGCCGCGATAAGTTCCTCCCCGTCAGCCGCGCCGACATGGATGCGCGCGGCTGGGACCAGTGCGACTTCGTCTATATCTGCGGTGATGCCTACGTGGACCATCCGAGCTTTGGCATGGCTATCATCAGCCGCGTACTCGACGCGCACGGTTACAAAGTGGGCATCATCTGCCAGCCCGACTGGACCGACCCCGCCAGCATCACTGCGCTCGGCGAGCCGCGCCTGGGGTTTCTCGTCAGTGCCGGCAACATGGACTCCATGGTCAACCACTATTCGGTGACCAAGCACCGCCGCCACACCGACGCCTATACCCCCGGCGGCGAGGAAGGTCACCGCCCCAACCGTGCCGTCACGGTCTACGGCAATCTCATCCGTCAGACGTTCAAGGACGCCCCCATCATCATCGGCGGCATCGAGGCAAGCCTGCGCCGACTGGCCCACTACGACTACTGGCAGGATAAGCTCAAGCGCTCGGTGCTGCTCGACTCGGGCGCCGACATCCTCATCTACGGCATGGGCGAGCACGCGATTGTCGAGATCGCCGACGCGCTCGACGCGGGGCTGCCCGTCGATCAGATCACCTATATCAACGGCACCGTCTACCGCACCAGCTCGCTCGACGAGGTCTACGACTACGACTTGCTGCCCAGCTGGGACGACCTTGCCGCCGACAAGCTCAATTACGCGCGCAGCTTCAATGTGCAGCAGCAGAATATGGACCCCATCACCGGGCATCGTCTGGTAGAGCCCTACCCCAACAGCGTCTATGTGGTGCAGAACCCACCGTCGGCCACGCTCACCACCGACGAGATGGACGAGGTGGCCGAACTCCCCTACGCACGCGACTGGCATCCCGACTACGACGCGGCAGGCGGCGTGCCAGCCTTTGCCGAGATCAAGTTTTCCATTAGCTCCAACCGCGGTTGTTTTGGCGAGTGTTCGTTTTGCGCCCTCACCTTCCACCAGGGCCGCGTGCTGCAGATGCGCAGCCACGACTCGATCATGCGCGAGGCCGAGCTGCTCACACGCGATCCCGAGTTTAAGGGCTACATCAACGACGTAGGCGGACCGACGGCCAACTTTAGCCGTCCCGCCTGCGACAAGCAGCTCAAGCACGGCGTGTGCAAGAACAAGCGCTGCCTATGGCCGAGCGTGTGCAAGAACATGGTGGTCGACGAGAGCGGCTACACGCAGCTGCTGCGCGACCTACGCCAGCTGCCGGGCGTCAAGAAGGTCTTCGTCCGCAGCGGCATCCGTTTTGACTACACTATGGCCGATGCCTCGGACGAGTTTTTGCGCGAGCTGCTGGAGCACCATGTCTCGGGCCAGCTACGCGTGGCGCCCGAGCATGTGAGCGACGCGGTGCTCTCCGTGATGGGCAAGCCGAGCCGCGCCGTCTACGATGCGTTCTGTCGCAAATTTGAGCGCCTGAACCGCGAGTACGGACTCAAGCAGTACGTGGTGCCGTATCTGATCTCGAGCCACCCCGGCTCGACGATGAAGGAAGCCGTGGACCTTGCCGAGGCCGTGCGCGACATGGGCTACATGCCCGAGCAGGTGCAGGACTTCTACCCCACGCCGTCCACCATGTCGACGTGCATGTACTACACCGGCGTGGACCCGCGCACCATGGAGCCGATCTACGTGGCGCGCGACCCGCACGAGAAGGCCATGCAACGCGCGCTCATCCAGTATCGCAAGCCCGAGAACTACAAGCTGGTACGTGAGGCGCTGGAGAAGGCCGGCCGCCGCGATCTGATCGGCTACACCAAGCATTGCCTGATCCGTCCCGTGCCGCCGCGACCGGGCGAGACGTCTGCTGGCGGCGGACATGGCGCCGGCAATAAGGGCGGCAAGGCCCACGGTGGCGCCGGCAAGGGGCCCAAGGGTAGCAAGGGGCACGGCGGCATGTCGCGCGCGCAGAACACTGCCGGCCGCAACCGCGCGGCCCAGGGGCGTCAGGGTGCCAACGGAGGCGGACGCCGCAACTAGGGCAGCGGTGCGCTCGCTGCATCCACCCCACACGCGTGGCGCAGCGAACGCATTGCCTCAACGAGGATGACGCCGGCGATAGCGACCGTAATTGCCACATCGAGCGGCGTGTTCACAAACCAGAGCAACGTCATGAGATACGACCCGGCATTAAAGGCAAAGTGCAGCAGAATCGTGTAGCGGAGCTTTCCGGTCGTCACGAGCACCCAGCCAAAAATGAGGCCGGCAGCGCCCGCATAGCAGCCCTGCACCCAGTTCATATGCATAAAGCCAAAGATGGCCGCCTGCAGCACGATTGCCGCGGCGATACCCCACGTGCTTGGGGCCGCCCAAGGCACCATGGCGCCATCCTGCGCGCTCGCACGACGCCGGCGCTTCCAAAGTGGGCGGCACTGCGGATTAAACGCTCGGAGCGAAAACTCAAAAATAATGCCGCGCACCAGCAGCTCTTCACAAAATGGGGCGCCGAGTACCGTAGTCAGGACGGCGAGATAACTGGTGTCGCCCATGCCTGTTTCCTCGACAAGCTCGCTGTAGTCGGCCGCGGCATCGGGCAACAGCGACAGCGCGGCGTCGGTCACGTAGCCAACAACCACCTGCAGGGCCAGGCCGATCACGATAACGCAGGCGATGCGTTTCCACGCCCCACGCGCTCCCCCGCCGAGCGGGTGTTCGCTTTGCCGGCGTGCCATAAACGAACGCGGCCACAGATAACGCCACCACAGCAGCGCCATCAAAAACGATGCTGTCTGCGCGACGGCCTGAAGCAATTGAATGTCGAGGTCATCGATCGAAAAACCCATGAACACCGATGCGACGCCAAGGGCGGAAAACAAAACGACGCTCAGGGCAATATCGACAGCAACGACGCCAAAACAGGCAAGCGCCCAAATCATCGCATTGAGCATGCCAACCTCCTCCCGACGACTAGTCATTGGGAACGTTCTTCAACGACTAGCTGTTGGGGACAGTCTTTGCCAAAAGCCCCGCTGGGCGAGATGTCGAACGGGAAGGTGCCGCAGCGATTGAACGCGGCGATAAACATGCGGATGGCGTTGGACGGCGTGGTGCCCACGAGCTGGGTTGCCGCCGCGAAGGCTGCCTTCTCCTCGGGCAAGACCTTCGCGACTACGGGGGTCATGTGTTCTGCCATGGCGCTTCCTTTTTGAAACGACGGTAGTGCGGATAGATGCGGGCCACGCGGCTGGGCGACGGGCTGTGAAGGCAACCCGATTGGCCCGCATCCGGAGTTTGTTTCTGCGGCGTTGGTATTACTAGGTATTCCTAAGTATTACCCCGCAGATAGAATACCACACCCGACCCCATGGGGACGGAGGAAAACGAATCATTTTGTTGCTGAGTAAGTTTTTAGAGCGTGATGATGTCCGAGATATCGAGGGCTTGAGCGTCGACGACATCGTGCGTGGCGAGCAAGAGCGTGCGACCGTCGAGCAGGTCTAGCACGGCCTCGGCCGTCGCATCGCGCGCGGCGGCGTCCAGGCCGGTAAAGGGCTCATCCAGAATGACGGCACAGCCGCCACACAGCAGGGCTCGAGCGATCTCGACACGACGGCGCTGCCCGCCCGAAAGCTCAGCCACGCGAACATGCACGTCGATTCCCGGCACCAACCGGCGCAGCAAGGTCGTAGCGTTCGAAGCATCCACGCGCGCATCGGCACACACCAGCACGTTATCCAAAGCCGAGCTGCCCTCTACCAAGCGTGCATCCTGAAACACCATCGAGCACGGCGCGCACTCCCCCGCTGCCAACGAAAGCAGCGTCGACTTGCCCATGCCCGAAGCGCCCATCACGCAGATACGCCCACCCGCAGGCACGTTGAGCACCAGACCATCCAGCGCCGGCGCCCAGGGCGCACGATCGCCCACGGCAAGCGCAAGCTCCGCTGCGGCGCCATCGCTCGCAGCCCCCGCATGCCCGCGCAGTCCATGCCCATGCGCCCGCACGGCCGCGCGCCACGCCACGGGTCCCGAAACCCGCAGCAGCCACACCAGCACGCGCTCACACGCCCACGAGGCGGCAACGACCAGCACGGTCCACGCCAGCAAATCAGCCGTCTCAATCAAAAGCTTTGCCTGATAGATGCGCTCGCCCACGGTGCCCACCGCCATGCCGATCAGCTCGGCTGCCACGCCGGCCTTCCAGCTCATGCCGATCACGGCGCGGGCGCACGAAAGCACAAACGGCAGGACTTCGCGCCAGGTATGGGCGCAAAACAGGCGCCAGCCGCGCACGCCATGCAGACGGAACATCTGCTCCAGCGGTTTATTCACCTGTGCCAAGCCCTCGGCCAGCGAAAAATACACGCCCGGCAGTGCCATCAAAAAGACCGCTGCAATGCTCACGCGCGCCGACCCCAGCCAAATGAGCAGCAGAACCACCACGCAGGCAACCGGCGTCGCCTTTACAAACGAAAGCGCCGGCGCCACCAGACGGGCAAACGTCCGCGACCGCACCGAGACTCCCGCCAGTACACCGCCGCAGATCGCGGCAAGCGCCAGTCCGCCCAAGATTCGTGCGCCTGAGCCCACCAGAATCGCCCACGTGTTGGCATCGCACACCAGCCGCAGCAACGCCACCACAACAGCGCCCGGCCCCGGCAAAATCAGCGGCTGCGCCACCAGCGCCGCCGCGAAAGCCCACACGGCAAGCCAAAAGGCGGCAACGGCACCTGCTGCCGCCACCGCCTTCATACGCTTTGTCATTTGTCGAGCAAACGCACGCACGGGCTACTCCATGTAGTAGAAATCATCGGCCGGGAGCTTGCCGCCCACGGCGCTCGCGTCCGCATCGGCCAGCACCCGCAAGTACCCACCGAGTGCCGCCTTCATATCCTTCCCCGTCTGGCACACGAGCATGCACCCGGGAATCGCCTTTTCGGCAATCGCGGCGTTATCCACGATACCCGCATCGACCACGGACTGAGCCCAGTCCGCCGGAGCCGCGTTCACGGCCTCAACGCTCGCAGCATGGCAGCTCAGGAATTCCGCCACGGCATCGGGATGCTCCTCGGCAAAGACACGGCGCACCACGGTCACGCCCGTCAGCAGGCGCGAACCCGTGTCACCTGCCAGCTCATCCCACACATCGGTCAGACTTACCGGAGCCGACAGCTTGTCCTCGCTCTTGGCGATGGTCGCCGTCTTGAACGGCTCGGGTAGCACGCCCACGGCAGACGGATCGGCAAGCAGCACCGAGAGCACCTCGGTAGGCTCGCTCTTAAACTCGAGCGCCACCTGACCGGCCAAGCCCGCGCGCTCCAGCAGGTAGTTCATGACGTACTCCGGCGTGGTGCCCTTGCCCGTCATATAGACGGTATGGCCCGCCAGATCGCCAAACGAGGCCACACTCGCGTTACCCGTCACCACGTTCAGCACGCCCAGCGTGTTGATGTCGATGACCTGCACCGCACCCTCAGTCTTGTTGTAGAGTACGCTCGCCACGTTGGCGGGCACCAGGGCGATATCGATATCGTCCTGAATGACCTTGGGCACAATCTCATCGGCGGCAGTATTGATCGCAAAGTCGAACTCATTGTCCGTCTCGCCATCGGCTGCCCGGTCCATAAACTGCACCAGACCAATCGAGGTCGGCCCCTTGAGCGAGGCGACGCGCACCTCGACCGGCTCTGCAGCAGCACCGGCGCCGTCCGTGGCAGCCGAGCCCGCGGCGGACCCGGCACCGGCAGCCCCGCCGCCACAGCCCGCGAGTGCAAGCGACAGCGCACCCGCGGCAAGCGCCGAGGCAAACCCCCGGCGCGACAGCTCAAAATCAAACGCGCGCATCGCTAGCACGTCCCCTCGTTAGGCATCGTCCATGCGTGATGGTCGGTATGCAGCAGATCCTCAGCCAGCGACGAGAGCGGCTCGCCCAAGAACTCGCGGTAGCACGCCTGGACATCGGGATTCTCGTGCGAGAAACGAATGTCCGCAGCGGCATCCAGGCCCCAGAGCACCTGGCCACGCTCGGCTGCCAGCTCGCAGCCGTCGTGGATGGGCTGACCGCCGCCACCGACGCAGCCGCCCGGGCACGCCATAACCTCAACGAAGTCATAGCTCACGCGGCCGTCGCGAATCGCGTCGAGCAGACGGGCAGCGTTGCCCAGCCCGTGTGCCACGGCGACGCGCACCTTGGTGCCATCGATATCGGCCACGGCCTCCTTCCAGCCGTCCAGGCCGCGCACATCGGTAAAGAAGTCGGCGTCGGGGTTCTTGCCCGTCACCAGGTAATAGGCCGAGCGCACGGCGGCCTCCATCACGCCGCCCGTGGCGCCAAAGATCACACCCGCGCCCGTGCCAAAGCCCAGCGGCGTATCGAGCGGCTCCTCGACCAGCGTGTCCACGCTCACGTGGCTCGCGCGGATCATGCGCACCATCTCGCGCACCGTCAGCGCAACGTCCACATCGGGCGTGCCGTCCTCGCCCACCATGCTCGGCAGCGCGCACTCGGCCTTCTTGGCCGTGCACGGCATCACGGACACCACAAACAGACGCTCGGGCTCCACGCCCAGCACTTTGGCATAGTAGGTCTTGGCGATGGCGCCGAACATCTGCTGCGGCGACTTGGACGTAGACAGGCTGTCGACAAACTCCGGATAGCGGGCCTTCACAAAGCGTACCCAGCCCGGGCAGCAGCTCGTAAACATGGGCAAGCCGCGGCCATCACCCTCACCCTTAACGGCCTCGCCCAGGCGCTCGAGCAGCTCGGAGCCCTCCTCCATAATGGTGAGGTCGGCCGAGAAATCGGTATCGAACACGTACTCAAAGCCAACGCGGCGCAGCGCGCAAGCCAAGCGCTCAACGGTAGCCTCCTCGCGAGATATGCCGAGCTCCTCGCCCCAGGCGCTGCGCACGGCCGGCGCAATCTGCACCAGCACGATCTTGTCGGGATCGGCGAGAGCATCGAACACGGTCTCGGTATCGTCGCGCTCGCGCAGTGCGCCCGTCGGGCAATGCGTTATGCACTGGCCGCACGCGACGCAATCGGTTTTGCCGATCGGCGCACGCCCACGGGTGCCCACGGCGGTATGCGTGGCGCGGTTGGTCAGGTCCCAAATCCCTAGGCCCTGCACGCTCTCGCACACCTTGATGCAGCGCATGCATTTAATGCACTTGTCGTTTTCGCGGATGATGGGAAAATCGAAATCCCAGCCCTCGCCCGCCAAATGCCTTTGATACGGCAGATAGAAAACGCCCAGGTCGTTGGCGATGGTCTGCAGGTTGCAGTTACCGCTGCGCACGCAGCTCGTGCACTGCGAATCGTGCTGGGACAGCAGCAGCTGTACGTTGGTGCGACGGGCCTCGCGGGCCTTGGGGCTGTTGGTATGGACCACCATGCCGTCGAGCACGTAGTTGTTGCAGGCGGCAACCAGCTGGTCGCAGCCCTCAACCTCGACCACGCACACGCGGCAGCCACCGATCTCGTTTAGATCGCGCAGGTAGCACAGGGTGGGAATCTGAATGCCGACGGACTTGGCCGCATCCAGGATCGTGGTGTGCTCGGGAACCACGACCTCGCACTTATCGATAGTGAGCTTGACCATGTTATGCGCTCCGTTTTCGGTGTTGTCGATGACGGTGGTTTTGTTGGGCTCTACCATTCCAGGTTCCTCCCTCCGCGGAACGCGCCAAAGCCAAAGTGGTCGCAGCGCAGGCAGCGGCTCGCCTCCTGGCGCGCCTCCTCCTCGGTAAGGCCCTGTTCGACCAGATTCCAATCGTGAATGCGCTCGCCGGCCTCGCGCTCGCCCAGCTCGCAGCGGCCGCACTCGTGCTTGCCCTTAAACTGGACGGTCGGCAGCTCCACGTCGAGCTTGATCTTGTGGTCGAAGCCCAGATAGCGGTCGATGTTTGCCGAAGCCACGCGGCCGGCATTGATGGCGCGGATGACGGTAGCGGGGCCGGTCTGGCAGTCGCCGCCGCTAAAGAGGCCATCGAAGTTGGGCACGGCGCCATCCGAATCGGTGACGACGCAGCCCCACTTGCAGGCAATGCCCATCTCCTCAAACGGCTTGGAATCGATGTCCTGGCCAATGGCCACAAACACGCGCTCGCAGGGGATGACGTGCTCGGGCGTGGCGGCGGCACGCGGAGCCGGACGACCGCGGCGGGGCTCGCCGATAATCTGCGGCTGCACGCGCAGGCCGTTCACGCGACCGTCCTCGCCCGTCTCGATGGCGAGCGGGGCCGTCAGCTCCAGCACCTCACAGCCCTCGGCCTGGGCACCGGCGATCTCGGCATCCTGGGCCGTCATATCGCAGATGCGACGGCGGTAGACGATGCTTACCTTTTCGGCACCGCAGCGCACGGCAGAGCGTGCCACGTCCATGGCAACGTTGCCGCCGCCGATGACGCACACGCGCTGGCCGCTCAGGTCGGGCAGCTCGTCATCGCCGATGGCACGCAGCATCTTGACGGCCGACTCAACGCCGGGCGCCTCTTCGCCCGGAAGGCCGAGCTTCTTGTCGCTGTGGGCACCGATGGCTAGGTAGACGGCATCGAACTCGTCGCGTAGACGGGCGAGCTCCTCGCCGTTCACGGAGTGGTCGAGTTCCACATCGATGCCGGCGCTCATAATCCAGTCGATCTCGGCCTGCAGGCGCTCGCGTGGCAGACGATAGCTGGGGATTCCGTAGCGCAGCATGCCACCCAGGTGGTGGCGCTGCTCAAAAATGGTCACCTTGTGGCCCATCACGGCCAGGTAGTAGGCGCAAGAAAGACCGGCCGGGCCGCCGCCGATCACGGCGACGCGCTTGCCGGTGTTGTCGGCCACGCTGGGCTTGTAATCGTTGAGGTCGCTGTGCTCAACGGCAAAACGCTTGAGGGCGAGGATGTTCATGGGATCGTCGACCATGCCGCGACGGCAGTGCATCTCGCAGGGATGCTCGCACACCAAACCGCAGACGAGCGGCAGCGGGTTGTTCTTGCGGATGACCTTGACGGCATCGGCATAGCGGCCGGCCTCGACCAGCGAAATGTAACCGGGAATGTCGACGTGCGCCGGGCAGCCCGAGACGCACGGGACGCGGGCCTCGCGGTCAAAGCCACAGGAGTGCTCGCGGATGTGGTGCTCAAAATCATCGCGGAAACCGCGGATGGCGGTGAGTGCCATGGCGCCGGCCTCGTAGCCGATGGCGCAGTCGCTCGAAAGGTAGATGGTGCGGGCCGTGCGCTCAATCAAGTTGAGCGTGGACTCGTCGGCGCGGCCCTCGAGCACATCGGCGAGCAGGTCGCTCAGCGCGCTCAGGCCCACGCGGCAGGGCGTGCACTTGCCGCAGCTCTGGGTGGAGCACAGGTTGACGAGCGCCGCCGTAAACTCGACGGGGCACGGGGCGAGCGAACTCACCGCCAGACGACGTCCGAGTGCATCGTGCAGGTCGTCCATGACGGCCTGAGCGTGGCTGCGTTCCATTACGTGCAGTCGAGCCATAAGATCCCCTCTCACATGGCAGCCCGGAGGCGAGGCCGGGCGAAATTGCTACACGCACAACACTGACCTAAAAAGTTGTGAGGTCTCCATACGGTTCGGCAGGCGGTATAAAATGTCACCCTCAGCGGTGAAATAGAACATTACCGCAGATAAATGCCATATTTGATAAAACGCGTTACCAAACGACAATGCCCCGCCCACGCAATCACGTGGGCGGGGCATTGCTTCAGGCATGCGGCCAGCGACCCTGTTGCTTTTACTTAAGCTCGGGCCAGTAACCCTTGTTGGCCTCGATCATGTCGTCGAGAACCTCCTTGGCGACCTTCATCGACGGCACGGTCTTGTTGAGCGTAAAGGCCTTGAGCGCCTTCTCGTACGAACCCTCGATCGTAGCCTCGACAATGAGCTTCTCGGAGTTCAGCTGCTGCATCATGAGGCCCTGCTGGAACAGCGGAATGTTGTCGCGGCTGATGACCTCGGGGCCGTTCTTGCCAATGTAGGCAGGCAGCTCGACCATAGCGTCGTAGGGCATGTTGGGGATGGCGCCCTTGTTCTCGCAAATGACCAGGAAGCGCTGCTTGGTGTCGTTCTTCAGAGCGATAGCCAGATCGGCAATCCAGTCGCCGTGGCTGCCCGCATAGAACGTGCTCTCGTCGATCTCGCCCGTCTTCTCGTAATGGTCGATGCCGTCGAAGAGGTTCTTCTCGCGCGTCTCCTCAACCTCGTTAGCACGGGTGCGCTCGGGGTTGGAGTGCTCGACGAACTCCTTCTGCTGCAGGTAGTAGTTCAGATACGTGTTGGGCAGGTACTCCGGGAAGCACTCCATGATCTCGTACTCGCCCTTCCAGACGTAGTACCAGCTGCCCTTGGTGTGGCGGTTCTGCTCGGGGTGCTCGTCGACGGCTTCCTCGGGCTTCTTTGCCATGAGCGAGCCCATGCCCTTGAGGTAAGAGTCGGGCAGCAGAATCTCATGCTCCTTGATGTACTCGCGCAGCTGCGGGAGCACCTCCTCGCCCTTGTGGCGGATCGAGGTGAACCAACCAAAGTGGTTGAGGCCAAAGTAATCGTACTCGACATCCTTCTTGTCGATATCGAGCGCGGCGCAAACCACGTCGATGATCGCGATCGGCATGTCGCAGATGTTGATGATGCGAGCGTTGGGACGCAGCACGCGGCAGCCCTCGGAGACGATGGCGGCAGGGTTGGAGTAGTTGAGAATCCAGTAGTCCTTCTTGGCGTACTTCTCAACGTCATCGATCAGCTCGACCATGGGGAAGATGGTGCGCATGCCGTAGGCAAGGCCGCCGCAACCGCAAGTCTCCTGACCCACGCAGCCGTGACGCAGCGGAATCTTCTCGTCCTGCTCGCGCATGGCGTAGCCGCCCACGCGCATCTGGGCAAACACGAAGCTCGCGTCGGTAAAAGCCGTCTTTTTGTCGGTGGTCACCGTGAGCTTGATGTCCAGGCCGAGGTCCTCGTGCAAAATCCAGTCCACGAGCACGCCGATCTTGCGCTGGCGCTCCTCGTTGATGTCGTACAGACGAATCTCGTCAACGTCGAGCTCGTCCTTGCGCAGGGCGATGGACTTGACGATGCCGGGGGTAAAGGTGGATCCGCCACCACACAGAGTAATGATCATTGTTTACTGCTCCTTCTCAATTGCGTTTTCGACCTTGTCGCGCATCTCGGCGACCTTCATGCCAAAGATGATCTGGATATTATTGCCGTTGCGGTTGATGCCGCTGTTGGGCACGTGGTTGATGAGGTCCTCATTGATGAGGTCCGGGTTCTTAACGTTCACGCGGAGACGCGTAAAGCAGTTCTCGAGCTCCTCGATGTTGTCCTTGCCACCAAGACCTGCAACCAGGTCGGCAATGCCCGCATCGACGCCCTCTGCGGGAGCCGCGGCAACAGCGCCCTGCTTCACCGCGACAGACGCGGCGGCCTCGCCCTCGGCAACGGACTCGGCGAGCTCGGACTCCTCCTCGCGACCAGGCGTGTGGAGGTTGAGCTTCTTGATGAGGAAGGTGAAGAGGAAGAAGTACAGCGCGGCGTTGACGACTCCGAGCACCAGCATAACCGGCCAGTTGGTCTTATCGACGCCAAGAACCAGGTTGGAAACCACGATGTTAATGATGCCGCCTGCAGTCGAAGCGGGCACGGAGAGGACCTTGAGCAGAACCAGGAAGATGCCGGAAAGAACCGAGTGAACGACAAAGAGCACGGGAGCGGCAAAGACAAAGAGGAAGTCCATGGGCTCGGTCACGCAGGAGAGCACGGCGGTGATGATCAGCGGGATAATAACGGCCTTGGTCTTATCCTTGTTCCCCTTGTAAGCGGTGACGATAAAGGCGAGACCGATACCGATGTAGGGCCACAGGTTGTTGAAGGTGTAGCTGTTGAAATACGTACTATCGGAGAAGGGCTGACCCGTCATTGCCATCTCGGCAACACGGATGGGATAGGCGCCGGCAATAACCTGATCACCCAGCGTCAGGGTGCCACCCACATCGGAGAACTGGAACGGGGTGTAGATGAGGTGGTGCAGACCGGTGGGAACGAGCAGCTTGTTGAGCATGCCGTAGATAAACAGACCGATGTTGCCCGACTCCTTAATGATGCCGGCAACGGAGGAGATGGCACCCTGAACCGGAGGCCAAACGATGCAGAAGCCAGCGCCCATGATCCAGGAAATGATGATCATAATCAGGAACGGGAAGCGGACGCCCGAGAACATCGAAAGGGCAATGGGGAACTGCTTGTTCGAGTACTTGTTGAACACGGCACCGGTGATGCAACCAAGGATGATGCCGCCGAACACGCCGGTATCGAGCACCTGAATGCCCATAACGGTGGCCTGGCCGGTTCCGGTAAGACCGAGCATGCCGCTCGCATCGGCAAGAGAGCCGGTGGCGTTGAGCACGATGTTGTTAGCCTGCAGGAACAGGAAGAACGACATCAGGGCAATCAGCGAAGCATGGCCCTTGTTCTTCTTTGCCATGGCGCCGGCGATGCCCACGCAGAACAGAATCGAGAGGTTGTTGATGATAAACATCAGCGACTGATAGACAACGGCGCCCACAAGCTGGAACGGACCGGAGCCCAGTACGGGGACCAAAGCGCAGATGGTCTTGTTGGTCAGAATGATGCCCACGATGAGCAGGATGCCGGCAACCGAGAGATACATCATCGGCTGAACGATCGACTTCGCGAACACCTCCAACGGCGCTTTGAAATTGAACTTCTTTTTTGCGGTCATAGCGGTACTCCCCTTCCTTTTCCGCAAATTAAGACAGATGTGCCCTGGACAAGACCGTGAGCCTTGCCTTATATCAATCGATGTGTGGGCACGTTATGCCTAGAGACCAGGTTCTCCAAGCAGGTTAACAATGTGATATGCGAGATAACTCTTCTCAGCATCGGTAACGACAACGTTATAGGTAGACGACAAGTGGGCGGCTATGGCGTCCGCGCACGAGAATGCGCACGGATACGCCGTTTCATCGATTCGGAACAGCGCGTCTCCGTTGATTTGCCCTGCCGTAGGATCGAGCGCTCGCTGTGCGAAAAACTGCAGGTGACGAACGAAACGTTCGTAAGGCAGCGAGGTGTCATCGAGGGTCGTAGCATAGCGCTTGGAAACAATCGCGAGCACGTCGCGAACAAGCTGGACCGAAACAATCAAACGATCGGAGCGTTGCGGCATGGTGGCGTTGACGATATGCAGCGTAATGAAACCCTGCTCTTCTTCGCTCATCTGAATGCCCATATACTCCTTGATAATCTGCAGCGCACGGCCCGCAAGTGCATACTCCTTGCGATAGAACTGCTGGATCTCGAGCAGCAACGGATTCTCACAGGGGACGCCCTTGCGCTCGCGCTCCAAAGCAAGGCTGATATGGTCTGCGAGAGCAATGAGAATCTTATCGTTGATGTCGGCATTGAGCTCTCGACGAAGCATCTGAACGATTTCCTCGGAAATCACGAGGTTGACGGTGGGGATGGACTCCAAAAGATGTGCCAAGCGGTCGATCGTACGCGAGTCCTGAGAAGTTCCCTCCTGCAACGCGTAGGTCTTTTCGATCGACGCCTCGTCGATGGCATCGCCGGCATGACGGCCAAAGCAGAGGCCTCGACCGATGACGATGAGCTCGGAGCCATCGTCCGAAGTGACCATTGCGACGTTGTTGTTAAAAACTCGCTTGATAACCACGGTACCCACCACAAGAATTTACTCGGAAAGCCAGACGACAGGCTCTTTAACAGCAACAGGGCCGGAAGCATGCTCACGAAGAGTCGAGTTCTCCGAACGCTCACACACGATAACGAAGACCGTGGGATCAAAGCCGGCAGCGCGAACCACGTCGAAATCGACCTCGACGAGGGGCTGGCCCGCGTCGACATGGTCACCCTGGGCAACAAGCGCATGGAAGCCCTTGCCCTCAAGCTTAACAGTGTCGATTCCGATGTGCAGCATCACCTGAGCAGAGCTGTCGTCGGACATGATGCCCAGCGCGTGCTCAGTCGGAAACAGCGCCGCGACGGTGCCGGAAACAGGAGCGCACACCGTTCCCTCTTGGGGAACCACGGCAACGCCATCACCCACCGCACGGCTGCTAAAAGCGGGGTCATTGGTTTTTTCTAGATTAACAAGCTCGCCGGAAACAGGGGCGAGGATTTCGAACTCGGAAGTCGCAGTCGCCTGCTTATCCGAGCCACCCATAAGGCGAGAAAAGAAACCCATGGTGACATGTCCCTTCATAAATATAGCCCAACCAAAATCAATCGAATGCGCCCATTGAGACGCACCCGTTCAAAGACTTTGGTTAGGCCCATGTCCGAGGGGACTCGGTAACCTTCCGCATTTCTTTTTACGGGGGTTATTGTAGGCAACAACAAAGCCAGAATAGTCATTATGACCGGTGAGCGGTATTTTTTCTTCGATAAACGGTATTTAAGCGGCACTTAGGGACGTTCCTTTTCTGCCGGCACTCGGGAACACTCCTCGCTCTGGTGCATTGGGGACAGGTTACTTTGCACCAATCATGAGTTGCGGTGAAATAGGGACTGCAAAGCCGCTCAAAAGGCCAAAACAGTCCGTATTCCACCGCAACTTCAAGACGTTGATGCAGATTAACCTGGCCCCATTGCACCAATTTCGTATGCGCTAGATAAAGAGCTCGCATTCCTTCCGCACGACGCAAACCTTGCTCAGCATCTGGGAAACAGCGGATAGCTTGTTGGGATCAAGCTTGCGAGCGCCTCGCGGACATACGGCGATGCAGCGCATGCAGGAGATGCACGCCTCGCCAGCTGCTCGCTTGGGGTCGCCCTTGTCGATAGCACAAACGGGGCACGCCGCGGCGCATGCACCGCAGGAGACGCAATCCCCTGTTGCCTCGGGTGCCATGCGGCGACCTCCAGCTTGTTTATAAGGACGATTGCAGGGGATAGAGGGCTCGGACGCATCCTCAGCCAACAGCTTTTGCTGAATTTGCTGCGCAAACTCTGCGAGCTGCGCCGCATCCTGCGCATCCGGTCGCCCAGCAGCAAACTGACGAGCAACGGAATGTTCTGCAATGGCTGCAACTGCCGCGATCACCCGGAATCCCGCATACTTCGCAACGTCCTCCAGCTCTACGAGCGTGTCCTCAAACGCGCGGTTTCCGTATACACAAACCAAAACAGCCCGAGCCCCGTTGCCGCGCACCATGCCCAACCGGTCAGCCACCACAGCCGGGATTCTACCGGCATACGCCGGCACAGAGATTACGGCCACGTCGTCCTCAGTCATCGAGACAGCGCTGAAATCTAGCCCGCTATCGGTCAGATCGACGGTAACAGTATTCTTGTCCAGCGCTCCAGCCACAAGGCAAGACACCTTCTCCGTTCCACCCGTCGGACTAAACACAATTTCGAATACGCTCATCTAGACACCCTCCCCCTACGCTCAGCAACGCGTCAAGCCGTTTTCACATCCAGCCAGAGTATACGGCACGTGGGGTCCCCGTTTTAATGCACCAAGCACCCCAATGCACCCACCCTACGCTGTCTGCCTCTTCATTTTGCATAAATTATGGTACAGATTGTATATATTTACGGAATACCGCTGTGTTCTCCTGAGGTACCCCATCCTGGCCCGTGCAAAAAACGGAGTATTCTGCAACGTGACCACGCTAGCACCGCCGCGGGTGGGCAAAACTGTAGGGCGCCGTATCATTCTAAGTCCCGACATGGCGAAAATACGCGCCCCTGCTCCGGAAAACGGCGAAATCTGACTCAGAACGCTCGCCAGGGATATCCGAAGGCCACCGTTGGCGACGTCGAATCATATGCAGACAACTCGAACTGCAGAATACTCCAAAAAATGCACGGCGCACCCCATGGGACCCATTGCCGCATGGCAGGAAACAGGTCCACGGCATCCTCTAGATGCATTCCCGAGGAAATCACATTTGAACTAGCGATCGGATACGGCAAACAAAAAAGGGCCCCGAGTGTAGTTGCTCGGGGCCCAAACTCGTCTCGCCTTACCGCGCGACGAGCATGTTACTTGCGCTTGCCGCCACCGTCACCGGGGCGACGGGAGCTGCTGCCGCGCTTGCCGCCACGGCTGTTGCCATAGCTGCCACGGTTATCGCGACCGCCGGCACGGCCGCCACGGGAGCCGGCCTGGTTGCCGCCGCGAGTGCCACGATAGCCGCCACGACGCTCCTCGCGGGTATCGTCGTAGTTGCGCCAGTCATCGCGACGATCGCGGCTGGCACGCGGGTCACGACGATCGCGCAACTCGTTAGAACGACCAGCGCCGCCGCGGCCGCCATTGCCGCGAGCACCCTCGCGACGCTCGCCGCCGCGGCTACCGCGCTCTTCAAAGCGCTTGCCGCCGCGGGACTCACCGCCACGGGCAGCACGCTCACCACGACCCTCGCCGCCGCGACGCTCATCACGGCCACCGCGCTCGCCATCACGACCGGAACGACGGCGGTCGCCCGAACCGCGCTTGCCACCGCGCGAACCGCGGCCCTCGTCCTCGCGCTCGACACGACGACGGCCACCGCGATCCTCATCCTCGCGACGACGGCGATGTGCCTCACCCTGGAACTGCTTGGCACGACGCTCGGCACGGTTACCGTGCGCAGGCTGCTCAGCGGCACCAGTACCAGCGCGCTCCTCGGCAGCCACCTCGCGGGCCACGCTCTCAACGGCCTCATCCACGCGAGCTTGAACGCCCTCGCGCACGCGGGTCTTGCCGCCGCGCTTGGGACGGCTCGGGCGCTCGCCGTCGCTGCGGCGCTCGTCGCGACCGCGGTTGGAACGACCGGCAACATCGCCGTAGTCGTCGCCGTTGCGCTTGCCGTCGCGACGTGCCTGCTCAAGCTTCTTCTTGCTCTTGGACTTGCCGCGCTTGGTCTTCTTCTTCACCTTAAAGGCCGCAGGGTCGCGCTCGGGATCAACCGCAGGCGGGTTGGGACCCACATGCAGGTCGCCGGCCTCGTAGATGTCGGCGGTCTTGTCCATGAGCTTTTCGATCTCGTAGAACTCGTCCACATCCTGCTCGGTCACAAACGTGATGGCCCAGCCTAGCTCGCCTGCGCGGCCCGTACGGCCAATACGGTGGATGTAGTCGGTCGGCTCGGCCGGCACGTCAAAGTTCACGACATAGCGCACGTCGCTGATGTCGATGCCGCGGGCGAGCACGTCGGTCGCCACCAGCACGTCGACGGTGCCGTCGCGGAAGGCCGAAAGGGCACGCTCGCGCTGGGCCTGGCTGCGGTTACCGTGAATCGCGGCGGCCTTGATGCCCTTACGCTCCAGACGACGGCAGCAGCTGTCGGCGCGATGCTTGGTGCGCATAAAGACAATGGTGCGCTCCGGACCCTCCTTCTTGAGGAACTCGGGCAGCAGGTTGTTCTTGGCCTCGATGGACACCGGGAACACAAACTGGTCGACGGTGTCGGCGGTCGACGTGGCGGGCGCGATCTCCACGCGGGCCGGGTCGCTCACCAGGTCGGTGATCTCGCCCACGGCCTCCTCGTCGAGGGTCGCCGAGAACAGCAGCGTCTGGCGCTCGGCCGGCGTCTCGCGCACAATGCGGCGGACGGCGGGCAGAAAGCCCATGTCGAGCATGCGATCGGCCTCGTCGAGCACCAAGACCTTAACCTCGTTCAGGTGGCAGGCGCCCTGCTCGATCAGATCGACCAGACGGCCCGGCGTGGCGACCAGGATGTCGCAGCCGTACTTGAGTGCCGCGGTCTGCGGCTTGTAGCTCACGCCGCCCACGACGGTCACGGCGACATGGCCGGTGACGTCGGCGATTTTGCTCGCAACCTCGTCGATCTGCTGGGCAAGCTCGCGCGTAGGAGTGATGACGAGCATCACGGGGCCACGGCCGTTGCCCTCGGGCTTTTTAGCACCGCGGCGGCGGTTGCGGCCGCCGCGCTCGCGCACGGGCTTAGGTGGAGCGATGTGCTCCAGATTGTTCATGGTCGGCAGCAAGAAGGCGGCCGTCTTGCCGGTGCCGGTCTGAGCGGCGGCAAGCAAGTCGCGGCCTTCGAGCACCACGGGGATCGAGCCAGCCTGGACAGGCGTGGGCGCCGTGTAGCCTAGGTTCTCGATGGCACGAAGTATCTCGTCGGAAAGGCCCAGCTCGTCAAAGGCGGGCAGGCTCTCGGTAGCGGACTCGACGGCCTGGGCAGCATTGGCCTCATCGGCGGCATCGAAGGCAGCCTGGGTCATGGCCTCGCGGGCCTCGTCCAGAATCTCGGCGTCGGTGACGTCGGATACAGAATTACGCATATGTTGTTGTTCCTTATCTGCACGCGCTATGGGCACGGCATGCGGCCGCGCTGGCGTGCTTGGTAGTGCGCTAATACATACAAAAACGGGTGCGCACAGAGAGGACGTTGCTCAGCACGCTGGCGATCGCTTTGGCAGCCCTATCACGCGCCGTCCAGACGCAGCAGCTCTAAGCGATGGAGCAGATTCGCCGCCGGTTAGTATACCCGCGCATCGCATGCCCCCACGTAAACCACAGATGACGGGGCGTTGGGCTATAGCGTCGAAAGAAATGCAGGGCAGTCATCCCACTCTGTATCGAATATGAGTGTATCCCATTTCTCTACTGGACACCCCCAGGGGGTATGGGTGTATAGTATCGGCAGGTTAACATTTCCGACATTACGTCACAGAAAGGAGAAGCCATGGCTCAAGATACGTTCGATGTGGGTGGCATGACGTGCGCCGCCTGCCAGGCGCACGTGGACCGCGCCGTCAGCAAGCTCGACGGCGTCCAAAGCGTCGCGGTCAACCTGCTCGCCGGTTCCATGCTGGTCGACTACGATCCCGCGCAGGTCGCCCCCGACGACATCTGCGCCGCCGTCGACCGCGCGGGCTACTCGGCATCGCCCGTCGACGCGGGCACCGGTGCTGCCCCAAGCGGCAGCGCGCAAGCCAGGTCCGGCACCGCCCATATGGAGTCGCCCACCAAAAAGCTGGAGGCGGCCGCCTCCGCCATGCGCGCCCGACTCATCGTTTCGATCGTCTTCCTCATCCCGCTGTTCTACATAGGCATGGGGCATATGCTCGGCTGGCCGCTGCCTAGCATCTTCACCGACCACACCCACAGCATGACGCTCGCCCTCACCGAGCTCGTCCTGCTCATCCCCATCGTCTATGTCAACGACGCCTACTTTATCAACGGCTTTAAATCACTGGCCCACGGCGCGCCCACCATGGACGCGCTCATCGCCGTCGGCGCCACCGCATCCATCGCCTGGTCGCTCTACGCCATGTTTATCATGGCCGACCAGCTGGCCGCGGGACAGGTCCACGAGGCCATGATGACAGGCATGGACAACCTGTATTTTGAAAGCGCCGGCACAATTCTGTCACTGGTAACCGTAGGCAAATACCTCGAGACGCGCAGCAAGTCCAAGACCGGCGGCGCCATCGAGGCCCTGATCGACTTGGCGCCCAAGACCGCGACCATCGTGGCCGAGGACGGCACCGAGACGACCGTCGATGTCGACGCCATCCTGCCTGGCCAGGTGCTGCGCGTGCGCCCCGGCGAGTCCATCCCCGTCGACGGCGTGGTGCTCGAGGGCGCCTCGGCCGTCGACGAGAGCGCGCTCACCGGCGAGTCCATCCCCGTGGAAAAGACCGCCGGCGACACCGTCAACGCCGCAACCGTCAACCGCACCGGATCGTTTACCTTCCGTGCCACGCGCGTGGGCGCCGACACGTCGCTCGCCAAGATCATCCAGCTCGTCGAGGACGCCAACGCCACCAAGGCGCCCATCGCCCGCATGGCCGATAGGGTCGCCGGCGTGTTTGTGCCCGTGGTGTTTGCGATCTCGGCCGCAACCTTCGTAGCGTGGATGGCGCTGACCGGCAGCGTGAACGAGGCGCTCACCTCCGCTGTCGCTGTGCTGGTGATCAGCTGCCCGTGCGCGCTGGGCCTGGCCACGCCCGTCGCCATCATGGTGGGCACCGGCAAGGGCGCCGAGATGGGCATTCTGTTTAAGAGTGCCGAGGCGCTGGAGAATCTGCGCAACGTGGGCACCGTGGTGCTCGACAAGACCGGCACCGTCACCCGCGGCAAGCCCGCCGTGACCGATATCGTGGTAGCCACGCGCGCCGACGGCTCGCCCGCTATGAGTGAAAAGGCGCTGCTCAAGCTGGCTGCCGCGCTAGAGCGCTCGAGCGAGCACCCGCTGGCCGAGGCGATTATGACCGAGTGCGAGACGCGCGGAATCGTCGCACGCATGGTCGAGGACTTTGTCGCCGTGCCCGGACGAGGCGTTACGGCACGCGAGGGGCAGAATATCATCGCGGCCGGCAACGTGCGTCTAATGAACGAGCTGGGCGCGGAGGTGCCCGCCGGTCTTGCCGAGCAGTTCGCTGCCGAGGGCAAGACGCCGCTGTTCTTTGCCAAGAACAGCGAGCTTGTCGGCACCATCGCCGTGGCTGACGAGATCAAAGAAACGAGTGCCGAGGCAATCGCCGCGCTCCGCAAGCTCGGCATCGATGTGCGCATGCTCACCGGCGACAACCGCGTGACGGCCGAGGCCATCGCCCGCCGCGTGGGGCTGAGCAGCGAACAGGTCATCGCCGACGTCCTCCCCGCCGACAAGGAACGCCACGTGCGCGAACTGCAGCATGCGGGCGGCAAGGTCGCCATGGTGGGCGACGGCATCAACGACTCCCCCGCCCTGGTGCGCGCCGACGTGGGCCTTGCTATCGGCACCGGCGCCGACATCGCCAAGGAGGGCGCCGACGTGGTACTCATGCGCAGTGACCTCATGGACGTCGCGCGCGCCATCGAGCTTTCGCGCGCCACGATCCGCAACATCAAGCAGGACCTGTTCTGGGCGCTGTTCTACAACGGCATCGGCATTCCGCTCGCCGCGGGCGTGTTCTTCCCGCTCACCGGATGGCAACTCTCGCCGATGTTTGGCGCTGCGGCCATGAGCCTGTCGAGCGTCTGCGTCGTAAGCAATGCCCTGCGTCTGCGAACCTTTAAACCATCAGTTGCGGTGAAATAAGGCGTAACATGCTTAGCTAAACCGCTATTTAGTCCGTATTCCACCGCAACTTTAGGTACTCAACGAAAAGGAGATAATCATGAACTACATCGTTAAAACGTCTGGCCTCATGTGCGGCCACTGCGACGCCACTGTCGAGACGGCGCTGCTCAACGTGGCAGGCGTGACCGATGCCGACGCCGATCACGAGACCCAGACCGTCCAGGTAGAGTGCGCCGACACCGTGACCGCCGAGCAGCTCGCCGCCGCCGTCGAGGGCGCGGGCGAGAAGTTCCACGCCCTGTCCGTGACCGCCGCGTAGCAGGCGCTGCCAACCCAATCCTCAGAAGTTGCGGTGAAATACGGACTGTTGAGCCGCCCTAGGCCTTTAAACAGTCCGTATTTCACCGCAACTGACGGGGGCATCCGGAAGATCGACCAGAAACGAGGACCCGCCATGATGGCAGACCATAAATCGGTGACCCGCATGCTCAAGACGGCGCGCGGGCAAATCGACGGCATCCTGCGGATGGTGGAGGAAGACCGTTACTGCGTCGACATCTCCACGCAGCTCATGGCCACGCAGGCGCTCATCGCCCGCATCAACGCCGACGTGCTCAAGGCGCATATCGAGGGCTGCGTGACTTCGGCAATCGAATCGGGCGACGAAGACCTCAAAGCCGCCAAGCTCGCCGAGATCGAACGCGTCGTCGACAAGCTCTCCAAGTAATTGGTGCATTGGGGACGGGTACGTTTGCACCACCTTGGTGCAGATTGACCTGTCCCCTTTGCACCAAATCGGGTATAAAGGCGTGCAGCATAGCGAAATGAAAGGCAGTTCTGCATGAATGACTTTATGAAGGGTCGCAACGGCGCCGACGAACTCACCGTCGTGTTGGGCTTCGCAGGCATTATCATCGCGATGATCGGATCGATGGCCCGCATCCAGTGGCTCAGCTGGATCGCCATCGCCGTAATCGTACTCGGCGTGCTGCGCGGCCTGTCCAAAAACATCGACGCCCGCCGCAAGGAGAACGATGCTTTTGTCACGGCGACCGCAAACGTCCCCGGCCTAGGCAAGTTCGTCGCCAGCTTGGGCGGTGGAACTGCAGCGGCCAGCACCTCGCGCGCAGCTGGAACGAGCAAGGAAGACTTTGAGCGTGCCAAGCGTACGGCCAAGAAGATGTGGAAGGGCCGCAAAACCACGGCATACCTCAAGTGCCCCAACTGCGGCCAGATGCTCTCTGTTCCCAAGGGCAAGGGCAAGATCCGCGTCACCTGCCCCAAGTGCCACGCCAAGATGGAAACGCGCTCCTAGCCGCTACACCATAGGACAAATTAAAAGTCGAGGCCTCGTGTTGAGACCTCGGCTTTTTGCATGGGGCGACATCATTCGATGAAGCCGTCGCGCCAGCGCCTAAGCTACGCCGTCGCGAGCGAGCTCCTCTGCCAGGGCTTCTGCTGGCATAGCCATAATCGCGTCGAGCTCGGTGTCAACCTCGGGGATGTGCTTGACCTTCAGCTTGCGCACCAGATCACCGCGGCACATCACATGCATCGGTTCACGCAACACCGCTAGGTCGTCCAGAGGATTCTCGCGCGTCACCAGAATATCGGCAGCCTTGCCGCACTCGATTGCACCGGTCTCGTCGCCCAGGCCCAGCAGCTCGGCATTGACCTGCGTGGCCGTATGCAGCGCAAACGCATTACTCACGCCCACGTACTTGGCAAAATAGGCCACCTCGCGCCACATGTCATACTGCGTCACAAACGGGCAGCTCGAATCCGTGCCCAGGCCCACCTTGATACCGGCTTCCAGCGCCGCACGAGCACTCTCGATAATGCCCGAGCACACGATGTCTCCGTTCTTCTTTTGTGTGTCAGTCGAATGAGTCTTCTCCGGATCGAGCAGTACAAACGGCAGCGCGGGGCTAATCGTGCAGGTCACGCTTGGCGCGCGTCCCTCGAGCTGAGTTCTTGCGGAGCCGCGGTACAGCTCCAGAATCTCGGAGGTTATCGGAGCGCCGTGCTCGATTGTGTCGACGCCAGCCTGAAGCGCGGCCTTCACACCTTCGGCGCTCTCGACATGGGCCATGACCGGAAGGCCGACCTCGTGCGCCGCCTTGCACGCCGCCGCGGCAACCTCGACCGGCATGCGTAGCACGCCCGGCTCGCCTACTTCGGTCGCATCGAACACACCACCCGTCACGAACAGCTTGATGACGTCGGCAGCGCGCGCATACAGATCGCGCACCTGTTCGGCCGCCTCGTCGGGGGTATTGGCGACCTGCGCGAACAGCCCCGCGCCATGGCCACCCGGCACTGTGACGCCTGTTCCCGGCGCTACCAGACGCGGACCCTGATACTTACCGGCATCGATAGCATCGCGCACGGCGATGTCGGCAAACAGCGGGTCGCCTGCACCGCGCACCGTAGTCACGCCGCTTGCCAGCTGCTGCTGAGCGCTGCCCTTGAGGATATGGCGCACGATGGCGCGCCCCACGGGATTATCGAGCTTCTTCATCAGCGCGCCCGCATCGCCCGCCGAGACCGGTTTGCCCGAACCGCACAGATGCACGTGCATATTGATGAGGCCCGGCATGAGATACGCACCTGCCAGGTCGATGACCTCTGCACCTGCAGGTGCTTGCGCCACGGCGCTCGGACCAATCCAGGTGATGACACCGCGCTCAACGGCCACGGCCATATCGGGCTGCGGCTCCATATGCTCCGAGCCATCCAGGACGGTCGCATTGATAAACAACGTGGGACGATCGGCAGTCGCCATATCGGACTCCTCCCCCTCAATTAACATGAACATTTGTTCATTATCACCTAGTCCAGTAGGGCTGCTGCAGACATATCGGCTAACGGAGAAAGGAGGGGAATATGAGGGAGGACGGGAGTCGATGCAGCCCTTCCCCAGCGGTGCCTACAAAACATCTCAATCCGTAACAGGAGAACCGTCTTTGAGCCTCCAGATGTTACAGAACAAGATCTTTCGGTCGCATACCCACCCTTTATCTCAATCTGTAACAGATAGACCAGTTTTCAGCAGCTAGATGTTACAGATTGAGACATTCGGTCGAGGCCGCACTTGTTCATCTCAATCTGTAACAATTACGGGCCCAAACAGCCCCAAGATGTTACAGACCGAGACAAACCCTCTCAGCGCCCATACCACTGACGCTTCCATTCCTTAGCCAGATCCGCCTGTTGCGGAATACCCGCCAGCCTCATCTTCTCGACCAGCTTCACCGGATTCTTAAGCTCGTTAAACGTAAACCGAAGCACCTTATGCCCGAGCATTGTCAGATGGGATTCCCGCTGACGCTCCGCCACAAACGGATCGATCGGCTCCCGGCCCTCGCCGGTCTGCAGCGTATACTTTCCCTTTCCGTCGAGCTCGCCGATCACGCACGTTCCATCCTCGAGCTTCCAGAAATAGTCGACGCGAAACACACGAGTCGGATCGAGCGGATCATGAAACTCCACCTGCAACTGCGGCACCGGAAAGCCGTACGCGATGAAGAACGCCCGGAAGCGCGACTCGCCGCCGTTTTCGGACAGTCCGTCCGCATGCGATGCAATCACCTGCGCCCTGCGATACCCACGCCGACCTTCGCAATCGGCGCGAAGCCGCTCACACAGTTCATCGCGCGACGAACCCTTCGCCCGCAAGGCAGAATCGGCAATTGCTAGCCCATAGGAAAACGGCGCCCGTAGCAGGCAATCCTCCACTGTGCGCCAAAACGGCGTCGCCCGCACACCGTCGACGCGCTCGAGTGCACCCGCCGCCTGCGGCCGCAGCAACCTGCACCCACCGCTCAACGCCGCAGAGCAGCCCGTCTTAACAAGAAAGCGAGGACCAAGCAAATCTTTCGGCACTTCCAAGCCCCACAGAAGTGCCGCGTCGTATCCCCAAAACGCCCAATCGGGATGAAACTTCGCAAGCCCCTTGATGGTCCGCAGCGCCCGCTCCGACGGCGTCAGCAAATCCCAATCATGTTGAAAGCAGAACAGATACGGCTCGGGCTCCGCGATATCATCGGCCCCCACATGGCGCCTCAGCCACATGAGATCGGCGTTGTCATGCGTTGCGAGCAGCGTACCTTGCTCCCCTGCCTCCGTGAGCCGCGCGAGCATCCTGTTTCGTGCCAATGTGTTACGAGTCGCATGTTTATGCTTGCAGACGGTACTGGGCACCTTCATCACCACCACATCAGACAAACGAACCATTGTCTCTGTTGCCCGCCGCGCCAAACATCTCATTCTGTAACAGGAAAACGGCATTTGAGCCTCCAGATGTTACAGAACGAGATCATTCGGCAGCGGTCCAACCCTTTGTCTCAATCTGTAACAGGCAAACCGGTTTTTAGCAGCTAGATGTTACAGATTGAGATAATTCATCAACAGCCAACCTTCCGTCTCGATCTGTAACAGTTACAAGCCCAAACTGCCTCCAGATGTTACAGATCGAGACATTCGGGAACCACGCGCCCGTCAATCTCGATCTGTAACAGGTAGACCGTGTTTTGACAGCCAGTTGTTACAGATCAAGACAAGCCGGCATCGGCCCGCCCCTACTCCCATTCCTGCTCGTAGATATTGAGCGACTTCACGTACCGTCCCTGGGCTCCCATGATGTCGCGGACCAGGCGCAAAAAGAAGCTGATGCACGAGGTGTCAAAACCGTCCTGCAGGTCCTCCGGATGCACCGCGCCCGGCCCATCGACCGCCGTGTCGCTCAGGCGCGCAATGTCATACAGATAGAGCTGCCCCGCCGTCAGCCAGACATCATCCACGCACGCGAGGCGTACCGCGATGGCACCATCACTCCAATGCTCCTTTTGCACGATGTGAGGGTCGTAGACGTCAAAACGGCGGTCGGTGCGCGTGTCCTTCAGCACGACCATGCCAGTCGCGGGGTCCTTGTCCAAAATGCCAAAGCGCGAGAAATACTGCGTGTCACGCACCTGCTTAAGACGCCCGAGCGAAGCAGGAGAAATTGACGCTGGCGGCTCATCCACATACAGCTCCAACAGCGTCTTGCCGTGGTAATAGGGGCGCTCAAACAGCAGCCAATCGGTAAACGCCATGTTGTAGGCCATGATTTCGTTTTGAGAAGGTTCCTCGCAATAGCTGAGCCACGGATCGACGATAATCTCGAACTGCTCGCGCGCCAGCTCCAGGAATTGAAACTTCCGCAGCATCCAAAAGTGAGCCATGTCGGCAATATCGTTGCCGACGGCTTCGGCCAGCTGTGCTCGGTCAAAAACTTGGTCAGTCATGGCATCCTCCTCAAACTGATGGACCTCAATTTGAGCTTACGAGGAGGGCGAGCAACCGAGGCCAGTACGGGCAAAATGGGCCTCCGGCTGCAAACCAGATGCTAACCAAACACTTGACGGGGCACTTGACCGAATGAGCGCACCGCAAAGAAACCGCAGGTAGACATAGACAGCCAACCCGCCCTTTTGAGCCAGATGCCCGCTACCACCACAGAAACAACAGGTGACCACAGCCCAAGAAGTCGACAAATGAACACCCATACGTCGACAAACGAGCAAATCGCTCGAAAAGAGTGTCCCCAACGACTAGACAAAAAAATGACTAGTCGTTGGGGCGTTCTTAAATGACTACTTTACAGCTCCAGCGCCTCGGCGACTTCGGCTGCGCAGGCCAGGGCATCGGCCATGGCGTTCACAACGAGCGAACTGCCGTTGCGGGCGTCACCGGCCACATACACCGGCGCGGCATCCGCGGCGACACCCTCCGTGCGAGCCGCGAGGTGCGAGCCCTCGGCAGCCATCACCGGCAGCGGACGACCAGCGGTGGCAACAGGCACGCTCACCGCATCGAACACGCCATGCTCGGGACCCGTAAAGCCGCAGGCGATAAGCACCAGCTGCGCCGGCACCTCGTGCTCGGAGCCCGCGATGCGCTCGGGCTTTCCCGCCGACCAATCCAGGTCGACCACGCGCAGGCCCGCAGCCGCACCCTTCTTGTCCAGCAGCACCTCGAGCGTATCCACGCCCCAGGCACGCATCTCGCCACCCATCGCAGCGATAGCCTCCTGCTGGCCGTAGTCGGTCTTCTTAACGTTGGACCACTGCGGCCAGGGGTTGCTCGCCGCGCGCTTATCGGGCGCAGCCGGCAGGAACTCAAACTGGCGCACGCTGCGTGCGCCCTGACGCACGGCGGTACCCACGCAGTCGTTACCGGTATCGCCACCGCCAATGACCACAACGTCCAGGCCGCGCGCGTTCACCGCGGGCTCGCCGCCTTCGAGCACCGAGACGGTCGAAGCCGTCAGGTAGTCCACCGCGTACACCACGCCCGGAGCATCCACGTTCGCAGCCGAAAGACCGCGGGGCGCACGAGCGCCGGCAGCCACCACAACGGCGTCAAAGTCGTCGAGCTTGGCGGCAACCTTGGGATCGTTCACATCGGCACCCAGCTCAAACACAATGCCCAGCTCGCGCATGAGCGCCACGCGACGCTCGACCACGGACTTCTCGAGCTTCATGTTGGGAATGCCGTACATGAGCAGACCGCCCGGGCGGTCGTCGCGCTCAAACACCGTCACGCGGGCGCCACGACGCGCAAGCTCCCATGCCGCCACCAGACCAGCAGGACCGGAGCCCACTACGGCAACCGTGGGTGCGCCCTCCCCTGCCGGATCAAAGCGACGCGGACCGCCGTTTGCCCATTCACGGTCGCTGATCGCACGCTCGTTGTCATGGATCGTCGTGGGCTGGCCATCGACCGAACCCAGGTTGCACGCAGCCTCGCAAAGCGCCGGGCACACGCGACTCGTGAACTCGGGCATGGGCGAGGTGAGCGACAGACGCTCGGCGGCCTCATCCCAGCGGCCACGGTACACCAGCTCGTTCCACTCGGGAATCAGGTTGTGCAGCGGGCAGCCGCTCGGGCGTGCCTTGCCAAAGCTCGCGCCCATCTGGCAAAACGCCACGCCGCACATCATGCAGCGGCTCGCCTGGGCGCGACGTGCATCGTCATCGAGCTCCACGTACAGCGGATCGAAATCATGGCTGCGCTCCTCCACGGGGCGCAGCTCGTGAGTCACGCGATCGATATCAAGAAAAGCACCGGGCTTACCCATGGCACTTACGCCTCCTTCTTGGTCGAAGCAACAGGGCTGGCGGCCGTGGGCGCAACACCCGCAGCACCGCCCGCGGCATCAAAGCGGGCAACATCAGCAGCGTCGGCGCGACCGGTCACGATGTCAAACGCCAACTCCTCGGCCTGCGCATGCGTCTTGCCGGCCGCCTCGCCCGCGGCGACAATCGCCAGCACGCGCTCGTACTCGGTCGGAATGACCTTCACAAAGTGTTTGCTCATCGTCTCAAAGCTGTACAGCAGCTTGATGCCGCGCGGGCTCTGCGTCGCGTCCACGTGCTCTTGGATGAGCTCGCGAATCTGCGCCAGCTCGCCAGCCGTCGGGGCCTTGAGCTCAACGCTCTCATGGTTCACGCGGGCATCGAGCGTGCCGTACTGGTCAAAGACGTAGGCCACGCCGCCCGTCATGCCGGCGGCAAAATTCTGCCCGACCTCGCCCAGGATGAGCGCCAGACCGCCCGTCATGTACTCGCAGCCATGGTTGCCGCAGCCCTCGACCACCACGGTGGCACCGGAGTTGCGCACGGCAAAACGCTGGCCGGCAAGACCGTTAATGAAGCCGCGGCCGCTCGTGGCACCAAAGAACGCAACGTTGCCCACGATGATGTTCTCGTCGAACTTGTAGGTCGCATGCGGGTTGGGGCGCACGGAGACCTCGCCGCCCGAAAGGCCCTTGCCAAAGTAGTCGTTGGCGTCGCCGCACACGTTGAGCGTAATGCCGCGTGGCAGGAAGGCGCCAAAGCTCTGACCGGCCGAACCATCGCAATCGACGGTAATGGAGCCGGCGGGCAGGCCCTCGGGATGCGCTTTGGTCACCGCGTTGCCCAAAATGGTGCCCACGCAGCGGTTGACGTTGGCGATATCGGCGCGGAAGCGAATCGGACGCAGGTGCGCACGGGCATCGGCCGTATAGGGCACAAACAACGTGGAGTCGAGCGTCTTGTCGAGCTCGCTGTCCGCGGCCATCTGCGGCAGGAAGTGGCGACCGTCGGCGCCCGGAATATGGGCACCGAACTCGCAGGTCGCGCTCGCCAGCACGGGCGACAGATCGAGCAGGTTTGCTTTGCGGTTACCCGGCACCTCGATCTGGCGCAGGCACTCGGGATGGCCGACCATCTCGTCGACGGTGCGGAAGCCCAGACTCGCCATGACCTCGCGCAGCTGCTCGGCAACAAAGAGCATAAAGTGCTCAACGTGCTCGGGCTTACCGCGGAAGCCGCGACGCAGGCGGCAGTTTTGCGTGGCGATGCCAGCCGGGCAGGTGTCCTGCTGGCAGTCACGCTGCATGAGGCAACCCATGGAGATGAGCGGCATGGTCGCAAAGCCAAACTCCTCGGCGCCCAGCAAGCAGGCGACGGCAACGTCGGTGCCGTCCATAAGCTTGCCGTCGGCCTCGAGCACCACGCGCGAGCGCAGGCCGTTTTGCAGCAGCGTCTGCTGGGCCTCGGCAAGGCCGAGCTCCAGCGGCAGGCCGGCGTGCCAGATGGAATCGCGCGCCGCGGCACCCGAGCCGCCATTGTGGCCGCTGATCAAGATCTTGTCGGCAGCACCCTTGGCCACACCGGTGGCGATGGTGCCGACGCCGGCCTCGCTGACCAGCTTGACCGACACGCGCGCACCGGGGTTGGCGTTCTTAAGGTCAAAGATGAGCTCTGCCAGGTCCTCAATGGAGTAGATGTCGTGGTGCGGCGGAGGCGAGATCAGGCCGATGCCGGGCGTGGACTGACGGACCTCGGCGATCCAGGGGTAGACCTTCTTGCCGGGCAGATGGCCACCCTCGCCGGGCTTGGCGCCCTGGGCCATCTTGATCTGAATCTCGAAGGCGCTGCACAGATAGCGGCTCGTCACGCCAAAGCGCGCGCTTGCCACCTGTTTGATGGCGGAGTTCTTGGAGTCACCGTTAGCCAGCGGGGTCTCGCGACGCGGATCCTCACCGCCCTCGCCGGAGTTGGAACGGCCGCGCAGGCGGTTCATGGCGATGGCCATGCACTCGTGTGCCTCTTTGCTGATGGAGCCATACGACATGGCGCCGGTGTTAAAGCGGCGGACGATGTTGAGCGCAGGCTCGACCTCGTCGAGTGCCACCGGAGTGCGGCCGCTGGCATCAAAGTCGAGCAAGTCGCGCAGGCGCACGGCACGGCCGGTGCGGTGCAGGCGGGCGCTGTACTCCTTAAAGGTATCGTAGTTGTCCTCACGGCAGGCGGTCTGCAGCAAGTAGACAGTCTGCGGATCGATCAGGTGATCCTCGCCGCCGAGCGGGCGCCACTTGGTCAGACCCAGCGTGGGCAGCTGATCGGGAGCCGGGCTCTTAAGGATAGCGAGCGCGGCGTCGTAGCGCTCATTTTGCTCACGCTCAACGTCCTCGACACCCATACCACCCACACGGCTCACCGTGCCGGCAAAGTACGCGTTGACGAACTCCGGAGTGAAGCCCACGGCCTCGAAGATCTGCGCGGAGTGGTAGCTCTGCACCGTGGAGATGCCCATCTTGGACATGATGGAGACGATGCCGGCGGTCGCAGCCTTATTGTAGTTGGCGATGCCCTGCTCGGCCGTCACGTCCAGGTCGCCGCGTGCCGCCAGATCGCGGATGCACGCATGTGCGTTGTACGGATAGATGCCGCTCGCGGAGTAGCCCACCAGCGCCGCAAAGTCGTGCGGGGACACGGCGTCGCCGCACTCCACCACGATGTCGGCAAAGGTACGCACGCCGGCGCGGATCAGGTGGTTGTGCACGCAGCCCACGGCGAGCAGCGACGGCACGGGCACCTCGCCCGCAGCGGCACGATCGCTCAGCACCACGATGTTCACGCCGTCGCGGACCGCAGCCTCAACGTCCTCTGCAAGCTGCTTGAGCGTAGCCTGCAGCGCGCCCTCGCCGGCATCGCGGCGGTACACGGCACGGAAACGGCGGGTCTTAAAGCCCACGCGGTCGATGGCGCAGATGCGGTCGAACTCCTCCTCGTTGAGCAACGGGCGCTCCAAGCGAACCAGCTGGCAGGCCGTACGGGAGTCCTCGAGCAGGTTGCCGTGATTGCCCAGGTAGAGCGTGGTCGAAGTGACCATATGCTCGCGAAGGGCGTCGATGGGCGGGTTCGTGACCTGAGCGAACAGCTGATAGAAGTAGTCAAAGAACGAGCGCGTCTTCTTGGACAGGCAAGCCAGCGGCGCGTCGATGCCCATCGAGGCGAGCGGGGCCTTACCCTGCTGGGCCATGGGACGCACGACCTCGTCGACATCATCCCAGTGGTAGCCGAGCTTGGCCATTCGCACGGCGACGGACACCTCGGCGTCCTCGGCGGGCGTTGTCGCAACGGGTTCATCGAGCGCGTCAACGGTAAGCGTCTCCTCGGCAATCCAATCACGGTAGGGCTTTTCCTTGGCATAGCGGGCGCGCAGCTCGTCGTTGTAGATCACGCGACCGCGGGCAAAATCGACCTCGAGCATCTGGCCCGGCCCCAGGCAGCCACTCGTCAGGATGTTCTCGGGGCTTACCTCGATGGTGCCCACCTCGCTTGCCAGCATAAAGCGACCGTCGCGCGTCACATAGTAGCGGGCGGGGCGCAGGCCGTTACGGTCGAGGGCGGCGCCCAGCGTGCGACCGTCGGTAAAGGCGATGGCGGCCGGGCCGTCCCACGGCTCCATGAGCATAGACTGGTAAGCGTCGTAGGCGCGGCGCTCCTCGCTCAGATTGTCGTTGTGGTCCCACGGCTCGGGCAGCAGCATGGACGCGGCACGTGTAAGCGGGCGACCGTTCATGACCAGGAACTCAAGCACGTTGTCCAGAATCGCGGAGTCGGAGCCCTCGCGGTTGATGATGGGCATCACGCGCTCAAGATCGTGCTGCAGCACGGGGCTGTACAGGTTGGGTTCGCGGGCGCGAATCCAGTTGACGTTGCCCTTGAGAGTGTTGATCTCGCCGTTATGGATGATAAAACGGTTGGGGTGCGCGCGCTCCCAGCTGGGCGTGGTGTTGGTGGAGTAGCGCGAGTGGACGAGCGCCACGGCCGTTTTGACGGCGGCGTCGTTGAGATCAATGAAGAAGCGGCGCATCTGCGTGGCGACCAGCATGCCCTTGTACACGATAGTGCGCGAGCTCATGGAGCAAACATAGAAGATCTTATCGCGCAGGGCGAACTCGGCGTCGGCCTTCTTTTCGATGGTGCGGCGGCACACGTACAGGCGACGCTCAAAGGCATCGCCGGCGGGCGTGTCGTCGGGGCGGCCCAGGAAGGCCTGCAGGATAGTAGGCATACAGGCGCGGGCCGTCTCGCCCAAGTCGTGCGGGTCGACCGGCACCTCGCGCCAAAAGAGCAGCGGCACGCCGGCCTCGGCACAGCCCTCCTCAAACACGCGGCGAGCATCCTCTACGCCCTTGTCGTCCTGCGGGAAGAACAGCATGGCCACGCCATAGTCGCCCTCTGCCGGCAGAATCTGGCCGCACTTTTGAGCCTCTTTACGGAAAAAGTGATGCGGAACCTGGAACAGGATGCCAGCGCCATCGCCGGTGTTCTTCTCGAGCCCCGTGCCGCCGCGGTGCTCCAAGTTGACCAGAATGGACAGTGCATCGTCCAGAATCTGGTGATGGCGCTCACCGTTGATATCGGCAAGCGCGCCGATGCCACACGCATCGTGGTCGAATTCGGGGCGATAAAGGCCCTGCTGCTGAGCGGAATCTGCCTGCATCGCGATCCTCCCCTAGATATTAGACAGTCAGTTGAATAGGCATACTAGGAGCATCGCCGGCCCGTTGTGTTTCCCACCCGTTTCGAAACAATCGCGTAACGCACGCCCTCCGAGTGGACACCGCCGAGCTCAAGGGCGACAGCAAGGACCCCAGGTTCGGCCCGTAAACTCACCGCTTCAAACATCTCAATCTGTAACAGGAAGACCCAATTTCGACGACTTACTGTTACAGATTGAGATGTTATTGAGAGACGGCTCCGGATGTCTCAATCTGTAACACGAAGGGCCGATTTTGGCGGTCAGCTGTTACAGATCGAGATATTCCATAGGACCATTTCTTCCTGTCTTGATCTGTAACACCTAGACCCAATTTCCATCCCTAGTTGTTACAAATCAAGACATTTCGGCAGCCCCCTTTCACTATCCTATCCAAATACAACAATTTTGTTAGTCTTGGTTAACTTTTGAGCCTAAAACGAGTATCCTTTGCGGCGTCAAGCAAACGGCACACAGGAGCGCACCATGCTCAACCATCTCAAACAACACTTTGGCTCCCGACGCACCGGTGGCCACGGAGGCCTAGACATTGCGCGGCATATCGGCCCCGGGCTGCTCGTCACCGTCGGCTTTATCGACCCGGGCAACTGGGCCTCCAATATGGCCGCCGGCTCACAGTTTGGCTACGCGCTGCTGTGGATCGTCACGCTGTCCACGATTATGCTCATTGTGCTGCAGCACAACGCGGCACACCTGGGTATCGCCACGGGCACCTGTCTTGCCGAGGCCACGACGCGCCACCTGCCCCGCCTCGTCGGGCGTGCGATACTCGGCAGCGCATATCTAGCCACGATCGCCACCGCCATGGCCGAAGTCCTGGGCGGCGCGATCGCGCTTCAAATGCTCTTTGGCCTGCCCGTACGCGCCGGCTGCGTCATCGTGGCGGCAGTATCGATGGCGATGCTCATGACGAACTCCTACAAGCGTGCCGAACGCTGGATCATCGCCTTCGTGGGCGTGGTAGGACTTTCGTTTTTAGCCGAGCTTGCGCTGGTCAAGGTCGACTGGCCGCAGGCCGCCGCAAGCTGGATCACACCCAGTATGCCCACCGGCTCTGCCGCGATTATCGTGAGTGTCCTGGGTGCGGTCGTTATGCCACACAACCTTTTTCTGCACTCCGAGGTCATCCAATCCATGCACTTCGAAGGCCAAGGCGAGCAAGTTATCGAGGAACGTCTGCGCTACGAGCTCTTCGACACGCTCTTTTCGATGGGCGTGGGCTGGGCAATCAACTCGGCCATGGTCATCCTGGCCGCAACGACCTTCTTTGCGCACGGCATTATCGTAGACGACCTCGCCGTCGCAGCGGCCACACTCTCCCCCATCTTGGGCCCGGCGAGCTCGACCATCTTTGCGGTAGCGCTGCTGTTCGCGGGACTATCGAGCAGCGTGACAGCGGGCATGGCGGCGGGAACCATCACCGCGGGCATGTTCGACGAGGAATACGATATCCACGATCGACATTCCTCGATCGGGGTGGCAGCCTGTTTCGTCGGTGCAGTGGCGGCGTGCCTGGTCGTCCCGAATCCTTTTGAAGGTCTCATCTGGAGTCAGGCACTGCTGTCGCTTCAGCTGCCGATTACGGTCTTTGTGCTCATACGACTCACCAGTTCGTCCCGCGTCATGGGCAAATACGCCAACTCGCGCCCGCTCAACGCGTTGCTCGTAGGGATCGGTGTCGTCGTAACGGCTCTCGACATCGTGCTGCTAACGGGGATGTGATAGGACGGGGCGCCCACCCAGGCAAACGTCTCGATCTGTAACATCTAGACCCGCTTTTGATGTCTAGGTGTTACAGATCGAGATCATTCCGAGGGACAGCTCCGTTTGTCTCAATCTGTAACACGTAGACCCCGTTTTCACTGCTAGATGTTACAGATTGAGATCTTCTGCCGGACGGTTTTAGTTTGTCTTGATCTGTAACAAGTAGACCCGTTTTAAGCCGCCGCATGTTACAGATTGAGACAAACGGTCGGCCGGACTCACGACAGACAGGATCGGCTAACAGCAGCCGTGATCCCTTGGGGACGGAGGAAAAGGGCCCCGGCCGGGATGACCGACCGGGGCCCTTGGACAGAGCTATGTTCGGCTTTCGCCGTGTGCCTGCGAGTTACTCTTCGACGAGCTCAAACTGATCGGGACCGACGCCGCACACCGGGCACACGTAGTCCTCGGGCAGCTCGGGCGTATCGACCTCAACCTCGTAACCGCAAACGACGCACACGAACTTATACGTATTCTTCTCCTCAGCCATGATGTTCTCCTCTCGAACGTGACTGGTGATGTACTTCGCTTATTAGTATATGTTCTCAATAAAATAATGCAAGTGTTTTTACAACAATTCTAGCCTTGATAGGACGAGGCCTTCGGAGGCGTCTTGCCCTTCAGGACCTTGTGGTAGTAGTCGTAGGTGAGCGGCGTCTCGTCGCCCAGGCGCTCGGCGTCCTCGACCTCGCCGATAAACAGCAGGTGCGTACCCACGTCCACGGTGTCAATCAAACGGCAGCTAAACAGCGCTGCCGCATGCTCGGGCACATAGGGCATGCCCAGAGCCGTCTCGCGGGTCTCGTACTTGGCAAACTTGTCGTAGTCGCTGCTGGTGCGGAACCCAAAGTTACCGATGTAGAGCATGTCGGCCGTCTGATCGATCACGGTCAGCGCAAACGCCTTGGCCGATGCGATGACACCCGAGGTGACGTTGTCCTTGTTTACGGCAACCGAAATGCGCGGCGGCATGGACGTCACCTGCACCGCCGTGTTGATGACGCAGCCGGCGCGCAGCCCGTCTGCCGCGGCGCTCACCACGTACAGGCCGCTCGGCATGGTAAAGAACGCAGTTTTGTCCATAACGATCACTCCCCTAACCCGGGTTGGAACCTCATGGATGTATGTACCCACAAAAAAGGCGGCACCCCTAACGGATGCCGCCTTTGGGGCATATGTGTCAGAACAGTAAGAAAGATGAGACAGCTGAAGTCGAGGTGGGACAAAGATATCAGTAGTTTTTGTCCCAGGGTCGCTTGCGGTAACAAGGCCGATCGGGCTCTCGCACCTGGGACAAAAACTACTGATATCTTTGTCCCACCGTCCCTGCAGGTCGAGCGCCTAGCGGTTGCGCTCCTTGAGGGCGCGGTCAATCTCGCGTTGGACATCACGCTTGGCCATGTCCTCGCGCTTGTCGTAGAGCTTCTTGCCGCGACCCAGACCCAGCAGCAGCTTTACACGGCCGTCGGTATTAAAGTAGAGCTCCAACGGAACCAGCGCATAACCACGGTTGCGAAGTTTGCCGTCAAGAAAGTCGATCTCCTTGCGGTGCAGCAGCAGACGACGCCGACGGTCGGGATCGCGATTCCACACGCCACCATGGCTATAAGGGTGGATATGCAGTCCGACGAGCCAGCACTCGCCGCCACGAATCAGCGCAAAAGTGTCAGTGATCTGACAGGCGCGCTCGCGAATCGACTTGACCTCGGTGCCGCTCAGCTCAATACCGCACTCAAACGTCTCATCGATAAAGTACTCGTGATGTGCCGAGCGATTCTTGGAAATGAGTTTGCGCTCGCGCTTACTGGGCATCGCCGGCCTCCTTGGCGCCATCGGAACCCTTGCCCGCAGCCTCGCGCTTTGCCTTGCGCTCGGCATTGAGCTCGGCATCGCTCTCGCGCACCAGTTTAATAATCGCCGCGCAGGCCTCCTCGCCCACCAAGTCGCGAGCACGCACCGTCAGGCGCGTCGCCTCCTGCTTGTCGCCGTCGCTTGCGGCATCGGTCGCGCACATAATCAGGCAGATGGCGATCTCGGCCGAAGGCGAGGTCGGAACGCCTTGCAGGGCCAGTTCACCCATCACGTGCTCGTCGCTCTCATCGGCGGCATCCGGATAGGTGGTATGGATCTTGTTGAGCAGGCGCGTCGTATGCGCATCGTTGGGCGCCAGGCGCAGCGCCAGACGCGCGCAGCCCACGGCAGCCGAAACGTTCTCGGTCTCGGGCTCCAAGAAGTACTGACCTAGATTGGCGTAAGCGCGGGCGGCGCACTTGCCATCACTTGCACGCTCCAGCACCGAGAACGAGAGCGATGCCCATTCCTGCTTGTCCTCGAGTGCGCGGAACAACTCGGCCAAATCCAGACGATAGTTGCAGTTCATGGGATCCCAACGCACAGCTTGCATCAGGGCGTTGCGAGCGCTCACATAATCCTGCTGGCGAATATAGGCAAACGCCATGTCGGAGTACAGGCGGTCAAAGGGAACCTCGACCTGCACGAGCTCGCGCGGATCCTTCTCCACGCGTCGATAGGCCAAACGCTCAAACTTGCTATCGAAGCTAAAGTACTGGCGCTTCTCCTCCGTCTTGCACTCGGCGTCAATATACTCCTCGGCGAGCTCCACCAGACGCTCCAGCAGCGGCGTCGCCGTGGCCAGGTCACCCTGCGCCAGATAGTTCTCGGCATACGTAATGTCTTGCAAGCTGATGGGCAGGTCCATGGCTACTCCTCGAGCGGGACGAAACGCGGCAAACGCCGCTTGCGGTCAATACACAAAACCCGGGTCTCTTACGAGGCCCGGGCGTTCATTTTGTGGTAGCCCGTACCAGATTCGAACTGGTGATCTCCGCCTTGAGAGGGCGGCGTCCTAAACCGCTAGACGAACGGGCCATATGTAGCAAATGCAATGGCTGGGATGGAGGGAGTCGAACCCCCATTGACGGAACCAGAATCCGCTGTCCTGCCATTAGACGACATCCCAATGACTGCATCGCTGCGCTCGGCTGTGCCTTTGCGCAAGAAAGAAATATACGGGAAGTCCCGCCGTGACGCAAGCCCCAATTTTGACTTTTTTGAAATTCAGCCAAATTGGCCTAAATTGGCCCAACCCGTGAAGGACCTGTGAAGCCAACCGCTGTACACGAAGGGCAAAACGCCGTGAGCGGCAGCCGTCAACCGTTGGCAGATTCTACCGTGAAAACGATAGCACCAGGCAACACAATCGAAGTATCAATGATCGCGTAGATATCGAGGCGCCATGGACGAAGAGCTTGATTACCTATGGGAGACCCTGGGCCTCGAGATCACTGCCGACCTTTGGCCCGAACGGGACAAAATTCACCCCACGTTACGCCCCGCCATTACTGTGGTGCAGGCAAAATACCGCCGTGCATCCTTTTTAATCATGCGGATGTCATGGCACGCGGGACTCCCCGACCTTAAGCGAATCCAGGCAAGCCTCGTCGAGCTATCCGGTATGCCGACCGTCATATCCGAGGCGCACCTGGAGCAGCGCCAACGCGAGCGACTGCAACAGCAGCGGATTCCCTTTATCTGCCCCGGCGTTCAGGCATATCTGCCCTTTATGGACGAGGAGTACTGGAGCGGCAAGCCCAACAAGCACGTAAAGGTCTACGATCCGCACGAATGGGCACAGCTGGCGGACTGACTGAGGCAGGCCCGCCGGCGGAAAGTGCGTTCCAGATTTCAAGCTCAAACTGGTCCCCACTTTCCCGTCGAGCCCTCAACCGGAGACCGTGTCCCACAATCGAAGCTCAGAATGGGACGTGCTTTCCGCAACCGGCCACTTTGGGAAAGTGCATCCCATTCTGGAAGCGAATTCCGGGTCGCACTTTCCGCAGCCGCTACAGCAACGCCTCGGCCCAAGCCGCTTCCCTAAAGCCAGGAATCGCAAAGTCGTCGCCCACCAGCAGCGGACGCTTGACCAGCATGCCGTCGGTCGCCAGCAGCTCGTAGCACTCCCGATCCGTCATGCCCGCATCCAGACGCGCCTTCAGGCCCAGCTCTCGATATTTCATGCCCGACGAATTAAAGAAGCGCCGCACCGGCAGCCCCGAACGAGCAATCCAGGTCGCAAGCTCATCAGCCGTGGGATTGTCCAAAACGATATCGCGGTCGATATACTCTACCCCATGTTCGTCCAGCCATGCCTTGGCCTTCTTACAGGTCGAGCACTTGGGATATTCAACAAACAATACCGCCATGGGATTTCCTTTCTTAGAGAAAACAGGTGTCTGGAAAACTGCACATCGACGACCACTCGCGATTGCAGCCGTTATTGTAGTCAATGTCGAAGCATAGGCAGTCGCGATGTCTCGTCTTAAGGCTAGCGCCTCGCATGGGCGCCGATCGGCCGAGTCGCATGGCGCACCAACGCCGCCGCCAGCAATACCAACAGCATGGCGGTGACATAGCCCGCAGCATCGAATCCTAAATCGATAACGTCGAAATGCCTGCCGGGAACAAAGATCTTATGTACCTGATCGCCAACGGAGCAGGCGGCGCAAAAGAGCAATACGGGCACGCAACGGGAGCATACGCTCCACGGACGCCTGGAAAAGCAAACCACGACCACCGAGGCGAACAATCCGACGAAGAAAAACTCTACGGTATGGGCAACGCGACGGACGTTTGTGCCCACCCACATGCGAACGGAAGCAAGTCGGCCAGACCGGACATTCGAGGCAGCCGAATCGGCGCCCCCGGTCATTCCGTTCTCCGTCTGAGCTTCACCCGTGGCATCGGCAGCCTGAACGCCCGTAGCCTGACCCTCCACCACACGCGCGGTGGACTCGCTCAGCAACGACGTCTCTACCGCATTTTGCTCCGTCAGCACCCAGATGCCCGTCAGCGTTACAGCGAACAGAACGATCGCGGTCCATCCGATTATTTGTTTTACGCGTGCCAAGGGCCAACCTCCTTTTTTGAATATCAGCGAGTGTAGCCCCAAATGACATCGTCAACGTATCAAAATTTGAATCGCAACAGGAAGCGACAAAGCGACGCAAACCCCTACCCCGCCTCGCGCATCCAGCGATCGAACGTCCCCACGCACACACCCAAGCACTTTGCTGCCTGGCTGCGGGTAATATCGCCTGCCTCATAGCTATCGCGCACCAGCTCAAACTGAGGAGGGCACGGCTTGCGAGGTCGACCGAAACGGACCCCTCGCGCTCGCGCCGCTGCAATCCCCTCCGCCTGGCGCCGATGGATATTCTCGCGCTCCACCTGCGCCACGTAGCTCAGCAGTTGCAGCACAATATCGGCAATCAGGGTGTTGGTCACATCCGGCGCGCCGCTGGCCCTGACGCGCGTGTCAAGCAATGGCATGTCCAACACCACAATGGCAACCCCGAGCTCCTTGGTAATGCGTCGCCATTCCTCAAGAATCTCGGAGTAATTACGGCCAAGTCGGTCGATAGAAAGCACCACCAGTACGTCCCCGTCTCCCAGGACGTGCAGCAGCTCGCGATAACGCGGTCGATCGAAGTCCTTGCCGCTCGCATGGTCGGCATAAATATTCGCCGAGCCCACGCCATAGGCGCCCAGCGCATCCAGCTGCCGATTAAGGTTCTGATCGCGCGAACTCACCCGCGCATAACCGTACACCGTCGCCATCTCATCCCCGCTTTCTTGTAAACCTGCCAAAAGGGACAGGTTTATTTTGGTAGGTTTTACCTCTCAAATAGCAGGCAAGCGGGCGGCCGAGCAGGCGGCGACGCGGCCATCATTCAAATGCGGGGGCGGCCCCGAAAGACCGCCCCCACTCCCGCACGGTCGGGATTCGGCTAATGGATAAGCTTAAAGTCCAAGTGTCCGCGCGTGGTATTGACGCGCGAGACCTCGATAATCACGCGCTGGCCCAGCTCGTAACGAGCCCCCGTGTCAGCGCCCGTCAGTGTAAGCGCGTCCTCGTCGAACTCAAACCACTCGTTGCCCAGGCTTTTAATCGAGACCAGGCCCTCGACCTGCGTCAGATCCAAGCGAACAAAAAGACCCATGCTGCTGACCCACGAGATGGTTCCGGTATAGCGCTCGCCCAGACGATCCTCGTAGTACTGGGCGATCTTGATCTTTTGCGTCGCATGGCTGGCAGCGTCGGCCGCGCGCTCGGCATCGCTGCAGGCGCGACAGATCTGGGGCAGAATGCGCGGCAGCGACTCGCGCCCCTTACCGATCAGGCGCGGCGTGCGGACCAGGGCGTCCTTGCCGCCCAGCCGCTCGTAAGCCAACTGTAGCTTGAGCACGCGGTGCACCACCAGATCGGGGTAGCGACGGATGGGGCTCGTAAAGTGGCAGTAGCACGGCGCGGCGAGCGCAAAGTGGCCCTCGTTGCGTGGCTTGTACAGCGCGCGCTGCATGCTGCGCAGAAGCAGTGTGTTGACGAGCGGCGCGCTGGCCGTACCGGCGGCAGCATCAACTGCGGCCTGCAGCTCATCGGGGCTTCCCAGGGCAATGCCAGCTGCGCGACGATCGTCGATAATACCCAGCTGAGCCAGTGCCACGGCGGCGCCGTGAAGGCTGTCGGGACTGGGGTCTTCATGCACGCGGTAGCAGGCCTCGATATCGCGGTCGGCCAGCCACTCGGCCACGCACTCATTGGCGAGCAGCATGGCTTCCTCGATCAGCGACGTGGCACACGAGCGCTCGCGCGCCACAATCTGCACGGGCACGCCGTCCTCGTCCAACAGAGCGCGAATCTCAGCCGTATCGAAGTCGACCGAACCACGCGCGCGACGAATGTGGCGGCGAAGCTCGGCGAGCTCGTTAGCGGCGACGAGAAAATCACCCAGATCGACGTTATAGCCGCGAGCAGTTTCCTCGCACGCAAGCCCACGCTCGAGCGCTTCCTCACGCGAAGTCTCTACAGCCGCAACATCCTCGGCGGCGCCCTCCAGCGCCCCATACTCCACCGCGCTGGCACGTACCAGCAGCGCTTCGGCGCCGTCGTAGTCCATGCGCACGCGCGAACGAATCACACTGGGATAGGGATCGTAGTGGCGAACGCGGCCCTGCGCATCGAGTTCAATATCGACGGTAAACGCCAGACGATCCTCGTCGGGACGAAGCGAGCACAGGTCGTTCGATAAGCGCTCAGGCAGCATGGGCAGCACTCGATCGGCCAGATACACCGATGTCGTGCGATGGCGCGCCTCAAGATCGATATGCCCGTCCCAGGCCACATAGTGCGAGACATCGGCGATGTGGACGCCCAGCTTGTAGCCGCCATCGGGCGTGCGCTCCAGCGAAATGGCATCGTCAAAGTCGCGAGCGTCGACCGGGTCGATCGTGATGATAAAGCGGTCGCGTAGATCGCGTCGGAGCGGATCTTTGAGCGCCGCGGTCACATCGAGCGAAAGGCCCTCGGCCTCGGCCAGCGCTGCCTCGGGATAGCTGTCGGTATAGCCATAGCGCGCCATTACGTATTGAACACCCAGATCGGGCGCGTCATCGCCGCCAATACGGCGCTCGATGGTCACGGTGCCCGATTCAAGGCGCGTCGGATAGGTCAGAATGCGTGCGACCACAGCGTCACCGGGATGAACGCCCAGGCGCTCGGCCGAAGTGTCCTCGGGCAAAATGAAGAAATCGGCCTTGAGACGCGAATCGAGCGGCTCGATCACGCCGAGCGGACCGGCCGTCTGGTACGTGCCCACCACACTGATGGCAGCGCGCTCGACGACCCCCTCAATCACGGCACGACGCTCACCATGCGGGCTGTTCTTAATGCTCACGGCGACGATATCGCCGTCCATAATCTCGCGCTTACCGCGGCCCATGACTTTATAGTCGCCGTTCTCGGTTATGACATAGGCGCTGTGCTCATGGAGCTGCACGCGTCCGGTCAGACTCGGACGGCGCTCGCTGCGCACCGGTCCACGCTTGTTGCGGGCACCGCGCTTATGCTTGTTGTTGCGCCCCATGGCGCCTCCTTGCTATCGATTGCGGACTCCAAAGAGTCTACCCAAATGATCCGCGATCCTGCCGTCGCATCGGAATCAAAAAACGGGCCGCCCCATAAGAGACGACCCGTTGGAAGGAATGAAATCCAGACATGCCTACACGCGCAGGTAGCGGCGCATGGCGATGGCAGAACCAAAGAGACCGATAATCACGCCGACCAGGACCAGCGCAGCATAGGTCACCAGGTAGTACTGCATCGGCAGGGCAAACGACATCCAGCCGATGCTCTCCTGAAGACGCGGAATCATCAGGTTGCGCAGCAGCTCCAGCACGCCGATGGAAAGCAGCGAACCCAAAATGGCCTGCAGCACGCCCTCGGTAATGAACGGCCCGCGAATGAAGCCGTTGCTGGCACCGACCAGACGCATGATCGCGATCTCGCGACGACGCGCCGTGATGGACAGGCGAATCGTGTTGTTGATAAAGATGAACGCGATAAAGGTCAGCAGGCCGACGAGTACCACGGCAGCAATGCGGATGTAGTTAGTCACCTGGAACAGGCGGCTCACTTCCTCCTGGCCGTACAGCACGCTCGCGTTGACGTCGCCATCATCTGCGATCTTCTGGAAATCGGCGTCCTTCTTGAGCTTCTCTGCCGTGCTCTCGACCTTGGACGGATCGTCCATCTCAATTGCAAACGAAGCCGGCAGCGGGTTCTGGCCATCGAGCGCGCTCATGGTGGCGTCGGCGTTGCCCGACATCTTGCTCGTATACTCGGCCAGCGCGTCGTCCTTGTCCTTGTAGGTCACGGACTTGACGTTGCTCCACGTCTTGAGCTCGGCCTCAAAAGCCTGAACATCGGCCTGATCGGCGTCATCGCTGATGAACGCGTTGATGACAACCTGATCCTCGACGGTGCCGATCACGGAGTTCAGCATCGCAGAGCCCATGATGAAGAGGCCGATGATAAACAGCGAAAGGAAAATCGTGATGACGGCGCCGAGCGAGGTGGTCCAGTTACGGAAGAAGTGGCTGATTGCCTCTTTGAGCGAGTAGCCCACGTTAGTTGGTGCCATAGTTGCCGTAACCTCCCCTCTCCTGGTCGCGGATTACGTGGCCGCCCTCGAGGGCGATCACGCGACGGTGCATGCTATCGACCATCTCGCGGTCGTGCGTAGCGACGATCACGGTGGTACCGGTGCGGTTAATGCGCTCGAGCAGCTTCATGATGCCCAGCGAAATCGCCGGGTCGAGATTGCCCGTCGGCTCGTCGCAGATCAACAGCGGCGGGCGGTTGACCATAGCGCGGGCGACGGCAACGCGCTGCTGCTCGCCACCGGAAAGCTGGTCGGGCAAAGAGTCCATCTGATCGGCCAGACCGACCAGACGCAGGACCTCGGGCACCTGGCTGCGAATGACGCCCTTGGGCTTGCCGATGCACTGCAGGGCAAACGCCACGTTTTCGTAGGCGGTCTTTTGCGGCAGAAGCTTAAAGTCCTGGAACACGGCGCCAATCTGACGGCGCAGGAACGGAACCTTGCGGTTCTTGATCTTCATGAGGTCCTGACCGGCAACCAGGATGCGGCCGCTCGTCGGCTTGACGTCGCGGTTGAGCGTCGACAGCAGCGTGGTCTTACCCGAGCCGGAGTGACCGACCAGGAAGACGAACTCGCCCGGATAGATCTCGATGTTGATGTCGTCGAGTGCAGGCTTGTTGGGCTGTGCCGGATAGATCTTGGTGACATGCTCCATAAGGATGACGGGCTCGACACCGGCCTGCTTGGCCATCTTCTTGCGGCTCGCCTGCGGGTCGATGGGCGCGAACACCGACGTAAAATCGGGGTTGTTGAGCGCGTTGTCGAGACTTGCGACCTCGGCGGCCTGATCGCGCTCGACCACGGGAACCGCAGGCTGCGTAGGGTCGGGAATGCCGGCAAGAAGACCGGACTGCGCGGGCTGCGGCGTGGGAGCCGCAGGGGCCATGGGATCGGGGACGCCGGCCATGGTAGGCTGCGGCGTGGCGGCGCTCATCTGAGGCTGAGCCACGCGGGCGGTCACCGTCTGAACGGGCTCAAAGCCAGCCGTGCCGGAAAGCGCAACATCGTTGTTGGGGTTGTAGGCAAAGGGATCTGCCGCCGGCTGTGCCTGATCTGCCGGCCGTGCGGGGATCGGGCTAAACAGCTGATCCTCTGAATCCGGAGTGGCGAAACGATTGCCCGCGACGCTCGGCTGCGTCTTGGGGGCTTCATCGCCCGCACCGGAGGTACGGAAGTGGTTACCCACTGGTGCTCCTTATCGTCGTGCGTTTAAACTACATGAGCGCTTTGTATTTTAGCAGGATTGCCTTTGCTGCACATAAGAAGCATGGCGCGCCTTGGATTCCCGTCGGCCGCCATGAATATCAACTTCATCCGAACTCCTCTGATGGATGGTCCGCGCTTTCCAAGCGCTTCCCCCGTCCGCCTCAATCGGGCATACTTCAATCATTGTGAAAAGCCCTAGGGCTTTTAGCGGCTGCGGGTACCTGTACCTTCAGCCGCATTTTTCTTACTTTTTGGACCCGATATGGAACACTGACCGGCTCTCACGGCCATAGCAGACACGTCTCGTAGCACCAGAAGTCAGCTCTCCGTATCCATCACCGCCCAGCTCACAGGCGCAATACCCGGAATAGACATTAGACAAGAGGGACAGGTGGCCTGACAGTCTCCCGATTTTGTCCTGCGTTGCATCGAGGCGGAGGCATATGCCGCCTTTCGAGCGCGAGTGACGCCGACGTATAGCAGGCCGCTTTCCTCGATAAGCCCGTCTGGCATTCTCCTCATATCGACAATCCGGCAACTTTGCGCGGAACGTGAGCACATATCAGCTCTGTCGCACTGAACCTGCGCCCCCGACTCCCAAGAAGCTCAAAGAGATCGCGCCTCGTTCAAATGACCAGAGCGGTTTGGGAAAGTGAATAAGCTCCCTTTCCGCCTGCCACCCCCTCGCATATCCGCCACACACCAAGCATCGCTGGCTGCGGTTTCCCCCATTACATGGGACGCACGCGCCTTACGACCCGCGCCGAGCCGTATGAACCCGTCCTCCAACGGCACCCGCACGCTCATCGCGTCCGGCAGAAGCGACCGCCGCATCGGCGCCGCCCCGGCATCACGCCACCCCGCAGAATGCGATCCCCGCGCCGCTAAGCTCCGCCAGCACGGCGCGGGCCGCCGGCGTTGGCCCGCTCTCCACGCCGTCGCCCACGTGGCGCGACACCTTGAGCGCCACCACGTCGCCGCCGTGATCCGCGAGCAGAGCCTTGGCCGCCGTTACGCTGCGAGCGCCCACGAGGCGCAGCTCGTACTCCACGCGCTCGTCCGTAGCGGCGGTCTTCACCGCCTCGATCTCACCGCGAAGCGCCTCGGCAGCCTCCTTGGAAGCGGAGGCATCGGCCACCTGTGCCTCAAACTCCGCGATCCGCTCGTCCCGCTTCGCAAGCATCGCCTGGTAGTCGTCGCCGGCTCCGCCCAGGGCCGTCACTTCCCCTTGCTCCTGCGCGTCTTCCGAGCCCGCCTCTTGCTGCTGCGCCTCGTCCGCTTGCCCGCCATTCGAGCCCTCCTTCACGAGAACCGCCTTTCCGCTCGTACGGCAAGCACAACAAGATGCCCGCCTGGTTACTCATCAAGAGCAGCCTAGGCGGGCGTCAAAAAGTCAACTGCGCATCGGAGCCGCAAGGCGGCAGTGCCCGAAGAAATACGTCCCACTGGGTTACACACACCGAACTTAAGAAGCGTTTTTGGGCCATCATGGTAAAATTCCCATCGGAGGTAACGATGGAGACCATGCTACTTGATGACATAGAGTTGAGGGAGACTGCAAAGCGGCTCTACGATTCATACTCGACTGTTCTCTCCGAATCCAAGCTCATCTCCATCATCCAAGACGTCCTCGGCGACTTCGCCCCCGCGCTCGACTCCAAATACGCGGCCCGAAGGACCATCAACGACTTGGTGATGGGTTATTACCCGAACGAAGCCACCATCAAGGCCAATTTCATCGATAGGGTCCTCTTTCCGCTGAGCCCCGCGAACATCTCCATCTTCGAGCTTCCCATCGGCAACAGCCGCGTGGACATGTGTAAGGTCAACGGCCACAGCGCCGCCTACGAGATCAAGACCGACCTCGACACGTTCGATCGTCTCGAGGGCCAGTTGAGCGACTACTTCGACGTGTTCGAGACCGTCTACGTCGTGACGTCCGACAAGCGTTGGCAAGAACTGCCAAGCTACGTCCCCGAGGCCTGTGGGATTTACTCCTACAGCCAGGACGCAAGGGACGGCTCCTATCACTTCAAGGCACAGCGCAAAGCCATCAAAAGCACCAACCTGGACTCCGAAAAGCAGCTCGCGGTCATGCCCAAGCGCGCCCTCTGCGAGACCTTCGGCATCGACGGCGGGGGCATGTCAAAGCCCGCCATCGTCCAGGAGTGTCTTGCCGAGAACAGCCAGGCCAAAATCAACCGGCTGTTCAAGGCCTATCTCAAGCAACGCTACGGTGCCTACTGGGAGCACTTCTGCAAAGTCAAGCCGCGAATCTTGGGTATCGATTATGAGTGGTTCTACCGCAACAGGTTAGAGCCGGGGATTGTTTACTGAAACACCCTCGAAGATTCTGTTAGCTGCTGCATATAGCGGATAAGCGTGTACTTAATCCACTCGGCAAAGGTGCTTTGCGTGCCTCGAGCGTATTTTTCAGCAACAATGCCAAGGGCAAGGCAGTTCCCTTTGGGGTTAAGCGTGGCGTCGGCCAAGATGGCTGGGATGATGTCCTGGTAGCCGTTTGGCCCGCGATCATAGTCGTCGTTCACGAAGGTTTTGAATTCGTTCCTCGAGCCATCATAGAGAACGGCAAGGGCTCGCCCCTTGTTCGTTCCTCCGTATGGAAGGTTGTCGCGGAGTCCGCCGTAATCGCCGACACCTTGGAAACCATAGTTTGCAAAGGTGTCGAGGTGGCTATTGTTGATGATGTTGGCATAGTCTCCGTTGGGGAAATCCTTGCCAGTGGAGTTTCTCGCCCTTGGAGAGCAAAGCGCGATAAGATGGGCGGGAAGATTAAGGCGCCGAAGCTGCATACACTCTATTGGCTTCGAGCGAATCGGCTGCTCGTTGAAATCATACAGAAGGAAATCGTCCGCCCGCAGAACTTGTTTGACCGCACTTTCATAGCCCTCAAGGTCGTCGATGCGAATCGCAATTCGCTGTGCCGGATTATCCACCCTCAATTGACCCGCAAGCGCCAAAACCTCATCGGGTTTCAGCGCGTCAATGCCACGCTTAACAGTGATGATGGGAATCAAGTTTGGGTACGCAGCAATTCCGAGGACCTTGGTCTTGTATAGCCCGAGGTCTCTGTTGAGTTGAATGACGAGGGGAATCTTGTCAGGCTTATAACGGTATCTACTGAGATCGCACCTGAAGTAGTCGACCAATACAGGGCGATTGGGGAATAATCGGGCAATCTTCTCAAGCGTAACGTCATGCGGAGAGGACAAGTCCTTTACTGCTCGGTGGATTATTTTCCCGCCCTTGCAGACTTTCTCCTCGCGAACGGTTTCGCCTGTAAACGGGTCAATCTTATTGTCGTAGGTAAACTTCTCTTGAATGACCTCTACAAGGGGAATCATGTCGTCGCGTAACAGGCTCTTTTCCTGAAGAATCTTCATCGCTGCGAACTCGCTTTGCCGATTTTTGATGGCGATTACGTACACGGCTCCGCCCCCTAGTTAAAGCGATCCTTCAAATCGTTCAGTTCAGCAAATGGCACAAAGCCGTCATGCTGCAGGAAGGCGACGACGATCCCCGGAGGCGTTCCCTGAGAAGCGGCAAAGCTCTTTACGGCGGCGCTGGAAAAATCTCCAGTAGATGCGAACGACTGATAGCTGTCCTCGTCTACAAAAAACTTTCTCGCATACACATTGGCACGCGCGTCGTCCTCGTCAGAACTCTTGAACTTTGGGTCATCAATAGAAATGTCTGTACCCTTCTGTCCAAGCCCGTCGAGGAGATGCCCAATCTCATGAGCAATCGCAAACCATGCATCGCCATGGGTCTTGTAGCGTCCGCTGATGTAAATAGTCGGATGCCCGAGATAATACGTTAGGGCGCCTCGTACCTTGGCGTTGGCGATAGCCGGCCTATAAACCAAGTAAACGCCAACCGAGTTGAGCAGCATGCGGCAGCTCTTCAGCGAAGCCATGAAATCGGTGTTAGAGGCCACGTCCTTCAAATAGGAGATGGCATCGACAAAATCCTTCTTGGAGTATTCGGGAGAGTTCTCAGTGTCGTTCTGCTCCTCAATCTCTTCTTTGCAGAGCCCCAGCCAAACCACAACGGCTTCGGAATCGCCACCATCTTGCATGAACTCGATTCCGTCGGGAACGGCATTCCCATAGCGGTCAAAGTCCGTAATGCCGAGTATCTTCAGCATCGCGATAGCCTGCTCAACGAGGGACATGCCGCCCACACGTCCAAAAGCCTCCTTGAAATGAAACCTCTTGGCGATCTCCTTAAGGTCAAGCTCCTCCAGATGCGCCTCCTCGCGTTCGCGGGCAAGGTACTCCTGATACTTGACCTCATAGTTAAGCCAAAAACTCGCGGGAACGTCGGGCATGACCTTCTCAAGCTTCAGCGCCATGTCCTCGGTAAGCCTGGTCTTCCCGTTCAGAAGCTGGGAGAGGTGGCGCTCGCTCACGCCGGTACGCTTCGAAACTTCCTTTTGGGTCAAACCACGCGCATCAAGGTATTCCTTGATGATCTCGCCGGGCGCGACGATGAAATCACTCATAGCTATCTTCTCCTCTCCTAGCTCAGTGGTAGTCCTGAATATCCACGATGCAGACGCTGGTGATCGTCGTAAGGTCATCCGGGTCAAACTCCCCGACGGGACGGATGACCAGTCTCATGTTCTTGCTGAGGTCGATTCCCCAACAGCCCTCAAAGTTGCCGGTCAGCTTGTGCCTGCGCGGCGGCGGCAGATGGGTAATCTGCGAAAGGTCATTCGCAACCCGCAGATCGGAAAGACGATGAATGAGGTTCTTGGCTATCTTGCCGTAGTTCCTCGTTATCGCCCTCTGATCCTTAAGGCTCTTCTCCAGCGACTTGCTTGCATATTCGATATCCATCGCCACCTCCTTTGATAGAAGGATATTGCAATTGACCTCTGAGGTCAATATTGACTTTTAAGATCAATTTAATTCTGTACCTAGACCACTCAGACTGATACTCGTCTGACGTTAGGGTTTTCTAATGAGCGGTGCCACCTCTTAAATACTCTCGCATAAACCGCCCAATCTCTTCTCCGAAAACGCTCAAGCCGCCCGATGCAATAAGCTCTGGATGCACCCTAACCCCATTAATATCCCAGCCATCATCCCTGACATGCTGGAATTCAGTGAAATGCCCGCCACTCACAGGGCTGCCGCATGGATACAAAATGGGACGTAAATATCAAAATTCCGCGCACATCCCGGCGCCAAACCACGTTATGCCCTATAGGAGGTGAGGGAAGAGAATGCATAGCTTTCCATACGGCAGCAACGGCAGGGCGGACGCGCCAGGCCGCGAGAACGACTCTTTGGTAGGGCGCTTCGCAGAGGAGCACTACGACAAGGTATACCGCTACTGCGCGCGAAGGCTCCCCTCGAAAGAGGATGCCCAAGACGTGACGCAGGAGGTGTTCCTTCGGCTCGTGCGGAGCGATGCGCTATACGCCGAGCATGGAAAGCCCCTTGCGTATCTCTACGCCTGCGCGCGCAATGTCTGTGCCGACTTCTACCGAGGTCAGAGACCGGTTGGTGCCTTGGACGAGGACGATGTGCAGACAATTCCTGACGTGCGGCATGCAGACATGGACGGACGGCTGACCATGGCGGGTGCCCTCGCCCGCCTTACGGAAGAGGAGCGCGAGGTCATCGAGCTTCGCTACGGCCAGGACCTGCCTATGTCCGATATCTCCGCCGTGACGGGGAAGTCGAGGTTCGCTCTCTATCGAATCGAGCGGCGCGCGCTCGGCAGGCTCAAGGAACTGATGGGAGAAGGCAATGGATGACTCGAAGCTAAAGGATGCGCTGAGGAGCTACTACGCCGCCGACGCGGCATCCCCCGATGCCTCGGCGCGCAAGCGCACCTTGCTGCTCGTGGAAGCAGAGGCGGCTCGCGCCTGCGGAGGCGCGAGGGAGGCGGATTACATCCCGCTCTGGCGGTTCGTCGCGAGCCAAGTCCGGTTCGTGCGTCCCTGGGCATGGATGCTCCAGATCGCGCTTCTGGCATGCATGCTCGTTCTCGTCGGCGTGATCGGCCCGCGCTCGGGAAGTCCCGTCGTCGTCATGGCGGCATCGGCCCTCTCGGTTGCCATAGCGGCACCATCGGTATTCAAGAGCTTCGAGACCCGCGTCTGCGAGATGGAGTACTCGTGCCGGTTCAGCTGCGTGCAAGTGTTGGCGAGCAGGCTTTTGCTTTTCGGCCTTGCCGACGTGCTTTGGATTACGCTCTCCGTTGCGGCAGTGCCAACGCTCGCGGGGATCGACGCGCTTCGCGTACTGCTGTACGCATGCACGCCGTTCTTCTGCTCGTGTGCCGCCTGCTTCTATGCGGCGCGCCGTCTGCCGGGCAACTCGCTCGTCGCCAGCGTCGCCCCTGCGATGTCCGTACTCGCAGCGCTCTGGCTGCTGAGCACGGCGTTCCCCCTCTGGTACGAGGGCGCGTCTCTCGCCGTATGGGTCACGGCGCTCATGGCCTCCATGGCGCTCACCGCCCTGGAGGCGTCAAGGCTCATACGCTGCGTCTCAGGCGGCCTCTCGCCACGCCCGTCAAAGGCGGCACTCTAGCTCTCCTCCTGCATGCCTGCAACATCGAACGAAGGACAAGGAACGAACATGGAACTCAGGCTTGACAGGCTCACCAAGCAGTTCGGCAGCCATATCGCCGTCGACCGCGTGAGCTTCAGCTTCACGCCCGGCGTCTACGGCCTACTCGGGGCCAACGGCGCAGGCAAGACCACGCTCATGCGCATGATATGCGACGTCATGAGGCCGACATCGGGAAGCGTGTTGTTCGGGGGCACCCCCATAGACCAGCTTGGCGACGGCTATCGGGCGCGCCTCGGGTACCTGCCCCAGGACTTCGGCTACTACCCGGACTTCACGGCCTGCGATTTCATGATGTACCTGGCATCGCTCAAGGGGCTCACCGCGCAGCAGGCGAAAGTGCGTACGCGCGAACTCCTGGGAGTTGTCGGTCTCGCAGAGGCCGCAAAGCGGAAGGTCAAGACCTTCTCCGGCGGCATGAAGCAGCGGCTCGGCATCGCCCAGGCGGTGCTCAACGACCCGTCTGTCCTCGTGCTCGACGAGCCCACCGCAGGGCTCGACCCCAAGGAGCGCGTCCGCTTCCGCAACCTCATATCCTCTCTCGCCCAAGACAAGATCGTCATCCTTTCCACGCACATCGTCTCTGATGTGGAGTACATCGCCGACGAGATCCTCGTGATGCGCGCTGGCGGCATCATCACGACGGGCACGGTCGACGAGATCACAGGGGACATCAGGGGATGCGTCTGGGAGTGCACTGTCGCCCCGAGGGAGGCAGACGCCATGTCGGCATCGCTCACGGTGGGCAACATCCACTACGCCCAGGACGGCTCTGCCATTGTTCGCGTGGTGGCGCAGCAGCGCCCGCATCCGAGCGCGCGCGCCGTGGAGCCGACGCTGGAGGACGTCTACCTCTACCTCTTCCAGGAGCAGTCCAGGGGCCTGCCGGTTTCGCGGACGAAAGCGGAAGCGGGACGGGACGCAATCGCACGCAGGAAAGGAGCGCGCCGTGGGTAGCCTCATCAGATACGAGCTCAAGAAGATGCTCTCAAGGCGCGTCTCGCAGGTTTCCATAGCGGCCGTCCTGGCGCTGGTCGCGGTCATAGCCTTCTTCAACATAACGTCCCAGTACGCCCTCGACCCCAAGGAGATGGGCACCGAATTCGAAGGCACTGCCGCCATCGCCCAGATAAAGGCAAACACGGAAGCGCTCGCAGGCCCCATCACCGACGAGGAGGCCACCGAGGCGCTCCGCGAGTTCAAGGAGTTCGTCGGTCCGGACGGCGAGGTCAAGGAAGAGTACAGGACGGACAGGAAGCCCTACGGGGAGAAGGCGAACGAGTACTGGGAGTTCAGCGCGAAGAACGGCGCCCTCATGGCGCTGCTGACAAGCCCTTGGATGCAAGGCTACCAGATGCCCGTGTCCGCGGCAGCCGCTATCGACACGACTGGCACCGTCGACCTCTACGGGCGAGTCCGCTCGAAGATAGCCTCCGGGCTCGACGCGAACGGGGCCCTCTCGTACAACGACGATGAGAGGGCGTTCTGGAGCGAGAGGGCGCAAGGCATGCAAACGCCCATCGAGTACGGATACGCAGGAGGATGGGAGGACTTCCTCAACCTCGCCCAGTTCCTCATATTCGCGATGCTCGCAGTCGTGATAACGTGCGCATCGGTGTTCAACGAGGAGTACCGGGCCAAAACCGACGCCATCCTGCTGTCCACCAAGTTCGGCAAATCAAGGCTCGGGCGCGCGAAGGCGGCGGCCTCTATGATCGCGGCAAGCGCCATATACTGGGTCTTCACACTCGTCTTCCTGGCAATAACGCTCGTCTTCTACGGAGCCGACGGCGCAGGTCTACCCATCCAGATCTACAACATCACATGCACCTACGGCATAAGCCTGTCAGCCGCCGCCCTCATATGCTGCCTCGTCGGGTATCTCGCAACCCTCGCCCTCCTTGGGATAGTGCTCGCACTGTCAGCCAAGATAGACAGCCCCATGGGAATCCTCGCAGTCGGCGTCGCTCTCATCTTGATTCCGATCTTCGTGCCGACGATGACGAGCAGCATCGCGAACCGCGTCATCTACCTGTTCCCCTACGACGCACTGAACCCCCTCAACCTCTTCGGCATGGTCTCGTATGCCATAGGCCCTGTCGTGGTCGAGCTGCCCGTGTTCCTCGCCGCTTTCTACCTCCTGCTTTTCGCGACGGGCATTGCTCTCGCGATAAGGACGTTCAAACGCCATCAGGTTGCCTGATGATGTCAAGGAGGGCCGTTGCCGCCAAGGATGCGTGAATCAGCGAGCCTTCGAGTGGATGCATACCATCGCATTTCAGGGCGAAATCCTCTCCGATTCGCCTCTGGCTGTTAGGGTTTAGGGCTGAATGTTGCGCAACTGCGCCCTGGCCCCGACCGTAAAACCTCTCTAGCTTCTTTCCCTGCCGTCTCCAAACACAAAGCCGGAGTGCCCTCCATATGGAAGGCACCCCGGCTTATTTATTGCCCAATACGGGAACGGCTCTCAAGTTAAGGCCAACGCAAAACGCCTTAGGCCAAGAACTCCTTGGTGGTCGCCACGATGTTGGCGGCATCCAGGCCGTACTTGTGCAGGAGCTCGGCACCCGGGCCGGACTCGCCGAAGGTATCGTTGACGCCAATCTTCTTGAGCGGCGTCGGGCACTGCTCGCACAAAACATCGGCAACAGCACTGCCCAGGCCACCGATCACGGAGTGCTCCTCGACGGTCACGACGTGGCCGGTCTTGGTGGCGCTCTTGACGATCAGGTCGGCATCGATGGGCTTGATGGTGTGCATGTTGATGACCTCGGCATCGATGCCCTCGGCAGCAAGCTGCTCAGCGGCCTCGAGCGCCTCGCCGACCATCAGGCCGCAGGCGATGATGGTGACGTCAGTGCCCTCGCGCATGACGATGCCCTTGCCCACCTCGAACTTGTAGGTCTCGGGGTCGTTGATAACCGGCGAGGCTAGACGGGCGAAGCGCATATACACGGGGCCGTCGCACTCGTAGGCGGCGCGCGTCACGGCGCGGGCCTCGACATCGTCGGCGGGAACAATCACGGTCATGCCGGGGATGACGCGCATCAGGGCGATATCCTCGCAGCACTGGTGCGTGGCGCCGTCCTCGCCCACCGAGATACCGGCGTGCGTGGCACCGATCTTAACGTTAAGGTGCGGATAGCCGATGGAGTTGCGGACCTGCTCAAAGGCGCGGCCAGCAGCGAACATGGCAAAGCTGCTCGCGAAGGCAACGCGACCGGTGGTCGCGATACCGGCAGCAACACCCATCAGGTTGCTCTCGGCGATGCCCACATCGAAGAAGCGGTCGGGGCAGGCGGCCTTAAACTTGCCGGTCTGCGTGGCGGCGGCCAGGTCGGCGTCGAGGACCACAAAGTCATCGTGCTCGTTGGCGAGCTCGACGAGGGCCTCGCCGTAGCTTACGCGCGTGGCGATTTTCTTGACGTCTGCCATCCTAGAGCTCCTCTCCGGCGGCCGTGAGCTCTGCCATGGCCTGCTCAAACTGTTCATCGTTGGGGGCCTTGCCGTGCCAACCCACCTGGTTCTCCATAAAGGAGACGCCCTTGCCCTTCATGGTCTCGGCGATAATGGCGGTCGGCTGACCCTTGGTAGCGCGGGCCTCGGCAAAGGCGGCGCGGATCTGGTCGAAGTCGTTGCCGTCGGCGAGCTCCACCACATGGAACTTGAAGGCGCGGAACTTGTCGGCGAGCGGCATGGGGTCGTTGACCTCCTCGACGGGGCCGTCGATCTGCAGGCCGTTGTGGTCGACGATCACGCAGAGGTTGTCGAGCTGCTGGTTGCCGGCAAACATGGCGGCCTCCCAGACCTGGCCCTCCTCGCTCTCGCCGTCGCCCAGCAGGGCGTAGGTGCGATAGTCGTCGCCCCAGTGTTTGGCGGCAACGGCCATGCCCACGGCGGCGGAGATGCCCTGGCCGAGCGAACCGGTGGACATATCGACGCCCGGGGTGTCGTTCATGTTGGGGTGACCCTGCAGGTGGCTGCCGATGTGGCGCAGCGTCTCGAGATCCTCCTTGGGGAAGAATCCGCGCTCGGCGAGCACGGCGTACAAACCAGGCGCGCAGTGACCCTTGGAAAGCACGAAGCGATCGCGGTCGGCCTTGCGGGGGTCGGCCGGGTCGACGTTCATTTCCTCAAAGTACAGATAGGTCATGATGTCGGCAGCGCCGAGCGAACCGCCCGGATGGCCGGACTTGGCAGCGTGCACGCCGGTGACGATGCCCTTCCTTACCTCGTTGGCAACCTTTTTGAGCTCTTCGTCGCTCATTGTGCCTTCCTTTCATCCTCTTTAGACAAAATGCGCACGGCACTGAAGGTCATCCCAACCCAGCCGCGATGCACGTACGTCATTCATTATGCTGGAAACTGGAAGCTTTACCAGAGTATTTATCATTATTTGAGCAATTTAGCAGGCAGAACCGCTGATGAAACGGTTTACCAATGTGAACGTCTTTTGGATGGAACGCAGTCGGCCCTACGCGTTAATGTCCTTGAATCCCTCGCCGAAGGTTTCCGTGACATCGGCGACCGTCACAATAGCACGCGGGTCGCGCTCGCGCACAATGGTCTTGAGCGTGTTGAGCTCGCGACGGCTCACGATTACCATGATCACCGGCTTCTCGGCGCCCGAGTACATGCCGGTCGCCATAAACTTGGTGCAGCCGCGACCCAGGCCATACATGATGTCGGCCGCAATATCGGGAAATTTGTCCGAGATGATGAGTACCATACGGCGCCTGTTGCCGCCGTCGACCACGGCATCGATCACGTAGCCGCTAATGACCATCGAAAGGCCCGCATACAGCGCGTTTTCGACCGAGAAGACCGGGGCCGACAGCGCGCACACGGCAACGTCGATCGCCATGACGGTGGAGCCCACCGGTAGTGACGTATTGCGCGAGATAATCTGACCGATGGTGTCAGAGCCGCCAGTGTTGGCACCGGCGCGCAGCACCATGCCGTAGCCGATGCCCGTGATAATGCCGCCCCACATAGCGGGCAGCATCAGGTCGGCATGTGCCAGCGGCGCCACAAACGGAGCAAACAGGTCGGTGAAGAAGCCCAGCAGCACAAAGCCCGTCGCCGTCTGGACCACGTAGAACATGCCACCCTCGCGCATAACGACCAGCAGCAGCAAGGCATTCATCACGATGGTTTGAATACCGACAGGCAGCGAGATGCCATGCGAGGCGCCGACCGCCTGGATAATCGTGGCGAGACCCGTAACGCCGCCGGCAGCAAGACCGTTGGGAATCAAAAATAGATCCGTCGCGATAGCGGCCAGAGCGCAGCCCAGCATAATCTTGGGCAGATCGTGAAAGAAGTTCAGAGAAAGAATGCGCTTGATGTCCAGACGATATGCCATGCTGCCTCCCTCAAAAAAGCGCACCCAAACGAGTGCGCTTTGAACTTCTTGCTGTATTCGATTCTACCGATTCATCGAGCAAATACCACCCCTGCGAAGTGTTTGCATCGACCCGGAGCCAACCATGTGCCTAGGCGTCCGAGCCTTCCGCATCGGCGTTGCCAGTTGCCCAGCGATGGTAGCCGATCACAAACGGATCCAGATCGCCATCGTCGAGAACGGCCTCGACGTTGCTGGTCTCCACGCCCGTACGCAGGTCCTTGACCATCTGGTACGGGTAGAGCACGTAGCTGCGAATCTGGTTACCAAACCCGATCGTGGTCTTGAGTCCACGAATCTCGTCGAGCGCCTCGGCACGCTTCTCGAGCTCGATCTCGTACAGACGGGCCTTGAGAATCTGCATGCACGCGGCCTTGTTTTGAATCTGGCTGCGTTCGTTTTGGCAAGTGACAACGATGCCGCTGGGAAAATGCGTCACGCGTACGGCGGAGTCGGTGGTGTTGACGCCCTGGCCGCCCGGGCCGCTCGCGTGATACACGTCCACGCGGATATCGTCGGGACTAATCTCGATGTCGATATCATTGGGCAGTACGGGAATAACCTCGACGCCGGCAAACGTGGTCTGGCGGCGCTTCTTGTCGTCGGTGGGGCTAATGCGCACCAGACGGTGGACGCCGGCCTCGGCGCGCAACATGCCAAACGCGTCCTTGCCCTCGACGGTAAAGGTCGCACGGTCGATGCCGATGACCTCAGCCGCGGGGCAGTCGTTAATGGTGACCTTCCAGCCGCGACGCTGGCAGTACTTCATGTACATCTTAAAGAGCATGAAGGTCCAGTCCTGCGCCTCCAGGCCACCCTGTCCGGGCTTGATGGTCACAATCGCGTCGCCGTGATCGAACTCACCGGTAAACCAGCTCGAAAGCTCAAGCTCATCGATGGCCCGAGCCAGGCGCTCAGCCGTGGCTGTAGCCTCCTCGCGAAGGGCGACGGCGTCGGGGTCATCCCCCATCTCCTCGGCAAGCTCCAGCGCGGCGCGGGCATCGGAAAGCTCGCCGCGCGCGGTGTCCACGGCAGCGATATCTTCCTTGGTACGCGCGATCTCCTCCATGGTGGCACGGGCGGCGTCGGCGTCATCCCAAAAGCCAGGGGCAACACTTTTGGCCTCGAGCTCGGTCACGCGCGTGCGCTTTTCGTCCAAATGGAGATACGACTCGACCTCGCCGAGCCGGTCCGCGAACGCGTCCAGCTCGGCGGGCGTTACCTCTAAAGCCTCAGCCATTAACGATTCCTGCCGTGGCAGTACTTAAACTTCTTGCCGCTACCGCAGGGGCACGGGTCGTTGCGGCCCACGTTGACGTACGGATCGTCGCTCTCGGACTTGCGATAGGTGGTCACCTTGCCACCGTTGTTGACGGCAGCCGGTCCGCCTTGGACAGCCGTGCGGGCCTGCACCTGCGCCTGCTTGCGCAGCACCGAGTCGCCGTTGTCACCATCGACCTCGGCAGGACCGGAGAAGTGCGCACCCTCGAGCGCGGGCTCCTCCTTGTGCTCCACGGCACGCGGGGCAGCCTTGATCTCGATGCGCAGGACGGTGCGCAGGTAGTCCTCGTACATGGTGTCGACGAGCATCTGGAACGCGCCGTAGGCCTCGGTCTTGTACTCGACCAACGGGTCGCGCTGGCCAAAGCCGCGCAGGCCGATACCGGTCTTGAGGTAGTCCATCTCCTGCAGGTAGTTCATCCAGCGGGTATCGATGACGCGCAGCATGACCTGGGTGTTGAGTTCGCGCATCAGGTCCTCGCCCAAGCGCTCGGCCTTCATGTTGTAGCACTTCTCTACGTAAGCCAGGACATCGGCAGCCAGGGCCTCATAATCCTCGTCGGGGAACTTCGGCGTATCGATGTGGCCGGTGAGCTCCACAACCCACTTGCGCAGGCCCTCCAGATCGCGCTCGCCCTCGTGGCTGTCCTTGGTGCAGAACTCCTGCACGCAGCGGTACACGGTGTCGTGCATGACCTCGGTGATGTGGTCGGTCAGGTCCTTGCCGTCCAGAATCTTGTTGCGCTCGGCGTAAATCACCTGGCGCTGTTTGTTCATAACGTCGTCGTACTCAAGGACGCTCTTACGCATGGAGAAGTTGATGCTCTCGACCTTGTGCTGGGCGCTCTCGACGGCCTTGGAGATGATCTTGTGCTGGATGGGCATGTCGTCGCCCATGTCGGCCGTGACCATCATCTTGGAGACGCGGTCCATCTTGTCGCCGCCGAACAGGCGCATGAGGTCGTCCTCGAGCGACAGGTAGAACTGGGTCTCGCCCGGATCGCCCTGACGGCCGGAGCGGCCGCGCAGCTGGTTGTCGATACGGCGGGACTCGTGGCGCTCGGTGCCGATGACGGTCAGGCCGCCGGCGGCAAGCACGCGCTCGCGCTCGGCCTTGCAAGTCTCCTTGGCCTCGGCGTTAAACTGCTCGAGCTGCTCGGGCGTCACGTCCTCCATGGTCAGGCCCTCGTACTCCAGGCGCTCGCGCACCAGCTCGTCGGGATTGCCGCCCAGCAGGATGTCGGTACCACGACCGGCCATGTTGGTGGCGATGGTCACGGCGCCGTAGCGTCCGGCCTGGGCCACGATGTGGGCCTCGCGCTCATGGTGCTTGGCGTTGAGGACCTCGTGTGCGATGCCGCGCTTGGTAAGGGCGGCGGACAGCTTCTCGGAACTCTCGATGGAGACGGTGCCCACCAGGACCGGCTGGCCCTTGGCGTGACGTCGCTCGACATCGTCGGCGACGGCGTTGTACTTGGCCTGAATGGTGCGGTACACCAGGTCCTCGTGATCCACGCGCTGCACGGGCTTGTTGGAAGGGATGACTTCGACGGGCAGCTTGTAGATCTCGCGGAACTCGGCATCCTCGGTAAGTGCCGTGCCGGTCATGCCGGAGAGCTTGTCATACAGACGGAAGTAGTTCTGCAGGGTGATGGTGGCCAGGGTCTGGTTCTCCTCGCGTACGAGCACGCCCTCTTTGGCCTCGATGGCCTGGTGCAGGCCCTCAGAATAGCGGCGGCCTTCCATAATGCGGCCGGTGAACTCGTCGACGATCTTGACCTCGCCGTTGGTGACCACGTACTGCTTATCGCGGTGGAACATGTACTGGGCCTTCAGCGCCTGCTGCAGGTGGTTGACCAACTGGCCGGAGAGATCGGCATAGATGTCATCGATACCCAGGCGGCGCTCGATTTTCTTAAGGCCGCGCTCGGTGGCGGCAATGGTGTGCTTGGCCTCGTCCATGACGTAGTCGCCCGTGGGCTCCACGTCCTCGGTGGCGGTGAGCATGTCGTGCGACACGTCCTCGCCGCGCTCAAGGCCACGCACGGCACGCGCGAAGTCCTTGTAGGTACTGGCGGACTTGGTGCCAGCGCCCGAGATGATCAGCGGGGTGCGGGCCTCATCGATCAGGATGGAGTCAACCTCGTCGACGATGGCGTAGTTGTGACCGCGCTGCACGCGCTGCTCGGGACGGGTAACCATGTTGTCGCGCAGGTAATCGAAACCGAACTCGGAGTTGGTGCCGTAGGTGACGTCTGCCTGGTAGGCCGGACGCTTGAGCTCGAGCGGCATGTTGTTCTGGAGCAGACCGACGGTCATGCCCAGGTACTTATAGATGCGGCCCATCCACTCGGAGTCGCGCTTGGCAAGGTAATCATTGACAGTAACGACGTGTACGCCTTTGCCGGCAATAGCGTTGAGATAGCCGGCCAACGTGGAGACGAGGGTCTTACCTTCGCCAGTCTTCATCTCAGCAATGTGGCCCTCGTGCAGTGCCATGGCGCCAATGAGCTGCACGTCAAAGTGGCGCATGCCCATGGTGCGCTTGGAAGCCTCACGCACGGTGGCAAAGGCCTCGGGAAGCATGTCGTCGAGCGACTCGCCGTTGGCGTAACGCTCGCGGAACTTATCGGTCTGGCCGCGGAGCTCCTCCTCGGTCATCTTCTCAAACTGGGGCTCAAGACCGTTGATCTGGTCGACGATCTTGTAGTAGCGCTTAAGGTCCTTATCGGATCCAAAGGACAGCAGCTTTGACATGAATCCCATGTGGTTTTCCTTTTTGGCCATCGCCCACGCCGTGCAGCTGCGGGCGAGTTAAACACAGATGATTGTACTTTAGCCAAACAAGGCGCGGCCTATACGGTCGACCTCGACCGCCACGTAATAACTACGACCAACCTGCCAAAAGGGGACTGGTTTATTTTGGCAGTTTTTATCTGGGCAAACGCCGCCTCTCTGCCATTTGGTGCAATGGGGGCAGGTTGGTTTGCACCAATAAAAAGAAAAGGACCGCGCACCCAAACGGATGCACGGCCCTTATGCCATGAATGCGAGTGATTCCGCGGCGAGCTATTTACTCAGCAGCCTCGGTGGTCTCGGCCTCGGCAGCGGTCTCCTCGACGGGAGCCTCTGCGGGAGCCTCGGCGGCCTGCTTGGCAGCCTCCTCGGCAAACTTAGCGGCACGCTTAGCCTTCTCGGCAGCCTTAGCCTCAGCGGCGGCCTTGCGAGCGGCCTCGGCCTCAGCAGCCTTGGCGGCCTTGGCAGCCTTGGCCTCCTCAGCCTTCTTGAGCTGGGCGGCAGCGGCGCCACCGAACTTGTCGGCGAAGCGCTGGACGCGTCCACCGGTGTCGACGAACTTCTGCTGGCCGGTGTAGAACGGATGGCACTCGTTGCAAAGCTCGACCTTCATCTCAGACACGGTAGCGTGCGTCTTGAAGGTGTTGCCGCAGGAGCACGTCACCGTGCACTCGACATACTGGGGATGGATACCCTGCTTCATGGTAGGACTCCTTATTGGTCAGGCGCTGGTTACCGATCAGCGCATAAGGCGTCTTGGTTTCCGACCAAGACAACAAACTCGGCTATGGTACCACGGCGCCGCGCGTCCCACAAAAGGTTCACGGTCTTTTCGGAACGACACGAATCTGACCCATCGAAACACATCTCCACCGTTCCTTCAACTGGGAAAATGCCGTCCCCGGGGCCTGAGAAGGGCCCCGGGGACGTTCGACTGACTGCGGGAACGGCTTTTCCGCTCAATGTGTTCGGCTGAAATCGGAAATCAACCAAACTGAACCAGGTTCAGTTGACATGGTTAAAAACGAGGGGCGACGCTTTTGCGTCACCCCTCGTCCCGGCCGGGTTGCTTTAGTTGTACACACGGTAGTTACACTTGAACTGGGTTATGTGTCCATAGCTGGAGCGGTACCAACCCGATGTATAGCTGATTACTTCTGGGCCTAGATATTCGTATCTCTTGTTGTAGCGAAGCTGACGGTAGGTCGTGTCGTACTCTGCTACGTAAAACGTGTCTCCAGAGAAGGCTTTGTACCGGTCTTTAACCGTCGAAGCCATGTACGCGGGTTCGACATCGCCTTTCTCCCCGTTGAGCGCATAGACGGGTGCCGCGATTCCGCATAAAGCCGTTGCCACGAGGATGGCGTAGACAGCCATGCGCGACGCATTGGACTTCAGCTGTTCAAATAGTTTCATGTCATTCACCTCCCTCGTATGTATCGAGGTATTCCTGCTTGAGCGTCTGCGAGGACGGCTTGATCTTTTCCACGAGCGCGCCGGCCTCGATGAAGTAGAACGAGTTGGTGAGGTCTGCCAGGTCGTCGAGTAGATGGCTTGAGATGAGCACGCTGCGTCCCCGCGCCACCTCGCTGCGCATCGCGTCGCAGGAGGTTTTCCGTTTTCCCGGATCGAGGCCGTTCAGCGGTTCATCGAGGATGAGGTACGGGCAATCGGTCGCTATCGCCATGGCAAGCTTTACCTGCTGCTTCATTCCTGTCGAGAGTTTACGGGTCGGCTTGTCGAGATATGGGGAGATTCCGAGGGAGTCGCAGAGCGAGTCGATGTCGGCGGCCGATTTCCACGCCTCCCTAACGAAAGAGAGGTGCTCGCGGGCCGATAGCGTGGGGTAGAGATCCGCGCCGCCCGAAGAGCTCAGGTAGACGAGTTCTGCGAATTCGGCTGATCGACGTTGGTAGATTCCGTCTGCCGCCAGGCTTCCCGAGCGGATGCGGGTGGGAAATTGGCCCGACAGCGCTTCAAGAAGGGTGGTTTTCCCCGAGCCGTTGGGAGCGACGAGCCCCGCCGCCGTTCCCGGGCCCAAGGAAAGCGATCCGATCGAAAGTATCGTCGTGCTCCCGTATCCCACGCTCACGTCCAGGAGCTCAAGCCCATGGTGCTTTTTAGCGGGTCCAGCCTGTTTGGGCGAACGCGTCACAACGGCGCCGACCGCGAAAAGGACCGCGACGTATACCAGGGCCACGGCAAGCATCGATGCGCCGCCCGAACCGGAGCCGATGAATTCCGTCGGGAAGCATCCCACGTAACCCGTTGCCTCGATAGGCGAGAACACGGCCAGCGGCAGGAGCTCGAGCGCGGCATTATGCCCCAGTGCCGAATCGGACAATAACGGGAATGCCGGGGCCGCGACAAGCAACGCGGAGGTAAGGGGGCCCGCGAAGACGCGCCTCGTTGCGGTCGATAGGACGACGGAACAAACGGATATCAAGGTTCCACCCGCGAGCAGCGCGAGAAGTATGGTCGTGAAGACGTTTCCCGCGGTCGTGGTAGTGAGCGCGCCGTTATGGAAGAAGGCGATCGGGTACCCGATCTGCCCGAAGCCGTTTAGAGCCAAGGCGTAAATGCCCCCGGGCGCAAGGCCGGCGAGGAGCATCGCGGTCCCCGCGCCAATTATCGAAAACACGGTTTGGATAAGGCGCCGGAATTTGGGCACGGGCGCCTTTGCCGCCAGGGTCCCGGGCCTTGTGGCGCCGAGCACGAGTATCGACGAGAGAAGGAAGGGGATGAAGGGAAGGAAGGACGGCGCCTGGGCAATGGCGTAGGGCAGGAAGGAGAGGAACGGCAGGTCGTTTGCGGAGGCCGGGATATCCGCGATGCCGGAGCTGCTCAGGGCGCGGCAATATGCGAGCTCTGCGTCATTGGTCTCCTGGTCCCCCACGATGGACCCGGATTGGAAGCCCTCGTCCATGAGCGCGTAGTAGCTCTCGGCAGAGTCGAGAAAGGCGGCGTCGGTTTGAGCGGCGAGGGCGGCGTTCGCGTATCTTGCAAGCTCAGCGTCATCTTGCTGCTCTGGCGATAGGTCTGTGCCGCTGGCCTGGGGCGCGCGCGTATTGAATGCGTCGACAAAGCCCTGCATGCCCTGCTTCATAAAGAAGGGGCCGTAGATGGGTGAATTGAACGCAATGGGGACGGAAAAGGCTGCAGCGAGAACGAGCGTGGAAATCCATACGGCCTTGTCTCTTAGGATTAGTTTGAGAAGAAGTCGACAGTACATTCAGAAGCACCTGCATTCCTCAAAGAATCGTTAGATTAAAAGTAACAGATTGAATGAAGATGCGCGCGGCGGGGGCGAGGCGAATGGCTGAACGGTATCGATATGCGGGTTTAACGGCATATCGACCACATAGATTATTAACTTGCATTTCTACCCGCCCTCTCCGTAGAGCCGCCGATACGCGCTTAGCGCACCCTCGGCGCGTCCGGCAGGCCTTGCGAAATGGGATCCGGGAGACTTCGGCGCAGCATCATCTTGCGGAATGCTTCTAATGAGCCTCCCATCCTTCAAAAACAGAATCTCATCGCACAGTCTATCGACCGAATCCAAGATGTGGGATGACATGATGATGCACGTACCAGAATCGGCCAGCTTCCTGAGAATCCCGGAATGCAAGTCCACCCTGCTGGGATCGAGCGCGTTCATGGGTTCATCCAACAGGAGGTACCGCGCACCCGTCGCATACGCAATCGCCAAGGTAAGCTGCTGCTTCATACCCTGGCTCAGAGCGCGGATCCTCATCTTCGCGAACTCGCCTATCTGCGTTTGCTCCACTACCTCCTCGATATCACGAGCATGCGGCCACATATCGCAAACCATCTTGAGGTGATCTTCCGCACGCAATCCGGGATACAGCAGCGTTCCCTCACCAGGTGCATAGAAGATCATAGAACGGACCTCTCTCGCACCCGTACCCTGCACCTCATCCAGAACGATGCTCCCGTCCACGCGAGGACCCGGCAAACCTGCCATCGCACGCAGCAACGTCGTCTTTCCATGCCCGTTCGGAGCGACGAGACCGTAGACCGTACCCGGGGCAAACTCAGCGTTCACCGAATCTACGAGCACCTTCTTTCCATAAGAGATCGTCAGCGTTTGAAGGTCAATCATCGAGATCATCCCCTTTCGATCTTCGGAACACCCAGGCGCACCAACAACGGAGATACGGCGCCCAAGACCACCAGCAGAGCGCCCGATGCGCCGACGACCTCTCCAAAAGGCATCGCGTTCGTCCCTCGCCCAAGGAACCCAATCGTCCCCACCTGGGAAGCGGGATCAAACGAGGCGAATGGAGCCAGCAGCGCGGCGCCCATGCCCGCGCTTTCAACATGAGCGCTCAACGAACCCAACACCAAGAGAACCGCGCAAACCACTCCGGTGACAACGGGGCTGCGGCTAATCGCTGCTGTCAACGCAGCGACGACGGAAATCACGCCGTATGCCATGACCAGCAACGGAACGCTACGCAACACCGCCTCCCCCACCATGGACGTTGTCGAAGCCCCCGCTCGAATGAGAGCGACGGGATACTCCGATCCACCCGCACCGTTCTTAATCGCGGACACAACTGCAGCGGGAACCATCGACACCAAAAGCAGCGTCAAGCCAAGCAGGAGAGACAACGCAACAGCCGTCAGAAAACGCACATGCGCTGTTGCGGGGACTTGGAAAACCAGAAGGGAACGGCACTGCAGGTGGGTGCACGCAAGCGATGTGACAACCACAGGCAACAGCCAAAACAAGGAAGGAAGCGCTGCCTGGAAATACGAAAGGAGGATTAATGGGGGCATCTTCGTACTTAACTCGTAAACCTTGGGGTCCGGCAAGCTCGCGATCGACTCGAGCAGAAGGGCGCGCGCCTCCGCACGAGAAGGAGTCTCCGGCTCGATTCCGATCGATTGCAGGAGGGTCGCATCTGCCGCGCCCAGTTCGCCTCGAGCGCGCTCGTACGTCGCAAGGCTTCGAAACCCCTCCGCAGGCGTAGGCGCGTACACAAAACCCGAAAGAGCATCTCGCATGTCTTCCAGGGCCGTTTTGCCCTCGACATCCATATTCGCAGCGTCCTGCTCTAGATACCGATCTATTGAACGGAGCTCCCCATCCCTATACCGAACAGCGGAAACGTCATCAGCGTCAGGAAACACCTCGACCAGAGCCGGGGCCAGCATCGTCGTCGACATTGCAATCGCGCATACGGCGAGGGCAGGAGAATGCAGGAGCAGTTTCCCCATCGTTCTTACGTATGCAACGGCGGAGGCACAAGCGCTCGAACGAGTTGCCGCTCTCGATGCGGTGAAGGAACCTCTCTCAAGACAAATCGGGGGCATCGGGCGCGCGCAGCCGCTCTTTCCAGCAACGCAAAGCAGGCTAATTGCCAGCACCTCGATCCCGATTGCGCATACGAGGGTAATCGCACCACGCTCGAAGCAAAGTCCAGGCAGATTCACTATCTGCGTTGTCGGGTACGGGCTATAGGCGCCGACGGTCAACTCGGTGTTCGCATACGTAAGGGGATTCAACAGGGCGAACTCACGTAAAGCGATGGATCTTCCGTAATACCCGGGAACCATCGTCACCCCCATCAGGGCACATACGAACACGATTCCAAGCGTAGGGTTATTGGCAATCTTCACGGCAAGGTGAACGACAAGCGAGATGAACGCTGCCACCAAGAATTGCAAGATGGCCGTCTGCGCGAACACCAGCCAAGCCGGTTTGATAACCGGAGTCGCATATTGAATGTAGCCTATCGGATAGAACGGCGAGCCCGGGCCATTCTTCACAAGCACGGCGATTATCCCTGGAAGATTGATGGCGAGGACGGCAAGCATTGCAAAAACACTCGCCCATACGCTCGATGCAACAAGTCTACCCAGCTCGCCCATCGGTGCCTGGATGATGAGCTTTTCGCGTTTGTTAAGACGCGCGGCAAGGAACGAGACGGCAACGGCCGTTGCGACCCATAGCAAGTACTCCTTCGATCCGTCATAATAGGTGTACTCTCCATCCGATATCTGCAGAAACGGAAGTAGGGGAGAGAGCGGTGCCAAGATAAGACGTCCCGCGGCAAGAGGGTACAGAAGCGCGGGCATGCTTGATGAAGAGGTATAGACACCGTCCTCCCCCGCATTCACAAGCGCATCCGCATAGGATGCTGACAATTCCTGCTCAACACGGGTTATTCCCGACTCGAGGTATTCGACCCGTCCGTCGATGCCAGCCGCGCTCCTGAAGACGGGCAGAGCACAAAGAACCATCAACGCAACAACGACAACACAGAGCGACCTGGAGGAGAGAAGCGACCTAAAGATCGCCTTCGAGATTTTGAGCATATTCATCGCCAACCTTAACCTCATCCAGTCGGAACAGAGGGGCCGAACAAAATGCTCGGCCCTTCCTCGCATCTAGTAGGTGCTATAGACAAATTGCCATTTATCAGTTGTGCCAAGAACACCACAGGAGCACATTGCAGCGAGGCGGGATTCCCTATGATGCGCGGATCGGCGGTAGCCATTTCGGTAGGAGATCGTCTTGTAAGAGATGTTGAACATCGAGATGCTGTGCCCGCTTACGCCGCGAGGACAGCTGTAGCTCCAGTAGGTATCGACGACGTCGTCCGTATACCCGAGGGGCTCAACGAGGGCACACTGGCTGCTCTCCTGGGAAGGAGGCATCGGGGTATCCGCAAAAGCGGGGGCTCCCGGCAGCAACAGACAAAGAGCGAGGCCGAGGAAAACCAAGAGCTTACACGACTTAACAGTACTGAACATAATCCTCTCCAATCTAGAGGGGTTTCGGTTGCAGCATGCTGTGATTACTTGCCGGCAAAGTCAATTTAACATAAACTGTTAAAAAGTAACCTGAGTTTTTTAAATTCTTCGGAGGTTATTATGAGTTCCGACAATCGCACTCCCCGGCTTCATTCCTTCCGCATCGCATGTGCGATAGCCTCTGCGACCCTTTGCGCCACCGCCATCGCACAAGTGGCGTTCTCCTTAAAGCCAGCAATCGAAGTGCTCGACAACCCTGTAATTGCAGACTCCCCCGCGTATCCAGCCCTTGCGATCTCGACATTGGTCCCTGCCGTCATCGGTATCGCTACGACCATCCTCAGCGCCGTTCTCGTGTGGACGATCAAGAGCGGAGACCCCTTCAAGAAAGGGTCTGCGACATGCTTGAAGGTGCTCGGCATTCTCTTCGTTGTTCAAGCTGCCACCAGCCTCTACGCCGGCTCACTCAAAACCTCCGTTTCGATGTTTGGCGGCGAGGGGGCCGTCGGCGCCCAAGAGATCGCTTCATCATTCGATTGGACCTCTCTGGTTCTCGGCATCGTCCTGTTCATGCTTTCCCAGCTCTTCTTGTACGCCCGAGAGCTGTACCTCGACTCCGACGAGATTGCGTAAGGAAACGCCATGCCCGTAATTGTTCGCCTCGACAAGATCATGGCCGAGCGAAAGATTTCCTCGAACGAACTTGCCGAAAGGATTGGAACCACGCCCGTGAACCTGTCCCGTATTAAAAAAGGGCATATTCGCGGCATTCGCTTCAACACACTCGAGCAGCTATGCCTCGCCCTTCGTTGTCAACCCGGAGACCTTCTCGAAGTCATGAGCGAAGAGGATGCCCGAAAGGAGTTCGGACTCGATTGGTCTGCCGAGGACTAGAGGGCGCGACGAGACTCGTCCCCGCGTTCAAGAGTCCATCGAGACGCTCCAAGCGTTCGGCTACGGCATCACCGAGCCGGACGACCGAAATATCGCCATACGCGACGTGAAGACGAACAGTTGGCTCTAGCTCACCGAGTACGCGGCAGTGCTGGGCCCATCCCAACTGAGGTCACGGTGGTCCGATAGGGGCGCCGCCCGCGGCATGCGCCGCGGAGCGGTATCCCCTACCGAAGGGCGGGGATGCCCTCCGCTTCCAGTTCGGAATCAGCCGTCGGAGGCGTTCGGCTGACTGCGGGAACGGCCTGTCCGCTCAATGTGTTCGGCTGAGATCGGAAATCAACCCAACACGAGCCGGACACGCGCCAGACGGCTCTTCCCCGTACGGCCTTCCCCCTTACGCTCATGTTGCAGACGTGTAACGCCGCAGTAAGCACACCCCTTTTGGCGCCAGACAGGTACAATGATGAACACTGTACCGTAGCGGAGCGCCCCGCGCGCCGCAACCACGCGAAAGGGTTTCCCATGGCCGAGATCTCGTCCTCCCGTATCGTCATCACCGTCCTTGGCAAGAACCGCCCCGGCATCGTCGCCGGCGTCACCCGTGTCCTGGGCGAGGCCAACGTCGACATCCGCGACATCACGCAGTCCATTATCGAGGACATCTTCACCATGACCATGCTGGCCGATACCGCCGAGTCCAAGCTCGACTTCGCTGAGCTGCAGAAGGCCCTGGCCGAGGCCGGCGAGCTTTCGGGCGTCAACGTGTCCATCCAGCGCGAGGACGTCTTTAACTTTATGTACCGCCTGTAGCGAACAGGCCGTACGGGAACAGGCCGGCGCATCTGCACTCAAGCACGCCGCCCCCACACGGCCCGGAGAGGAGCGCACATGGCCTACGACGCCAAGAAAATCTATTACCGCTTCGATGACCACTTGAGCCGACTAGTCCTGGATTACGAAGCAAGCCGCCAGATTTCGTCTGAGAGCGAAAGCCTCTACCACGGCCTGCCGACCGACCCTTATGAAGAGGGTCTGTTTGTCGAGCACAATGTCAAGCGCGGCCTGCGCAATGCTGACGGCTCGGGCGTGGTCGCGGGTCTCACTCGTATCTCGGATGTGCACGGCTACAACAAGGTCGACGGAAAGGTCGTGCCCGATCAGGGCAAGCTCACGCTTCGCGGCTACAGCATCGAGGATCTGGTCAACAATGCCCAGGCCGAGAATCGCTACGGCTACGAGGAAGTCGCCTATCTGCTTATCACGGGTTCGCTGCCCAACAAGGAAGAGCTCGACGGCTTTTGTGAGCGCCTGGGCGCCTTTAGACATCTGAGCGACGAGTACGTTAAAGAGTTCCCTATGACCACGGTGTCGTCGAGCATCATGAACGTCCTCCAGCGCGCCGTACTGCTGCTCTACGCCTTCGACGCCGAGCCCGACGTGATCACGCCCGAGCATGAAATCGACGTCGCCATTTCCATGCTCGCACGTCTCCCGCGCATCGCCGCCTTCGCACACATGGCCTCGGTCGCCAAGCTTCGCGGCTCCGAGGTTCACGTGCCGCACCCCACGCCCGGTCTCTCCACCGCCGAGACCATCCTACAGGTCTTGCGCGGTGGCATGGCGTTCACCCGCGACGAAGCCATGCTGCTCGACGTGATGCTCATGCTGCATGCCGAGCACGGCGGCGGCAACAACTCCACGTTTGCCTGCCGCGTGCTGTCCTCCTCGGCCACCGACCCGTATTCCGCTTATGCCGCGGCCATCGGCTCGCTCAAGGGCCCGCGCCACGGCGGTGCCAATGCCAAGGTCGTGTCTATGCACGAGGACATCCGCGCGCATGTCTCCAACTGGGAGGACGAGGACGAGGTCGCAGCCTACCTGGGCAAGATCCTCGACAAGCAGGCCTTCGACGGCACGGGTCTCATCTACGGCATGGGCCACGCCGTCTACACGCTGAGCGACCCGCGCGCCGAGGTGTGCCGCCGTTACGCGCGCACACTTGCCGCCAAGAAGGACCTGGGCGATGAATTCGCGCTCATCGAGCGCATCGAGCGCCTGGCACCGCAGGTGATGCGCGACCACGGCATGACCAAGCCTATCTGCGCCAACATCGACCTGTACACGGGCTTTATCTACAAGATGCTCGGCGTGCCCGAGACGCTTTTTACGCCGCTATTCGCCGTCGCCCGCATGGCCGGCTGGTCGGCACACCGCATGGAAGAGCTCTTCTGCGCGCACCGTATTATTCGCCCGGCCTATCGTCCGGTGATCGAGCCGCTGGCGTACAAGCCACTCGCCGACCGCTAGGACGCGGACCGCTATAGAACCCGAGCGTGGCCAGGACATCACCGCCCTCGGCCACGCTTTTTATGCCAGCAGAAAGGGCTGCATCGAATGATTGTGTTTTCCGATATGGATGGGACGCTGCTGACGAGTGATAAGCAGATGAGCGACGCCACCTGGGCGATGCTCGACGAACTCGCTCGACGCGGAATTGAATTTGTGCCCTGCACGGGACGTCCGTTGTCGGGCATCTTTGAGCCCATCCTCGCCCATCCCGCCGTGCACTATGCCGTCTGCGCCAATGGCGCCAGCGTCTGGCAGCTCGACGACGATATGCCCAACGATGCCTCGCGCGCCACGCGCATTTTGAGCCGTCCGCTCGATCGCGGCATTGCCCACCGCGTCCATAGCATTGCCGCCGACCATGACGTCACCTTCGATATCTTCGCGGATGGGCAGTGCTTCCTCCCCCGCTCGCTCTACACGCGCCTGGGCGAATTCTGCGGCGGCGACCCCCACATCGCGGCTTCGCTCAAGCGCACACGAACACCGATCGACATGGATATCGACAGCAAGATCGACGGGGTCGAGACGCTCGAACGCATCGCCATGTACTGGCACGACCCGGCCGATCGCGACGCCATCGCGGCTGAGCTCGACACGCTCGGAGGCATTGAGGTCACGCGTTCTTACGCCATGAATATCGAGGTCATGGGTGAGGGCGCCACCAAGGGAACGGCCCTCACGTGGCTATGCGAGCACCTGGGCGAGCGTCTCGCCGACGCCTGGGCGTTCGGCGACAACATCAACGACATCCCCATGCTGCAGGCAGCGGGCCACGGCATGGCCATGATCAACGCCGAGCCCGAAGACCGCGAGGCCGCCGACGCCGTCACCGAATACGACAACGACCACGACGGCGTCGCCCGCACCATCATGGCCGCCCTCGCCTAGTCATTGGGGCGTTCTTGAATGACTAGTCGTTGGGGACAGTCTTCACGAAAAAGCTGCAAGGACTGTCCCCCACTGCCGGCGGAAAAGGAACGTCCTCATCTGCCGGATTAAGCGAGACTCTCCAGCACGCGACGGAGCTCCTGCTGGACGGCGTGGTCGCGATTACAACCCACCACGCGATCGGCCACCGCCTTGAGCGCGGGGCGCGCGTTTTCCATCGCGCAGCCCGTACCGACAAAGCGAATGATCTCGTAGTCGTTCATCGAGTCGCCGAACGCCATGACCTCGTCGCGTTCGACGCCATAGTGCTCCATGAGCTGCTCGATTCCCGAGGCTTTCGACACACCGGGCTGCATGGCATCGATCCACGCGTTGCCCGAAGGCGCAAAGGTAAAGAGCTGACCGAGTTCTCGCTGTAGCACGTACGCACTGTCCATAACGGCACCGTCATCGCAAAAGATACTCGCCTTGATGATATTTACGCTGGGATCGGGCAGTTCCCAAATGCGCTCGGCATTGGGAAGGTCCTTATCGACCTCACGCACGAACTTGCACTCGTCATCGAGCAAGAAGGACTTGGTTCGGTCAAAAAGCGCAAGATGCAGATTGGGAAACGTCGCGACGGCCTGGGCGAGCCTTCGAATCGCCAGGTGCGAATACACCTCACGGTCTACCATCTTGCCGTCGGCGAAGACCTGGGCACCGTTAGCGGCGACAAAGTCCATCTTGTCGCGAACGGGCGCAAAGAACTCGCACAGGCGATCGTAGCGACGACCTGACGATGCGGCGAAATGCACGCCATGCTCGCGTAGCGCCAGAATCAGTTCGTAGGTCTCGGGAGGCACCTGGCCGTTTTCGTCAAGCAGTGTGCCATCCATATCGGATGCAATCAGTTTAAACATAGAAAAGCTCCCTTCGGACTTGTTGGAATCGAACGTGTATCCGATTCCAACGTACCCAAAGGGAGCTCAAATAAGACTCCGCGGGCGTAAACGTTACAAGGACCTGGCAAATAGCTCACACATGTCAGAGGTCCCACAATCGCAGCGTCAGGCGACACGCCAAAGAACGTCCCCGACGACTAGTCATTTAAGAACGTCCCCGATGACTAGTCGGCGTAGGTGAAGGTGGTGACGTCGAACATGCCCTCGGGGCGGATGCGGAGCGTCGGGATGACCGGCAGGGGCAGGAAGATGATGCCCATAATGGGGTCGAGCGGCGGCTCAATACCCATGGCGCGCGCCTTGACCATAAAGTCGTCGTGCTGCGCCGCGACGTCTTCGGCAGTGCCTTCGCTCATCAGGCCGCCGAGCGCCAGCGGAATACGAGCCACGACCTCGCCGTTGCGCACCAGCACGTGACCGCCCTGGCCCACGGCCTCGACAGCAGCCATCATATCGGCGGCGTTGTCGCCCACCACGCACACGTTGTGCGAGTCATGGCCGATCGTGGAGGCAATGGCACCACCGGTGATGGTGAAACCGCGCACCCAGCCGCGACCGATGTGTTTGCCGACCAGGCCCAAGCCAGCGGGACCGTCGCCATCGGCACCCTCGGTCTGCAGCGACACGCCGCGGCCATGGCGCTCGATCAGCATAATGCGGCGCAAGTCCTCGTCAGTCTCGGGACGGACCATACCCGTGATGGCCTTACCCGGTACCACGTCAATCACGGCCTCGCCCGGCTTAAAGGCATAGTCAAACACGTCGAGCGAAAGCTTCGGCAGCTTAACGGAGGCGCGCAGCTCATCGGCAAGGGCCGCAACCTCGGCCATCTCGGGTGCGACCTCGCCCACAAAAGTGCCGTCCTGCGCCACCAGAGCACCGGCGGCATATACTCGATGCGGAGCCGTAGCAAACGTCAGGTCGTTGAGCACCAGCAGGTCGGCACGCTTGCCCGGGGCAATCGCACCACGCAGCTCGTGCGGGTCGCGGCAGCCGTGATCCAGGCCAAACGCCTCGGCCGTGGAGAGGGACGCCATAGAGATAGCGACCACCGGGTCGATGCCGGCCTCGATGGCCACGCGGCAGGCATTGTCGATCATGCCGGTCGAAAGAGCATCGGAGGGAGCGCGGTCGTCGGTCGCAAAGCAGCAACGGCGGGCGCGGGCAGGGTTCTCCAGCAGCATCGGAGACAAATTGGCCAGGTCGTGGCTGCACGTACCCTCACGCAGCATCACATACATGCCGCGGGACAGCTTGTCGAGCGCCTCCTCGGGAATCGTCGACTCGTGGTCGGCGATAATGCCCGCTGCGGCATAGGCGTTGAGGTCCTTACCGGCAACGAGCGGCGCGTGGCCGTCAACCTGCTTGGACGGCGTATGGTTGGCAGCATCGATGCGGGCGCAGGTCTCGGGATCGGCCATAAAGACGCCCGGCAGGTTCATCATTTCGCCCAGACCAAAAACGTCGCCCGGATGCTCGGCAAAAAACGCCTGCATATCGGCAGCGGTGATGACGGCACCGGCCTGCTCATCGGGCAGTGCGGGCACGCACGAAGGCATCATGTACTTGATGGAGATGGGCGCACGACGACCGTCCTCAATCATAAAGCGCAGGCCGTCGAGACCGGCAACATTGGCGATCTCGTGACTGTCGGCAATGGCGGTGGTAGTACCGCGCGTCGCGGCCATGCGAGCATACTCGGCGGGGCGGATGTTCGAGGACTCGATATGCAAGTGTCCGTCAATAAAACCGGGGGCAAGATAGTGGCCCTGGCAGTCGACGACCTCAGTTGCCTCGTAGGTGCCAGCGGCATCGTCGCGACCATCGTAGAGCACGCCGACGATCACACCGTCCTTGACGGCAACGCTACCGGGCGCCACACGCTGGCCATACACGTCGACGATCTGTGCATTGGTAAACAGCGTGTCGACGGGCACGCGGCCCTCGGCGGCGTCGATCACAGACCTCATGACCTCAACGGACATACATACTCCTTTAACTGTAGAAATAACCGCGGAGCGGACAAACCTTCACCGCAGCAAGCCAATAGCAATTGTATGCCCAAACGAAGGTCCCGCTAACACCCCATCCGCTTAACGGCACACGCCGCTTGGCGCGATGGGGACAGGTTGCTTTGCACCAATGACAAGAAGTGTCCCAAAGTGCCGGCACAAAAGGAACGTCCCCAAGTGCCAAAAAGGCCGCAGTCGGGAATCCCGACTGCGGCCTTGTTGCACTTGTGAGGTCAACTTGCTCGTTAGACCAACTTGAAGCCCTTGCGCTTGCCTACGGAGAGGGTGTCGCCCAGCTTGAGGGCGCTCGGGTCGATGTTGTAGCTCTTGGGAGCCACGGCCTTGCCGTTGATCTTGACGCCGCCGCCGTCGATGTCGCGGCGGGCCTGGCCGGCGCTGGCCGAAAGACCCAGGTCCTTGAGCAGGCCAGCGAGGTAGATCTGGCCCTCGTCGTTGACAGTCAGCTCGACATGCTTCTCGGGGAAGTCGGCAAGCTGGCCCTCCTTGAACACACGGTCGAACTCGGCCTGGGCCTCGTCGCCGGCGCCGGCGCCGTGGTAGGTATCGCACAGGTCGCGGCCCAGAGCGCGCTTGAGCTCGTAGGGGTCGGCGGAACCGTCGGCCAGGGCGGCGTCGATCTTATCGACCTCGGCCGGGGCGAGCGAGCTCGCCAGACGATAGTACTTGCCGATCATCTCGTCGGGGATGGACATGGTCTTGCCGAACATATCCTTAGGAGCATCGGTCAGGCCGATGTAGTTACCGTAGGACTTGGACATCTTACGGACGCCGTCGGTGCCCTCGAGCAGCGGCATGGTGAGCGCAATCTGCGGCTCCATGCCCATCTTCTCCATGAGCTCGCGGCCGGCGAGCAGGTTGAAGAGCTGGTCGGTGCCGCCCATCTCGACGTCGGCCTTGATCTGAACGGAGTCGAAGGCCTGCATCACGGGGTACAGAAACTCGTGCAGGGCAATCGGCGTCTGGGACTGGTAGCGCTTGGTAAAGTCGTCGCGCTCGAGGATGCGAGCGACAGTGAACTTGGAGCACACCTGCAGCAGGCCGGCCAGGTCCATCGAAAGGATCCAGTCGCCGTTGTGCACGATGGTGGTCTTCTCGGGGTCCAGAATCTTCATGGCCTGGCTCACGTAAGTCTCGGCGTTGGCCTCGATCTGCTCCTGCGAAAGCTGCGGACGCGTGGAGTTCTTGCCCGAGGGGTCGCCGATCAGCGCGGTGCCGTTGCCGATGATGAGGGTGACGTTGTGGCCCAGGTCCTGGAACTGACGCATCTTGCGCAGGGGCACGGCATGGCCCAGGTGCAGGTCGGGGCTGGTGGGATCGACGCCGAGCTTGATGTTGAGGGGCTCGCCCTTCTCAAGCTTCTTGCGAAGGTCGGCCTCGGGGACGATCTGCGCTGCACCCGAGGTGATGATACGCATTTGCTCGTCAACAGACAGCATTGGGTATCCTCCTTTTGCTATAGCACCCTCACCGGATACGGCGGTGCTGGAAGTTCATAAACTCTCTTATGATAACCAAAACGGCGCGGCCGAACACCTACGACAGGAAAATCCTCGTCCTGCCGCATGCGTCGACAGCGACCGGCAGACGCGTGCCGTCGCGCTCGACTAGGTAGCGCATCTGCCGACGGCGTTGGCAGTCACGACAATGGACCTGCCCCGTTGCATCGGTGGCACAGGTACCCTCGGCGGTCAGCAGGCAGTGCTCGCACACCATAAGCTCAGGGCGGTCGGCATCGACGGGGCCCAAGACGCCGGGGCGATCGGCGAGGCTGGCAACGAGCTCAGCGTCGTTGGTGACAAGCTCGGCAGGCAAGTACACCCGCCGTGTGCCAAGCCCGCGCAGCCAAGCAAGCGTGGCACGATTCGCGCAGAACACCGGCGCTGCCACGTCAAACATCACGCCCAGCTCACGAGCCATCGCCACCTGCCCCAGGTTGCGACAGACCACGCGCCCGGCACGCCGCATTAGCGACCGGGTCCGCTCGGCATCGCCCACGCGGCAGACCTCGTCGAGCACCACGGTCGCATCGGACAGATCGAGCTCGTCATGCGGGTCGGTATCCATCAGCTGCCAGGCAAAAGCCACGCGAGCGGGAACCCCCTGCTCCGGCGACTCCATCAGCTCCCCCGTCGATGCATCGTCATCCACCGTGCCGCCTTCAAACGGCAGAACCTCAACAGTGCGCTCAACAGGTACAGCAGTGTCCGCCTCGGCCCGCATGCGCTCCAACGCCGTCGCCGTCTGCTCCAGCACACCGGCACTGCGAATCAGATAGACCTCGCAGCCCGTGTCCACCTTGCGCTTGCAGTGCACGACAACGCACTCCCCCGCCGCAGCGTCCCCCGGACAGGGCACCTGAGGCCAGCGCTTGGGCACGTCGGGCCGCGCGTCGGCGCCCGGGTAAAACCGGATCTCGAGCGTATCGCCCGCAGCTACCGCGGCATCGAGCTCGACGGCCACCTCTTCGTAGCCCACCGCCACCAAGCGGCCCACGCGGACACCTTGGTTAATTGCGCGCTCAAAGCTCATGAGCTCGGCACCCGATCTCCCCCGCAGATACGCATCGGTGAACCCACGGTTGAACGACCTACCCAGCTCACGCTCAAGCTCCGCCACGATATCGGGCTCCCACGCGCCGTCGCGCACCATATCGAGCGCCCGGCGCCACACCCGCACTACGTTGAACACATAGTCGGGATTCTTCATGCGCCCCTCGATCTTGAGCGACGCCACGCCGGCGGCAACAAGCTCGGGCAGGTGTGCAATGCCCAGATAGTCACGTGGGCACAGCAGGCGGTCGCCCTCAACGGAAACAACGCTCTCCCCCGCCTCGTCCACCAAGTCATATGCCAGACGGCAGGGCTGTGTGCAGTCACCGCGCATCGCCGAGCGAGCGCGCCGCAGTGCCGAGAACTCACAGGCGCCCGAGTAACCGATGCAAATGGCACCGTGGCAGAAAACCTCAATCGGCACGCCCGTGGCGCACAGCGCGGCAATCTCGTCGACCGTCAGCTCGCGTGCCGTCGTCACGCGCTCGACTCCCAACTCGTCGGCAGCCAGTCGCACGGCGCCCTCGCTATGGACGCCCGCCTGCGTGGACAGGTGAATCTCGACCCCGGGAATCGCCGCGCGCAACGCGCAAGCCAGCCCGGCATCCGCCACGATCAAGGCATCGGCACCCAACGCATACGCGTGCGCTCCCAGCGCCACCGCGTCTGCCAACTCGTCGTCGAACACAAAAACATTGAGCGTCACGTACACGCGCACGCCATGGGCATGCGCCACGGCGCAGCCGCGCGCAAACTCGTCATCCGTAAAGCCATGCGCGCTCACGCGCGCGTTGAAACCGCCCAGGCCCGCATAGATGGCATCGGCGCCCGCCGCAACAGCCGCGAGCATCTGGTCGAGTCCGCCCGCCGGCGCCAGCAGTTCGGGCAGCGCCGCCCCAGCGGCCCCCGACCCGTTCATACATTGTCCGTTCGGCCCCATCGCCCGAATCGCCATCGGCAAACTCCTTACCAAGGTATGCATTCACTCTGAAAAATGCCGTCTTCCAGCATACACGAGGCCTCGGGCGCCCCGTTTGGTTTATCGTGTAATAACTTATGTCCATCCTGCCCCGACGGCACATCCGCCGTCCGGCGCGACATACCTGGAGGTCAATATATGGGTCCTCGCCAACGACAGGGACGCAGCCGTTCAAAGACGCATGCCCTGCCCATGATCCTGCTCTCGTTTTTGGGCTTTCTGCTGATTGCAGGCGTAGCGTTTGGCATCGGCATGGTCGGCAACGTCAACCGCTGGCTGTCCGACCTGCCCGACTACACCGACGCCAACGCCTATCTGGTGAGCGAGCCCACCGAGATCGTCGACTGCAACGGCAACAAGATCGCAAGCTTCTACACGCAAAACCGCAAGTCCATCACCAAGGACCAGGTTTCCCCGTACGTGCTGCAGGGCACCGTCGACGTTGAGGACGAGCGCTTCTACGAGCACGGCGGCATCGACCTGTGGGGTATCGCGCGTGCCGCGGTGGCAACCCTCGGCGGCGGCCACGAGGGCGCCTCGACGATCACCCAGCAGCTGGTGCGCAACACCATCCTGCAGGAGGAGCAGTTCGACTCGACCATCGAGCGTAAGGTACGCGAGGCCTACATCGCCATCAAGATGGAGGATATGTACTCCAAAGACGAGATCCTCATGATGTACCTCAACACCATCTACTACGGCCACGGCGCCTACGGCATCGAGGCCGCGGCCGAGACCTATTTGTCCAAGAGCGCCGCCGACCTCACCCTGAGCGAGGCCGCGCTGCTGATCGGCCTTCCCAACTCGCCTTCGCAGTACGACCCCACGGTCAATCCCGACCTGGCGCTGTCCCGTCGCAATAAGGTCCTCGACAACATGCTGCGCTTGGGCCACATCACGCAGGAAGAGCACGATGCCGCGCAGGCCGAGCCCATCACCCTTAACGTGACCGAGATTTCGGGCAGCGGCGTCGACGTGTACTCGCAGCCCTATTTTGTCTCCTATGTGAAGCAGCTGCTGGAGCAGGAGTTCTCGACCGACGTACTCTTTAAGGGCGGTCTGACCGTCAAGACCACCATCGATCCCACGATGCAGCAGGTGGCGGAGAACGCCTTGCGCGAGCAGTTGGACACGCTCTCGCTCGATGGCCTGGACATGGGCATGGTCGTCGTCGACCCCAAGACCGGCTACATCAAGTGCATGGTGGGTGGCTACGACTACAATGCCGACGAGAACCACGTGAACCACGCCACGGCCAAGCGCCCCGTCGGTTCCACCTTTAAGGCCTTTACGCTCGCCACCGCCATCCAAAACGGCATGAATCCCAACGTCACTCTTAACTGCAACTCGCCGTTCAAGGCTAAGGGCACCACGACCGAGGTCCAAAACTACGCCAACCAGAGCTATGGCAACATCACGCTCAAGCAGGCAACGGCATGCTCCTCCAACACCGGCTATATCCAGGTGGCCGAGGCCGTCGGCAACAGCAAGATTATCTCGCTCGTCAAAAAACTCGGCATCGATCCTTCTAAGGACAATATCGAGGACGTTCCCGTCATGACGCTCGGCACCGGCTCGATCTCTCCGCTCGAGATGGCGTCCGCCTACGCGACGTTTGCCAACGGAGGCAAATACCGCCAGCCAATCGCCATTACCGAGATCGACTCGCGCACCGGCTCGGTCCTGTACCAGCACACCGATAACCCGCAGCAGGTGCTCACCGAGGGCGAGGCCGCCGCGGTCACCGATGTCCTTTCCGGCGTCATGCAGGGCAGCGGTACGGGCGCTGCCGGCGCCCTGAGCGTCAATCAGCCCTATGCCGGCAAGACCGGCACCACCGACAACACCACCAACCTGTGGTTCTGCGGCTACACCCCGCAGCTCGCGTGCGCCCTGTGGACCGGTTATTCCGCAGGCGAGATCCCCATCCAAAAGTACGGCACGGATCTGCTGGGCGACAGCACCAACCTGCCCGTCTTTAAGCGGTTTATGAACACCGTCCTTGCCGGCACCGAGCGCGAAGAATTTGCGACCGGAACGGCCCCCACGTACAAGAACAACAGCGTCTGGAAGTTCTACGGCACCAATAACACCAAGAAGTCGGAGAACGACGACAAGGACAAGGACGAGAACGAGGACGAAGAGGAAACCACCACAACGACTACCACGACGACCACGACCACCGAGACCACGGGCGGCGACACCACCGGCGGCACCGGTACGACCGGTGGCTCGACGGGCGGCTCCACTGGTGGTTCGACCGGTGGCGATGGCGGCACGCCTACGCCTACGCCCACTCCCGACCCCTCGCCCACGCCTGACGATACGGTCGGCTAAGAAGTACGCGACTAAAGCCAACAAGGCCCCGAGCAGCTTATGAACTGCTCGGGGCCTTTTAGTTTGAAGCGACCTGGCGGGCGGTCTTTATACCGGCAAACAAAAAGGGGTACCGACCAACGTCGATGCCCCTTACAAGCCACTATGTCAGCGCACACAATGCCGAGCGCACGACCCGCACGCCTACTTGCGAGAATTGCTCAGCTTATTGATCAGCGCCTCGAGACGCTCGCCGTCCTCGGCCGTCTGGGCAATAACCAAAATCGTATCGTTGCCGGCAAGCGAGCCAAGCACATCGGGCAACTCTGCCGCATCAACGGCGGCGGCGATGCCGGAAGCCGTGCCAGGCTGAGCCTTGATCATAACCAGATTATCGGTACGCAGAACGCCCGTTACGAGCTCGGAAACCATACGCTGCAGGTGCAGGTCCTCTGCCAGAACATAGATGCCCTCAGGGAGCTTACGCAGCCCCATATCGGCAATATCGCGAGAGACAGTCGCCTGCGTGCAATCAAAGCCCATAGCACGGAGCTCATCGACCAGCACGCGCTGCGTGCGGACATCCTTATTGCGCACAATATCTCTAATGGCATCCTGGCGCCCATTGCGTTTTTTAGCCATACAAACCCTCTCTCCAAAAGATGGCGGAGACAATCAATCAGTGATTGAATAGTTTAACGCTATTTGAAGGCTTTTGTGTATAAGAACGCATTTCGAAACAATTCTATGCAAGTTTGTTTCGTAATGAGCCGTTTAGGCGGGTTTTGCGCCCGTCCGATTAAGAAAAGCTGCCAGATGCGTACACATCACGCAGCGCGCGGGCTTGGCGCTGGCGATCGGCCCAAACAACAGACCGAGTCCCCGATGGTTGTCCTTGAGCGCGGCGACCATCTGACGGGTTCGAGGCGCCTCGAGCATATCACGCATGCGGGCGGAACGCTCGATTGACGACACCCCATGCGGGCTCAGACACAAATTCTCGATGCAGGCGACCAGTCCGGCAAAGTAGAACTTTTGGCTTGCCAGCTTGAGCCGACCACCGCTATCTGCTTCCGAGAGTGAGTCCGCAAGCTCGTCGAGCGCTCGGGTGTCATCGGATACCTTGGCATACATGGTGGGATCAAAGGCATCTGTAAGCTTAGGCGCTACCGCGTGGAAACAAGCGTCGCCGCATCCGGAGACGCGCTGCGCCTGCGAGAGCGCGCATGCCATAAACCCAACTGTGCGAAACGCCTTGTCGCACAAGAGGCATGCCTCAAACAGCGGACGGCTATACATCACGCCAGAGACTTGAGCAACCAAGCCGCCCAAAATCAACTGAGGCAACCCGGCCACCATCGAAGATTTGCTATCAATGGAAATATGAGTAGCATCCAAGACGCGCGAATGGCGCTCTCGATGTGCATCATAGCGGTCGAGCGACACCGTGGGGAACACTATGTCTGCCGCAGTATCGCACGCGATATCGACCATCTTGGAAAGGGATTGCGGAGCAAACCACTCATCGGCGTTCATGGCGATGATTTGAGAGCCGCGCGAGGCAGCAAAACCGGCACGAAGACACGCGCCGCGCGTCGCGTCCTCGACGTCAATCAAATCAATATGGATGTCCCTGTCGGCAGCAACTTGAAGCGAATGGCGCACACCGGGCGCAGTATCGCGACAGACAACGACAATCTGCAAATCGTAGAGGTCTTGGTTCTGGATACTCTCGAGCGCACGCATCGCATAGCTGGGCGAACCTTCTACCACAAGGATCACCGAAAGTCGCGGATGCGAGCCACGTCGAACCAAATTATCCGTCCTCTCGACAGCAATGAATCAAACCGTGGTTCATGGTACACCCAGGCAATAAAAGCAATGAGACACCGGTTGCATTGCACGCCAAGAACAGATGTTGCACACGCGCAGCCCACAGATGACAGGTGTCGACGCACGACACGTCGAGCCCTCCCCTAGTCGAGCACGACAAGCTCGGCGGGATCGTAATCCACGCCCATAAACGTAAGGCCGCAGGCAGGAGCCGTGGGGCCCGCAGCGGTACGGTCGCAAGCATCGATAACCTCGCGCATCCACTCGGGTTCACGGCGATGCATGCCAATCTCGACAAGCGTGCCCACGATCGTACGGACCATCGAATGCAGAAACGCATTGCCCTCGATGGTAAACGTCAGGATGTCCTCGCCAAACGCAACCTCATGGCCAAATTCGGCACGCATCACGCAGCGATGCGTGGGCTTGCCAACGGCCGAGGCAACCTTGCAAAAGCTTTTAAAGTCCTGCTCGCCCAGCAGCGCGGGGCAGGCAGCAGACATAGCCTCAACATCCAAGGGATAGCGATGCCACCACACGGCGCCGCGGGACAGCGCGGGGCGCGCATCGCGATCGGCAATGCGATAGGTGTAAGTACGAGAGCGCGCGTCAAAGCGCGCAGAAAAGCCCTTACGAGCCTTGTAGACCTCGTTGATGGCGATATCTTTGGGCAGCAGGGCATCCATAGCCCGCAGCCACCTACGGCGCGTACACGCGAGCTCAGCGTCCGTTACAGGCACGCTGATGTACTGAGCCACGGCATGCACGCCGGCATCGGTACGCCCCGCGCACGTCAGATCGATCGGGCGGCAAAGCAGCGTCTCGATGGCTCGACGTAGCTCACCAGCAACCGTCGTCTGTCCCGGCTGCTCGGCAAATCCGCTATACGACGAGCCATCATAGGCCACACGAAATACGAGTGTGGCGTCAAGCTCGGAAATCGAATTGAAATCAGACGGCGCAGTCATGGGCGCTCCCAACAAACAAGCAACGGTATCGCGACAAAAAAAGAGGGGTACGCGAACGTACCCCTCGAATATAGCCTATGCAGACGGAAAGTCTACTCAGCGGTCTCCTCAGCAGGAGCCTCCTCGACGGCCTCGACCTTCTTGGGAGCAGCGGCCTTCTTGGGGGCCGGAGCAGCCTTCTTGGCCTTAGGCGTGCAAGGCTCGGTGACGAGCTCCATGATAACGATGGGAGCGTTGTCGCCCTTGCGGTTGCCGAGCTTCATGATGCGGGTGTAACCGCCGTTGCGGTCCTGCCACATGCCCTGGGCAGCCTTGTCGAAGATCTCGGCAACGAGCTGCTTATCGCCGAGCTTGGCGATAGCCAGACGACGAGAGTGCAGGTCGCCCATCTTGGCCCAAGTGATGATCGGGTCGACGACCGAACGCAGCGCCTTAGCGCGGGTCTCGGTGGTCTTGATGCGGTCGTTCTCGAAGAGGGCCTTAGCAAGGCTCTTCTTCATGGCCTTGGTGTGGCTCGCATCGGTGCCGAGCTTCAGGCCCTTCTTAACGTTGTGACGCATGGTCTAGTTTCTCCTCAAATATGCGAAGCATTAAGCCTTCAGGCTCAGGCCCATGGACTCAAGCTTGTCCTTCACTTCCTCGATCGACTTAACACCGAAGTTACGGATGTTGAGCAGATCGTTCTCCGAGAACTCAACGAGCTGACGGACCGAGTGAATGCTGGCGCGCTTAAGGCAGTTGTAGGAACGGACAGAAAGGTCCAGATCCTCGATCTGCTTGTCCAGCTCGGCGTTGTCGTTGGTGACCTCGGGAGCGAAGATCGAAGCCTCCTCCTCGACCTCGGGGGTCTCGGCAAGGTTCATAAAGGCAGCCATATGCTGGTTGATGATATTGGCAGCCTGGACCACGGCGTCGCGCGGAGCGATGGAGCCGTTGGTCTCGATCTCGAGGACAAGGCGGTCGTAGTCGGTGTGCTGACCGACACGGCAAGCCTCAACGAGCTTGGCGCAACGGGACACCGGCGAGTACAGCGAGTCGACGTGGATCACACCGATGGGATCGTTGTCGCGCTTGTTAGCCTCGCCAGAGACATAGCCGCGGCCATAGCCGATGCGCATGCTCATGGTGAGATGGCCGCCCTCGGTGAGCGTAGCGATGTGCTGCTCGGGGTTGACCAGCTCAAACTCGGACGGAATAAAGAAGTCCGCACCGGTGACCTCGCAGGGGCCGTCAACCGAGATGGTGGCGGTCGCCTCGTCGGTCGTGCCGAGAGCCCTGAAGACAAGACCCTTGACATTCAGGACGATGTCGGTGACATCCTCGACCATGTTAGGGATGGTCATGAACTCGTGCTGTGCACCATCGATCTGAATAGCCTCGACGGCGGCACCCTCGAGCGAGGACAGAAGTACGCGACGAAGGGAGTTACCCAGCGTATCGCCGTAGCCACGCTCGAGCGGCTCGACGGAGACACGAGCAGACGTCTCGTTGATCTCTTCGACCTGAACCTGAGGCCTAATGAATTCTGACATGTATTACCTCCAGCCTCAGCAGCCCGGATGGACTACTTAGAGTAGAGCTCGACGATGAGCTGCTCGTTGATATCACCGCTGATCTGCTCACGCGTCGGCAGAGCGAGCACGTTACCAGACAGCTTCTCGATATCGACCTCGAGCCAGCCAGGGACCTCAAAGCGCTCGGAGGAAATCAGAGCCTCCTTGATGGGGAGGAGGTCACGGAACTTCTCGCCGACAGCGACGACGTCGCCGGCCTTGACGCGGTAGGACGGGATGTCCACGCGCTTGCCGTTCACGGTGAAGTGACCGTGACGGACGGACTGACGAGCCTCTTTGCGGGTGCGGGCGAAGCCAAGACGGAAGACGACGTTGTCGAGGCGAGACTCAAGGATGATCATGAGGTTCTCACCGGTGACGCCGTTCATCTTGCGGGCCTTGTTGAAGTAGCCGTGGAACTGCTTCTCCAGAACGCCATAGATGAACTTGACCTTCTGCTTCTCGCGCAGCTGCATGCCGTACTCAGATTCCTTGCGACGGCGCTTGGGCTGACGGATAGATTCCTTCTTGCTGCTGTAACCGAGCTCAGCGGGATCGATCCCGAGCTGACGGCAGCGCTTAAGAACAGGAGTCCTGTCGATTGCCATATTGATACGATCCTTTCAGTTACACGCGGCGACGCTTCTTGGGGCGGCAGCCGTTGTGCGGGATGGGGGTCTTGTCCTGGATGCTCGAGACCTCGAGGCCAGCAGCCTGGAGGGAGCGAATGGCGGTCTCACGACCGGAGCCGGGGCCCTTGACGAAGACGGAAACCTTCTTCATACCGTGCTCCATGGCCTGCTTGGCAGCAGCCTCGGCAGCCATCTGGGCAGCGAACGGCGTGGACTTACGGGAGCCCTTGAAGCCCACCTGGCCAGCCGACTTCCAGGAAATGACGTTGCCCTGGGGATCGGTGATCGAAACGATCGTGTTGTTGAACGTAGAACGAATGTGAGCCTGGCCCACGGAAATGTTCTTACGGTCCGCGCGCTTCAGACGGGCAGCGCGAACGTTCTTCTTAGCAGTAGCCATCTATCTAGCGCTCCTTATTTCTTCTTCTTAGCACCGATCTGACGCTTCGGGCCCTTGCGGGTACGAGCGTTAGTGTGGGTGCGCTGGCCGCGGACCGGGAGGCCCTTGCGGTGACGAAGGCCGCGGTTGCAGCCGATGTCCATAAGGCGCTTGACGTTCTGGTTGCGCTCACGGCGGAGGTCACCCTCAACCATGATCTGGTTCTTATCGATATAATCGCGGATGGCGTTAACCTCATCCTCGGTGAGGTCCTTAACGCGCGTATCCACGTTAACGTTGCACTCGACGCAGATCTTCGTCGCAGTGGTGCGGCCGATGCCGTAAATGTAGGTCAGACCGATCTCAACGCGCTTCTCACGCGGGAGGTCGACACCATTAATACGGGCCAACGTAGTCTCCTCTCTTAACCCTGACGCTGCTTATGACGGGGGTTCTCGCAAATGACGAGGACCTTGCCATGGCGCCTAATGATTTTGCACTTATCGCACATCTTCTTGACCGAAGGACGTACCTTCATCGTTCTTCCTTTCGGTAGCGCTCAAACTACTTCCCTACTATCTACTCGCCCAGCCGCAGGCGTTTAAAACTATGGCTGGTCTTCACACACAATCCGACCGTAGGTTGAGCTAAGCCTGCAGTCGGAATAGGAGTGCGTGTATGCGCGCCGCTATTTATAGCGATAGGTGATGCGGCCGCGGGTCAGGTCGTACGGGGAAAGCTCCACGACAACCCTGTCACCGGGGAGAATACGGATGTAATTCATTCGGATCTTGCCGGAAATGTTGCACAGAACCGAATGACCGTTCTCGAGCTCAACCTTGAACATGGCGTTGGGCAGCGGTTCCTTTACCGTACCCTCGAGCTCAATTGCGTCTTCCTTCTTCACAAGCAATCATCTTTCTCTAGAAAACGACAGCGATTGAGTATTCTACAATACGCATGCACGTATCGTAATATCTTCGTAATGGCTCCACAACTAAGCGGAACTTGTTACATTTCTCCGCCCTGCAAGGAGCACCAAGCGCCCTGGGCGTCGGTGGTGAGAATCACCGGGCCGTCGTTGGTGATGGCGACGGTGTTCTCGTAGTGCGCGGCGGGCAGGTGGTCGTTGGTCGTGACAATCCAACCATCGGAGCCCGTGCTCACATGATTGGAACCCATCGTAACCATCGGCTCGATGGCAATGACCATACCGGCCTGAAGGCGAACGCCCCTCCCCTTCTTTCCATAGTTCGGAACGTTGGGGTCCTCGTGCATCACGCGACCGATGCCGTGCCCCACATAATCGCGAAGCACGCCATAGCCGTGAGACTCGGCGAGGGACTGGACGGCATAACCGATGTCCCCGATATGGTTACCGGGAACAGCCTGCTCGATTGCAGCCTTAAGGCAATCGCGCGTAACCTCGCACAGCGCCTTGGCCTCGGGCGTGGGGGTACCGACGAAAAACGTCCAGGCGTTATCGCCGACCCAACCGTCGACAACGGCACCCGTATCGATGGAGATGATATCGCCATCGCGCAGGATCATGTCGGGGTTGGGAATACCATGGACCACGGCATCGTTAATCGATGCGCAAATGGTTCCGGGGAACCCGCCGTAGCCCTTAAAGGCCGGGGTGCCGCCATGCATGCGGATAATCTGCTCCGCAAGCTGGTCGAGCTCAAAGGTCGAAACACCAGGGCGAACCATGGCTCCAACGTGGCGGAGCGCCATCTTAGATAGCGCTCCTGCCTTCTTCATCTGCTCGATTTGCGTTGCAGACTTAATCTTGATCATAGACCGAGAGCCTCTTTGACATCCCCGTATACGGTCTCGCGAGCCTGGTCACCGTTGACCGACTTGAGCAGACCCTGGCCACGATAGTAGTCAACGAGCGGGCTCGTGGACTTCTCGTAGACGTCGAGACGGTTCTTGATAGTCTCGGGCTTGTCGTCGTCGCGCTGATACATCTCGCCGCCACACTTGGGGCAGGTAGCATCGGCAGCGGTGCCGGTGTAACCGCAGGCGCGGCAGGTACGACGCGAAGACAGACGGTCGATGATGACCTCGGGGGCCACGTCGACCAGAAGGGCGCAATCAATCTCGCGACCCAGAGCGGAGAGCTCGGAATCGAGCGTCACAGCCTGGGCGGTGTTGCGCGGGAAACCGTCGAGGATGAAGCCCTGCTGGGCATCATCGGCGGCAAGGCGCTCCTTGACAAGGTCGATCACGAGCTGGTCGGGAACAAGCTCGCCAGCGTCCATGTACTTCTTAGCCTGAATACCAAGCTCGGTGCCACCCTTGACGGCAGCACGCAGCAGGTCGCCCGTGGAAATGTGGGCGACGCCGAACTCGGCGACGAGCTCCTGTGCGACGGTGCCCTTACCGGCACCCGGAGCTCCGAGCAATACGAGGTTCATGAGCAATCCTCCTCTAGCCTATTTAAAGAATCCATCGTAATCATACATCTTGATCTGGCCTTCGAGCTTGTCGACCGTGTCGAGCACGACGCCGACCATGATGAGGATGGACGTGCCGCCAAATGCCTGGATCAGCTGGTTACCCGTGAAGGAGAAGATGATCGAAGGCACGATGGCGATAAGCGCCAAGAAGACAGCGCTGGGAAGCGTGATCTTGTTGAGCGCGTTCTTGATGTAGGCCGCGGTAGCCCTACCCGGACGGACACCCGGAATAAAGCCGCCCTGCTTCTTAAGGTTGTCGGCCGTGTCGTCGGGGTTGAACACCATGGAGGTGTAGAAGTACGCGAAGAACACGATGAGGACAACGTTAAGCACCCAGTTGAGCCAACCAGTCGAAAGCGCAGAGGCAACTGCCTGGATCCAGCCGATGCCGGGGAAGAACACGGCAATCTGAGCCGGGAAGTACAGCAGCGCCGAAGCGAAGATGATCGGCACGACACCCGCGGTGTTGACCTTGATGGGCAGGTAGGTGGTCTGGCCACCCATCATGCGACGACCCACAACGCGCTTGGCGTAGGAGACCGGAATGCGGCGCTGGCCGCGCTCAAGGAAAACGATCAGCGGGATAACCAGCAGGATGATGGCGCAGATGATCACCATGGTGATGATGCCACCGGCGTTGCCCTCGGTGCTGGAGAAGATCGCCTGCGGAAGACCGGCCATGATGTTCGCGAAGATGATCAGCGACATGCCATTGCCGATACCGCGCTGGGTGATGAGCTCACCAATCCACATGATCAGCATGGCGCCCGCAGTGAGCGTGCCGACGATCATGATGTCAAAGATGATCTCGGGAGCGCCGGCGCCGTTGAAGCTGATACCGAAGCTCTTAAAGAGGAAGAGGTAACCCACGGAGTTGAGGATTGCCAGGGCCAAGGTGAGGTAACGCGAATACTGCGTGATCTTGGTCTGACCGACCTCGCCCTCGCGGGCAAGCTCATGCAGGGAAGGCACGACGGCCTGGAGCATCTGGAGGATAATCGAGCTCGTGATGTACGGCATGATGCCCAAAGAGAACACCGAAACATAGCTCAACGCGCCACCAGAGAAAAGATTCAGGAGGGCCATAGCACCTGCGGCGACCGAGTTATTCTCGGTCGAGAAAAGGCCCAGCATCCCCTGGAAGGGAATGCCGGGCACAGGAACGTGCGCACCAATGCGGTACACGACGAGCATAGCTATGGTAAAAAGAATCTTTTCGCGCAATTCTTTGATGCGGAAAGCATTCTTAAGACCATTTAGCACGGCAGCTCGACCTTTCCGCCGGCGGCCTCGATCTTGGCCTGCGCGGAAGCGCTGACCTTGTCGACCTTGACCGTGAACTTCTTGGTGAGCTCACCATTGCCGAGCACCTTGACGGGCTCGAACTCGCTCTTGGTGATGCGAGCGGCCTTAAGAGCGGCACCGTCGATCACAGCGCCGTCCTCGAACTTGCGCTCGAGACGCTCAACGTTAACGGCGGTGTACTCGATACGACGGGGGTTGCGGAAGCCCGGAAGCTTGGGCAGGCGCATGGCCAGCGGAGTCTGGCCACCCTCGAAGCCGGCACCCTTGGTGCCGCCAGAGCGGGAACCCTGGCCCTTCTGACCGCGGCCAGAAGTGGTGCCGTGACCCGAAGAATTGCCACGGCCGACGCGCTTGCGGTTCTTGGTGGAACCGGGCGCGGGAGTAAGATCGTGAAGCTGCATTTGCTACTCCTCTACAATCTCGACAAGGTGCTTGACCTTGAAGATCATGCCGCGGACGGACTCGTTGTCAGCAATCTCGCGAACCTCGCGGATCCTGTGGAGACCGAGGGCACGGACAGTACGGACCTGGTCCTGCTTGCAACCGTTGGTGCTGCGGACCTGCTTGATCTTGATGGTGTCAGCCATGCTTAGTTCTCCTTACCGACGAACATCTCGGAGACCGTCAGGCCACGGCGAGCCGCGACGTCCTCAGGGCTGGAGAGCTCCTTGAGGCCCTCGACGGCAGCCTTGATGATGTTGAGGCCGTTGTCGGTACCGAGGGACTTGGACAGGACGTTCTTGATGCCAGCAAGCTCGAAGAGGGGACGCACAGCGCCGCCGGCGATAACGCCGGTACCCTCGACAGCGGGCTTGATGATGATGCGGCCGGCACCAAAGTGGCCGAGAACCTCGTGCGGGATGGTGCCCTGCTCGGTCACCGGCACGTGGAACATGTTCTTCTTGGCATCGAGAGATGCCTTGGAGATGGCCATGGGCACCTCAGCGGACTTGCCCATGCCAACGCCGACGTTGCCCTTGCCGTCGCCAACGACGACGAGAGCGACGAGGCTCATGCGACGACCACCCTTGACGGTCTTCGACACGCGGTTGATGTAAACGACGCGCTCCTCGAACTCGGAGGCCTCGCGCTGCTGCTTCTGATTACGAGCCATGTGCTACATACCTCCTAGAACTCGAGACCGGCGGCACGAGCGCCGTCGGCGAGGGCCTTGACGCGGCCATGGTAGATACGGCCACCGCGATCGAAGGCGACCTTGGTGATGCCGGCCTCGATGGCGCGCTTGCCAACGAGCTGACCGACCTTCTCCGCAGCCTCCTTGTTCGAGGTGTGGGTGCCCTTGAACTCGGCCTCGAGGGTCGAGGCAGAGACGAGCGTCAGGCTGGAGCCCTTGCTGTCGTCGATGATCTGGGCATAGATGTTGGCGTTAGTACGGGTCACGCGAAGACGCGGACGCTCGGAGGTACCCGAGACCTTGCCGCGAACACGACGCTGACGACGCTTGAGGCCTTCCAGCTTCGCCTTATGCTTGTTCATACGTAAACTCCTAAAAAGGTTGATCTTGCCAGCACCTGACGGGGTGCTGGTCTTATGCGAGTGAGTCGGTTACGACTACTTGGCGGCCTTACCCAGCTTGCGGCGGATGTGCTCGCCAACGTAGTGGATACCCTTGCCCTTGTAAGGCTCGGGAGGACGATGGCCGCGGATCTCAGCGGCGATCTGACCGACCTGCTGCTTGTTGATACCCTTGACGTTCACGTGGGTGTTGTCGGGAACCTCGAAGGTGATGCCCTCGGGAGCCTCGACGATCACGGGGTGCGAGAAGCCCAGGGAGAACTCGAGGTTCTTGCCCTTCTGCTGCACGCGGTAACCGACGCCGGCGAGCTCGAGCTTCTTCTCGAAGCCCTCGGAAACGCCAACAACCATGTTGTGGATGAGGGCGCGGGTGAGGCCGTGGCGGGCACGGGTCTCACGCTCGTCGTCGGGACGGGAAACGGTGAGGACGTTGTCCTCGACGTTGATAGCGAGCTTCTCAAAGACATCGAGCTCGAGCTGGCCCTTGGGGCCCTTGACGACAACGTTGTTGCCGTTGACTGCCACTTCGACTCCGGCGGGAATCTGGACAGGCTTATTACCGATACGAGACACGGTGATCTCCTTTCCTTCTACCTACCGAGCGAATTACCAGACGTAAGCGATGATCTCGCCGCCGACGTTGTGCTTGCGAGCATCGCGGTCGGTCATGACGCCATGGCTGGTGGAAATAATGGCGGTACCAAGGCCACCGCGGACGCGGGGCATGTCGGCAACGCCGGTGTACTTACGCAGGCCCGGCTTGGAAATGCGGCGGATGCCGTTGATGACCTTAGCCTTCTTGGGACCATACTTAAGCGTGATGTGCAGAGTCTTCTGGGGAACGGTGTCCTCGACATCGTAGCCCTCGATGTAGCCCTCCTCGTGCAGAACACGAGCGATCTCGACGAGCTTCTTGCTGCTCGGCATGGAGACCGTGGCCTTGTTCACAGAGTTAGCGTTACGGATGCGCGTAAGCATATCTGCGATCGGGTCTGTAAGGTTCATACAGATTCTCCTTCGTTCTTGATGAACACGTGCTCTTGGTTCTTCGCCGCCCTTAACGGCAAAGCCTAACTAGCGCGTTTTCCCTGTTCCAAACTGATGCTTGAAACGCTGGTAGTGACTTACCAGCTGGCCTTCTTAACGCCGGGAAGCTCGCCCTTGAGTGCAAGCTCGCGGAAGCAGACACGGCACAGGCCGAACTTGCGGTACACAGAGTGCGGACGGCCGCAGCGCTGGCAGCGCGTGTACTCACGAGTAGAGAACTTCTGCTTGCGATTGCACTTGACGATCATCGATGTCTTAGCCACTTATATCCTCCTCACATAGAGTATTGTTCGCCCCAAGCGCCGCCCCCTTGTGGGAACGGCGCTTATAGGGCAGGTGAACCTATTTCTTGAACGGGAAACCGAAGGCGTCCAGAAGGGCCTTGGCCTCCTCATCGGTGTTGGCGGTGGTCACGAAAGTGATGTCCATACCACGCTGGTGATCGACGGAGTCGAAGTCGATCTCGGGGAAGATGAGCTGCTCGGTGACGCCCATGGAGAAGTTACCACGGCCGTCGAAGCTCTTGGCGGAGATGCCGCGGAAGTCGCGGATACGGGGGATCGCGACGGAGGTCAGACGATCGAAGAACTCCCACATACGGTCGCCACGCAGGGTAACCTTGCAGCCGATCGGCATACCAGCGCGCAGGCGGAAGGTAGCGATGGACTTGCGGGCACGGGTGATCATCGGCTGCTGGCCGGTGATGGCGCGCAGGTCGCGCACGGCACCGTCGATGGCCTTGGAATCGGTAGCGGCCTCGCCGACACCCATGTTCACGACGATCTTCTCAAACTTGGGGATCATCATGACGTTCTCGTACTGGAACTTGTCCTGAAGCTGCTGCTTGACCTCGTTGTTGTACTTGGTCTTCAGACGCGGCACATACTTCTCTTCTGCCATTGTTCACTCCTTCTTGGGGTTTTAAGCACGGGGCGTGGCCACGATGGGTTGTCCTCGTGCCTCCTGGCTGCATCCGCGCCGCTCATGGCATTTTGCGGTTTGGACTCGACGCAGCAGGAGCCGACAAAACAATCGGTACTATACGCGCATCGGGAGCGTATTTCCAGAAAAACCTCGTCTGCCTGCACAACTCCACAACTCCCCCGCACATAGTGATCCCCAAAAAGCAGTTGCGGTGAAATAGTTCCTGGCTGACCGCCCGTCAGGCTTATCTGGGAACTATTTCACCGCAACTCATATATGGGGCGTTATTTTTGGCGAGGCAGCACCAGGTTAAGGACGACGGCGACAAGTGCGGCGACGGCAATGGAGGATCCGCCAAAGACGGTGCCGACCCATGCGGGGAACCCAGCGCCGGTAAGTGCGCCGGCCGTGCGCTCAATGCCCGTGCCAAAGGCGATGGAGAGACCCATGAGCGTGGTGTCGCGCTGAGACAGGCCGTGGCGGGCAAACATGACCACACCGTTCATGCCGATGGTAGCGAACACGCCAATGGTGGCGCCGCCGATTACCGGCTGCGGAATGGACGTGAGCACTGCCGCACACTTGGGCAGCAGGCCTGCGATGAGCAAAATAGCCGCCGCAAGCGTAAAGACCATGCGGTTGACGACCTTGTTCTCGGCGATAATGCCTACATTCTGGCCAAACGTAGCCGTGGGGACGCCGCCCAAAAAGCCCGAGAGCATGCCGACCAGACCGTTGGCGATCAGACCGCCCGAGATCTGGCCATCGGTCGCAGGGGTATCGAGCGCAGCGGACGACACGGCGGCAAACTCGCCCATGACCTGCACGGCGTTAACAATAGCGACAACGCCCACGACGGCGCACGCGGCCGGGTCGAACACCAGGCGATGGGCGCCCAGAGCCGGCGGGGCGAACCAGCTGGCAGTCGCGATGGCCGAGAAATCGACCATGCCCAACACCGCAGCCAAAACAAAGCCCGCGCAGATACCGGCCAGGATGCTGCCCAGCCTAAGCGCGCCCTTGCCGTAGTTGCCGGCCATAAAGGTAACGACGAACGTCACGAGCGCAACGGCCCAGTTGGTGACACTGCCAAAATCGGCCGCGCCCTCCCCGCCCGCCATGGAGGCAACTGCCACTGGGCATAGCGACAGGCCAATGACAAAGATAACGGTGCCAAGCACCGGGGCCGGGAACAGAAAACTCACGCGCCTAAACAGCAGGCCGAAGAGCGCGACGAGCGCACCGCCGATTACCTGGGCGCCTAGCACGGCCTCAAAGCCAAGCTCGAGACCGACCGCCTTGAGCGCCGGCACGAAGGTGAAGCTCGCGCCCATCACGATGGGCAGGCCCGAACCGACCACACCTTTTATGGGGAACTGTTGAAGGAAAATGTCGAGCGCCGAGAGGACGAGCGACGCCTGGATGACAGCGGCTTCCTCTTGAGGGGTAAAGCCACAGACCGACGCGATGATAATGGCGGGCGTGACGATGCCCGCAAACGCCGCCAGCACATGTTGCAATGCATGGGGCAATACCTGTACAAACGATACTTTTCCCGTACGCTCGAACAGGGCGTCCCCTGCTGCCGACTCTGCCATTTGCGCCTCCCATACCACAGACGGCGGCCCCATGCCGCCCAGCGGGCGCACATTATAGGGCATTTGGGACAGGTAGCATTTTGACCCCGTGGGAACGGAAGGATCAAATGGAAGTTGCGGTGGAATAGTTCCTGTTTTGCCGCTTATTGGGCCCATTTAGGAACTATTCCACCGCAACTTATTGGTGGGGATGCGATTAGCGCTTGCGGGGAACGAGTTTGGTGCGGCGCAGGTGGATCATCTCGGCGGCAATGGAGATGGCGATCTCCTCGGGGTCCTCGGCCTCGATGGCAACGCCGATCGGAAGGTGCAGCTCGTCGATCTGGTCCTGCGTAAAGCCTTCCTGCTCCAGGCGGGCACGCACAAAGGCCGTCTTGCGGCGCGAACCCAGACAGCCCAGGTAGGCAGGCTTGGCGCGCATGGCCTGAATCACCACGTCGATATCGGACTTGTGACCCGCCGTGGCCACGACCACCAAGTCGCGCGGACCGATGGGGCACTGCTCGCCCAGATTCTTGTAATCGACCAGGCGACGATCGTAGACACCGGGCACCCATTCGGGCGTCAACGTGCCGGGGCGGTCATCGCAGGCCACGACGGCAAAGCCCGCCGCCGTGAGCACGCGCGCCGTCGCGGCGCCCACGTGTCCGCAGCCAAAGATGTAGGTCAGGCCCTCGGGGCAGAGCGTCTCGACGTGCGCCGCGGGAATCTCGGAGGCGGCGTTAGTGTAGGTGACGTTACTCCCCTCCTCCACCAGTGAAAGCCCGGGGCAGCCCGCAATGGTGTGGCGCGATGCCTCGCCATGGTACTCGGCCACATCGCCCTCGAGCGCGCTCGCGATAAACGGTTCAAAGTCGATGACGAAGTCGCCGATGCGCCGATAGACCAAGACGTCGGCAATTTCCTGGAACAACGGTGCCTGGGTCGCATCCAGATGTAGGTAGCACAGGCAGATGGCTCCGCCGCAGATCATGCCGGTATCGGAGTTCTCGCCGCCCATGGTGTAGCGGACCAGACGCGATTGCCCCGCGGCCAGCAGCTCTCGCGCCTCGTCCAGCGCAAAGAGCTCGATCTTGCCGCCGCCGATGGTGCCCGCCTGGCTACCGTCGGCAAAGACGGCCATCCAGGCGCCCACGCCGCGCGGCGACGACCCCGCCGTGCCGGCTACGACCACGAGCTCGCACGTCTCGCCAGCACGCAGGGCGACAAGCGCCGCATTCACAACATCGAGCTTTTCCATTGCCGCCTTCTATCCTCTAAAGATATCGGTGAGCATAGCGAGTGCCTCGAGCACGCCGCCGCCGACCGACGTCGCCTTGTCCGAAATGTAGTTGATATAGCTGGCATCGCCACGCGGATCGACATCGGCGCATTTAAAGCCCTCAGTCACCTGCACGCCGTTCGCCAAAAGCCCGCGCAGGCAGCCATCGATCTGCGTGCACATGGGCGTATCGTCCGCGTAGCCAATCACGTCTCCGGCGCTCACGATGTCGCCGATTGCGCGGTCGGACCGAAACACGCCGGCGGCGGGGCTGTGGATAACGCGCTCCTTGCCATAGCCGGCGATCACGCCCGGCACGCCCGTGTTGGGCTGGGGCGAGCCCTGGGTAATGACGCGGCCCAAAAAATGCCCGCGCATGGTCTCGACCACGGCGTCGCAATCGACCGGCGCGGTAAAGCCCGGCCCCACGGCGATGACGGTAGGCGCCATGTCGCGCGTGGTGCCCAGGTTGCGCTTGGCCAAAATCGCGTCGACCACAGCCGCGGGTTTAAGCTCATCGAGCATCTTGGCCTGAGGGTCCACCACGACGGCAACATCCCCCGCTTGGGTAATCTCGAGCGCCTCTGCCGGCGTCTGCGCCAAGCGAGCGCGAATGCCCTCGACCTGGACCTCGCCCAGGCGAATAGCCTCGCAAAAACTGATTGTGCGGCGGATGCACGTGGGAACCGCGATATCGGCCATAACGACCGACACGCCGGCGCGCACCAAGCGAGCGGCGACACCCGTGGCGATATCGCCGGCGCCGCGAACATAAACGAGCATTCCCGGGGCACCTCCCTGTGCTACGGTTTGAGCAGAGCAAAAGCGGCTCGACCGCTACTCTGATGATTATTTATTATCACAGTATTATACGGCGGTGAACAGATGGAAACGGTTAGCGGCAATCTTGCCTCGGCGCTCAGGATCGAGCCGGACATTACCGCGATCATCGGCAGCGGCGGCAAGTCGACGTTGCTCAAAACGCTGGGTCTTGAGCTCATGCGCGCTGGCGGCCGCGTGCTCCTCTGCACCACCACGCATATGCTTCCCGTTGCCGGCGTGCCATGGGACGGGTCGAATCGTCGCCTGGACGCCGTGCCTTGGAAGCCGGGCGCCTCGCATGTCCCCGGTTGCACCTGCGAGGCCTGCGCGGGCCTTGCACGCGGAGGCATCTGCCAGGCAGGCATCTTGGACCCGGAGACAGGCAAGCTCTCCGCCCCCGCCGAGCCGCTCAACGAGCTGGCGCAGCGCTTTGACTATGTGTTGGCCGAGGCGGATGGCAGCAAGCGACTCCCGCTCAAGGCGCATGCCGCCTGGGAGCCGGTAATTCCCGCCGCCACGGCAAACGTTGTCTGGGTCGTCGGCGCCTCGGGACTGGGCAAACCCGTCGCCGAGGTTGTCCACCGCCCCGAGCTCTTTTGCGAGCGTTGCGGCTGCGAGCTCACCGGCACTGCCACCCCAGAGCGCGTCGCCCAGGTGCTCAATGCCGAGCTGCGGATGCTGAACCTCAACAATGCCCGCGTCATGCTCAACCAAGTCGACACGCTCAGCGACCCCACGATGGCCGACCGCTTCGAGGCAGCCCTCGGCCGCCCCCTCATCGCCACCAGCCTCAAGTAGCCGGCCCCATCTCGTCAGTTGCGGTGAAATACGGACTGTTTGGCCGCCAAACGGCCGCAAACAGTCCGTATTTCACCGCAACTGCGGAGGGGAATCCGGTGATCTTCCTGTTAGCGGGGGACGTAGCGGCCGGGTTGGGCTCCGGTGGGCTCGCCGTCGCGTGCCACCAGCACGCCGTTCACAAACACGACCTTGGCGCGGCCATGTGCCCCAAAACCCTCGAGCGGCGTGTAGTCCACAGCTTGATGCTGTGTCGCGGCACTGATTGTCCAGCGCGCTTTGGGATCCCACACGCACACATCGGCATCGGCGCCCTCGGCAAGACAGCCCTTGCGCGGGTACATGCCAAACACGCGCGCCGGGTTCTCGCTCATCAAGCGGCACAGATCCTCGGGTCCCAGCTGTCCCTCAAAGCTCGTGGCAATCGCGACGGGACGATGCTCCACGCCGGGCCCGCCGTTGGGAATCGCGCGGAAATCGTCGCGCCCGCGGTCCTTTTGCCCGTGCAGGTTAAAGCTGCAATGATCGGTCGCAATCGTATCGATCTCGCCGGCCACAAGCGCCTCGCGCAGCGCGGCACGGTCGCCGGCATGGCGCAGCGGCGGGCTCATCACGTACTTGGCGCCCGCAAAGCCGTCCTCGCCCTGCTCCAGATAGCAGGTGTCGTCGAGCATCAGATACTGAGGGCAGGTCTCGACATAGATATTCTTCTGCCCGCGCGCCTTGGCCGCACGAATGGCCTCGAGCCCCAACTTGGTCGAAAGGTGCACCACGTTGACTGGGGCGTCGCCGGCCAGGTGCGCCAGATACAGCAGGCGGCTCACGGCTTCGGCCTCACACACGTCCGGGCGGCTGAGCGCATGCCCCTCGGGCCCATGAATCCCCTGCTCGTACACGCGCTTCTGCAGCTCATTCACCAGCGTACCGTTCTCGCAATGCACGCACAGTATGCCGCCAATACGCTTGAGCTCCTCGAGCACCTCGAGCGTCTCGGCATCGTCCAGGCGCAAATGATCGTAGGCAAAGTAGGTCTTAAACGACGATACGCCCGCCTCGCGCATAGCCGAAAGATCGGCGCGGTTGCGTTCATTCCACTCGGCGAGTGCCATATGAAAGGCGTAGTTTGCCGTGCAGGTGCCGTCGGCGCGGCGATGCCACTCGGCCAAGGCATCGGGCATGGTCACGCCACGATCGGCCGTCGCGTAGTCCACGATGGTCGTCGTACCGCCGCAGACAGCCGCGCGCGTGCCGGTCTCAAAGCTATCGGCTGTCCAATCCATGCCGGTCCAGCACTGCATGTGTGTGTGGCCGTCGATAAAGCCGGGAAACACCCAGCAGCCCGCGGCATCCTCGACGGTATCGCCCTCGGCCGGCTCAATCGCCGCGGCGATCCGCACGATCTTATCGCCCTCCATGGCAAGATCGGCGCGGCGAAGCCCCTGGGGCGTCGCGAGCGCGCCGTTTTTGATGATGATCATAATTGCTCCTTATTGATTTATGCAGTTGGCCACGCGATCAAAATACGAGCAGGCGGCGATATGCTCCGCTATGCGTCGCTGTCCCTTGGCGGTATCGACATCCCACAGCTCGTAGGCACGCGCCTCGACCAGCACCACGTCGGTACGCTCCTTGAGGATCGAACCGCCGCCGTCCTTGCCCTCAAGACGCATGAGCGCATCGAACAGTTCCGCCGGAAAGAGCACCGGGCTCGAAGGCTCACCGTTGCACGCAAGACGCACCGGATGCTTGCGGCCACACTCGTCAAATGCACGAACCATAGCCTCAAAAGAATCCGAACTCACGAGCGGCTGGTCGCCCGGCAAAAAGAGGTAGCCTTTCCAGTTGCGTTCGACTCCCCACGAAAGGCCCGCACGGACGCTTTCGCTGCGCAGCTCGCCATCGTGCAGCACGCACGGGCAATGCTTGTCCTCACAAATCCGGGCGACCTCGGGCCAACGCGTCGAAACCACGACATCGAAGCCCTGGGGAACCGAATCGATGGTCCGGGCAATCAGCGGCTCGCCATAGATATCGGCGAGCATCTTGTTAGAGCCAAACCGCTTGCCCTCGCCCGAAGCCATAATGACGCATCCAAGTTTCATGGTGATACCTCCCCTGAAACCATCGTACCCATAACTCGCGCCGCGGGCATCCACATCGAAAGCGCTTATCCCGCACGCCCGCGATGCAAAAAAGGGGGCACCCCGCCGGTTGGCAGAGCGCCCCCTTTACATGGCTTACCTCAACCCGGCTTTAGGCCTGAAGCCAACGGGCGGTGTTACGCTCGTCGAGGGCCTTGAGGGTAGCGGCGGGATCGGCAACCTTCTGCAGGAACATCATGGCAGCGATGGCGTACGGCTTGTAGCTGGCCTCCTTGTACATGCCCACGCGGTGCATGTCGAAGACGTCGGCGTTAACCTCGCCGTGCTCGCAGGAGACACCGGAGATGTCGGCGGGCAGCGGGTGCATAAAGATGGTGTCCTGGCCGTTGGCAGTCTTCTCCATGAGCTCGGTCGTGGAGCACCAGTCCTGATGGGTGGCGTTCTGGGCGAGCAGCTCCTTCTCGAGCGCTGCGATGCCGGCGTCGTCGCCCTCGGCGTACAGGTTGGTGCGCTTCTCCATGGCGGCAAACGGAGCCCAGCTCTTGGGGATCACGATGTCGGCACCCTCGAAGGCCTCGGCCATGGTGTTGACCTGCTTAAAGGTGGTACCGGACTCGGCGGCATAGCCCTTGGCGCGCTCGACGACCTCGGGCATGAGGTCATAGCCCTCGGGGTGAGCCAGGGTGACGTCCATGCCAAAACGGGGCAGCAGGCTGATCAGCGACTGCGGGCAGGACAGCGGCTTGCCGTAAGAGGGCGAGTAGGCCCAGGTAACGGCAACCTTCTTGCCCTTGAGGTTCTCAAGACCGCCAAACTCGTTGATGAGGTAGAGCATGTCGGCAGAGGACTGCGTGGGGTGATCGGAGTCGGACTGCAGGGAGATGAGCGTGGGACGGTGATCCAGAACGCCGTCCTCGTAGGCCTGCTGGACAGACTCGGAGACCTCGGCCATGTAGGCGTCGCCCTTGCCGATGTACATGTCGTCGCGGATGCCGATGACGTCGGCCATGAAGGAGATCATGGTAGCGGTCTCGCGGACGGTCTCGCCGTGAGCGATCTGGGACTTCTTCTCGTCCAGGTCCTGCAGCTCAAGACCGAGCAGGTTGGCGGCCTTAGAGAAGGAGAAGCGCGTACGGGTGGAGTTGTCGCGGAACAGGGAGACGGCCAGGCCCGAGTCGAAGATCTTGGGAGAGACGTTGTTCTCACGCAGCTCGCGCAGGGCGTCGGCGACGATGTAGAGAGCCTTGAGCTCATCGGTGGTCTTGTCCCAGGTGTGCAGGAAATCGCTGCCGTACATACCCTTAAAATCGAGGCCGTTCAGCCGCTCGACGAGCTCGGTAAACTTAGCGTCCATGGAAATGTCCTTTCTAAAGATGAAACGATCGCAATGAGTAGATGTGCTCCGGCATGCGCGTGTGGCTAGAACATGCAGAGCACCATGACGAGGACCCGCCACCGTTGAGGAAGCATGGGAGATAACGACCGCGGGCCCCAAGTCAACAGGAGGCGCCGGGGGCATAAACTGTCCCCGGCTCAACAAAATCGAGGAATGGGACTAGTCGATCTTGTTGTTGGTCAGACCGGCGCGGAACACGGTGGCGTCGCCATCGGCCTGGCTCGGATCGTAGAGGTTCAGGGCAGCCACATACATGGCGGCAGCGGTGACCAGGTCGTCCTTGTAGGTGACCTCGTTGGGAGCATGAGCCTGAGACTCGGCACCCGGGCCAAAGCCCACGCAGGGGATGCCGTAGCGGCCCTGGATGGAAACGCAGTTCGTGGAGAAGGTCCACTTGTCGCACAGCGGGCGACCGGTGCGCTTGTCCATGCTGGGCTCGCAGCCGATGCGCTCGTCACCAAACATGGCCTTGTGGGCGTCGACGAGGGCCTTGACGTGCGGAGCGGTCTCCTTGTTGATCCACGTGGGGAAGTAAGCCTCGGTCTCGTAGACCTCGCCGGTCCAGGACGGACGGTCGTACATGTACATGGAGACCTTCACGTCGTCGCCGTACTTCTTGGCGGCCGGCAGGTTGCGGATCTCGTCCAGGCAGGACTCCCAGGTCTCGCCGGCGGTCATGCGACGGTCGATGGAGATGGCGCAGGAGTCAGCGACAGCGCAGCGGCTGGGGCTGGTGTAGAAGATCTGGCTGACGGTGCAGGTGCCGCGGCCCAGGAAGCGGGCGTCCTCGAAGTGCTCGGGGTTGTACTTGGGGTCGAGCATCTTGACGAGGCCCTTGATGTCGGTCGACTCGTCGCAGCCGTTGTTGTTGAGGGCGCGGACGTCGGCGATGATGTCGGCCATCTTGTAGATGGCGTTGTCGCCGCGGTCGGGAGCGGAGCCGTGGCAGGAGGTGCCGTGAACGTCGACGCGGATCTCCATACGGCCGCGGTGACCGCGATAGATGCCGCCGTCGGTGGGCTCGGTGGAAATGACGAACTCGGGCTTAATGCCGTCCTTGTTGTAGATGTACTGCCAGCACATGCCGTCGCAGTCTTCTTCCTGGACGGTACCGACGACCATGATCTTGTAGCCCTCGGGGATAAGGCCCATGTCCTTCATCATCTTGGCAGCGTAGGTAGCAGAAGCCATGCCACCCTCCTGGTCGGAGCCGCCGCGGCCGTAGATGATCTCGTCGGTCTCGTAGCCCTCATAGGGATCGGCGTCCCAGTTCTCGATGTTGCCGATGCCGACGGTGTCGATGTGGGAGTCGATGGCGATAATCTTGTCGCCCTCGCCCATAAAGCCCATAACGTTGCCCAGGCCGTCGACCTTGACCTCGTCATAGCCAAGGCTCTCCATCTCGGCCTTGATGCAGGCGACAACCTCGCCCTCCTCGCAAGACTCAGAGGGGTGCGAGATCATAGCGCGCAGGAAGCGAGTCATATCAGCACGGTGGGACTCAGCAGCAGCCTTGATAGCGTCGAAATCGAGTTCTTTAGCCATTGTTCATAACCTTTCAAACGAAGGGATCTACCTGTGAGGTGGCGGAGCGATACCTATTTACTCCGCCCCAACGATTAGCAAGTGGGATATTCGCCCTCCCAGACGATGCGACGGTACTGATCCGGATCGGTGTCACCTTCCGTGGAGAAACAGAGCACGGAGCTCGTCTTGTCCAGGCCGATGAGTTCCTTGAGCTCGGCGTACTCGGGATCGAGCATGAGGGTCTCGACCAGGCCGGTGGTCACCGCGCCGGACTCGCCGGAGATGACGCGCGGGTCGCCCTTCTCGGGAGCGCCCAGGGTGCGCATGCCGCGAGCGGTAACCCAGTCGGGGCAGGACACGAAAGCGGTGGTGTGGTTGCGCAGGATATCCCAGCCCAGGATGTTGGGCTCGCCGCAGCACAGGCCGGCCATGATGGAGGGCATGTCGCCGTCCACGATGCGCGGGTCGCCGTCGCCGGCGGCAGCGCCTTTGTACAGGCAGGCGGCCGGAGCGCACTCGACCACGACAAAGGTGGGCGGGTTATCGGGATACAGGTTGGTGAAGTAGCCCACCACGGCGCCGGCCAACGAGCCTACACCGGCCTGGACAAAGACGTGCGTCGGGCGGTTGATGGCCATCTCGCGCAGCTGCTCGGCAGCCTCGGAAGCCATGGTGCCGTAGCCCTCCATGATCCAGGACGGGATCTTCTCGTAGCCCTCCCAGGCGGTGTCCTGAACGATAACGCCGCGCTCGCAGGCATCGGCCTCGGCAGCGGCCATGCGCACGCACTCGTCGTAGTTGACCTCTTCGATGGTCACCGTGGCGCCCTCGGCGGCGATGTTATCAAAGCGGGGCTTGGTGGAACCCTTGGGCATGTGCACGACAGCCTTCTGGCCCAGCTTGTTGGCAGCCCATGCCACGCCGCGGCCATGGTTGCCGTCAGTGGCGGTAAAGAAGGTGGCCTGGCCAAAGTCCTTGGCAAGCTGATCGGAGGTCAGGTAATCGAAGGTGCACTCGGCAACGTCCTTGCCGGTCTCGTCGGCAATGTAGTTGGCCATGGCAAACGAACCGCCCAGGACCTTAAAGGCGTTGAGGCCAAAGCGATAGCTCTCGTCCTTAACGCACAGGTTGGACAGGCCCAGGCGCGCGGCCTGGCCGTCCAGGCGGGCAAGCGGAGTGACGGTGTACTGGGGGAACGACTGGTGGAAGGCACGGGCCTTCTTCACGTGGTCGAGGCTCATGATTCCCAAGTGCTTGTCATCGCTCTTGGGCATCGTGTTGCCCGCCCACTGGATCTTATCGGCCATACGGTGAACTCCTTAAGTTCTCTCTTGCCGGCCCCCGCATACGCGTTTCAGCCCATTCCCATTCCTGCGACTGAACTTTTATGTGGATGCCAAACAAAAAGTTTGTTAGCACTGTTCTATCACACTTTTTGATTGGAAAACCTAACAAATTGTTTGTTGCCGTAATCGGTACCTTTTTCCCGCCGAACGGTCAGATAACGCAGCGACGCTTTCGTTATTTGCGAACAAGTGGGGTTTATGGCAAAGTGAGCCCAAACTAATTTTTAGGAAGGCACCTATGACCCCCGCACAGATTGAGTTTTATAAGCGCCTTGCACACGGTCTGGCGCTCCAATTTGGCCCCAACTGCGAAGTCGTCGTCCACGACCTGGAGACCGAGGATGTGGACCACTCCATCGTAGTGATCGAAAACGGCCACGTCAGCGGGCGCAAACTGGGTGACGGCCCCAGCCATATTGTGCTTGAGTCCATGCACGAGGGCACCGCCGACGTGCACGACCGCGAGCCATACCTCACCAAAACCGCCGATGGCAAGCTACTCAAGTCCTCGACCATCTTTATCCGCAACGACGAGGGCAAGCCCGTCGGCATTTTGAGCATTAACTTTGACATTACGCTCATGAAGGCTTTTGAGCGCTCGCTCGATGCCTTTACCGGCATCGGCGGCACGGGCTACACCGAGCCCGAGCCCATTACCAAGAACATCGGCGACCTGCTCGAGGACCTGCTGCACGAGTGCGAGCAGTTTGTGGGCAAGCCCGCGGCACTCATGACCAAAGACGAGCGCATTCGTGCCATTGGCTACCTCGACCGTCGCGGCGCCTTCCTCATTTCCAAGTCGAGCGAGCGCGCCTGCGAGTTCTTTGGCATCTCCAAATACAGCTTCTATAGCTACCTCAATGAGGCCAAGGCGGCGGCCGGCGACAAGTAGGCACTCGCCTGGATTGCCCCTCCCCTTTTGGGTGCGAGTTCTGGAAAGCACGAATCCAAGACCGGGCCGCTTGGGAAGTTCCATATAATCGATGTCATTAGTATTTCGAAAGGATGGAACAGAATGGCGTTGAGCAAGGCATCATGCACCGGTCGCGGATTGATTCCGGCAATTGGTGGACATGTGCACCGCATGTTCGATGAGGGTGAAGACGACCTGTTTTCGCTAAGCCTTGACGACGTGATGGATGATCGCCCGTGGACCGCCGACGAACTCATGGGCGGCGGGGCTCGCCCGTCAAGCCCCGATCCCACACTTGCGCCTAAGCCCGCATCTGCGCCGACTCCTGCGCAGTCGCCTGTTTCGACGCCCGCGCCTACGCCCGCACCCACTTCGGCGTCCACGCCCGCTCCCCGCCCCGCAAGCGACCCGTCCGAGACGGCGGCATTTCTCGCTGCAGCGACGCAGGGCAAATCGGCCGACAGCACCGTTATGTACAGCGCCCAGCAGTTGCCTGTTCCTGCGGCACGCAAGCCTCCGGTCGCAAGGCTCGATGAGCCCGTTGCCCATCAGGTTGCCTACGATTCCTGGGCTGCAGCCGATCTGGATGAGACCTCTACCGGCATGCCGGCGCTCGACGTTCCAGTTAATCCGCTTTTTGCCGCCAACACGAGCGCCGCGGACTATGAGGGCGGTGCGGCATATTCCGATTATTCCGATGGCTATGCTGGCACCAGTCGCATCGAGACCGAGGATTATGGCACCGCACCGAGCGATTATCTCAACGATCCGTACGCTGCCACGCGTGCACCGGAATATGACCCGGAGGCCGCGTCCGCACCGGCGTACACCAAAAGCACGGGCGAAGAGCGCTTCGCCGATTATTACGCCGAGGAAAAGGCGCTGCGTTTCTCGGAATTTCCGCAGGCAGTCAAGGTTGCCTTTATCGCCATTGTCATTGCCCTGCTCGGCGCCATTGCGTTTGAGGGATTCCAGCTGTTCCGCGGCCCCACCGCGTCCGAATCGGCAACGCAGCAAAAAGAGGACGACAACCAGTACCTGGACATCAACACCCTCAAGGGCGACCCCAACGACGGAGACGACGAGTAGCGAGAGCTGAAGGCGGCCGCAGGATCCCGCATCCAGCACCGGCTTCTAAGTGCTGTTTTGTCATCCAGCTACACTTTTCCGAAGTTTTAAGGTGCCTATTTCGACTCTTTTCCGGATTTTATACTCTGTCCCTCCAGATGCGCTTTACGGTGCAGGCGTTAGAAGAAGGGCCATGTGCCGCTGGCGGCCCACATGTTCTGCAGATCAAGCTGCTCGGAGACGGCTCGCGCGAGCCGTCCAGCTGGAAGCTCTTTGCCGACGGCGCGTGCGTTGCGGACGGATCCGGCGCCTTTGCCCGCGAGTGCTTCTGCGAGGGCGCCGAGGTGTTTCTAGACCTGTGCCGCGACGCCGTACGCGCGACCGAGCTGTACCAGTGGAGCCAGAGGGAGTACGAGCTGTTGAGTGCGGCCCGCAGGATCGTAAGGGTGTAGACGGGCGGACGAGCCATCGACGATTTTGAGCTGGCAAGGGCCGGGAACTAGATTCCCAGCCTTCAACCTAGCACTGCTTTATGAGATCGAGCACCGCAGGAATGTCATCGGCATTCCGAAGCGCAACGTAAGTGGGTAAGCCCGGGCCAAATCCACCCTGCGTACGCTTGTCCTGGCACATGTCCTCTGGATCCGTTAGATCATCCACACTCTTTGCCAAGCCAACGGCAATCCAACCACCGTTGCTGGTCCTGCCTTCTAACACGGCATGCAGTTTTCGCTTGCCCGACCTGAAGCCTACATAGTACTTAGCTATGTAGGACTCCCACGAAGGGTTACCACTCAGAACGGACTCGCGCACCTCATCGAAAAGCTTCTGGTTGAGCCCACCTTCGGCAAAGGTGGGGTGATTCTCCTGCAGAGTCCAGATAGGAGCCTCATCAGACTCCCCGCGAGAAGGACGGTACTTGTCGACGACGTCTGCCGGAAGGTCGGGATATTTCCATATCTCACACGCCTCTTTCGCCAGCTCGTTCGCGCGCTGTCCAATCTCTTCCTCACCCCATTTTTCACGCGAGGCGATCGACTTGTTCAGGTAGAGCGGACTGCACTTAAATCCGACGTCAGGCAGATTGAGCTTGTCCGAGAACGACCGGTTTGAGTACTCCTGGTTGTAGCCCGTCAGCGTAAGATTTCCCAAGTTGTTGCACAGCCTGTCGTGGACGTCTTCCCAGTTCTCACCAAGCGATTCCTTCCAGCCGTGCTCATCATCGATCGTCTGGGGCATGATGTGCTCGATCTGGTAATCGTCGGCTGAGATGGACTCCTTCGGGTGGTGCCAGTTCTCCATGCGTTCCAGGTAATAGCGCTTTTTAGAGAAGCGGTTGTAGCAGTCACGCGTCTTAAACTCCTCGACAAAATGCTCGTCTGTCGGAAAGTATGCGGTCATACCGCTGCTGTGGATAAGGAGCATCGCCGTAACGTACTCCTCGATATCGTCCTGTTGCTCAAGATTGCGATACATGCCGGCAAAGAAATTATTTAGACCCGTGGTAAGCCTGCCGCAAACCGCCCGCCTGAACAGAAACGACTCGATGGTCTCGCAGATACGGAGAAACGCATTGCGGTTCAACATATTTCCCTCGTAAACTGAGTAAAGCAGCATCAAAAGAGGCCTAATCTGCCTCACATCAAGGCTAACGATTCTGCCGAACACTCGGCGCAAACCCTCGTCTTTTTCCTTGTCAAGGAACAACCTGGTATATCTCTGCGCATATTCGCGGAGTTCCTTCAGCAGGCCCTCGGTATCTCCATCGTAGTCATCAGCGAAATAGCGTTTGAACTCATGGTAGGCCTCGTTTTCCTTCGGCATCCTATTGGGAACCTTGAGCCACAGCCAGTACCAGATAAATGCATTGAACTCTTCCTCGCCGCCTTTTCCGAACAAGCGCTCGAGCGGATGCCAGTAACCCTCGTAAAGCTTGGTCTGCTCGTCGTTGGGAAGCGACATAAGAACGTAGTTACGAATGAGATCAATAGGCGTGAGCGGCTTACCCTTGGAGTTCATAGACTCAAATATGAGCTGGGCATTGTCTACACCAGCCGTGAGCTTGGTATCGATGACCTGTACGCGGTTTAGCCCCGCCCAAAGCCTTGCAGGGTCGAATGATTTCCCGCGCATCTTCTCGCGGAAGAACGCATGGTTCTCGACAATGCGATCCGATTTTTCATCTGGCACGGGAGACCCAGACACGATGGAGAACAGCGTCTCTTTATCGTCCTGCGAGAGCACCAGCTTGTAGCGCGCCAGACCGTTGTAGTCGTCATCGTTAAAGAGGTAATTTTTCCGCAGCGCTGAGATCTTGAGATCGCCAAGGAAGCCGGCCTTGTTGGGATTACTCTCCAGATAGTCAGCCAAGGCAGTAATCATCAACGAAAACGTCGTCATGCGCTGCTGTCCGTCAATCAGAAGCACGCGCGAAATACTCGTGGCAGAACTCTCAGACTCGGGGATATAAAGCATCGACCCCACGAAGTGCGATACGCCATCACGACCCGCTCGCATGACGTCATCCCAAAGCACCTCGCACTCTCTTACACTCCACGAGTAAACTCGCTGGTACACGGGAATGACGAACTGCATCTTCGCCACGCCCATAAGGTCGAGCAGATTTGCCTCGGTTGCTTTCATTTGTGGTTGTCCCCTTTCTTGTTTACGCCGCTTGCGGTCAGTCCTCCACTGAACGAAAGGCGCTAAAGACCAGAGCATCGAAGCACTGGAGCAACCGGGATGCTCGTCTCACTAGATTATACAACGCTTGTCGCGAATACAGTTGAAAGCCAATCCGGTTCCGATGGCTCCCCCTATGAGAAGCACGTGGACACTAAGGGACGCGTTCTG
>CABSLA010000004.1 GCA_902478545.1 uncultured Collinsella sp.
AGCTGCGGGAACGGCCTGTCCGCCTAATGTGTTCGGCTGAGATCGGAAATCAACCTAAACGTATTGTCAAACATATATTGCTAAAACAGAAACAATTTATAGACTGAGTCGGTCGTATTCTTTGGGCGAATGCTCCTATAATCTAGCCTTCGCTGCTGTCGGGAGGGAAGGACTAGGGCTCCGTTATTCCGTTGAAACGCTTTAACACTTTTGATGTTCTCACGTGTTTTTTGTTTCAAAAGCGTTAGGATGGGACTCATAGCGTGGGGCGTAATGGGTGCCCCGCACACGATGGGAGGCTATCAATGGCTAATCGTTTCGTTCTCAATACCATTTCTTATCATGGTTCCGGCGCCATCAAGGAGATCCCCGGCGAGCTCCAGCGTCGCGGCTACAAGAAGATCTTCGTCTGCTCCGACCCCGATCTGGTCAAGTTTGGCGTTACCGCTAAGGTGACCGACGAGCTCGACGCTGCCGGCATCGCTTGGAGCCTCTACTCCGAGATTAAGCCCAACCCCACGATCCAGAACGTCAAGGACGGCGTCGAGGCCTTCAAGGCCGCCGAAGCTGACGCTATCGTGACCATCGGTGGCGGCTCCTCCATGGACACCGCTAAGGCCATCGGCATTATCATCAACAACCCCGAGTTCGCCGACGTCCGCAGCCTCGAGGGCGTTGCTCCGACTAAGAACCACGCCGTGTTCACCATCGCCGTGCCGACGACCGCCGGTACCGCTGCCGAGGTGACCATCAACTACGTCATCACCGACCCCGAGAAGGTCCGCAAGTTCGTGTGTGTCGACACCAACGACGCCCCCGAGGTCGCCGTCGTCGACCCCGACATGATGGCTTCCATGCCCGCCGGTCTGACCGCTTCCACTGGCATGGACGCTCTGACCCACGCCATCGAGGGCTACACCACCAAGGGCGCTTGGGAGCTCTCCGACATGTTCCACTTTGAGGCTATTAAGCTGATCAGCGAGAACCTGCGCGACTCTGTCGCCGAGGCCAAGTCCGGTCAGCCCGGCTCCGGTCGCGAGGGCATGGCTCTTGGCCAGTATGTCGCCGGCATGGGCTTCTCCAACGTTGGCCTGGGCATCGACCACGCCATGGCTCACACCCTGTCCGCTCACTACGACACCCCGCACGGCGTCGCCTGCGCCATGCTGCTGCCGATCGCCATGGAGTTCAACAAGCCGGTTTGCGCCGAGCGCCTGGCCAAGGTCGCCGTCGCCATGGGCGTTGACACCACGGGCATGAGCACCGACGAGGCCGCCGATGCCGCCATCGCCGCCGTCAAGCAGCTCTCCGCCGACGTTAACATCCCGCACGTCTGCGAGGCCATGAAGGCTGACGAGATCGAGGTCCTGGCCAAGGACGCCATGGCCGACGCCTGCTTCCCGGGCAACCCGCGCGAGGCGACGCTCGACGACGTCATCGAGCTCTTCAAGAAGATCTGCCCGGCTGCCTAGCCTAGTTTGTTGTTCTTTCGCCTGTAGGCGTATGGACTTTTGGCTTGCCGCTGGCCCCGCCGTGCTACGCACGGCGGGGCTTTTTGTGCTGCGTCGATGCCCCGAGACGGGCAAAACCAAGGCATACTGCCCGCTGCGGATAGGTGGTGCACTTCCCAGCGTGCATTTTTGGGAGTATTCAGCAAGCTCTTAAAAATGCATAACGTTTTGAATGGCCCGTAGTGGCCCGCAGACGCCCATCGACAGCCATTGTGGGCGGGCTATCGATGAGCGGAGGGGGTTGTTACTGAGTTTTTGCTTTGCGACGACCTGCAACACTGCTGTAACCGCGTCGTTTTGTCGTTTGTGATGGGGCCGTTGGGGCCCACGGTGCTGAATACTCCGTTTTTTGCACGGTCCAAGGTGGGGTACCCTGAGACGAAATAAAAAAATGCCTCATTTTTATGCAGATACCGATAGAATTTATGCAAGATTCGGGTTGTAAATCGTGCGCGTGCACAAAACCGGTGCGGGGACGTCGGGAGGCGGTTCGGCTCCTAGGGCATTGACCGTGCAGAACGGTTAAAATCGGGACTCGGTCTTAGTTTTACTTGGAAGGATGCATATGGCTTCTAATGTTGGTGCTTCTCTAGAGGGGACGCTCTCCTATATTGCGGGACAGCTTAAGACGCTGACTTCTATTGCCTCGCCTACGGGCTATACCCGTGCGGCGACTGATTATCTGATGGAGACGTTGCGCGATATGGGCTTTGGGCCCGAGCGCTCCAATAAGGGCAATGTGCTCGTTGAGCTTGGTGGTGAGGGTGAGCCGCTCGTGTTGGCGAGCCATGTCGATACCCTGGGCGCCATGGTGCGCTCCATTAAGGACAATGGTCGCCTGCGCCCCACGACTCTCGGCGGGCATCAGTGGTCTACGGCCGATGGCGAGAACTGCACCGTTTATACGCGCGACGGCAATGTCTACACGGGCGTGGTCCTCAATACCGAGCCTTCGGCGCACGTGGCCGATGAGCCGGTCAAGACCATCGAGAAGAACATGGAAATCCTGCTCGACGAGAACGTTGACAGCAAGGACGATGTGCTCGAGCTGGGTATTCAAACCGGCGACATCATCGCTATGGATCCGCGCACCACGGTGACGGAGAGCGGCTACATCAAGAGTCGCTTCCTTGACGATAAGCTGTCCGCGTCGATTCTGCTGGGTTTGGCCCGCGCCGTCGCCGAAGGCGAGGTGACGCTTTCGCGCAAGGTTTCGTTGCTCTTTACGGTGTACGAGGAGGTCGGCCACGGCGGTGCCTTTGTGCCGGCCGACACGCGCGAGATGATCAGCGTGGACATGGGCTGCGTGGGTGACGACCTGGGCTGCACCGAGCGCATGGTTTCGATTTGCGCCAAGGATTCGGGCGGTCCGTACAACTACGACCTGGTAACCACGCTGTCCAACATCGCGCGCGAGCTGGAGCTCGATTACGCCATCGATGTGTACCCGCACTATGGCTCCGACGTCGAGGCCACGCTCTCGGCCGGCTACGACATTCGCCATGGTCTGATCGGCCCCGGCGTGTACGCGAGCCACAACTACGAGCGCAGCCACATCGACGGCGTGCGCAATACCTATGAGCTGGTTCGCGCCTACGTTCAGCGCTAGGGGAGCAGCGGCCTCGGCTGACACAGCAGTACCGACCGAGGCCGTCCTCTCTAAGTTGCGGTGAAATAGGGACTGTTTGGCGGTTTTAAACGCTTAAACAGTCCCTATTTCACCGCAACTTATGAAGGGGATGGGGCTACTTGATGGCGCCGGTCACGGTGCCGCCGCCCAAGACGACGTCGCCGCGGTAGATAACGACTGCCTGGCCGGGGGCGATGGCTCGTTGCGGCTCGTCAAAGGTCAAGAGCATCTGCCCGTTTGCGCCGCGCGTGAGCACTGCCGCCTGGTCTTTCTGACGGTAGCGGTACTTGGCACCTACGCGAATGCCGCCGGCGTCGAGCTCCGCCTCCATGCGTGCGTCCGGCGCACTCCAGATCCACTCATCGGCAGTTAGCGCCGAGGCCGCCAGGTCCTCGGCCTCGCCCAAATGCACGGTGTTGTTGGCGGCGTCGACGCCCGTCACATACACGGGATGCGCCATCGCGACGCCCAGGCCCTTGCGCTGGCCGATGGTGTAGCGCAGCGCGCCGTTGTGGCGCCCGACCACGCTGCCGTCGCGCCACACAATGTCGCCCGGTGCAGCGGGATGTCCGCAGCGGCGCTCGATATAGCCCGCGTAGTCACCGTCTGGAATAAAGCAGATGTCCTCGCTTTCGGCCTTCTGGGCGTTGGTGAAGCCCTGCTCGGCGGCTATGCGGCGCACGTCGCGCTCTTTGTCTAGGCCTGCCAGCGGAAAGATCGTGTGTGCCAGGCGCTCCTGCGTAAGCGAATACAAAAAGTAGCTTTGGTCCTTTTTGGGATCTTCGCCGCGATGTAGCTGCCAGGTGCCGTCTGCCGCCTGGCTTGTTTTGGCGTAATGTCCCGTTGCGATGTAGTCGCAGCCCATGTCCAGCGCCGCATCGAGCAGCGCGCCAAACTTAATGTGGCGGTTGCAGATAATGCACGGATTGGGCGTCAGCCCCTCCCGGTAGGCGCTCACAAAGCGCTCGATAACGCTGTGGTCGAACGTCTGCTGCAGGTCGAGCACGCGATGGGGGATCCCCAAGCGCTCGGCGACGGCCTTTGCATCGGCGATGTCGCGGTCGACCTTGCTCATGCCCGTGGCGGGGTCGGGCGCGGGGCAGGTGAGGCGCATGGTGGCGCCGACGCATTCGTATCCCTGGCTTTTGAGCAGGTACGCGGTCACGCTGGAATCGACGCCGCCGCTCATGGCGACGAGCACGCGCTTGTTGTGCATGGGGAGGTTCTCCTTGGTGGCATGTGGCCAAAAAAGAAAAGCGGCGCGGGAGGCTGGTTCCGCGCCGCAGACATTGTAGCAAGTTCGGGCGTCATGTGGGACACCCTGTTGGGATGAGCCCAGGCTGCCAGAAGAGAGGGGAGACCGGCGTGCCTTGGACTCGTTCTAAGAACGAGAAGCTCTAGTCCTGGAACAGTGCCGTGGACAGGTAGCGCTCGCCGGTGTCGGCAAGCAGGGCCACGATGGTCTTGCCCTCGTTCTCGGGGCGCTTGGCCAGCTGCAGTGCGGCCCACACGGCGGCACCGGACGAAATGCCCACGAGCACGCCCTCCTTGTGGCCCACGGCGCGGCCGGTAGCAAAGGCGTCGTCGTTCTCGACGGGGATGATCTCGTCGTAGACCTGGGTGTCGAGGACGTCGGGCACAAAGCCAGCGCCGATGCCCTGGATCTTGTGCGGGCCGGCCTGACCCTTGGAGAGCACCGGGGAGGTGGCAGGCTCGACGGCGACGACCTTAATCTCGGGGTTCTGCTCCTTGAGGAACTCGCCCACGCCGGTCACGGTACCACCGGTGCCAACGCCGGCGACGAAGATGTCGACCTGGCCGTCGGTGTCGTCCCAGATCTCGGGGCCGGTCGTGGCCTTGTGAATGGCGGGGTTGGCGGGGTTCACAAACTGGCCGGCGATGATGCTGTTGGGAGTCTCCTTCTGCAGCTCCTCGGCCTTGGCGATAGCGCCCTTCATACCCTTGGAGCCGTCGGTGAGCACGAGCTGCGCACCGTATGCCTGCATCAGCCTGCGGCGCTCGACGGACATGGTCTCGGGCATGGTGATGATCACCTTGTAGCCGCGGGCGGCCGCTACCGAGGCGATGCCGACGCCGGTATTGCCGCTCGTGGGCTCGATGATGGTGTAGTCGCCGCCGCGCATGAGCTTGCCTGCCTTCTCGGCCTCGTCAATCATGTTCTTGGCGACGCGGTCTTTAACGGAGCCGGCGGGGTTGAAGTATTCCAGTTTGACGAGCACGCGAGCCTTGAGGTCCTCGTCGGCCTCAAAGTGGGTGAGCTCCAGAAGCGGGGTGTGGCCGATAAGCTGATCGATGGACGTGTAAACCTTGCTCATGGTGAACCTCCAAAGTGTTCAAGTTGCTGGTTGCCGTGTGGTTTCACGGTGCGTGTAGCAGCTAAACCCATAAACCTTATAGGTTGTTCGTTTAGCTGTTGAGAAGCATACTAGACACTAAAGCCTAGTAATGCAATAGGAAATAGGAGATTATTGCAAGTCGATTAACCATCTTGACCGGAACGGGTATTTCCAAAGCCAATTTTTCGGCTAGAATTTCAACGGACTAAAAGACCGAAAGGCAGCACTATATATGTTGGTTTCTACTAAGGGCAGGTACGCCCTGCGCGTTATGGTCGATCTGGCCGAGCACCAGGCGGCCGGTCGCATCCCGCTTAAAGAGATCGCGGCGCGACAAGGGATTTCGGAGAAGTACCTCGAGAATATTCTGGCTACGCTCGTGCGCGCCAATATGCTCTCGGGTATGCGCGGCAAGGGCGGCGGCTACGTGCTCACGCGCCCGCCCGAGCAGTACACGGTGGGCGAGATCCTGCGCCTGACCGAGGGCAGTTTGGCGCCGGTCGCCTGTCTGGATGGCGACTGCAAGGGTTGCTCGCGATCTGATGAGTGCCCCACGCTCGACGTGTGGAAGAACCTGGACAAGCTTATCAACGACTACCTCAACGGTGTGACGCTCGATCAACTTGTCGCTCCCAACGAAGGCTACGACTACGTCATCTAGCCCACGCCTGCCATGTGGGGACGGGGCGTAAATGGTAGATTTTCTTGCCCTCTGAGACTTGGCAAATAAGAAGGCCGCCCATTTTTGCGATGGGCGGCCTTTGATTTGGTCCGATGAGTTTGTGTGCCGGGGGCGTTCTACTCTTCGGCAATACTATCGAGGATACTGCGCATGATGGACACTAGGATGCTGCCCATAAAGGCCGAGCCAAAGCCGGCGATGGAGATGCCGACGCCCAACAGGTTGACCGACAGGTAGCTGGCGAGCTCCAGCATAAAGCTGTTGAGCACGAGCTGGAAAATGCCGAGCGTAATGATCGTGAGCGGCAGCGAGATGACCGTGAGGAACGGTTTGACGAACGAATCGACGATGTTGAGGAACAGTCCCACAAAGGCAAAGCAGACCCAGGCCTCGGCAAAGCCGAAAGGTTGGATGCCGGGGACGAGGAACGTGGCGATCGCGATGGCGATCGAGGTGAAGAGCCAGTTAAGCATAAAGCGCATGGCGTGAATCCTTTCTTGCGCCGGGGTTGCTGGCGTCGCGTGAAGCGGCTTGCGGCGGCGATTTGGATGGTTGCGCGGGCGCGCCGCGGTGTTTGGGCGCCCATTGTCTCAAATATTCGTGGAGCTTACGTGCGCATTCGGTTTCTAAACGGCGTTCGTCCTGAAAAACGTGCCGCTGACAGAGAGTCTTGTCACTTTAGTTTGGTGGTGTGCTACACTGCTACGGGCAAATGGCCCATGCATAGTTTTATTGCATATTTACGGGCGAACGATGCCCGATGTCAGTATCAACTTCGATGCCTTTTGGCGGGTTTGGCGGTGATCGATGAATATCGAGAACATGTTTGACAAGCCTGATGTCAAGCAGCTGGTCCACGCATTTAGTCTTTTGGATGACGAGAACGATATCCAGGCGTTTTTAACCGATATCTGCACGCCGCGCGAGATTTGCGATCTTTCTCAGCGCCTGCAGGTCGCGCGCTATCTGGATGAGGGCGAGCCCTATGTCGAGGTTCAGGCCCGCACCGGCGCTTCGTCCACCACGGTGAGCCGCGTGTCCAAGGCGCTCAACGGCGAGTACGGTGGCTATCGCAAAATCCTCATCAAACTGGAAGATGGCGAGTAAGCCGGCGGCAACAAACGAATTGCGCAGAACCGTCCCTTCGGGGGCGGTTTTTTGATCCCTTGGGGACGGAGGAAAACAGGTCACCGGGTTAGACTGACCCCCTCGATGATCCGTTTTCCTCCGTCCCCAAGGGATCAAATCTGTTGGCGTGGGGCAAATCTGTCCGCGTGGGCGGGTAGGATGGATGCATTGATTATTGCGAACGGTTTGAGTGGAGGACCATGCCTGTTCGAATCTATACCACCAATACCGGTACGGACTTGAGCGACGCCGAGGCGGCGTTGCTCGCCGACCTGGTTGCCCGCCACGGGCGTGCCGTTTTGCTGGCGCCCTCGTTTGCCGAGCTCGACCTGTGCCGTCACGATGCTGCGGTTGCTGGCGCCTCGCTGGGCGTTGACTACAAAACCCCCGCGTCGTGGCTTCGTTCGCTGTGGGAGCTTATGGGCGATGGCCGCAGCTTTGTCGACAACATGCAGCGCCAGATGCTGTTCTCGGACATGATCGCCCGTCGCGACGATGCGGACCTGCAGCCGCTTTCGCGCAGTCAGGGCACGGTGCGCATGCTCGCGCGCATGGCCCGCGATGTGTTGCCGGGCGTAGCGGGAACGGGTGCCGAGCGCTGCTGCGGCGACGTTTGCCGGCCCGATCCCAAGAGCGACGCCGAGGCCCGCGTGTTCGAGCTGTTGAGTGCCTATGCGAGCGGCTTGGACCGTCGAGACATGGTCGAGCCCTGCGAGGCGGCTGACCTTATGGCCGAGGTGCTGGCCGACAACCTTCCGGCGTGCGCCCGCGCGGTATGTGTGCGCGGTACCACATCGTTTGCGCATGGCCTGCTCGAGCTGCTGTCGGCCGTGGCGAACAACGGGGGAGAGGTCGTTGTGCTGCTTGCCTGCGAGCAGGCGGCAATGCGCGAGGAACTTGCTGCCGCCTTTGATGCCCGCGGTGTGCTGTTTGAGGCTGCGCCGCTGGGGGAGGGTGCCGCTGCGCCTCAGACTGCCTCCGAGTCCGCCGCTCAGCCTACCTTTGTAGAGGTTGCCGGCCCTCACGCCCGCGCCCACGCCTATGTGGATGCAATCGATGAGCTGGTAAAAACGTGTGAGGACGCCGCGGTCGACGGCGGCGTCGCGGCGTCCGCGGACCCCGCGCGCGTGCTCGTGGTTTCCGCCCGGGCGCCCCAGCTGTTCGGTGAACTCGCTGCCCGTTTGGCGGCGCGTCACATCGCTGCTGAGACAACCGAGTTCACGGCGTTTTCCCAATCCATCGCGGGCAGGCAGTTCACGGCGCTCGCCAATCTGATCGAGCGCATGAAGGCCGCTGACGAGGGCACCGCCTCCAAGACCGAGTGGTGGCCCGCGCCGGAGCTTACCGACTGGATTTACAGTCCGCTTTCGGGTGCCGATGCTGCCAGCGCGCGCACCTTCGACAAGAACATGCGTCTGTCGCGTGGCAAGACCACCACGGCCGTCAAGAGCCTGCTGCAGAGCGTACAGGGCCAGGTGAGGGGTACGCGCAAAGCTGCCAGTGATGAGAACTGGTTTAAGAACGTGCCGTGCGTGGTCTCGGACGTGTTCCAAGCGCTGTGGCGCGACAAACCCGTGACGGCGCTCAAGGCAATGCTCGCCGTCGCCGAGGCGTTGCCCGATCGCGCCCTTGGAGGCCTTGACGGTCAGGCCCGTCGCCAGGCGGAGACCGCCCTGCTGCGACATGCCATCGACATCCTTATGAACGACGCCCGCGTGCTCGACGTGTCGCAGGCGGCGACCGTGCCCGTGCTCGATGGTGTCCGCACCAAGGTGGACAAGCGCAGCACCGCATACGATTACGAGACCTACGAGGTCGACCGCGCGCCGCGCGCCCAGGTGCGCTTTGCGTCGCTTGCCGATGCGGCAGCCCTGCGCCCCGCCAGCTACGATGCCGTGCTGTTTGCCGACGTCGACCTGGACAGTTATCCGCTCTCGCATGAGGAGGGCCCGCTGGCCACGCTGACAGCCGAGCTGCGCCGCGACGGCGTGTCTTTGGAGCCCGCTGCCCTGCTGCGCGTGCGCTTTGGCCGTGCGATGCAGGCGGCGAGCGGTCCGGTCGCGCTCGCCCGTGTGACGCACGATCGCCAGGCACGCGAGTGCTACCCGGCAGCCGTATGGACCGAGCTGTGGGCACATGCCGAGGCCGCTGGCGCTGCCAAGCCCATGCGCGTGGGCGAGGGCGATATCATCGCCGACTTTGATCCCGCGGCAGGTGAAGGCTTCAAGCGCGAGCGCGTGACCTGTGAAGCCCCTCAGCATCTGAGTGCCGAGGCCGTGCCGTATTTGGTCCTGCGCCGTCGCGATGGCGAGGGTGAGGACGCGCCGCTCGTGCCGCGTCTGACGTCCGCCTCGCAGATCGAGGCCTATTCGACCTGCCCGCTATGCTGGTTCGTCTCGTACCGCGTGAAGCCCCAGTCGATCGACGCGGGCTTTGGCAACATGGAAAAGGGCAACTTTGTCCACGACGTGCTGGAGCATCTGCATGCCCGTCTGCCCCAAGAGGGCATGGAGCGCGTGACGCCCGAGAATCTGCCGCGCGCACAGGAGCTGCTGCACGAGGTCTTTGACGAGACGTTGGCCGAGCACGCCGGCAAGCGCGGCACGGAGGGCCCGCTGGTGCCGCTCTCTGCGGTGGAGGAACGCCAGGTGGCCGAGATCTTGCCGCAGCTGGAGGGTGTGCTTGCCTACGAGTCCGAGGCACTTGCCCCCTTTGCCCCGCGCTACCTGGAGTTCGCCTTCAACGAGCTCAAGGTCGAGTATGCCGGTTGGCCGCTTGGCGGGCGCATCGACCGCGTGGACGTGGACGCCGAGAATCGTGCCGTGGTGATCGACTACAAGCATCGCACGGGCGTTGAGGAGTTTAAGCTCGCCGACCCCACGGTGCGCGACGAGGAATCGGGCACGGCGCCCATCGACGATCCGCGCTGGTTGCCACCACATACCCAAACGCTCATCTACGCCCAGGCCATGCGCCGGGCGCTGGATTTGGACACCCGCGCGGCGCTCTACTTTTCGACCAAGGGCGGCAAGCCGGCGTTGCGCGGTGCCGCGAGCGCCGAGCTGCTCGAGGAAGAGCGCGGCGACGGCCGCATCCCGGGCCTTAAGAAAGGTTTCCCCGGCGAGGGTGGCAGCATGGACTTCGACGTCCTGCTCGATCGCGTTGAGGCCGGCATCGCCGAGCGCCTGCGCGAGCTCGAGGCGGGCGACGTCGCCGCTGTCGATCCGACGGCGGCGCAGACCGCGCATGCGCGCTGCTCGTATAACCACGAAGGAACGTTTGTAAGGAGGGACGTGTAGACCATGGATCTTTCGACTTTGATGCCGCAACAGCTGCAGATTGTCAAAACGCTCGACCGCCCGCTGTTTGTCTCGGCGGGCGCCGGTTCGGGTAAGACCTTTACCCTCACGCGCCGCATCGTCTATGCGCTCTCGCCCGAATCCGGTCCGTTCGTTGAGCATCTGGACCAGGTGCTCGCCATTACCTTTACCAAAGATGCCGCGGCCGAGATCCGCGACCGCGTGCGCCGTGCGCTTATCGACGAGGGTATGGACGAGGAAGCACTGACCGTCGACGACGCGTGGATTTCGACCATTCACGGCATGTGCTCGCGTATCCTGCGCGCGCACGCGCTGGAGCTGGGCATCGACCCCGAGTTCACGGTGCTCACCGATACCGACGAGCTCATGGATCAGGCTGTTGAGCATGTGCTGGGTCGCGCGACGGCACCCGATGCCGCCCCCGAGCTCGCGGCATCGCTCAAGGCCCTCTATGCCTGGTATCCCATGGCGGGCGAGGGCGGTTCCTTTGGCGGCGGTACGACCATCAAGGGTCTGGTGCGCGACCTGCTGGAGCTGTCGAGCCAGTTGCCGGGCGGTATGGACGACGTGCGCGTGGCGCGCGGCCAGGCCGATACCTCGGCACTCGCCGATGCCTATCGCGCGGCGCTGGGTGCGAGCAAGGCCTCGACCGAGAAGGCGCAGGCGGCGCTCGATGCCATCGACGCGTTCGAGGCGAGCGGCAAGACCATGGCCGATGCGGCGCGACTCATGATGTCGTGCACCATGCCGCGCGCGAGCAAGGCATTCCCTAAGGAGCAGGCCGAGCTGCTCAAGGCCGAGGCCGCCGATGCGTTTATCAATATCGTGCTTGCCTGCGGTGGCCCGGCGCTCGATGCGCTGGTGGGCCTGGCCCGTTCCGTGGAGGCGGAGTACCGTGCGCTCAAGGCCGACCAGTCCGCGCTCGACAATAACGATCTGCTGCGCATGGCATATGAGGCGCTGTGCGATTATCCCGCCATCCGAGCCGCCTACGAGGGCCGCTTTAAGATGGTCATGATCGACGAGTTCCAGGATACCGACCAGATGCAGGTCGACCTGATCCGTTACCTGACCGGCGCGGGGGAGCGTGCGCTTTGTACCGTGGGCGATGCGCAGCAGTCGATCTACCGCTTCCGCGGCGCCGAGGTCGAGGTCTTCCGTCGCCAGGAGCGCAAGGTGGGCTTGTCTACCGCGCCCGAGGCGACTGCCGCGGCCGACGCCCCTGCTGGCGAGCTCGTTAAGCTCGTGCGCAACTTCCGCAGCCATGACGAGGTGCTGCGTTACGTGGCGCGCGTCTTTGATGGCGACGACGGCGGCCTGATGCAGGGCTTTTTGGATCTTGAGGCGAGCGACGGCCGCAAGGACACGCTGGTGGCAGACGCCTCGCGTCGCCAGGCCCTCTTTGTTGCCGGCGGCAGTACGCAGGAGCGCACACAGGCCAAGGCCCGTGCGATCGCCGAGCGCTTCCGCGCGCTTGCCGATGCCGGCCAGCCCCAGGGCGGCATGGTGCTGCTGCTGGGCCGCATGACCAACGCCGACGTCTACGCCCAGGCCTTCCGCGACCAGGGGCTCGACTGCGTCATCGCGGGCGGCTCGGTCTTTGCCCAAGCAGCCGAGGTGCAGACGGTGCGCGCCCTGGTTTGTGCGCTCGCCAATCCGGCCGATACGGCGCAGGGCCTTATGCCGCTGCTCGCCTCGCCGATGTTTGCACTCGGCGCCCAGGAGTTCCTGGCGCTGGCGACCAAACTCGACGAGCAGACGGGCGAGACGTCGCGCCGCAACATCGATGCGGGCATCATGAGCGATTCCGATGTGCCGGGTTTGCAAGACTTGCCGCTGGTGACGCGCGCCCGCGAGGTGCTGCGGTATGCGCTTCGTCGCGTGGGCCGCGATTCGTTCGCCGCCATCGCGCGCGACGTGGTCAACGCCTCCGGCTGGTTTGTACGTCTGGCACAGCGTGGTCCCGAGGGCAAGGCCATTGCCGCCAACGTGCTCAAGGCGCTCGATGCCGTGGCCGAGGCGGAGGCCGAGTTCGGCAACTCGCCGCGTTCCATCGTGCTGGCCTTCGACCGCTTCTTGGCGGGCAAGGAAGCCCCGGGTGCCCTCAACGAGGAGGGCGACGGCGCGGTGCGCATCATGACGGTGCATGCCTCCAAGGGTCTGGAATATCCGGTCGTGGCGGTCGCCGAGTGCTTTGGCGTGCGTAAGTCCTCGGGTGCGGCACAGATGGGTCGCGTCGAGGGCGGAGCACAGGTCGTGGCACTGCCGGCACGTTTCGACGGCGTTAAGCTCGCCGACGGTACCTTTGTGAAGGGCGACGACGTCAAAAAGCAGTTTGAGCATGCGTTTAAGGGCAAGGGCACGTCGCTGTGGCTGCCGCCGGAGCTCATGGAGGACGTCTGTGCGACGGGCTCTCCCGCCGAGGCATTTGCCCGCCTGCGCAACGACGACCTGCGGCTTTCGCTCGAGGAGCGGGCCCGCTTGCTCTACGTTGCCATGACGCGTGCGCGCGAGCTGGTGATCTTGGCGATGGATGCTGGCGTGAGCCGTGGCAAGGTGACGGCGCCGACCTTCGATGTCGAGACCGATCTGACCTACGACGTGCTGCGCCGTATTTTGCCGACCGACGCTCTGGACATGCCGCAGCTCGATGCCGACCGCCTGGTGTTCGACAACTCCCAGCCGGGCGACTACGAGCTCATTTCGCTTTCGGACTTTACCTTTGGCGAGCAGGCGTTTGAGGCCAACGCTTCGCTGGATGCCGAGGGCAGGCTTGTTCGTGGCGATGCCGATGCAGATGCTGCCGACGATTCGGCCAGCACAATCGTCCCCGGTCCTGCCGACCCCAAGCCCGATTCGTTTGAGCTTGTGTATCCCCAGGCAGTGGGCGTGCGCATGGGCACCTGTCCGTTCCCGGCGCGTGACTCGTATAGCTACTCGTCAATCGCCGCGGCGCTCCATACCGAGACGGAAGACCGTGCCGCCGAGGCTCGTGTTCCCATGGACGAGTCCGGCGATGATGCAGAGTCGGATGGCTCGGAAATAACCGATGCAGACGTGGCCGCTGTCGAGCCCGCCGGCAATCCCATGGCGCTGGGCTCGGCCTTCCACGCCGCCTGCCAGTGGCTCATCGAGATGGGTGCCGACGCGTTGCCCGCTGCGCGCGCCGATGCGCTGGCGCGTCTGTGGCGCCTGACGCCGGAGCAGCGCGAACGCTTCGACGTTGCCCTGAACCGCTGGCTCAAGTCGGCTGTTCGTGCCGACCTGCTCGCGTGGCCGTGCATTCACGCCGAGGTGCCGTTCTTTTCACTGGGCTGCGAGGACGAGGACATCGCTCGCTACGGCGCCTATGCCGAAGGCGCCATCGACGCTTTGGCGACGAACCCGGCGGATTCGTCACGCGCGCTGGTCATCGACTACAAGACGGGCGGCACACCGGACGAGACACCGGAACAGCTGCAGGAGAAGCACGCCCTGCAGGCGCGCGTCTACGCTGATGTTCTGCACAAGGCGGGCTTTGAGGCCGTGACTGTCAAGTTCGTCCGCGTGGAGCAGGCGAATCCAACCATCTTCGTCGAACCCGCCGAACCTCAAGTAGTCACCTACAATCTCTAGCCCTCAGATAACTTGCGGTGGAATAGTTCCTGTATTGCGGTCCAGGTGACCCAAGCGGGAACTATTCCACCGCAACTGCAAGAGGAGCCGTGTTGGTTTGGCTAGGTTCGGGTGCCGTCCGCGCCGTGCGGTAAAATCGTTCAGTCAGAACACGAACCCGCATCGGAGCTCATCACATGGCATTCGTCCATCTGCACAATCACACTGTTTTCTCGATGCTCGACGGCGCAACCCGTATCCAGGATATGGTCAACCGTGCCGTTGAGCTTGGCATGCCCGCCGTGGCCATTACCGACCACGGCTACATGTATGGCGTGCCCGACCTAGCGCTGGCCTGCGACGCCGTCAATCACAACACGCCCGAGTACAAAACCTGGAGCCACGACAAGGCCTTCTTGGAAAAGGACCGCCGCGACGAGCTGGTGGAGCCCGACCCCGAGGCAAACCCGCGCGAGCATGCCCAGTACGTCAAAGACATGGCCATGTGGGACGAGAAGGGCAACATCGACGAGCTCAAACCGCCCCTGGTCATCAAGCCCATCTTTGGCTGCGAGGTCTACTTTACGCCGGACGAGACCCTTGCCCGCGACCACAAGCCCGAGCTCTACCACATGATCCTTCTGGCCAAGGATCAGGAGGGCTACGTCAACCTAATGCAGACGGTCTCCGAGGCCGCCGTGCAGGGCTTTTACTACAAGCCGCGCGTGACGCTCGACAACCTGCGCCGCCATGCCAAGGGCATGATCTGCACGAGCGCCTGTATCGCGGGCATCATCCCCAAATACATCGACCGCGGCGACATGGAAGGTGCCATCAAGTGGGCCGAGACCTTCCGTGACACCTTTGATCCCGGCGACTTCTATATCGAGATTCAGGAACACGGCATCACCACCGACAACGGCCTGACCGACGAGCAGATGGACCGCACGCTCATCGACATCGCCAAACAGGTGGGCGTCAAGGTTATCGCCACCAACGACTTCCACTACCTGCGCCGCGAGGATGCGCCCGTGCAGGACGTCATCATGTGCATTGGCATGAACGCCAAGGTCGACGACCCCAACCGCATGCGCATGACCGGCTCGGAGTTTTACATGAAGACCGAGGAGGAGATGCGGGCGATGTTCCCGTATTGCCCCGAGGCCTGCGACAACACGCTCGAGATCGCCGACAAGTGCTACGTTGAGCTGGACTGGGACTCTATCATCCTGCCGCGCTTTCCGTTGCTCGATCCCGGTGAGACGCACGAGAGCCAGTTCCGCCGTGAGTGCGAGAAGGGCCTGCGCCAGCACTATGGCGACGACTGGGCCACACGCGAGATCGGTGGCGTCAACATCAAAGAGCGCTTTGAGTACGAATACAAGGTCATCTGTGACAAGGGCTTTGCCGCCTACTTCCTCATCGTTGCCGAGTACGTGCAATGGGCCAAGGACAACGGCATCGGCGTCGGCCCCGGCCGTGGTTCTGCCGCCGGCGCTATCGTCGCCTACGCCATGAACATCACCGCGTTCGACCCGCTCGAGAACGGCCTGATGTTCGAGAGGTTCCTGTCCCCGCAGCGTACCGAGATGCCCGATATCGATATGGACTTCGACGATGAGCGGCGCCTCGAGGTCGTGGAGCACGTTCGCCAGCTCTACGGTCCCGAGAAGGTCACCCACGTCATCACCTACTCGACCATCAAGGCCAAGCAGGCCATCAACGACGCCGCGCGCGTCCTGGACTACCCGGTCTACATGGGCCAGCGTCTGTCCAAGATGGTCTCGAGCGACCCCAAGGTCAAGCTCAAGCAGGTACTCGAAAAACAACCCGGCAAAGAGGATCTGTTTAACCCCGACTTTGCCGAGGCCTATAAAAAGGACGACGACGCCCGCCGCATCATCGACACGGCGCTCTCGATCGAGGGCCTTACCCGTGGCGAGGGCGTGCACGCGTGCGCCGTTCTGATTTGCCGCGACCCCGTCAACGAGCACGTGCCCACCAAGCTCGATACCAAGGGCGGCGTCGAGATCACCCAGTACGAGGGCCATACCGTCGCCGACATGGGCCTGCTCAAGATGGACTTCCTGGGCCTGCGTACGCTGACGGTTATCTCCAAGGCCAAGGCCAACATCAAAAAGAACTTCGGCATCGACATCAAAGAGGAAGAGATTCCCTTTGACGACCCCGAGATCTTTAAGCTCATGGGCTCCGGCCACACCGCCGGCGTCTTCCAGGTCGAGTCCGCCGGCATGACGGCCACGATCAAGAACATGAAGCCCACTGAGTACAAGCACGTCGTAGCATTGATCGCTCTGTACCGCCCGGGCCCGTTGGGCGCCGGCATGGTCTCGTCCTATATCAACCGTATGAACGGCAAAGAGCCGGCCGTCTCCTATGACGACCGTCTGGACGACATCCTGGGCGAAACCTACGGCACCATGGTCTACCAGGAGCAGGTTATGCTCATCTCCGTCGAGATGTGCGGCTTCTCCAAGGGCGAATCGGACTCGCGTATCCGTAAGCCCGTGGCTAAGAAAAAGATCAAGCTGCTCACCTCGACGGTGCTCCACTGGGAGGATGGCTCGGACGAGACCACCTACGACCACTGGATGAACGGCGCTATCAAGAACAACTACACGCGCGAGGTCGCCCAGAAGATTTGGGACGATGTTCTCGAGTTCGCATCTTACGCCTTTAACAAGTCGCACTCCGCCGGCTACGCCATCCTGGTTATGCAGACGGCATGGCTTAAGGCGCACTATCCGCACGAGTACATGGCGGCCGTTCTGACGTCCTACACGGGCAAGACCGACAAGATCGTTCACTACGTCTCGGCGTGCCGTCACGACGGCATCCCCGTGCTGTCGCCAGATGTTAACGAGTCCGGTACCGAGTTCACGGCTACCAAGGAAGGCGTGCGCTTTGGTTTGGCCGGCATTCGCGGCGTGGGCACCGGCGTGGCGCAGGCGATTATCGCCGAGCGCGAGGCGGGCGGCCCGTTTAAGACACTGCACGACTTTGTCGAGCGCGTGGACTCGAGCCAGGCCAACCGTCGCGTGATCGAATCGCTCATCAAGGCAGGTGCTTTCGACTCCACGGGGTATCCGCGTCGCCAGATGATGCACTTCGTGGACAAGAACAACCCCGAGAACATCATCGACGCCGCGATAAAGCGCCAGAAGGACCGCGCGAGCGGCCAGACTTCGTTCTTCGACATGTTTGGTGATGTTGAGGGCTCGGGTTTCGAGGTCAGCGTGCCCGATCCGGACGGCCAGGAATGGGACCGCCACCTTAAGCTGAGCCAGGAGAAGGAGGTTCTGGGCATCTATGTCTCGGACCACCCGCTGCGCCCGTTTGAGTATGCGCTCAGCAAAGCGCGCGACTTCTCGTTCTCGCAGATCGACACCGGCTACGAAGTTCAGAATCCTACGGGCGGCACCATCAACCAGGAGATTCCCGAGGGCAAGGCGCTGTGGTGGGCCGGCATGGTCTCGAGCGTGTCCAAGCGCGTGACCAAAAACGGCGACCCCATGGGCATCGTGCAGCTCGAGGACATGGAAGGCGAGGCCACCGTCGTCGTGTTCCCCAAGACCTATAAAGAGGCCGAGGGGTATCTGTACGGCGAGGTCGATCCCGAGACCGGCGCGCAGCTGTCCGACGCCTTTGTGCGCATCAAGGGCAAACTCGAGCGCTCTGATCGCGGCGACCAGATCATCGCGCAGGAGATCGTGCCGCTTGAGCTCAACGAGGAGAACAACAAGCCCAAGGTGTTTGAGGTCATGGTGCCCAACAGCCGCTTTAGCCAGGGCAATATGGCGCGCCTGGCCACGGTGCTCACCGCTAACCCGGGCGGCGACCGCGTGGAGATCTTTATCGAGCAGGTGGACGGGCGCGTGCTGCGCGCCGAGGTGCCTGCCAAGGTCAACGCGCGCTCGATTCCGCTGCTGGCCGAGGCCAAGGCCATTGTGGGTAACCAGGGTCGCGTGACGGTGATTTAGGGACGGCGTTGCAGGTCTGCGCGAGATTGGAGGAAGTGATGGCGCAGGGGACGTTTGTGCAGGCGCTCCGGAAAGAGGCGGCGCTGAGCGGCACCTTTATGAAGGGCCGCTCGCTCATGCTCAACGGCGCCGTGCTGTCGATCGAGGACAGCGGCTCGCGCTTCTCCAAAAACGTGACGGTTGAGGGCTCAGTGCGCGGCTCGCGCGGTGACCTGTACAAGACGCACGTGGCGCTCGACATGGACGAGCACGAGGTGATCGACTACGACTGCGATTGCCCCGCTGCCTATCGCTACCCCGGCATGTGCAAGCACGCCATCGCCACGGCGCTGGCGTACCTGGACGCCAGCGGCATTGAGCCCGTTGAGGGGCTGCGCACGCCGGTTCGCACGTTTACGGCGGCGCCCAAGCAAGCCGTGCGTCCCGCGTCCGCAGCACCGGCGGTCAACCCTAACTTTCCCTTCCCGGCGCCCGTCCCCACGAGCCCGAGCCTCATGAAGGCGCTCTCCGATCTTTCGGACGCTCGCATGGATGAGTTGGCGGGCATGCGCCGCAAGCTCGCCGGCACTGTTGACCCCGATGCCCCCAAGGCGGTGTTGGAGCCCTCGCTGGTGCCGTACTACAATCCGCTGTTTGCCGACCGCTTTAGCTGGGCGCTCGAGCTTCGCATCCGCTGCGGCTCGGTGTCCTACGTGGTCAAGGACATCGACGGCATGGCCGCCGCTTACGTGCGCGGCGGCACGTTCTCGTACGGCAAAAAGCTTACATTCCTCCATGCGCCCGAGGCCTTCGACGAGGTTTCGGTGCGCCTACTCGACCTTGTTGTGGCAACGGTTGTGTATCTGAGCGACATCACAAGTTCGCGTTCGGCGTCGTACGATTTTGCACGCAGCGGCTTTGTCGCCGAGCGCCAGCTGCCGCTGTCCGAGCATGACATCGTATACATGCTGGACCTGCTGCGTGGCCGGACCATTTCCTTTGAGCCCGCCTGGTCGCGGGGAACGACGACGCATCGTTCCTACGAGGTTGCGGTTGAGTTATCGCCGGTGGGGGAAGACGAGGCCTCGGCGAAACAACCGCCGCTCCTTGCCGCCAAAATCGCGCCGGCGGCCGGTGGCAGCTATGACCTGCGCCTGCCGGCCGATACGTACTGCTTTGTCGCAGGCGACGCAGCCTATCTGGTCGACACGCACCGCGCGCGCCGCGCCGATGCAGCGTTTGCCCAGCATGCCGCACCGTTTCTGTCGCGTCTGCTGCCTTGTCGCACGCCGGTCCATATCGCCGCCGAACAGGTGGGCGAATTCTGCCGCATGGCACTGCCCGTGCTGCGCGAATACACTGGCCTCACCGCTCCCGCCGTGCTCGACACCGTGGCGCCCGAGCCGAGCTTTGCCATGGCAATCGGTGTCGATGACGGGCTTGTGACCTGCAAGATTACGGTTTCCTACGGCGACTGGTCGGCAGACCTCTTTAGTCTGGGCGCTCCGGGCAGCCCCTTCGAAGAGCAGCGCCCGGGCGTGCCGCCCCGCGACGAGGTGGCGGAGTTTCGCGTTATGGACACGGCGGCTCTGTACTTCGATTTCTACGAGGGCGGTCTGGCGTTTGAGGAGCGCGATGACGAGAGCTTGTTCTGCCTGCTGACCGAGGGCCTATCCGCCCTGTCCAAGCTTGGTGAGGTCATGCTCAGCGACCGTCTGCGCCAGATTTCGGTCCGCCCCGCGCCCAAGCTTTCGGTGCGTGCGACCGTCAAGAGTAACCTGCTCGACGTCGAACTGAGCGCGAGCGGGCTTTCGGCGGCAGACCTTGCCATCTATCTGGACTCCTACAAGCGTCACCAGACGTTTGCGCGCCTTACGTCCGGCGACATCATTCGCCTGGACGAGGGCGCCCGAGCCGCGTTTGGCCTCGCCGAGGATCTGGGCGTCGATGCCGTCGACCTGCTCGACGGCGTGTTGCTTCCCGCATCGAGCACCCTGTTCGTCGATAGCATGCTCGCGCGCACGCCCGCGCTCGAGGCCGATCGCGACGCTGCGTTCCGCCGTACCGTCGAGCGTCTGGATACGCTCGGCAAGATGGACTTTACGGTGCCCGCCACGCTCAAGGCCACGCTTCGAGGCTACCAGGTCGATGGCTACCAGTGGCTCGGCTCGCTCGAGCACCTGGGTCTCGGCGGCATTTTGGCCGACGATATGGGCCTGGGCAAAACGCTGCAGATGATCGCACATATCCTGGCGCGTGTGGAAGCGGGGGACATTAAGCCCACGCTCGTGGTATGCCCCGCGTCGCTCGTGTACAACTGGACCGCCGAGCTGGAGCGCTTTGCCCCGTCGCTCGATGTGTGCGCCATCGTGGGTGCCAAGGCGCAGCGCCGCGTGCAGATAGCCGGCGCTGACGAGCATAACGTGGTCGTGACGTCGTATGACCTCATGCGCCGCGATATCGACGAGTATGCCGAGCAGGACTTTGCCCGTGTGGTGCTCGACGAGGCCCAGTACATTAAAAACCCGCTCACGCAGGTGGCGCGCGCCGCAAAGCGCCTGCCTGCCGGCGTGCGCTTTGCCCTGACGGGCACGCCCATCGAAAACCGCCTATCCGAGCTCTGGAGCATCTTCGACTTTTTAATGCCGGGCCTGCTCGGCACGCGCGAGTCGTTTGCCAAGCGCTTCGAAAGCCCGGTCGAGCATGCCGAGGGCGACAGTGCCGCTCGCCTGCAGGCGCTCGTGTCGCCGTTTGTGCTGCGCCGTGTCAAGGAGGACGTGGTGGCCGACCTGCCCGAGAAGATCGAGGATACGGTCATGGCGCAGCTCACCGGCGAGCAGCGCAAGCTCTACCTGGCCAACCAGGACCGCATCGCCCAGCAGGTGCAGCACCGCGAGTCATCCGAGTTTAAGAAAGACAAGCTCAAGGTGCTCGCTGAGCTCACCAAGCTGCGCCAGATCTGCTGCGACCCGCGTCTACACTACGAGGATTACAAGGCGGGGAGCGCCAAACTCGATACGTGCATGGAGCTCGTGCACGGCGCGCTCGACGGCGGGCATCGCATCCTGTTGTTCAGCCAGTTTACGGGTATGCTCGATATCATCGGTAAGCGCTTGGCCAAGGAGGACATCGCCTTCCTTAAGCTCACGGGCGCTTCGTCTAAGGAGAGCCGCGCCAAGATGGTCGCGCAGTTCCAAGCGGGCGAGGTTCCGGTCTTTTTGATTTCGCTCAAGGCGGGTGGCGTGGGCCTTAACCTGACGGCTGCCGACGTGGTCATTCACTACGACCCGTGGTGGAACGTGGCGGCGCAGGACCAAGCGACTGACCGTGCACACCGTATTGGCCAGCAACATGCCGTGACCGTGTACAAGCTCATCGCCAAGGACACGATCGAGGAACGCATTATGCAGATGCAGGAGTCCAAGCGCGACCTGGTCAACAGCGTGCTCGGCGGCGACGGCATCTCTTCGGCGCTATTTACCCGCGAGGACGTTCTGGCGCTGCTCGGCGGCGACGGGCGCTAGCCTCGCTCGTTATGTGTTCATTTGCGATGTCGTGGATGGTTCGTTTGCCTTTGGGCATAAGAACCATCGAGAACATTGGCACATCAGCAAAGGAGAACATCATGGCGAAATTCTTTAAGGACCCCAATGGCAAGCTCGTTGCCGCCCTTGGCAACGACGTTGCAACCCCTGCCGGCTGCACGGAGCTGACCGCGAACACCGAGGATGCGGCGCACGAGAAGCACGTGCCGGTCGTCGAGAGCGAGCGTGACGGTCACGTGATCCGCGCACGCGTGGGCTCGGTCGAGCACCCCAGCCTGCCCGAGCACTACATTGAGTGGATCGCCCTTGAGGCCGAGGGCCGCTTGGAGATCCATTACCTTGAGCCCGGCATGAAGTCCGCGACGTTTTTTGCCGGCGGTTCCAAGACTGGCACCGTCTATGCCTATTGCAACCTGCACGGGCTGTGGTCCGCGACGTTCTAGGAGCGTGCCCCCGCTCGGGGTATCATAGCTAGCATATGCACATGCAAGCGCCGACTGCATCTTGCGGCCGGCGCTTTTACTACGACAACGACGGTTTACGACGGAAAGGGCTGAGCCATGAAGCTCGCACTTGCACAGATCGATATGCGCCTGGGTGATATTGAGGGTATCTGCGGCCGCATCGAGGATCAGGCGCGCCTGGCCCACGAGCGCGGTGCGCGTGTGCTGTGCGTGCCGGCTCCGCTCTTTATGGGAACCCTGCCCGGCGGCCTGGTGGGCGCTGCCGACTTCGAGCACGATATGCTTGCCGGTCTGACCGGCGTTGCCGAACGCATCCAAGAGCTCGACATGATCTGCATCGTGCCCGCGGCGGTTTCGTTTGAGGGACAGCCCCTGCTCGACTATATGATGCTCAAGGACGGTCGCGTGGTGCCCGCCCGCGCGAGCATTGCCCTGCAACGCGGCGAGAACAACGACGCGCGTTGGGCGCCGCCGGTGTTCGACGTGGACGGCGTGCGCATCGCCGTGATTTTTGACTTGGACCGCGAGCTCGAGATGTTGCCGACCGGCGTCGACCTCATCGCGTATTTCCAATTCAACGCGTTTGACATGACCGACCGCGAGACTGCCGCCATTGCCGCCGTTCGCAGCGGCGCCTACCGCAAGATCGCATCCAAGCGCAGCGTGTGGTTTGCCTGCATGGCGCCGGTCGGCGCCTATGACGAGTCGGTGTATACCGGCGGTTCGTTTGTGCTCGACGACTGCGGTCGCGTGGTGGCCCAGGCGCCGTGTTTTGAGGAGAGCCTGCTGGTTCAGGAGATTCAACGCGGCGTGATGCTCGATGCCTTGGAAGACCACGAGCTGCCCGAGTTTCGTTCCGAGGAGTGGCTGTGGCGGGCGCTGGTGCTCGCCGTGCGCGACAACGCCCGCGCCCGCGGTGCGTCGCGTGCTGTTGTGGCACTCGAGGGTGACTTGCCGTCGTCTTTGCTGGCGGCGCTGGCCGTCGACGCTCTGGGCCCGCGCAATGTGATTGGCCTGGTGCTGGGGCGCAACCGTATCTTTACGCCAGCGCAGGAAGAGGCCGAGGCTGCCCGCTGTGCCGCCGTCCGCGCCATTGCCGAGCGTTTGCACATTCGCACCGTCGAGCGCGATGCACCGGATGCGGCGCGTGTGCTCGATCGCGACGTGTCGGCGGGCGATGCCGAGCGCCTGCGTTCGCGCACGCTGGGCCTCATGCTGGAGGACACGGCACTCGAGCTGGGTGCGATGGCGCTGAGCCCGCTGTCCAAAACCGAGTACGCGCTGGCGGCGCCGGCGCTTTGCGGCGGCTACCAGGGCGACTTTGCGCCCTTTGGCGATGTGTACCTGTCGACGCTTGAGTTTGTGGCGCGTGTGCGCAATCGCACGTCTGCCGTGGTGCCCCAAGAGCTCGTGACGCTCAACGCGGTGGAAGATTGTATGGAGCGCGTGCTGGCGCAAGCGCTCTCGACGCTCGACGGTCCGGTCGATATGCTCGACCGCGCGGCACAGCTGCTTGGCGGGCTTGAGCCGGGTGAGGTCGATGGCGCGCTCGAGGCGCATGTGGACCGCAATCGATCTTTCGACGACATCCCGATGGCCGCTGGCAAACCTGAGGCCTGCTCGCTGCTGCTGATGCTCGTTCGACAGGGTGAGGCTGCCCGCCGCATGTTGCCGACGGCACCGATCGTCTCGGCACGTTCGTTTGTTGAGCGCTCCTGGCCCTACATGCTTGCGTGGTCCGATCTGGGACTCAGCGGTAAAGAGCGCGTGACGGTCGATTCGTTGGCGCGTGCCGAGGTGCGCCGTTTTGCTGACGAGGATACGAGCGAGCGCGTGCGAAACGAGATGATGGGCGTGCTGAGCGAGCTACTGGGTATTTCGCCCGAGCAGATGGAGGAGCTGCGCTCTGAGGACGGTCAGCGTCGTTTGCACGAGGGAATGAAAAAGTTCGAGGGCGAGGTTCAGGACGCCATCGATAAGATGATGGGCGGTCAGGGCGGCTCGCAAGGTAGTCCCCAGGGTGGCCCGATGCCGCATCCGCCGGTGGATCCGAGGCAGTTTCCCTTTTTCTCGCAGAACTAAACTGGGGATGGGATTTGCTCCCAACCCTGATACTTCAACTAAGCATCTTGACCCCGTTGTGTTATTCTAGAACAGACGTTCGTGAATGATGCGCGGGGCCTTGTCTTGCGCTGTGCTTGTGGCGAGGGGAGGTTGGCTTGGTTATCTTGGGCATTGACCCCGGTTTGGCTCATACGGGTTGGGGGATTATCGAGGAGCGGCGTGGCGAGGTTCGCTGCCGTGCCTACGGTTGCATCGAGACCAGCGCGGGCAGCCCGCTCGCGGTGCGCCTCTCGCATATCGCCCATGACCTTAAGGACGTCGTCGAGCGTTATCGACCCGACACAGCTGCTGTCGAGAGCATCTACTTTGGTGCCAACGTTCGTTCGGCCATCCCCACGGCGCATGCCCGCGGTGCTGCGCTTGTGGCGCTTTCGGAATGCGCGCTCGAGATTGGCGAATACACGCCCATGCAGATCAAGCAGGCTGTGGTGGGCACCGGCGCCGCGGACAAGCGGCAGGTCGCCTACATGGTACGCACGCTAACGCAGCTCGACCACGACCCGCATCCCGACCATGCCGCCGATGCCCTGGCTTGCGCCATCTGCCACGTAAACCTCAGCCGCACCCGCGCCCTTACCGGCGGCGAGTTCTATCAACAGAGAGGAACCGGATACTGATGATTTCCCAGCTCCACGGAACGCTTGTCGAGGCCACGATGAGTTCTGCTGTCGTCGATGTGTCGGGCGTTGGCTTTGAGCTCGGCATCTCGGGCAGCACTGCGGCCACGTTGCCGACGCCCGGCGGCGAGGTCCGCCTCTACACGCGTATGCAGGTGCGCGAGGACGCCATGACACTTTTCGGTTTTTCCTCAAAGGATGAGCGCACGATGTTCGACCGGCTCGTGTCCGTCTCGGGCGTTGGTCCGCGCTTGGCGCTCGCCGTGCTTTCCACCTATACCGTGGGGCAGCTGTATTCGCTGGTGATGGCCGAGGACGACAAGGGCATGGCCAAGGTACCCGGTGTGGGCAAAAAGACAGCTCAGCGCCTGATCCTGGAACTCAAGAGCACCTTTGCCAAGGATAAGGGCTTTGTGCCGGTCGACGTGATTCCCGGACAGGTTGCGATGCCCGTGCCCGCTGCCGCTCCCTCGGCGATCGATGATGCCCGTGCGGCACTCCTTTCCATGGGCTTTAGCCCGCAGGAGACCTATGTTGCCCTGAGCGGGTATGATGGGCAGAATATGCGTGTCGAGGATCTGCTCGGCGCGGCGCTTAAGCGACTCGGAATGGATGCGTGATGTGGGAAGCCGATGACTCTCAGGACTTGTGGGCGACGCCCGGTAACTCGCCGGCGGCATCCATGGCGCACGGCGAGCGCATGGTGGGCTCGGAGCTGACGGCCGAGGATCTCGATGTCGACCGCACTTTGCGCCCTCAGCGCCTGGACGATTACTGCGGCCAGGAGCACATCAAGCAGAGCCTGCGCGTGTTGATCGAAGCGGCGCAGAGCCGTGGCGAGACGCTCGACCACGTGATTTTCTCGGGTCCTCCGGGCCTGGGCAAGACCACGCTGGCCACCGTTATCGCCAACGAGCTGGGCGCTCAGATCAAGACCACGAGTGGCCCTGCCATCGCGCGCACGGGCGACCTGGCGGCCATCCTTACTAACTTGCAGCCGGGCGATGTGCTGTTTATCGACGAGATCCACCGCCTCAACCGTTCGGTCGAGGAGGTCCTGTACCCCGCGATGGAGGACTTTGCCCTCGATATCGTGATTGGCAAGGGTCCGGCGGCGCGCTCGATTCGCCTGGATATCCCCAAGTTTACGCTGGTGGCGGCAACGACCCGCTCAGGCATGTTGACCGGCCCGTTGCGCGACCGCTTTGGCATTTCATATCGCCTGGATTACTACACGGTCGAGGAGCTCGCGCAGATTGTGACGCGCTCGGCGACTATCCTGGGCGTGACGATCGATCATCCCAGTGCACTCGAGATCGGCTCGCGTTCGCGCGGTACGCCACGTCTTGCCAACCGCCTGCTCAAGCGCGTGCGCGACTATGCACAGGTGCGCGGCAACGGTCCCATTGAGCTCGATATCTGCCGTCAGGCGCTCGAGTTCTTCGAGATCGACGAGCTCGGTCTGGACTGGATGGATATTCGTATCTTGGAGACGCTTGCCAAGACGTTCTCCGGTCGTGCCGTGGGACTTACGACCCTTGCCAGCGCGGTGGGCGAGGACCCGGGCACGCTCGAGGATGTCTATGAGCCCTATTTGCTGCAGTGCGGATTGATGATTCGTACGCCGCAGGGCCGTCAGGCAACCCTCCGCACCTTTGAGCACCTGGGGATTGAACCTACCGTTTAGGGCGTTTTGTTTTGGCGGGCTGTTGGACTATCGCTGGGCATCGGGTAAACATATCGCCGTTCATCGGTTATGGGCGTTTTACTATTGCGCGCCCGTGCTATGCTGAATTGGTCTTTTTCTCATTCGGTAACGAAAGGACCGCCCATGCCTACTGACATCGAAATCGCACGTTCTGTCACGCCGCTGCCTATTACCGAGGTGGCCAAGAACGCCGGCGTCGACGTTAAGCACCTTATTCCGTACGGCTTCGACAAGGCTAAGGTCGACTATTCACTGCTCAACGAGCCGACTGATCACCAGGCCAAGCTCGTCCTCGTGACCGCTATCAACCCAACGCCCGCGGGCGAGGGCAAGACCACCACGACCATCGGTCTGGCCGATGGCCTGCGTCGTCGCGGTATCAAGAGCGCCGTGGCCCTGCGTGAGCCTTCGCTCGGTCCCGTCTTTGGCGTCAAGGGCGGTGCCGCTGGCGGCGGTTGGGCCCAGGTCATTCCCATGGAGGACATCAACCTGCACTTTACCGGCGACTTCCATGCCATCGGTGCTGCCAACAACCTGCTGGCCGCCATGCTCGATAACCACATCCAGCAGGGCAATCAGCTCGGTATTGACGTTAAGCGCATCACCTGGAAGCGCGTCGTCGACATGAACGACCGTCAGCTGCGCCATGTTATCGATGGCATTGGCGGTAAGGCCCAAGGTGTGCCGCGCGAGGACGGCTTCGACATCACCGTTGCCTCCGAGGTCATGGCAATCCTGTGCCTGTCTACGAGCATCAACGACCTCAAGGAACGCTTGGGTGAGATTGTCGTCGGCTATAGCTTTGCCGGCGAGCCCGTCCGTGCCCGCGACCTCAAGGCCCAGGGTGCCATGGCCGCGTTGCTTAAGGACGCGCTTAAGCCCAACCTGGTGCAAACGCTCGAGGGCACGCCCGCGTTTGTCCACGGCGGTCCCTTCGCCAACATTGCCCACGGCTGCAACTCTATTATGGCCACGCGTATGGCGATGCGCTTTGGCGATGTTGCCATTACCGAGGCCGGCTTCGGTGCCGATCTGGGTGCCGAGAAGTTCCTCGACATCAAGTGCCGCATGACGGGCGTTCGCCCCAGCGCCGTCGTGGTCGTCGCGACCGCTCGTGCGCTTAAGTACAACGGTGGCGTCGCCAAGGCCGACCTCAACGAGGAGAACCTCGAGGCACTCAAGGCTGGCATGCCCAACTTGCTGCGTCATGTCGACAACATCCAGAACGTTTATGGTCTGCCCTGCGTGGTCGCCATCAACCGCTTCCCGACGGACACCGAGGCTGAGCTTGCACTCATCGAGTCCGAGTGCCAGAAGCTCGGCGTCAACGTTAAGCTTTCCGAGGTCTGGGCCAAGGGCGGCGAGGGCGCGCTCGAGCTGGCCGATGAGGTCATGCGTCTGATTGAGCAGCCGAGCGAGCTCAAGTTTGCCTATGAGGACGGCGCTGATGTCGCTGATGCCCTCGAGGCCGTTGCCACCAAGGTCTACCGCGCCGACGGCGTTGACTTTACGCCGGCCGCCAAGCGCCAGCTCGCCGAGCTGCGCGAGAACGGCTTTGGCAACCTGCCGGTGTGCGTCGCCAAGACGCAGTACAGCTTTAGCGACAACGCCAAGGCCCTGGGCGCTCCCGAGAACTTCCGCATCACCGTGCGTGAGCTCAAGGTTTCCGCCGGTGCCCACTTTGTGGTCGCGCTGACCGGCAGCGTTCTGACCATGCCGGGTCTGCCCAAGGTGCCCGCGGCCGAGAACATCGACGTCGACAACGACGGCAACATCACCGGCCTGTTCTAAGTCTGCTGTCCATAGCTGCTTGTCCGCCCCGCCGTGCCCACAAGGCCCGGCGGGGCTTTTTGATCCTTAGGCCCGCGCATGTCTTGTAGATACCGACGGACTCTGCCCATCATAGGCTTTTGCGCGGGTAGAATGCATGGATAACTTGAGGCTCACGCGCGACGGAAAGGAATCGTTGCATGGATCAGGACAAGACAACCGTGATGGGCGGCTACGGTTCCGCGCAGGCTGGCGATAGCGCCGATGCGACCCGCGTTGTTCCCAACCTCGGTTATACCGACCCCGCCGCGACGCAGCCTTCTGCCGAGCCCACCCGGGTTATGGGCTATGGCGACACGGCGCAGGATTCTTACGCTACATCTTCGCAAGGCCCCTATGGCAACGCAGCTCCGGATCCGTTTGATTACGCGCCGCAGGATTCTTATGCTGCCTCGACGCCGAATCCCTATGACAACCTGCCGCAGAATCCCATTCCGCAGCCTCAGCAGACGACGTATATGCCTCGCACGGCGCAGCCTCGCTACGAGTCGCGCGAGCCGTATCGCGAGTACCCCAAGTCGATTCCGCAATATGGCGAGGACGAGGAGAAGAAGCCGTCGCGTTCGTCGAGCGTGATCAAGAAGATACTCATCGTACTGGCGATTTTCTTTGCGCTGTCGGTTGTGTTTGCCATCGTGTCGGGCATGCTTAACAAGCGAGGGAGTTCAACGGCCGATGCCACTGTTGAGCAAACCGAGTCCGCCTCGTCTAGCACCGTCGATCTGAGCGATATCCCGGGGCAGTACTGGTCCAACGCCAAGAAGCTCCTTAAGTCGCGCGGCGCCGATCTTTCGAATGCCGTGGTCCTGACTGATGATGGCTCAACGCCCGTCGTCGATGCCAACTGGGTCGTTACTTCTGCCTACTATAACGACAACGGCAACCTCGAAATTCAACTCACGCACAAGAACAGTTCGGGCAACTCGTCCGACGGCCAAAGCGGTACCGACAGCTCGAGCTCCAATACGCTGGAGGACTTGAGCAACAAGGCGCAGGAGTTGGGAGACAAGGCGCAAGAGCTGGGCGATACGGCACAAAATCTGGGCGATACCGCGCAGAACTTGGGCGACATGGCGACGGATGCCTGGAACGCCCTACAAAACGGCATCTCGGGCGCGCAGGGAAACTAGCTGTTAAGTGGGCTACAGCTGCTCGGCCGGACGGTCGGGCGAGCTAAAGCCCGAGTCAAACGTAACGACGCATGAGGCATCGGGTCGGCGCTCGTGCACGATGCGCGTGACGAGCCCCAGCAGCTCCTCGTCGGATATGTCAAAGCCGTCGGGACGCACAAGGTCAAATGACACAAAGCCATCGTGCTCGTGCAGGTCGTGGATGGAGAGCGCAGGATCGATCTGCATGATGCCGCGCTTGACCCAGCCGCGCAGGTCGTCGCCGGTGGTGGCGATGGGGTCGCAGTGTAGCGTGATACCGATGCCCATCTGATGCTTGATATCGTGTTCGATGGTGTCCAGAATCTCGTGGTGCTCAAAGGCATCGCCCTCGCCGGGCATTTCCACGTGTGCGCTGGCAAACTGACGGCCGGGGCCGTAGTCGTGCACCATGAGGTCGTGTGTGCCCAGGACCTGCGGATAGGACATGATCTTGTCGCGGATTGCCTGGACGAGCTTGGGGTCGGGCGCTTGCCCCAGCAACGGGCTGATGGCGTCGCGCACCAGGCCCATGCCGCTGATGCAAATGAAGATGCCCACGCCCAGGCCCGCCCAGCCGTCGAGGTCAAAGCCTGTCGCTTGCGAAATAAGCGCCGCCGCTAAGACCGAGCCCGAGGTGATGACGTCGTTTTTGGAGTCCTGCGCCGTGGCGATGAGTGTCTCGGAATCGATGCGGTTGCCCAGCGTGCGGTTGAACGCTGCCATCCAGAGCTTAACGAGCATGGACGTAGCCAGTGCCGCAAGGGAAATAAACGTGTAAGCGGTGGGCGAGGGCTTGATGATCTTGGTGACCGACTCGAGAATCAGGTTGATGCCGACGGCGCAAACCAGGACGGCGACGAACAGGCCGGCTAGGTACTCGTAGCGGCCGTGACCATAGGGGTGGCCTTCGTCTGCCGGGCGGCTGGCAAGGCGGAAACCGAGCAGGCTCACAATGTTGCTCGAGGCATCGGAGAGGTTGTTGAAAGCGTCGGCGATGAGGGAGACGGAGCCGGCGAGCAGACCCGCGATGCCCTTGGCCAGGCACAGGGTGATGTTGAGGCCAATGCAGACGAGGCTTGCGGAAAAGCCCGCGTTGGTGCGGCAAGATGCATCGACCGGCTCGCTCTCGCTGCCGGGAACAAGCGTATGTACCAGCCGATTTACAAATAGCATAGCGGTCGTCCTCACAATCATGTTTAAGGGGATAGTGTAGCTCGCACGGGGGCGCCGTGCGCCGATGCTCAGAAAATGCAGCAATAGTCTGCCGGTGCTAACGAACGAGCCTTCTCGTCTGCCTGGGTGGTCCATTTTGGGCCACATGGGTATGGGCATGTGCCTGCTTGCTCGACATACTTAATGTCGACAGCCCCTGTGCAAAGGAGGACGTTTCCATGGACGAGATGTTTGCCATTAAATGTCAAAACTGCGGCGGCCCTATGTACTCGCACCAGGCTAAGCGCAGCTTTGAGTGCGCCTATTGCGGCACGGTGGTTCCGTGGCAGGCGGACGCCGGAGAGCCCAAGAGCGCTTTGGGTATTCGCCATACGCCGTTGACGGTGGTGGATGGACTGCTCAAACTCACGCATGTGTCGCAACTCGAGCGCCCGCAGGACCCGGACTGGTATTTCTTCAATGCGCACTGGCGCAATCAGTCGGTCCTGGAACATCTGCTGTGGGAGGATCGCGGCACGGCGCAGGAGTTCCAAGAGGCCACGCATGTGAGCATTCCTTGCCCCTTCTGCGGAGCGTCCTTTGAGGGCGAGTCAACGCAGCGTGTGTTTGAGTGCCCGTCCTGCGGCAATAAGATCGGCATTGCGGACCTGCTCAAGCCGGGGACGTTTAGCAAGCGCCTGACCATGGGCGTTGGTGCGGAGTATGTGCCCGAGCAGGGTATTCCCTGCGAAATCTCGCCGCAGCAGGCACGTGCCAACGCGCTGCAGCTGGTGCGCCAGTATCCGGATGCCTTTGCCGGGCACGACGTGGAAGACGCGATCCAAAACGACATGATGCTCTTCTATTTCCCCATGGCGCTGGCGGACTTGCGCATGATGGCGAGCTTCCCGGGCAAGGGCCTGAGCAAGGAGGCCTTGGTGTACTACGAGGTGCTCGACTGGGCATACCCCAGGGCAAACTACCTGGACGTTCGCCTCATGGGCATTTTGGAGCCGTGGGACTTTGCCAAGGTCGGTCCGTTCGATCCCGCCATGCAGGAAGGTGACTTTCGCGTTGTCTCAGTCGATGCGTCTACCAAGGACCAGGTGGTCATTGATAAGTTGGCGCTCGACGTTGCGGGCAACGACGCCGAGGCTGTACTGGGGCTCAATAAAAAGAGCATTCGCATGTGGGCGCGCAAGGCCCGCAAACATAAGGACGGCCTGGTGATGGTGCCGGTCTACTTTGTCGATCGTCCGGCGACAGACGGCCGCGATGGCGAGCAGGTGCGCATTGCCGTAAACGGCCAGACGGGCCGCGCGGCCGCGGTGGTGTTTAGCGACAAGCGCGAAACGCATATCGTGGCGCCGCTCAGCCCGAGCCTGCATCTGTCCGGTGAGAGCACCGTGCACGCCACGCCCGTCGAGGTCAAATACGTTAAATCGCCCTTCCTGTACCAGATCGTGCGCCGTGGAGGCGGCGAGCAACCGCGCCAGGTTGCAGCCGCCGTCGAGGGTTCCTACCGAGAGGAGAAGCCCAAACGCCGCGGTCTGCTGGGTGCGCTATTTGGGAAGTAGGGGAGTAGCACCGGTTGTTGCCGTAAGGTGATGGCCGGGGGTGCGGGGCAGCTCTCAGGAGTGCGGGCTGCCGTCTGATTGTTTGAGGGTGCCAGATGTAAATAAACAGTGGAGCGGCTGCAAAAGAGCCTCCTCACTGGGTAAAATCAGGTTGTGCCGCGGAACCCGCTCCTCAGCTAGTCACACTTCGGAAGCGCGGGCAACGCAGGTATTATCGTCTAGGGCCGGCTGCAACCGGCCCTTTTCTATGACTCCCTTCGCTATCCGTTACTGCTTATATTCCCGCCGGATCGCGTAGAGGTTCCGGGCAATGCCGGTCGCGTACATCGAGAGGCGCAGGATTTCAAGAAACAAGTTCATAGGCTTCACCCCAATCGGAGATCGGAGCGTTGCCCGCAGGCGGATTCCGCGGCAGACAAGATTTTACCCTATACGCCGCAGCGGGGGATATCTGACCCCAGTGTTAGAGTGGTGTCCATTTGCATGGATGACCGGGCATGATCGCGACATGTCCTGGAGTTGAAATGCCGCTGGGGATACGAGGGGGAGCCGGGGTCGGATGTTGGGGCTCAACGAAGCAAGTGGCGCTTCTGTCTTTTTGGGATCGGGGATGCGAATCAACCTGCAGCAATGGGCCCAGCTCGATTCGGGGCGCAGTGAGTCCCGAATCGAGCGTTCCTGGCTGCCATGCATGTCAGGTGATGAAAGCCCACAGCGGCATCGCCTTACACGGCAACGGGGGCCTCTTTGGGGCGTCCCACCCTTGGTGCATCGGCGAGTCGTGCCTCGATGGAGGCTTTGGACATCATGCGCTTGGTGCCATCCTTCCATGAATCCAGCAGTCCTGCATTTAGCAGTTGTGACACCCGTGCTGAGCTAACACCGAGCATACGCGCGGCATCCACTGCGGTGACGGCGGGAATGTCGCCGAGTTCGCGGTTGACGGCTACAGCGATAATCTTGCCGCCGTGTCGCGGCTCATGTCCGAAGTCTGGCACGGGAAGTTCAATGCCGTCCGAATCAAAGAACTCGAATTCCCATACGTAAACCAGGTAAGACCTCCTCTAATGGCGAATAATACGAGGCGTGCTCCTAGAATATTCCGGTCGCATCGATGCAGCTGAGCATACCTATCTTAAAGCCTCGCGCGGACACGAATTGCTGTGCTGTCTGACATCATCGCATGGGGCCTTGCGGTGACTAAAATGTGGCCATAGAGGCAGTTTTAGCGAACCCCGCGGGAGTGACGCGTATGGACAACAACACGCTGCTGTTCCAGGACAAAGGTTCGGGTAGGTTTAAAGACGTCAAGATCTACCCTAACCGTATTGAGGTGCTCAAGAAGGGCACTTTTGGTGGCAAGCACACCGAGATTGTTTATCTTAAGGACATTACGGGGGTCAGCAGGATCAAGGGCCGCGACGTTTTCCTACGTAACAGGCTGTTGGCTGCCTGTGTCTTTAGTCTGAGCAGCCGCTCCCAAGCTCAGGAGTTCGTGAATGCGCTGAACATGGTGATGTAGCCGATAACGGTGTTCGGGCTAAGGTAAAAATCGGGGCGCAGAACGGTATTCTGCGCCCCCCCCAATTGAGTCGATGTGTCTAAAAGGCGGGCTTGCCTATTCGCTGTCGTCCCCAACGTTTTCGCGGTCATTGGCAAGCATCGCCGCGCCGGCGACCGTTGTCGCCACGGCGGCGGCAGCGAGCCCGGCGGCAACGCCAGAGCCGTCGCCCGTGTCGGCGAGTTTTCCGGTCGAGCCCTTGCTCTTGTTGCCGCCGCCGTTCTTGTCGGCGCCGTCTGCGTTGGAACCCGTGCCGCTACCGGTGCCGCCTGCACTGCCCGAGGCCGCTACGGTAAAGCTTGCGGCTCCATCGCTGGCGAGCGTGTAGCTCTGCGCCGCGTCGCCCAAGAGACCGTTCACGCGCACCCAGTACGTTCCCGCGGTAAATGCCTCGCCCTCGGCCATCGCCGTTCCCGGAGCGCCGTTCGCGTCGTGCACAAACTCGAGCTGGGCCGTGCAGGCATCGGTTTCGAGCTTGCCCTCGAGTGATGCCGCAATCTTGGCGCGCACGTCTTCGCCGGCCTTAAGGCCTTCGAGTCCCTCAAAATGGGGCGTCAGCGCGCGTGGATCGATATCGATGGGCACGGAGCCCCGCAGCTCCGTAACGGTCTCGTTGCCCAAGGCGTCGACATCCACATATTCGATGGCAAACGCATGGCCCGAAGCCGCCACGTTGAGTACGTTGCTGCTGTCGACAAGGCGGAAATGACCCTCGCCAACGGTCTTGCCGTCCTGGAGCGAGGCGTCGCTCAGCGAGTTGCCATATGTCATGTGCATGCGGGCTGGGAGGTAGCACGAAGCTGTCTGCTTGTGCTGTGTATCGTAATCGTAATTGCGCTGGTAGATGCTCCGGGCCAGCGCCGCATCAACAAAGTCGGATGCGATGATGCCAATGTGCTCGAGGTAATCTGACTTTGTATCCTCGATGCCGCTGGGATTGATGTACGGGCTCTTATACAGATGCTCGTTGACTACTCGTGCCGAGGTAAAAGGATTGCCTCCGTGCGACAAGCCCGTGCAGCTGGTGTAGTTGATAGACCAGCAACGCTCCTGGACTTGCACCTTGGCCCCGTCATCGTCCACGACGTCCACCTTGTTGCGCGTGCGCCCGGTCGTTTCCTTCAGCGCATTATCGACCCAGCTGAGCTTGTCGGTTCCCGTGAGTTTGTACTTGTCCTGGGCGTATACCTTGGTGCAATAGGGCTCTTTGTCGCCTGTTTCCCCCGCGGCTTCAAAGCCCCGCGCGTCTTGGACAAGACACATAGTGGCGCTGTCGGAGTGAGCCTTGATCTTGTCATCCCATTCGGTAAGGTCGAGGCCCCACGTGTGGCCGCTTACACTGTTGCCGGCGAGCCTAAATCGACGCAGCAGAACGATCTTTCCGCGCACCTCGTGTAGCGTGGGGGTTCGGGTCGACGTATAGAACAGTTTGGGGTTGTCGTCGAAAACCTTGGCGAAAGCCGTCGTAACACTTTCGTCGGTAGCCTCGTCGTTGCCTCGTGATACAAGCATGATGAGCGCTTCTGTCGGGTTTTCGTTCAAAAACGTTTTGAAGTAGCCTATGACATCGGAGAGATGCAGATAGTTCCCGTCTTTTTTGAGTAGGTAGAAAATCCCGTGGTCGATGCCGGGGTCATCGCCCTTTCCGAGCCGGATATCGAAATAGCGAATGCCTTCGAGCAACTGCGTGGGAATGTAATCCTGCTGGCATTTTACTTGCGAGGATTGGGGCTCAGTGTCGTTGTCCACGCTGCAGGTGCCCGAATCGTGCGTACCCGGGATGCTCAGCTCGTCGAGGAACTTGTTGTCGTCGACGTATTTCATCCAACATGGCCCATCGACGTAGCTGCTGTACGTGATCCAGTCGAGGCTGCTAACCGTGGCATCGTTCTTTTTCATGTCGTAACCGATAAGTTCGAGCTCCCACGGAATGCTCTTACTCTTATGGCAGATCTTATTGTTGTCCTGGTCTTTGCCGTTCGATTCTATTGCCAGGTACTTAATGTCTTTTTTTCTCGGTTTCTTTCTCGACCGTGCGGTCTCGGATGATGTAGGTTCCGTTTGATTGACGCTCGAACGCAAAAGCGCGGCTGGGCTTGTTGTCATACTCGCCGCCCCATACGTGGATGACCTTTCCATCTTTGTCCGAGTCGTCGTCGACCGACCAAATGCTGTAGCCCGTCTTTTTATGCTCTTCGAAATTGAGCAAGGTGCGGATGGCGTACCAGTTTGTATCGTCATTCTTGGTCGTTACGTTCTCAAGGATGAGCTTGCTGGACGTGCCGTCGTTAAACAGGTGACAGACGTTGCCGCGAACGTTGCCGTCTTGGTTGACGCTCGCGGTGCGAAAATAGCCCGCGGGGCGAAGGCGAATGACGAAATTGTGGAGGCTGTCCGACGGTGCGGGTGTGTTGTCTGCAAATGCCGCTCGCAGGGGAATGCCCGGCGCTGCGGTTTCGGGCAGGCTTGCAAGTGGTGACAACGCCGCAAGCCCTAGGCCCAGCGTAAACGCTCGGCGGCTGATGGCATGGTGTTCGGTCATAACTTCTCCATTCGCAGAGTGCGGTTATGCGATAGTTTTGGTCACTATACTGCCCAGATGTTTAAAGATGCTGGTTTAATTGTCTGCGCGGCGCAATAAATCGGTGGGCGGACGTGTTGGGGTGTTTGTCGTTTTCGTACTGTTGCCACATTTGGGGCGGTTCCGGCGTCCGGCATCCTCGCGTTCGTCGGCTACAGGCATAAGAAAGGGAGGGTCGGTTTACCGGCCCTCCCTGGGTACGAAGCGCTGGGGTACCGTCGCTTGTTTGCACTGCGACCGTGTTTCCCGTTGCGCTCGCCAGTCGCTTAGCGCTTGATCTCGATATCGTCGAGCTTGACGTCCATGGCCTCGGTCTTGGCCTCGGCGATGTCGTCGGCAAATTCCAGAGACTTCATCATGGTCTCGACGGCGTCCTTGTGCTCCTCGACGTTGTCGATACGCACATACACACTGCCGCCGTCAACGTCGGTGAAGTATTCGGTCGTTACGCCGCCCGAGTGTGTATAGGAAGCGTTGCGCCAAGTCTTGCCGTTGTACTTGACGGGGTCATTCTCGGTCCACTCAAAGCTGGCATTCCACTTTGCCTCGTAGTCGAACAGTTCATCGGCGTTCTTGTCAGAGTCGAAGACGGGGATGAAGCGATCGCTGGCGTGCTCGCTCTCGGTGAACTTAAACTGGGCCCTGTCGGCGGTATCGCCTGCGACGTCTGTGATTTCGACGCCCTCGGGGACTTCGACCTTAAACCAAATGAAGTCGGTCCTCATATCCACGGCTGGTTTTTCTGCTCCGCCGCCACCGCCACTTCCGGTAGCGCCGCCGCTGCCACCGCAGCCCACCAGGGCAACTGCGGCAAAGAGACTGATGCAGAGGGTGAGAATCGCAAAGGCCTTCTTTTTCATGGTCGTGTCCTCCTCGATCTGTAACCGCCCATGGATTACCTGCCTTTACTGTACGCGCGAGCGGCTCGTTCAGGTGGGCCATGTGTCCCATTCTGGGGGCCTGATTTGCGCCGACAAGTGGCAATATGCTCGGGCGTAAAAGAGGGAAGGGCCGGCCGATCCGATCCTCCCCTGGCTGGGCGTCCGATCATTTAATGACTGCGCATGCGATGCTGCGTGCGATCCCCTAATGCTTGATCTCGATGCTCGAAATCTCGACTTCGCGTGCCTCGGCAACTGCCTTCGCCATGTCATCGGGAAACTCGATGGAGTTGAGGAGCGCCTCGGCTTCTTTCTTATGCAGATCGAAGTTCGAGATGAGGACGTAGACGCTTCCCGGCTCAACGTCGGTAAAGAGGAGGGTTGAGACGCCGCTGTTGTCCTCGTACGTTCCGACGAGCCACGTCCTGCCGTTATACTCGACGGACCCGCCATCCTTCCAACGGAACGTATCACCTTTCTTTTCTGCCTGGTCGGCGTGGGATTCCTCTGCCGTCAGCGCTTTTTTCCAAACGGGGATAAAGCGATCGGCCGAACCGTTTTCGTCTTCGGGGAAGGTGAGCTGGACCCTGTCGGCATTCTTGCCAGCGGAGTCGCTTACGCCAACGCCCTCGGGCATCTCGACCTTAAACCAAATGAAGTCAGTCTTCTTGGCAACGGGGGCCGTTTCCTTGCCTTCGCTCTTTGAGGTGCTGCCGCCCCCGCCCGATGCGTTCCCGCCGCAGCCGACAAGGGCAAACGCGGCAAAGAGGGCGATGCAAAGGGAAAGGATCGATAGGGTCTTTTTCTTCATGGTGGCGTCCTCCTTGTCTGCCGATGACATCACGGCGCCGCATGCTGTTGGGGTGCTGATTGCGCTGGCGGCGGATGTCTCTGTGTACTGTGCGGCTTATACCTCCGTTCATCGCTTGTGGCCGTTGCGCGGCCGTGCCCCAACGGGTTCCTTACTTATAGATATGCCCCAGCTTGTTCTGTCCGGGAGTCTCGAAAGGTGGGCCATATGTCCCATGTTTGCGTGTGCGGGCTTGCCGCAAGGTGGGCCTGGTGCTGGGCAAGCGTGCGGTTTGGTTGATGCTCCCAATGTTGCGCAACAGCGATGCTGGCTTGAGGTTTTAGACTTGGCTGTGACAAAAGCTAAACCACGAAAGGTCGAACGATGTTCTGTCAAAAATGCGGACAGCAAGTTCCCGATGGATCGACGTTTTGCACGCATTGCGGGGCGTCGCTTGCGGGTGGCTCCGCGCCGACGCCTGCGGCTGCTGCTCCGACTTCTGCGCCCACGGCCGGTCCGGGCCTGACCCAGTCGATGCCGTCGGTCGCGCCTGCACCTCAAAAGCCCAAGAGCAAGGCGCCGGTCATTATCGCGGTGGCGTGTGCCGCCGTGGTACTCCTCGGGGGTGGCACGGTGTTTGCGCTTACGATGCTCAACGGGTCCAAGAGCTCTGACACGCAGATTTCGGTGATCGATACCGGATCTTCGGACGAGAAAGATTCTTCTGCCAAGAAGAAGAGCGACAAGTCCAAGGCCAAGGAGTCTTCGTCGTCGGATGACGAAGCCGTTCCCGAGGACGAATCGGCATACTACGGCTCGGGCGATTCGGACGATTATCTAACCGACGTGTATACGTACACGAACGACATGCATCCTTATAGCATGTCGATTCCCAATCGCTTTGAGATGGAGGATACTCCCAGCGGCAGCGGCACTAGGTATGAGGATCCGGAGACGGGTTTTGTGATCAACTTGTTTGGCTACGTCAACATTAACGAAGAAACCGCACACGAGATGTTCGTCGACGCGGACACCTCGGGCAAGGCCGACCTCTATACCGCAGAGGGCGACAACTGGTACGTGGTCTCGTGGCGCGAGGACGATACGATCATTTACGAAAAGACGATCGTCACGGATTCGACGATTGCCACGGCGCATTTGGAGTACTCGACTGCAAACCGCGACATGGGGTCGAAGATTATCGACACGTTGCTGCCGACGTTTCAGGTGGACTAGGCGCCCGTGCCTATAGCCGGCAATCGGAAACGCCGATAGCCAGAGCTCCTGACAGCCTTTGTCTTATGGGCTAGACTGACTTGGACAAGATCGATGAATGGGATAATCGCTTCCTGGCGTCGTTGTCCCATTTTTTATTATGCGTGCGGTCCGTGGTGTCCGGCGCGGTGGGCAGAGGTGTTTCGATGAGCCAAGAGATGATGGATAAGACCTGTCGCGGTTTTGCCGAGGCGTTGGCTGCACGCGAGCCGGTTCCCGGCGGCGGAAGCGCGAGCGCGTTTGTGGGAGCACTGGGTGCCTCGCTGTGCGGGATGGTTGCTCGCTATGGCGCGACCAATCCCGCGCTTGCCGATCGCGCGGACGATCTGACGCACGCGTTTGCCCAGGCAGACGAGCTGGCTCAGGAGCTTGTGGGTCTGGTTGCCGAGGACGTTCGTGCGTACGGCCAGGTGTCTGCGGCATACGGTATTCCTCGTGATGACCCCGCTCGACCCGCGGCGATTCAGGATGCGTTGCACGTGGCCGCCATGCCGCCGTACCGCATTATGGATGCGTGCGGGCGCGCGCTGGCGCTGCTCGAGGACATGGCCGATAAGGGCTCGCGCCAGTTGCTGTCCGATGTGGCCTGCGGTGCCGTGTTCTGCCGCGCCGCCATGCAGGGCGCGAGCTTGACGCTCTTTGCGAACACCACGTCTATGAAAGACCGGGCACGCGCCGAAGAGCTCGAGGCGGCGTGCGATGAACTGTTGGATACGTGGCTGCCGCGCGCCGATGCGCTGGCGCGCCGCGCTGCTGACGCCGCAAGGAAGAGGGGATAGCCATGGCAGAACTGCTGAAGGGTGCTCCCGTTGCCCGTGCTTTGACCGAGGAGCTCGCTGCTCGCTGCGCGGCTTTGCGTGAGCGCGGCGTTGTTCCGACGCTTGCTATCGTGCGCGTGGGCGAGCGCGAGGACGACCTATCCTACGAGCGCGGTGCCCTCAAGCGCTGCGAGAAGGTTGGCATTGAGGCTCGCCGCGTATTGCTTCCCTCCGATGTTTCGCAGGATGAGCTGCTGGCGGCCATCGAGGGCATCAATGCCGACCCTGCTGTTCACGGCTGCCTGCTGTTCCGCCCGTTGCCCGCTGGGCTTGACGAGGATGCAGTTGCCGCGGCACTCGATCCCGTCAAGGACGTTGATTCCATGACGCCGGCCTCGCTGCTTACCACGCTTTCGGGGCGAGGCGAGGGCTTTGCCCCCTGTACGGCCGAGGCCGTGCTGGCTTTGCTGGACCATTATGGCGTGGAACTGGATGGGGCAAAGGTCGCAGTCGTCGGTCGATCGCTGGTGATTGGCCGTCCCGTTGCCGCCATGCTTACGACCCGCAATGCCACAGTGACGACGTGCCATACGCATACGCGCGACTTGGCTGCCGAGTGCCGTTCTGCCGACATTGTTGTTGCTGCGGTTGGACGTGCGCGCACGATTGGCGCGGATGCGGTTCGCGAGGGCCAGACAACCATCGATGTGGGCATTAACTGGGACGAGGCCGCCGGCAAGCTGGTCGGCGACGTCGATTTTGATGCTACGGAGCCGATCGTTAACGCCATCACGCCCGTGCCGGGCGGCGTGGGGGCTGTAACGACAGCGGTTCTTGCCAAACACGTGATTGAGGCGGCGGAGCGCGCATCGAAATAGGCGTTTTGGGCTGTTTGAGGGGGTTAGACATATACCACGTGGGCAAAAAACGCCAAATATGAGTACTGTTGCCAAGATAGTCACATATGTTTTAGGTCATTTTGGCTCTCTATCGGTATTTATTATCGATAGAGAGCCTATTTTATTGGACTTATGAGGAATTACATTGTCAAGCTTTTGAACAAATGTAGATTATCGACACCTGCATTCGCTTAAATTGCTGCTACTAAATTTGTGACAGTACTCATATTTGGCATTTTTTGACCACAGGGATCTCGAGGGGCTCGAGGGGTCGCGGTTTCGCCCTTTTTGCTCCGAAGCGATACACTGTTGCCGTTTGATTTCTTCGCTCAAGGAGGATGCGCATGCCGTGCACAACGATTTTGGTTGGTAAGAACGCGAGCTACGACGGGTCGACGCTTGTTGCCCGCAATGAGGACTCGTCCAATGGGGTATTCGAGCCCAAGCACATGCGCGTAGTGCATCCCGACGAGCAGCCGCGTGTCTACACGAGTGTCCTGAGCCACCTGACCGTTGAGCTGCCCGACAATCCCATGCGTTACACGAGCGTCCCCGACGTTGTCCCGGGTCATGGCATTTGGGCCGAGGCCGGCTTCAATGAGCTCAATGTTGGCATGTCCGCAACCGAGACGCTTACCACCAACGAGCGCGTCCGCGGCGCCGATCCGCTCGTGGACTACGTGCCCGCCAGGGGCAACGAGGGCGAGGACGGCTATGTGCCGGCGCAGCCCGGCGGTCTGGGCGAGGAGGACATGGTGACCCTGGTGCTGCCGTACGCCAAGTCCGCCCGCGACGGCGTGCGCATTCTGGGCGACCTGCTTGAGCGCTACGGTACCTACGAGAACAACGGCATCGCCTTTAGTGACGTTGACGAGATCTGGTGGCTCGAGACCATCGGCGGCCACCACTGGATCGCCAAGCGCGTGCCCGATGACGCCTATGTGACCATGCCCAACCAGCTGGGTATCGACGGCTTTGACCTGGACGATGCCGAGGGCACCCAGGCAGATCATATGTGCTCTGCCGACCTGCGCTCCTGGATGGCCGAGTGGCATCTGGACCTGACGCTGGGCGTCGGGGGTGACGGTCCGGCGACGGTCTTTAACCCGCGCGAGGCCTTTGGCTCGCACAGCGACAGTGACCACGTCTATAACACGCCGCGCGCCTGGTATATGCAGCGCTGCCTCAACCCCAGCGATGTATGGGACGGTCCCGACGCCGACTACACGCCCGAGAGCGATGACATCCCTTGGAGCCGCGTGCCCGAGCGCAAGGTGACCATCGAGGACATCAAGTACGTGCTTTCGAGCCACTACCAGGGCACGGAGTACGACTGCTACGGCAGCAAGGGCACGCCCGCCACGCGCGGTGCCTATCGTCCCATCGGCATCAACCGCAACAGCCAGCTTGCCGTGTTGCAGCTGCGTCCCTATGTACAGCCGGCGTATCGCGCCGTGCAGTGGATGGCGTTTGGCTCTAACTCGTTTAACGCGCTCGTGCCGCTGTACGCCAATGTCGAGACCATGCCCGAGTACTATGCCGACACGCAGGCTCGCGTGACGTCCGAGAATTTCTATTGGGCAAATCGCCTGATCGGTGCCTTGGCCGATGTTCGCTTCCATGAGTGCGGTCGTGCGGTCGAGGATTATCAGGAAAAGGTCGGCGGCATGGGCCACAAGCAGATTCACGACGTTGACGCTGCCGCAGCCGCGCTGCCCGAGGCCGAGGTGCCTGCCGAGCTCGCCCGCGCCAACGAGGCCTTTGCCGAGCTCGTACGCGTGGAGACCGATGCTCTGTTGGGCAAGGTGCTCTACACCACGAGCTGTGCCATGAGGAACTCCTTCGCGATGAACGACAACGTAAGGTAAAAGCCACATTGCAACGAGCGAGCGGGGCAAACGCCGTCAAAGGCTTTGCCCCGCTCGATTTCTATCTTGGCGACAAACGATTTTGTGTCGTTCACCCAATCTTGGGTACAAGAAGGCCAATGCAGTTGTTCACGATTGGAGCCAACCATGGTTATGAAATTCGATCAGCTTGTTAACGGTGCCATCAACGTGGGCTTCGGCGCCGCCGCCGTTGCCGTCGAGGGCGGCAAGAAGGTCCTTGACGACCTCAATACTAAGGGCGAGCAGGTCCGCAAGGACGCCGGTGCCCCCGATATCGCCCGCAGCGTGTCCGACATGTTCGAGCAGGCGGGTGGTACCATCTCCGACCTGACCGAGCGCCTGGGCATGCAGGGCGAGACTGCGGCACAGCGCGTGCTCGACGAGCTCATCCTGGCCCGCGTCCGCGTTATGACCGCTCCCGAGCGCACGGCCTTCCTGGCCCATGTGCGCGACATCGTCGATTCGGTCGAGGACAACGTGACCTCGGTGCCCGTCGAGTCTGTTGAGCCCGACGATGCAGAGGACACCGAAGAGGCCGAGTAGCAGCGCAGATGGCAGATTCCACCACCGATTACAACAATCTAGATCCCTTGGGTGACGAGACGGCGGTTGTCGATGAGGTTGAGGCCGCCGTCTCGGGCGCTCGCAAGAAGCCGCGCGCTGTCGATATGGTCCCCGAGGAGCCTGACGCGATGGCCCCGGACGAGGAATACCAGCTCACGCCGGCAGGTCGTCGTGAGCGCATTGGGCAGATCGTTCGCCTGATCAAAAAGTACCGCGTATGGGACAACCTCACGCCGGTGCGCCTGCGTCGTCTGCTCGAAGAGCTCGGCCCCATGTTCGTTAAAATGGGGCAGATTCTGGCCAACCGGTCCGAGATCTTGCCGCAGCGGTTTTGCGATGAGCTGCGCCGCCTGCGCTCCGACGTAGAGCCGGTGCCGTATGAGGTAGTGCTCCGCTGTCTGGAAGAGGAGTACGGCCAGCGCCTGGGGCAGATGTTCGACGCAATCGACCCCAACCCGCTCGGAAGCGCGTCGCTCGCGCAGGTGCACCGTGCCCGCTTGGTGACCGGCGAGGACGTGGCCGTTAAGGTACAGCGCCCCGGCGCGCAGCAGGTTATGGCGCAGGACATCGACATCATCCGTTCGGTGGTGCGCATCGTTTCCAAGTTCGTCAACACAGACCAGTTTGTTGACTTACATGCCGTCGTCGAGGAGCTGTGGGCCTCGTTTCGCGAGGAGACCAACTTTTTGGCCGAGGCCAAAAACCTCAACGATTTCTTTGAGTTCCATAAGAGCGTCCATGGCGTGTCGTGTCCCAAATCCTACCTGGACCTTTGCACCGAGCATGTCGTGGTCATGGACTACATTGACGGCATCTCGATTGCCGATCCCGAGCGCCTGGTGGCCGAGGGCTATGACCTGGAAAAGATCGGCTCGGCGATTGTCGAGGACTACTCGACGCAGGTGCTCGATGACGGCTTTTTCCATGCCGACCCGCATGCGGGAAACATCATCCTCAAGGACGGCATCGTCTACTTTATCGACCTGGGCATGGTCGGGCGTATGTCGAGCCACGACCGCGGTATCGTCAAGGATATGATCTTTGCCGTGGCCGAGGGCGACGTGCCCAAGCTCAAAGATTCGCTTATGCGCTTTGCCGTGACACGCGGCGACTCGGCCGAGCTCGACCATTCGGCCTTTTTGTCCGACTTGGACTTTATCGTCGCCGACTTTGCGGGCCTTGACCTTAAGGATCTTGATATCGGCGAGTTTTTGACCTCGCTGCTAAATTTGGCGCGCAAGAACGATGTTGAGCTGCCGAGCGTGGTGACGATGTTCGCCCGCGGCATGGTGACGCTCGAGGGCCTGCTGACCGAGTACATGCCCAACGTCAACATGATCCAGATCATCCAGACGCATATCAAAAACGAGAAGAGCACCTATGCGCGCGTCCGCGAAATGGGGCGCGATCTTGCCGCGAGCAGCTATCGCGCGGCAAAAGGCTCGCTCGAGGCGGCCGAGTATCTGGGCTTGGCGTCGCGCATGCTCACGCGCGGCCAGCTTAAGCTAAACACGCAGATTATGAGCAGCGATAAGGCGCTGCGGCAGCTGGGTGGAATTATCGACCGTATGTCGATGGCAATTGTGATCGCCGGTCTGTTTATCGGTTCGTCGGTGGTGTACTACGCGCGCATCGAGCCGGTTGTGTTCGGTATCCCGGTCATTGGCTTTATGGGCTATGTGAGTGCGCTGGTGCTGGCACTGATGCTGGGCCGCGAGATCTGGCGCAACAGCCACGGCGGCAAGCACTAGAGGCTGCGGCCGTCACCGCATTTTCCTATCGCAAACAATAGCTTTTACCTTGGGCTTCGCCTGCGTGCGAGGCCCTTTTGCGTGATAGCATATTGACGGTTTTAATCGATGGCCTAGATGGTGGTGCGGAGACGCACGAATGCGCGGTTTTCCTGCGCGTTTGGGAGAATCGGGGTGCAAGTCCCCGGCTGTACCAGTAACCGTAATTCCTCTTGGCTCGGGATGTTCGCGTCGCAGATCGGACGGCGCGCCCGAGTCGTTAAGGTTAAGTCGGATCGCCTCCCATCTTGCATGCGGCTGCGGCGTATGCCGCCGGTGTGCATAGGGCTCTGGAGGGAAGGGGGACCCCGATGGGGGAACTCGAGCGCAACATGCGCGATGACGTGGGGCAGCTTCAAGGCAACGCTCCAAGTACAGACAGTAGGAGACAAATGGATATGTTTGAGGACGAGTGCCAGCGTGCCTCGCTTCGTCGCCGTGGCGTAATCGCGCGCGGCGTGGCAAAGCGCTGCCTGATGGCATTCCTGGCCTTCGCGATGGCCTTCAGCACCACGCCGGCTCAGCTGTGGGCCGAGGGTGCCGAGGGCATTACCGACGCTGTGGCTCAGGCTACGACGCCAGGCGAGGACGCAGCGCTTGCGGGCGGTACCGCTGAGCAGAGCGGCGCCGAGGTTTCGGATTCCGGGAGCGCGCCTGCAGCTAGTGCCGCCACTACAGAGGCAGCAACTGGCGACGAAGGCTCGGCGACGGGGGAGAGCCCTGCCACGAGCGAGCAGTCTTCGACGGCATCCGCTGGCCAAGCAGGATCTGCCGCCGCGGCTGCCGTCCAGACAGAGAACCCGACAGAAACTGGCGATGTCGTCAAGAAGCAAATCGAGGTCTCGTTCTCGATTATCGGCACCGATGCCGACGGCAAGGCTCAGACCTGGGTGGCGCCTACGCAGCTCAAGCTCGACGAGGGCGCGACGGCTGCGGATGCCTTCATTAAGCTGCAGGAGAAGACGGGCTTCAAGGCGAAGTACGATCCGAACACGGCATACGGTTTCTACCTCGAAAGCATCACCTCCCCGAGCGATGGCCGCACGCTTGCCTACGATCCGACGACTCATGCCTACTGGCAGCTGTTCGTCGACGGCGCGTCTTCCTCGGTTGGCGCGAGCAGCGTCAAACTCACCCAGGGGCAGAAGATTGAGTTTGCCTTTACGGGTGGTAGCGCGTCCCCTGTCGTTAAGGACCAGCTTGCTGCGAATGTGACCGTCATTGGTCGCGATGCCCAGGGCAAGACTCAGACCTGGGTCGACAACGCGCAGTATGTGGTGACGTCCGGTTCGAGCGCGCTTGATCTTACGAAGGTCGCGCTTGAGGCGAATGATATTGACGCCGTTGCTGCGGGCTCCTTCATTCTGAGCCTTAAGTACAACGGTGTTGAGCTGGGTACGCCCCAAGATTATTCGACCTATTGGCAGCTGTTTATCAACGGCAAGTCGATTGACTATACGGCGGACAATGTCACCATCCATGCTGGCGATACCGTCACGTGGTTCTACGGTGGCTGGGGCGACCAGTTGCCGTCCGATTCTGTCCATGCTTCCGTTCAGGTGCTTGGCAAGGACAAGGACGGCAAGCAGCAGGTTTGGGCTTCGACGGGCCAGACGAGTCTCAAGGCGGGCTCTACTGCTAAGGACCTGTTGGAGCAGACTGGTCTTAAACTCAAAGCTACAGAAGAGTCTTGGGGTTGGTACCTTAGGGGCATTACCTCGCCGCTTGACGGTAAGACCTATTGTGGCTCTGATGCTGCGACCAATAGCTATTGGCGCTTCTACGTAAAGGGCAAGTCCGACGCAAAGTACAAGTTCGCCGACGTTGGCGCTGGTGCCTACGAGCTCCATGAGGGTGACGCCGTCACCTTTATGTATGCTGGCGACAGCGATGCCCTCCCTGGTCAGGTGCTTGGATCCGCCGATATCATCGGCCCCGATGTCAACGGCAACAATACTCGCTGGGGCTCGTCAAGCAATGTTTCCCTGCCCGAAGGCTCTACGGCCCAGGACCTTATTGAGACGGTTCTGAAGGCGAAGGGCATTGATTACAAGGCCTCCCAGAGTGGTGCATACTGGTCCATTACTTCGCCGTTCGAAGACAACTCTTACGGCTATGATGGTGCGACCGGTAAATACTGGCATCTGTATATCAACGGAGAGTCCTCATCTCTCTGTGCCAACCAGGTCACGCTCAAGAGCGGCGACAAGGTTACATTTGCCTACACCACCGAAAAATCGCCCATGCCCGATCCCGACAAGATTGTCGTGGACCCGAGTGCGACGACTCCTAATTGGGATGCCGAGTGGGCCGGCTACGGCAACAGTGGCAACGGTTCGACCGTAACGGATGCCAAGACGCCTGCGCAGGCCGCCGGTCTTAAGTGGGCCTTCGATTGGAAGGCCGAGTCTGGCCAGCAGTATGCCAACTGCAGCGAGCCTGTCATTGCTAACGGTTTTGTGTACATCGCGACCGAGAACGAGCTCATTAAGATCGATTCGTCCACGGGCAAAAAGGTTGCCTCTGCGCCGCTTGCCTCCAAGGTGAGCTACACCTCTCGTCCGATCTATACCAACGGCCTTATCATCGTTCCGCTCAACGGCGGTGCGGTCCAGGCGATTACTGCGGACAAGCTGATCTGCAAGTGGCTGACGCCTGGTTTGACGGACTTGACGCAGAGCTCCTGCACCGTGGTTTCGGACGGCGAGTACGTCTATGTTGGTACGGTCGATATTTCGTATGACGAGAACTACAACGCGACCTACGGCAACGGCTCCCTGAAGCGTATCAAGATTGCCACGGGCGAAGTCTCTTGGCAGAACATTGACCCTTCCGAGGGCTATTATTGGACTGGCGCTGCGCTGACGGATAAGTACACCATTGTTCCTACGAGCGCGGGCACGCTTAAGTGCATTGATAAGACGACGGGCGATGTCGTTTCGACCATGAAGCTCGGCGCTGTCGCAAATGCCGATTGCATTGCCGATCCGTCCAATGGTTCGACCTTCTATCAGATGACGCACGACGGAAAGCTCCATGTGATTTCGCTTTCGGCGAAGGGCGTGCTGAGTGAACAGAAGACGGTTGATCTGGGCCTTACGAATAATCTGAGCGCCCCTGCGGTGTCTGGTGACAATCTGATTGTCGGCGGACAGACGGCTACTGGCTCTGCTCTGGTTCTCTATAACCTGAAGACGGGTAAGACCACGATGGTCGCTGCTGCCGACGGCAAGGCGCTGCCGGCTGGCCTCAACGGTATTGCTGCTACTCCGCTGGTGAGTGTTCAGGGCGGCAAGACCTATGTGTACTTCACCGTTAACAGCGCGGATAGCAAGGATTACGTCAACTACTCTGCTGGTGGTGGCGTGTATCGCTATACGCTCGGCGATGCAGAGGCGACGCAGATTTATGATGCGGCTGGCCATTACCAGTACTGTGACTCTCCGGTCATTGCCGATGCATCTGGCAACCTGTACTACATCAATGACTCGGGCACGCTGTTCAAGCTCGGGGCCGTTGAGTCTTGGACGGTTGCCTTTAATTCCAACGGCGGGTCTGCTTGCGACACTAAGTTTGTTGCTACGGCCGACGGCAAGCTGGTCAAGCCGGCCGATCCGACGCGCGATGGCTACACTTTCGGCGGTTGGTATACCGATGAGACTTGCACGCAGGCGTATGACTTCAGTACGCCAGTGACGGCCGATATGACACTGTATGCCAAGTGGACCAAGAATGCCGTTAACCCTGGCGGCAATGGTGGTTCTGGCACTAATGGTGGCAACGGTGGCGCTGGCAACGGTTCCGGTGCTGGCACGGGCACGGGTTCCGGCTCCGGCACGAAGGGCCAGCAGGCCGGCGGCGCTATCGCCCCGGGCCAGAAGCCGGTGACCAAGACGACGGTGTCGACCAAGACCGAGACCAAGGACAACAAGTCCGACAAGAAGGACTCCGATAAGTCCGATAAGAAGGACGAGAAGAAGTCTGACAAGAAGTCTGACAAGAAGGACAGCAAGTCCGACAAGAAGTCCGATTCCAAGTCCGATACGGGTGCTGCTTCCACGACCACTGCTAAGAAGTCCTCTAGTGCCTCCGAGCAGGAGGCTGGCACCAACCCGCTCGCCATTGTTGGCGTTGCCGCCGGCGTCATCGGTCTCGCCATCGTCGGCGTGTTCGTGTTCACCAAACGTCGGTAGGTGAGGGCTGTGTCCAATAAATCCAAGGACGCTGACCCCAAGCAACCAGATTCCTCGTTCATTCAGTTCGACGATACAAAGCAACAGGGCGCCGCTTCGGCGGCGTCCGCCCCTCGTCGCAAGGCGCTCCTTGGCGTTTTGACTGCCGCGTGCACCATTCTGATCGTCGTCTCGCTGGGCTTCGTCCATCCTTCCGAGAGCGGCGCCTGGTCCATCGACTGGATCATTCAGGCCGTGACGGGGGAGAGCGTCGTCACCAAGGACACCAAGGCGTCTGGCTCGACTATGGCTTCGGGCGAGGCCAGTTCCGAGGACTCCAAGTCATCGAATGATGCAAAAGATGAGTCCAAGCATTCTGATGAGTCCAAGTCCAAGGACGATTCCGAGTCTTCAAACAAGGAATCGGATAAAAGCTCGGATAGCAAGAAGTCCGATGGTCAGGACGGCAAGAAGTCTGGAGATAAATCCGCTGCCCAGAATACGGGAGCCGGCGATACTCCCAATGTGTCTGGCGGTGCTTCTTCGGGGGGCGGTCAGTCGTCTGATGGAGCCTCCAGCTCTAATGGCGGAAACGCCTCCTCGGGCGGCCAGAGCGGCTCGCAGGAGTCCAGCTACATAACAGTGACGGTTTCGGTCACATCGAGCGCTGTGGGCAATCCTGTGTCTTCTGGTGGCACCTTTACCTTTAACGAAGGCGCTACCGTCTACGATGCCCTGTGCGCGCTGGGCCTTTCTGTCAACGCACATGGCTCGTCGTATGGCACGTATGTCTCCGCGATTGGTGGTTTGGCCGAGAAACAGTACGGCGGCACGAGCGGCTGGATGTACTCCGTCAACGGCTCAACGCCCATGACGGCCTGCAGCAACTACGTTCTCTCCAACGGCGACAACGTGGTCTGGTATTACGTTACAGGCTAGAGGCCTCGACATAGCGCGCCAGACGGGCGGTTCGGACAGACATCCGGGCCGCCCGCCCGTTTTTCAAGTGAATGGGACTGGGTCGCCGGGTCTTTCGGCAAACAAAAAAACCGGTTGGAATGGGAATTCCAACCGGTTATACATTCAAGCAAATAGCGAATCGACTACGACCGTGCGCCCTCGAGAAAGAAGCGACGGCTGAAGTAGTTGTACCAGGTGACGAGGAACGTGGCGATGGCCTTCATGGCCTGGTAGCCGATGCTCAAAAACGTGACGCCCACAAACATGTATAGGTCGTTGAGGCCCAGACCGATCACCGACAGGATGGTGAAGATCGTGAACTCGCGCTTGCGGCTCATTCCCTCGCGATGGTCGAACACGAACTTCATGCTAAGCCAGTAGTTGACCACGACGGACGTGGTAAACGAGACCGTGGTGCTCATCAAAAAGTCGAGGTGAAACAGCTCGACAAGCGCAATGAGCATACCCCAGTCGATGCCAAAGGAGATAAGACCCACGACAGCGAACTTGAGGAACTGCTTGGTATGAGGTTGTGCCAGTGCCTTGCGCACGTAATCACATCCAATGCGTTGATGAATCGAGCAGAGGATACTTTAGAGCTTTTGCAAGGGAAACGTAAGGTCTTTGCCAAGAACTATACGAACTCGCCAAATTTTCAAGAGCTAATCCGCAAACGTTGAAAATTTGCCCGTAAACGAGCGACACCCACGGACGATACTGCGCTGAGTGCGCGTCGTCCGTGGGCGCCGTAATGCTGCAGGGGTTTCGAGCTATTTTGTCTCGTCGCCCTCCAGGAAGATCTTTCGGGTCACAAAGTTGTAGACCATGACAAGCGCGGTGGCGCAGATCTTGGCGATATTGGCCTCGAGCCCCAGACCGGCGTTGAGTGCCAGCACGATACCGTCGTTGAGTGCCAGGCCGATCACGGACAGCACGACAAAGATAATGAACTCGCGGCGGCGGCTCATGCCTTCCTTGTGCGCAAACACGTACTTCATGCTGGCGACGTAATTAAAGATGAGCGAGACGATAAAGCCGCTGGTGTTGGCGATAAGGATGTTGAGGCCCAGACCGTAGTGGAGCAGATTCATAATGCCAAAGTCGATAACCGTGGCAATGACACCGACGACGCCAAATTTCATGATCTGCGCAAGGAGCTTTTGCATGGTACCTGCCTTAAGCTGGCGCCGAAGCGCCGCGGGGATGACAAACTTAGCAAGTTTAGCCAATCCCCGCGGGTGGTGCTAGGCGCGCTCCTCGATAGCACCGTTTCTATATGCATCGAGCAGCTGACGCAGGTCCTGGATTTGGCTGCGGATCTTGGCGCCAGTATCGGTGTCGCTCACCATGCGGCGACGGTCTGCTTGGTCAAAACGGTTGGTCTCGCTCTCGATGTCCACGTTGCGCGTGAGTGCCTCGGCAACCGTCGTAAAGGCCCGGTGCGACTTGAGGCGGCAGCCGCGCGAGCTCGAGATGAGCGTATAGCCGGCGATGCCCGTCTTGGGATGGTAAGCGCGGCAGAAGCCGCCATCGATGACCAGTAGCTTGCCCTCGGCGCGGATGGGCTGCTCACCCTTGGTGGTTTTAACGGGCGTGTGGCCGTTGATGATGTGGCCGGTCGGCGAGCATGCCATGGGCGCGACGCCAAACTCGCGCATGATATCATCGCAGACCGAGGGCGACTTGGTAAGCGTAAAGTACGGGTCCATCGGCTCGACCCAGGTGCTCTTATCGGCGATATAGGCGCGCTCAAAGGTACGCACCAGGCGTCCGCTGGCGGGCGAGTTAAAGCCAATCCACAGGTACCACATCCAGTCGAGAGCGTCGCGGTCGCCCACGCGCCAGGCGCGGCGGGCGATGTGGTCGCAAAAATCGAGATAATCGCGGCCAGCGTGCCAGGTGCCCAGACAGTTCATGCTGCTAAAGGTGCCGTCTTCGTTGAGCGGAACGCAGCCGTGGAAGAGCAGGTTGCCGTTGGCGACCTTGTACATCGAGCCGTGGGAATAGAGGAAATCGATATGGCGATGCAGGTGATCGGCGGTGACAAACTCGGACACGAGCTTGTCGATGATGTGCTGCTCCTGGGGCGTGAGCGTATAGGGGTCCGCCGGATCGACGGTGGGGAAGTCGTTGGTCGTGAGCGGCCACACGCTGCCGTCGGCGAGCGTGACCGTGCCGGTGTCGTGTTCGATCTTGTCGAGTAACAGGCGGTCGGTCATGTCGAACTCGGGGTGGCGCTGGATAATCTGGCCCTCGAGCTTAAAGAGCAGCACGTTGATGGCCTTGATCAGCGGGGTGATGGACTCACCGGCGGTGTAGGTGGCATCGGCAAAGGCAACAAGCTCACGCAGCGAGATGCCGTAGTCGTTCTCAAGGATCTCGTAGTTGTCGTAGCGTAAGTTGTTGCGCAATACCGTGGCGATGCAGGCGGGCTCACCGGCCGCAGCGCCCATCCACAGCAGGTCGTGGTTGCCCCACTGGATGTCGAGCGAATGGTAGGTGAGCAGGCGGTCCATAATCTTGGCCGCGCCGCCGCCTCGGTCGAAGATATCGCCCACCAGGTGCAGGTGGTCGACGGCCAGGCGCTTGATGAGCGAAGCGAGCGACTCGATAAAGTCGTCGGCGCTGGCGGTCTCCAGGATGGACTCCACGATGCGCTCGTGATAGCGCACGCGATAGTTGTTCTCGTCCGGGTGCGTGTGCAACAACTCGTCGATGATATAGGCGTAGTCGCGCGGGATGGCCTTACGCACCTTGGAGCGCGTGTAGCGGCTTGAAAGCGAGCGAGCGACCATGATGAGCTGGTCAAGCATCGTCTTGTACCAGGTGGGCGAGTCCTCGCGCTGACTGCGGACCAGGTCGATCTTCTCGCGCGGGTAGTAGATGAGCGTACACAGCTCGCCCTTTTCGTCAAAGGAGAGCGTGTCGCCAAAGATCTCGTCGACATGTTCGCGCACGACGCCCGAGCAGTTGTTGAGGATGTGCATAAAGGCTTCGTACTCACCATGCACGTCGCTCATAAAATGCTCGGTGCCCTTGGGTAGGTTAAGGATGGCCGAGAGGTTGATAATTTCGGTAAATGCGGATTGTTCGGTGGGAAACTGTCTCGACAGCAGGCGCAGATACTTGAAGTCTTGCGGGTTGCGATCGAATGCGACCATGAAACACCTTCCGATGGGGCTGGTAAAACTGATAAACAGCATCAAACGTTTATCAGTATGCGCCGCTTTTGTTTCGATTTTGCGCCAGCGGCTGAATTGTCGGCTGAACGGTTTGGTAAATCGATTTAGTGAAGGTAGATGTGTCGGTTGGGTGGAGACGACAGAGGGTGTTTTCTCAGATATTTATGCATGGGGCCGGTGGAGACGATGGTGGTAAAGATGTTCACTATATTTGGTTCGATTTGGTAAATAGTGGACATATGTACCGCATGTAGGCTCACTGTGCGATAATTTGCGCAGCAATGAGTAAGGAGCCTCATATGAGTGATTTTGTCCTGACCTGTGAATCCGCCGCCGACCGAACCCGTGAGTTCTTTGCGGCGCGCAATATCCCTGTCGTGTGTTTTCATTACGAGATCGACGATGTTGTCTATACGGACGATCTGTATCAGTCGATTACGCCGGACAAGTTTTTTGCCCAGATTGCCGCGGGCGCCATGCCCAAGACGTCTCAGGTGAGCGTGGGTGAGTACGAGGAGTTTTGGGAGCCGTTTGTTGCCGAGGGTAAAGATGTGCTGCACCTGGCGTTGTCGTCGGGTATTTCGGGCACGTATGGATCGGCCTGCGTTGCGGCGCAGATGCTCGCGGATCGCTATCCCCAGGGCGGCAAGGTGCGCGTCATCGATTCGCTGGCGGCGTCTTCGGGCTTTGGCCTGTTGCTGGAATATGCCGCCGACGTGCGCGATAGCGGGGCTTCACTCGACGAGACGGCTGCCTGGATCGAGGAGCACAAACTCAACCTGCACCACTGGTTCTTCTCGACCGATCTGTCGAGCTACCTGCGCGGCGGTCGCATTTCGGCTGCGAGCGCGATCATCGGCACGGCGCTTAAGATTTGCCCGCTTATGACGGTCGATTGCGACGGCAAGCTGTCGCCACGTGAGAAGATTCGCACTAAGAAGCGCGCGATTTCCGAGATGGCCAAGACCATGATGGCACACGTGCAGGACGGTGCGGATTATTCGGGTAAGTGCATCATGTCGCACTCGGCGTGCCGCGAGGATGCCGAGGCAGTTGCGGCGCTGATTGAGGAACAGGTTCCGCAGCTTAAAGGCAAGATTGAGATCAATGACATCGGTACTCTGATTGGCTCGCATACCGGACCTGGTACGGTGGCGCTCTTCTTTATGGGCGACAAACGCATGGATTAACTTGGCCCATCACGTCGCGCACGATTGCTCAAACGAAAACGGCCCGCCTCACGTTTGTGGGGCGGGCCTTGCTGTTGGGGTTAGTGTTTCTTTCCGCGGAAGAAGAAGCCATGCAGTGACGGCTTGAGGCCGCGGTTGGCGCGATGCTCCTCGACGCGCTCGTGGATCGAGGCAACGCGCTCGATGACTTCGTCGGGAATCGGCACGTCGGGATTCATGTTCTCGACCTGGCTGACTTCGGCGGCGGCGACCTGGTCGATAATGGGCACATCGTCGCGCGAGATGACAGGTGTGGCGTCTTCCTTCATCTTGCGATAACGCTGCATCATGTCGGCCTGTAGCTGCTGGGCCGAAGGCGGCGTCCAGATGATGGCGTTGGCGCCGGCGGCGATGGTTTCGCGGATGCTCTCGGGCGTCTTGCCGCCCGGTGCGATAAGCGGCAGGTTGGGATAGTGCTCGCGCAGCTCGCGTAGGACCTGGGGTGTGTTTTTGCCGGCGGCGATGTTGAGAATCTTGGCTCCAGCGCGCACCTTGGCGTGGGCATCGTCGTCGCAGCGAACGACCGTGGCGATGACGGGGATGTCGGCGATGTTGGTGATGTGCTCGACCATCTCGGTAGTAGCGGGGGAGTTGACCACGCAGCCCGCCGCGCCCTGCATCTCGGAGACGGCTGCCATCTGCACGGAGCGCTTACCGGTCGTAGTTCCGCCGCCCACGCCTACGAAGACCGGGCACTCGGCGACGGTCAGCAGCGCTTGCGTAATGGCGGGCTGCGGCGTGAAGGGGGAAACGGCAAAGACGGCATCGGCATTGGAGTTGCGGATGACGGCCACGTCGGTGGTGTAAATGAGCGACTTGATGCGTCGGCCGAAGAGCGTAAAGCCGCTGGCCTCCTCGATCTCGTCGGGCATGCGAAGGGCCGCCTTGCGCAAACGTCCGTCGATGGGCAGTGGCTCCATGGGGAGCAGTCCGTTGGGGGTCACGGCTACCTGGGGCTCGGTGAACTCGTCTGCGAGCTCGACCTCGGAGAAATCGACCGAGGCGACGATGTCCTCGTGAACCTCGGCGGGTACATCGATGGGAGCTTGGTCGTTTGCCGCGGCAGGCGTGTCGAAGGAGCTGGTGCCGACAAAGGCGTCGACGCGCTCGTTTAGGTCGTTGAGGGTATCCATGGAGGCTCGATTCTATGCGATGGTGGCCGGCGCGATGCAGCCGGAATTGCGAATGCTAAATCGTTTGACGAGTTGATTTTTCCCCGCCGCGCCATCCGTTAGACCGAAGAGCAGGCGAACGTGAAGGAGCTGTGGTGGCGGGGATCGAGGTGCTATCTTGAAAGTCCCGTTTTCAAGAGAGGTGACGCGGTATGGAATTTTCGGCAATGTTGGGCTCGATTGGCCTGTGTGTGGGCGCAATCGTTGCCGCCGCGGTCATCTACTTTGTGGTCACGGCCATTAAGGGCAAAAGGGCCGAGCGCAAGGAGCGCGCGATGCTTAAACAGCATCGCGACCAGCAGGGCAAACGCGCACAGAAATAGCTTGTTGAGTTTTGGATCCGTGCGCTAGCTGCGTTTTCGGATCAGGGCAATGTAGAAGCCCTCAAAGTCGCGGCTAGGCGGAATGGTCAGCGTGCCGGGCAGGCCGTTGGCGACGGACGAGACGTGGCCGGCGGCGATGGCCTCGGTGAGGGCGTTGCACTCGATGCGTGGCTCTTCGCCAGCTTCCTGGGCACGGTGCGCTTCGCTTTCGCTCGGCGTGCCGTCGAGGGGGATAAGCTCGCAGTCCATATGCTTGTCGAGGGCCTCTTGCAGGGCGTCCTCGTTTTCCTGCGGCAAGATCGAACAGGTCGAATAGACGAGCGTGCCGCCCGGTTTGAGGGCACCCATGGCGCGGTCCAGAAGTGCTCGCTGCGAGCGGGCGCACTTGCTCAGCAACTGCTCGGTGAGGCCGCGCAGGCTTTTCTCGTTGCCACTGATGACGGTGCCCGTGCCGGTGCAAGGAGCGTCGAGCAGGATGCGGTCAAAGCGGAAGAACTCGTCGAGCTCGCGTGCGTCGATGCGCATGACGGGCACGTTTTTGGCACCTTGGCGGTGGAGGTTGGACTCAAGCTTTTCGGCGCGGGGAATGCTCATCTCGCAGGCCGTGAGGTGTGCCTGGCCCTGGGTGAGGGCGGCGATCTGCGTCGTCTTGCCGCCAGGGGCTGCGCACATGTCCAGGATGTCCTCGCCTGCCTGGGCGCCCAGGACCAACGGCGGCATCATGGACGACAGGCTCTGCAGATAGATCTTGCCGTCGCGGTAGATGTCGAGATCCCACAGATCGGAAACCTGGGCCTCGGGCAGGATAAAGGCGTCCGGGTACCAGGCGACGGGGTTGTGGGCGATGCCAGCGGCATCGAGCGCCGCAGCGATGTCCTCGGCGGTTGCCTTGAGCGTGTTGGCGCGCAGTGTGACCGGGCGTGTGACCGCGGCGCCGAAGCCCTCGATCATGAGCTCGGCATCGGCGGGCGCATAGGCGCCGGCGACCGTGTCGACCATAAAGCGCGGCAGGTCGGCGGCGGAGTGTTGGGCGGCAAGCTGGTCGGAAAGCTCGGTGGAGGCAAACTGCCTAAGCTTGAGCTCGGGCTTAACCTGCTTTTTCTGCTTACGACGACGCGGCTTGGACATCCGTCTTTCCTTCCACCTAAATGATTATTCTGGGACGGGGATTAAAACATCATTCCATGACCCCCGTCACAAAAGACTGTACTGTGGCGCCCGGGAATGATTTTTTAATCCCCGTCCCAGAATAATCATTCCCGGGCGCGTTGCTGCAGGCGTGCTTTAGTACTGGCTCTCGTGCTTGCTGAAGAAGTCGAAGCGCGGGGGCAGCGGCTTCACGCGGTGCTCACCGGGCTTCTCGCCCAGGCTCTCCACGAACTCGTCCGTGGAGGCAAAGATGTTATCCCAGCTAAAGAAGGCGACCGGGTCAACGTTGAAGTACTCGCAGATGAGCTCGCAGCCGGCCGGAACGATGCCGTGCATCAGGACGGTGGCCACGCGCAGCTCGGTAAAGGCGTCGACGAGGGCCTGCGTCATGGCGGCGTTTGCTGGCTCGCCCTCGAGCTTGTTGGCGGCCTTGGAGGCGTCGCTCCAGCGCTTGTTGGCGGCGCGCAGGTAGTCGTCACACACGGCAAGCGCGCGGTGCGTCTCGAACTTGTACATGGCCTGCTCAAAGGCAAGGGTTGCCTGCTGGGCGGCTTCGACCACGGTGTCAGAAGCGGCACCAGCGGGGATGCAGCCGTTGCGGTAGGGGCTCTCGTCGCCCTCCTTGACGGCGACGCCGTAGAAGCAGCTGCGTGCCAGACGGTTGAACACGCCGGTCAAAAGGGCGCTCTCCTTAAGGGCCGGGTCGATAACGCGCTTGTCGTCGCAGGCGCGCACCTCGTTGCCGTCCTTGTCCTTGCCGGTCACGCGCGTGTCATATGCCTTGGGGCTAAAGCTTACCGGCTTCTCGGACAGGCCGAGCGACAGCCAGTGCGCGCGCATCTGCTCGCAGGTGTAGTGGTTGAGCAGGTCGTCTGCCGGCGGGGGAGGCGTCTGCGAGGACGAGCTGGCCTTTTTGCCCATGTAGAGCAGGTGGTAGCAGGCGCTGACGGTGCTCTGCGTGAGGTCCCAGCCCAGGGCCTCCCACATGGCGGTCTGCGCGATGCAGTAGAAGTAGATGTTGTCCTGACCGATAAACTGGTAGATCTGTGCGTCGTCCGAGCACCACCAGTCGCGCCAGTCGAGCGAGCTGTGCTGGTAGGTGGGCGCGGGCACCTGTGTGGAGTCGGCAGCGGGCTCGCCCATGAGGGCGGCATCCTGGGCGGCGACGCCCTCGGTCACGCCGGCGGCCTTGGCATCGCGCGCGAGCACGGTACGCGTATAGCTGATGGGCGCCCACAGGCTCTCGGGCCAGCACCAGCAGGTGACGTCGGAAACGCCGTCGACCTGGGGCACCGGAACGCCCCAGTCGATGTTGCCGGTGATGCGGAAAGGCACGAGCGCCTTGCCGCTGCGGAAGCGCACGCCGCCGTTGGCGAGCACCGCATGGGCGTCGTCGCGCTCCTTCCAGCTGGGGAAGGTGACGGTAAAGCTGCTCTTGTTTCCCTCGGGCTCCAGCACGGTGTGCTCGGGCAGCTGGTCCTCGACGGCGTCGAAGGCCTCGCGGAACTTGTTCTGAATATAGAGCTGTGCCGGCAGCAGCCACTCCTCCATGGTCTTGGAGACCACGGAACGAACCTGCGGGTTCTGGGCGAGCTTGGCGGTGTAGGTCTTCATAAAGTCGAGGTAGGCCGGCAGGTCGAAGTAGAGGTTGTCGACCGGGCGCAGCTCGGGCACCTCGCCGGTGAGCTGGCTCTTGGGCGCGATGAGCTCCTCGGGCTCAAACTGGTGGCCCAGATCGCACTCGTCGGCATAGGCCTTCTCGGACTTGCAGCCCTGGATGGGGCAGCGGCCGATCACCTGACGGCCGTTGAGGAACGTGCCGGCCTTGGCATCGTAGAACTGCAGCGTGGAGCGCTTGGAGATGGTGCCCTGCTCGTGCAGGCGCTTGATAATCTCGGCGGTCACCTCGTTGTGGATCTGGGCCGCCGGCTCAAGGCCCGAGCCACCGTAGATGTCGCAGCTGATGTTGTAGTTGTTGAGGGTCGCGGCCTGGCGGGAGTGATTGGACTCGACATACTCGCCGATGGACTTGTCGTAGCCTTCGTTCTCCTTGAGCTTGCGGTAGCTCTCCATGATGGGCGAGCCGTAGCAGTCGGTGCCCGAGGTGAAGATGACGTTCTCGCGGCCCAGACGGTCGCGTAAGAAACGGGCGAAGAAGTCGGCCGGGACAAAGACACCGCCGACGTGGCCAAAGTGAAGGCCCTTGTTGCCGTAGGGCTCGCCGGCGGTAACGATGGCGCGGCGAGGCCAGCTGGGACGGTCGTTCATGGAGTATTTGGATGCCATGGGACTCCTTCGCATATGGTGAGAGCGCGGCCGGGCACAAGGCCTGGCGACGCGGTGGTCAATTCGTGCATATCGTTCGACATTATCGCACATGCGGACGGGTACGTGGCAGGGGCGCTATCCTAAGATGCTATGAATGAGATTTCCAACATACATGCGTTTGAAGACGAGGATTTTCTGCACGCCTGCTTTGTGTGGGGGATGGCCGTGCTTGGCGCATTTGCCGTGTGTCTGGTGCCGGTGTTTATGCTGCTGGGCGGGCCTGCGGACTTGGATGCGGCTGACGCGGGCGGCTGGATGGCCGTCTTGGGATGGATAGTCGGCTTGGCTGCGATCTCAATGGCGTCGTTCGCCGTGCACGAGCTGGTGCACGGTGTGTTTTTTAAGCTGCTGGCGCCTGCGGGCGCGCAGGTGACCTTTGGGGCGAATCGCGAGACGGCGATGATCTATGCCTGCGCCGAGGGCGTTGTGTATTCGCGCCGGCGGTACATGGTGGTTTGCCTGGCGCCGACGGTTGTTGTGACGACAACGCTTGCCCTGGGGTTTGCGTTTTCGGGCTATCCGCTGCTGTGCTATCTGGCTGCCGGCTTGCATTTGTCGGGCTGTGTAGGCGACTGGTATTACGTGCGGACCATTTTGCGCGACCGCCGCATTGTCGCCTGCGAGGATACGTCCTTTGGCGTGCGCTTTTTCGCAAAGTAGTCTTTTTGGGACGGGGCTATTTTAGCTGCCATGATGTCGGGGTGAGTTTTCTGGGACGGGGATGTCGATGAAGTCGTTGTTGCTGCATGCGTGCTGTGCACCATGCTCGCTTGAGCCGGTTCGCCTGCTGCGCGAGGAGGGGTTTGAGCCCACGATTTGCTGGACCAATCCCAATATTCAACCGCGCGATGAATGGCGGCGGCGTCTGGACGAGCTGCGCCGGTGGTGTGCCGATGGCGACATCGAGCTCATCGAGGCGGGGGAGGACCGCGAGCGCTGGGAGGCCGGCGTGGCCCCGCTGGGTGCCGATCGGCCCCGTCGCTGTCGCTCGTGCTATGCCCTGCGCTTGGCCGAGGCGTGCCGCGTGGCCCAGGAGCGCGGGTTTGAGTTTGTGGGCACGACGCTCGCCGTCTCGCCGTATCAGCTGTTCGATACCTGCAATGATGTTTTGGAGCGTCTGGCTGCCGCCCGCGGTCTCACCCCGGTGATTCGCGATTTTCGCCCGTATTATCCCGAGGCTACGCGCCGTTCGCGTGAGCTGGGCATGTATCGGCAGAATTACTGCGGCTGCCGTTTCTCGGCGGTCGAGGCAGCCATGGATCGCGCCCGCATCCGCGACGAGCGCAAAGCGTCCAAAAAGTAGTTCTTTTGGGCTGGCGGCCTGCTAGGATGTAGAGCGGACTTTAGCTATATTAGGAGTATCCGACGTGTCTATGCGTACCGATGATTTTGACTACAACCTTCCTGAGGAACTGATCGCCCAGGCTCCAGCCGAGCCGCGCGACTCCTGTCGCCTGCTGGTGGTGGATCGCAAGGGCTCCCAGGCGGGAACGCCGTTGGAGCACGGCGGTACCGTTGAGCACCGCATCTTCCGTGACATCATCGACTATATCGAGCCGGGCGACGTACTCGTCATCAACCAGACGCGCGTGATGCCGGCTCGCCTGATCGGCCGCAAGGCCGGCTCGGGCGGTGTGGTCGAGACGCTGCTGCTCAAGCGCCGCGAGGACGTGGATCCGCTTGGTCACGTTTGGGAGTGCTTGGTCAAGCCGGGTAAGCGCCTGAAGCCCGGTGCTCAGATTGAGTATCGCGCCGGTGGCGCTCATGCGCCCGAGGGGGCTCCCGTGGTGCTGACGGCCGAGGTCGTCGACTTTGTCACCGATAGTCGCGGCGGCCGCCTGGTGCGTTTTGAGCCGGCCGGTTGCAATGCCGCCGGCGAGCCGCGCACGCTTGACGAGGCCATCCATGCTGCCGGTCACGTGCCGCTGCCGCCCTACATTACCGATTACGAGGGCGATCCCGAGAAATATCAGACCGTGTACGCCATGAAGGAGGAGCACTCGGCCGCTGCTCCCACGGCGGGTCTGCACTTTACCCCCGAGCTCATGGCCGCTATCGAGGCCAAGGGCGCGAAGTTTGCCGCCGTCGAGCTCGAGGTGGGCATCGATACCTTCCGTTTGGTGGAGGAGGACGACCCTACGCAGCACGTCATGCACACCGAGCGCTACCACGTGTCGCAGGAGGTTGTCGACGCCGTGCATAAGGCCAAGGCCGAGGGTCATCGCGTGATCGCCGTCGGCACTACCGCGGTGCGCTCGCTCGAGAGCGCGTTTGACACGGACGCGCCGGTGTCCGATCCGGCCGTGACGGCGCGCTATTTTGAAGGCCGCGAGGACGGGGCCGATACGCTTGGCCGCGGTGACATCGTGGTGCGCGAGAACGCCACGACGCAGCTTTACCTCATGCCCGGCTCGACCTATCACGTGGTCGACGCGCTGATCACGAACTTCCACGTGCCGCGCTCCACGCTCATGATGCTCGTAAGCGCGCTTGCCACCCGCGACCAGATCATGGATGCCTACGCCGCTGCCATCGAAGAACGTTATCGCTTCTTCAGCTTTGGCGACGCGATGCTCATTCTGTAGGTTACGGCGTTTTACAAACGCCGTAACCGGTCGACGCTGCGCGGGCCGCATTTGGACAATCTGACGTTCAACTTCAAGGGCGCGACCAGAAGGTCAGCGCCCTTTCGTTTCACGTCACCTTGTCTCAAATGCGACCCGCTCGCTGACTCTGCCATAACATCGGTGTTGCCGTGGTTGTTGAGTAGTCATTGGGCACTTGGCACTTGGGGACGTTCCTTTTGTGCCGGCACCTGGGGACAGTCCTTATGTCAAGAGATTGGTGGTCGTTGGGGATGTTCTTGTTTGACTAGTCGTTTAAGAACGTCCCCAATGACTATCAAAAGTTGAGGTGAGGGTGTTTTCAGTGCCCTGCCTACTTGCTTGCGAACAGCCAGACTAGGATGATCACCAGGATTGTGGCGACGATGCAGACGATGGCGCCGGTGAATTTGATGCGTGAGTCGCGGGTACGCTCGCGCACCGCGTCCTCGGTGGCCTCGAGCTGGGCGACTTCTCGCTCGGTCTCGGCGTGTTCGGCTTTGTCTCGGGTCAAGGATCCTGCAAGCGACTCAGTGATCTCTGGGTGGTCGTGCACCTCGGTCGCCTGTTCGATGATCGACTGCGCATGTGCGGCATCTGCTTGGGCGTTGGCGATGGTCTGCTCTTGGTCGTGGCGTGCCTTGTCCTCGGCGGCGATTTTCTCGCGCAGTTCGCGCTGGCGCGTCGCGGCGGCAGTCTTTGCCGTCTGCAACTCGTCGCGCGCGGCATCGGCTTCGGTCGTCACGGCCTGATGGGCTCGCTTAGCGTCGGCGATGGGGGCTTGCGCCTGTTCGACGGCCTGCTCGGCTGCGGCAAGCGAGTGCTCAAGATCGGCGGTGATGCGCGGGACATCTTCTTCGGCTTTACGCAGGGCATCTGCCGTGTCGGAGATCTGCATCGAGAGTTCGCTGGTGCGCACCGTATAGTTGGCGGGATTTGCCGAGGGATTGCGTTGCAGCTCGGCGTACTCATGACGCAGCGTCTCGAGCTGGGCGCGCGTGGCGTCGACGGTTTGTTGTGCGGCGGCAATGCCGGCGTCTCGCTCTGCCTTCACCTTGTCGCGGATGCGCTTGGAATCCTCAAGACGTCGAACGAGGCGGTTGCCGGTCTCGCGCGAGCTCGCCTCGCGGGCCTCCACGGCGTCGAGCGCGGCCTTCAGGCGGAGCTCAGTCGCGTCATCCTCTGTCTTCATTTGTTCGAGCTGACCCTTGAGCTCTGTCGCTTTGGCGGCGTGGGCATCACGGTCAATCTCGGCGGCCGCTGCAGTCTTTTGGGCCGTGGCAATCGCCTGACGCTGGTCGGCGACGATCTGGTCGTAGCGGCCAGCGATATCCTGGCGCGTCTCGAGTTCCTCGGCCTGATCGGCAATGCGCTGCTCAAGTTCGGCCAGGTGGACGCGGGCATCGGCAAGTGCCTTTTTCGCGGCGTTCATCTCGCGCATGGCCGAGGCGCCCTTGGCGATAAAGGTGCCCACGGCGTTCGCGGTGTTCGAGACAGCGGTCCCCAGATCGCGGCTCGCGGCGGGGGAGTGCGGGGCGGTCGGGCGACCGGTGTCGGCAGCGTCCGCATCGGCAGTCCGCGGCGCGGCGATATTGCCGGTACCGCCCTCGACCACAGAAAAGCCTGCTGCGTGCGGATCGACCGCATCGGCGCCAATCGTGGGGTGCTCGAGCTGTAGAAACGAGGGCATGGTACTGCCCTGGTCGGCAACCGGAGTCTCGCCGGGCACAAAGGTCGAGGCCGCCTCGGCGGCCTCCTCTTCCTTGGCATCAATATCGGCGTCGGCCACGGCGTCTTTCATCGCTTTGACGGCATCCATCATGGAGTCCATGACGGCGTCGAGCTCTTCTTCCGAAGACACCTCGATAGGGCCCGCAGCTTGCGGAGCGGCATCCTGTACGGGGTCGTCGTCCTGAGCGGGCGCATCGTCGTTTTGCTCGCCTGCATCTTCGGCGCCAGGGGTTTCCGCCGTAGCGCTTTCGTCCAAGATGGGGTCGTCGAGGTCAATATCATCGCAGGTCACAGCATCAGCATCTGCGGTGACGTCTGCGGAATCATCAATATGCTGTTGAGTCTGGGGGTCCAGCTCGTCTGTCATAGGTATGTGCTCCTCATCGTTGTTTGTCACCCTATGATAAAGTCTCGCGCCGACTTCCCGCGCGCCGCAGCAAAGTTTCAAAACGTGTTCGATGGCTCGCGTCGATAGCAAAAACTCGGCCACTCTATCCAATTTTTACTTGACATTCCCTTCGCCGAAAGACGTTGCGCCGTTCGCCTGCCATGGGCTTTATTTTTCACTTGAACCCGTTAAAGTTGCATTTCAGCTTTTGGCGCGTTTATTTGGATGCGCGCAGTCGGCGGGTGCGCCCGTCGCGATTTGAAAGGACTTTATATGGGACTTTTCACTGGTAAGACCGTGATCGTCACCGGCGGCGGCAAGGCCACGCTTAAGGACGGCTCCGCTGGCTCCATCGGTTACGGCATCGATATCGCTTTTGCAAAGGAGGGCGCGAACCTCGTTATCACCGGCCGCAACGTCGCCAAGCTCGAGGCCGCCAAGGAGTCCCTCGAGGCCGAGTACGGTGTCAAGGTTCTGCCTGTTCAGGCCGATGTTTCGGCTGGTCAGGACAACGAGGCTGTCGTCCAGAACGTTATCGACAAGGCCATTGAGGAGTTCGGCCGCATCGACGCCGTCGTCAACAATGCTCAGGCCAGCGCCTCGGGTGTGACCATCGCCGACCATACCATGGATCAGTTTAACCTAGCCATTTATTCCGGTCTGTATGCCACCTATCTGTACATGCAGAAGGCCTATCCGCACCTGAAGGAGACCAAGGGCTCCGTGGTCAACTTTGCCTCGGGCGCCGGCCTGTTTGGCAACTATGGTCAGTGCAGCTATGCCGCCGCCAAGGAGGGCATCCGTGGTCTGACTCGCGTTGCCGCCAACGAGTGGGGCAAGGACGGCATCAACGTCAATATCGTTTGTCCGCTTGCTTGGACCGCTGCGCTCGAGAACTTCCAGGATGCCTATCCCGAGGCGTTCAAGGCCAATGTCCACATGCCGCCGGCAGGCCACTACGGCGACGTCGAGAAGGAAATCGGCCGCGTTGTCGTTCAGCTCTGCGGTCCCGACTTTAAGTACATGAACGGCGAGACTGTCACCCTCGAGGGTGGCATGGGCCAGCGGCCATAGGAGTTACGGCGTTTTGCCAAACGCCGTAACGGGCCGACGCTGCAAACCCGCCAGAGCGGCAATCTGCCTTTCAACTTCGGCGGCATGATCAAAAGATCAATGCCGCCTTGTTTCAAGGCACCTTGCTCGCTCTGGCGGGTTTTCGCTGTCGTTGACAAGGCATCGGCGTTACCTTGGCTGTTGGACGTAGTCGTTGGCGACGTTTTTAAATGACTAGTCGTTTAATACGCCAGTTTCTGTCGAGTCGGTGCTTCTTGCGGGTTGCCCGTATAATGGTTTGCGTATGAACCGCAACCAAGGAGTTCCAGTTTATGGACCAGAACCTTTTTAAATTCGACCTGATCGCCGAGGACCCGACGACGCATGCGCGTGCCGGCGTGCTGCACACCCCGCACGGCGACATCGAGACGCCAATCTTCATGCCCGTGGGCACCAAGGCAAACGTCAAGGGCATTCCTACCGAGACCGTCAAACAGCTCGGCGCCCAGATCGTGCTTGCCAATACCTATCATCTGTCCATGCGTCCCGGCGAGGACACTATCGCCGAGCTGGGCGGCCTGCACAAGTTTATGAACTGGCACGGTCCTATCCTCACCGACTCGGGCGGTTTCCAGGTGTTCAGCCACAACGACGCCGTCAAGCTCACCGACGAGGGCGTGCGCTTCATCGTCAACGATTACGACGGTCGCCACGTGTTCTGGACGCCCGAGGACAACATGGAAATCGCCATGAAGCTCGGCTCCGACATCTGCATGCAGCTCGATCAGTGCCCGGGCTATCCCGCCACGCGCGCCTACGTTGAGCGCGCCGTTGAGCTGTCGAGTATGTGGGCCGAGCGCTGCTATAAGGCGCATAACCGCGACGACCAGGCGCTCTTTGGCATTGTTCAGGGCGGCATGCACCTAGATCTGCGCCTGCGCTCGCTGCGCCATCTGGAGGAGTGCGGCGACTTCCCCGGTTACGGCATTGGCGGCTACTCGGTGGGCGAGGACCACGAGACCATGTTCGAGACCCTGGCACCGCTCGTAAGCGAGTACATGCCCAAGCACAAGCCGCGCTACCTGATGGGCGTCGGCAACCCCACCACCCTCGTGCGCGGTGTGGGCGTGGGTATCGACATGTTCGACTGCGTGCTGCCGACGCGTACGGGCCGCATGGGTACGGCGTTCTCCAGCGAGGGTCGCCTTAACTTCCGCAACGCGCGCTTTGCGCACGACGACGGCCCCATCGACCCCACCTGCACCTGCCCGGTGTGCACGGGCGGCTACAGCCGCGCGCTCATCCGTCACATGGTCACGCAGAAGGAGATGCTCGGCGGCATTCTGCTTTCGATGCACAACATCTACTACCTGCTCAACCTTATGCAGCGTGCCCGCCAGGCCATTATCGAGGGCCGCTACGGCGCGTTTGTGAGCGACTGGATGAACAGCCCTGCGGCGGTGGATTACTAAGGGCGACAGACACGCTTGCAGAGCGTGGGCAATGGCAAAGGCTGAGCGGCAACCGCTCGTCACATTTGCTGACACCGGCTGCGCGACCGCTGACCGATAGCTTGCAAGCACTTGATGCATCGTGGGTACCATACCGAATAGTTGATGTTCGGGCGGGTGTTTGGCGCATGGCGTCGACCCCGCCCGCTTTTCTTTTTCTCGATAGGAGTACCCATGATTAAGAATGAGAACGTCGAGGGCGAGCCTGCCTACGACGAGACGTACCGCCGCGGCCCCGTGGTCATGCGCGGCCCCATGATTCCTAAGGACAACACCTACGCCAACCTGCTGGCGCCCGAGGAGTCGACCGACTGGCTGCATGCCGATCCGTGGCGCGTGCTGCGCATCCAGGCAGAATTCGTCGATGGCTTTGGCGCGCTTGCCGAGCTCGGCCCCGCGGTGACCATCTTCGGCAGTGCCCGCACGCCCAAGACCGATCCGCTCTACAAGGCGGCGCGCACCGTCGGCCGTAAGATTGCTCAGCGCGGCGTGGCGGTTATCACCGGTGGCGGCCCCGGCATCATGGAAGCGGCCAACAGGGGAGCGGCGAGTGTCAACGGCAAGTCAGTTGGCCTGGGCATTGAATTGCCGCACGAGCAGGGGCTCAACAAATATGTGAACCTCGGTATGGACTTCCGCTACTTCTTTGTGCGCAAGACCATGTTCGTCAAATACAGCTCGGGTGCCATTGTGTTTCCCGGTGGTTTTGGTACGCTCGACGAGATGTTCGAGGTGCTCACGCTGGTGCAAACGCACAAGGTCAAGCGCATGCCGCTTGTGCTGGTAGGCAGCGAGTACTGGCAGGGCCTATTCGACTGGCTTAACGGTCCGGTGCTGGATGCCGGCATGATTAGCCCGCTCGATCCCGAGCTCGTGCACATCACCGACGACCTCAACGAGGCCGTCGACATTGCCCTGAGCGGGCTGATGTAGATCAATCGTGCTCACGCGACATGAATACGCATGGCAATCTGATGTTATCTAACATCAGATTGCCATTTATATTGGGTATACTGGTGTAAAAGACGAGGGCGAGGAGGTCGCAAATGTCTACAGCAACAGTTAAGCCTACGACGGTTCGAATCGAAGAGGGGCTCAAGGAGCAGGCGACTCAGTTCTTGGATTCGGTCGGCCTCAGCCTCAATTCCTATCTCAATCTTGCCGTTCGGCAGCTGGTAAATCAGCGAAAGATTCCTTTTGAGATTGTAGGAAGGGCGGAGGTGCCCAACGAGGCGACGAGGCGTGCCATGGTGATCGCCGAGGCTCATGAGTTGGGGATTTTGCCGGACGATAGCCTGTCATTCAATAACGCTGATGAGCTTATGTCATTCCTCGATGAGGAATAGCGATGTTCGAGATTAGAGTCGAGGCTCAATTTAAGGTGGACTACAAACGAACGATGCGCATGCATCCGCAGCTAAAAAGTGAGTTTAAAGCGGCGGTTGCGGAGCTTGTGGCTCATGGGTCACTTCCGGCGGAGTATGGCGCCCACGAGCTCTCAAACCCGGGCGGAAACTACAACGGCCACATCGATTTCCACCTATCCGATGGCTTGGTCGATGTGGTCGTTCTTTATCTTCCCCATAAGACTAACCCAGTGATTAGGCTGGTGAGAATGGGCACTCATCAGGAGCTGTTTCAGGGTCCGCTGGGCTGATCGCCGATTTCCAAGTTGCGGTGGAATAGGGATTGATTTGCGGTCGATTGGCCAAAAACAGTCCCTATTTCACCGCAACTGATAGGCGCGCCCCGTTCGCTGCTGCGGCCCCCGGTTCTCCTCATTGCTGGATTTCGCTCAAAAACTCAGCGGCGACTTCGTTGCTTTTGAAACGGATGCTGCGGTCTTCTTTCTTGGGGAATGCCAGCAGCGGGATAGTCCCGTACCAGACAGTTTCCTCGTCAATCACGGCCGCGCACAGCCGCCCTTTGGCCTTGACGGAATAGTCGACGTTCATCTCGGCAAAAATCGCTTTCGCGTCATCGCGCGGAGGTGAGGCAACATAAACCTCAAGGGTAATCCCACGGGCGGCTGCGCCTGCGAGTGTGGTGGTGAGTTTCGTGAGGCATGCGGCGGATGCGTAGGATGCGGCTATGAAGGCACTCTTTGTGGCACCGGTGATGTCTTTAATTAATGCCTCAATAGCGTTTGCCGGCTCTATGAGAATGTTGTAATCGGGTTGCTCGCTGTCCTCTGCTGAATAAATTTCGTACCCCAACTTGGCGTACGTCTTGAGTCTTTTCTGGTACATGCGGGCGAGCATGGGTATCGACAGGTCAATGTAGTCGAATATCTCAACCTGTTGCTTGCCCTCGTGGCTTCTATGCAGTCTGCCCACCTGCTGCGTTACGCTGCCGTCCCAAGATATCGGCGTGGCAATGAAAAGGGTGTCAAGGTAGGGCAGATCGAAGCCCTCGCTCAGAAGGCTTTCGGTGGCGACGATGATTCGATGTTCATGCTCAAAGCCGGGAAGACTGTTCAGTATCGCTTTTCTTTCTTTGGCGCCGATTTCTCCGGTTAAGAGTATGGGCTCGTGTCTGCGATCATTAAGCAACCTGAACAGTTCCTCAGCATGCTTTTTCCTTTTGGATAGTATGAGCGGATGTCGACCGTTTGACGCTGCTTCGAGGGCGTCATCGACAATCAATTCGTTTCTTGCCGCATGTGCACACAGCATATCGAGAATCTGATTGAAGCTTGCATCCGGCTCGTAGGCGGATAGCCGAATGCCGGTAAATCTCGGTCGAACGATGCGCTGGATGCCCTGCTGAATTGCCTGCGTTTTTGGATCGATGACATAGCGAAGCGGGCCGCAGAGCATCGAGAGCGCCCGCGTGAGTCCGTCGGAGCGCTCGGGTGTCGCGGAGAGGCCATATATATATTTGGCTGGAGCGGACTTGAGGACGAGCTCGAGCTGTGGCGCGGCAGCATGGTGGCATTCGTCGCAGATAATGAGGCCGTAATTACGAACAAGGTTCTTAACTATCGGCTCCCCGGTTTGGGAGTCTTTGCCAGATAGCGACTGAAAGGAAGCGACGTCGATAAGGCCGCTGACGGCGGTTTTGCCCCCTCCGATTTGTCCAATAAGGGGAGGTTGCTTTTTGCTGATTCGTCCTTTTGGCGTTCGGACCGGCTCTCTGGTGTCCGTAATGTCGAGAAATCGTTCGAGCTGCGATTTCCATTGGGCTATGAGCGCGGTCTTTGGAACAATGACGAGCGCCGGAAGACCAACGGCGGCAATAAGATAAGCTCCGATGACGGTTTTACCGAAGCCCGTTGGCGCAGACATGATTCCGTCTTCGTATTCAAGCATCTGGTCGGCGGCAATTTGCTGTTCGGGATGAAGGGTCCCTTTGAATGCCATCTCAATTGGATTGCCTGTGCTACGTTCGTCTGAATAATGGGCAGTAACGTGGGCTTCTTGAATCAGCTGCTCAAGTTGGGCTTTGCAGCCTCTGGGAATCGCGACGCGGCCATCTCTAAGTTCGCTGAGGTCTATGAGTCGCGGTTTGCCGAATACTGATTGATGCATAGATTGCGCACGGAAGAACTCCGGGTTGGCAAATGTCGCAAGCCTGCGGATTTCCATTTGAGCTGCCGGGCTCAGAGACTTTTCGGGGATGTAGAGCATATCGGCTTGTGTGACGGGCAGCGATGAAGGAAAGTCCCGCGATGTGAGCGGTAGCCGTTTGCGGGGCGTTTGGGCATACCGTTTGGTCTTGTTTGCCACCGTAACTGTTGCTAGCCCGTGTGGGTTGTCCCCAGTGGTTTCGATCAGATTTTGCACTGTCGAGCGCGGAATCAGCTGGACTTGCGACAGATAAAGCCATTGGTCGGGAAAGGGCTCGAATTGTTCGTCTACAAATACGCTGTTTCCTTCACGTTGTGCCTTGCCTTGAAAGGGAAGTGCGATGAGGTTTCCAAAGCCTCCATCGGGGATAGTGACCTGAGCGGGGAGCATTCGATCAAAGGCCTCGAACGTGATTGTTTTATTAAGCACCGCGGCTTCGGTTATGAGGTAACTTCCAAACTCTCTGGCAGCCTTTGCGTCGATTGGCTCGAGGAAGAAAAACCAGATGTGTGCGCCGTTGCCGGACCTTGAGCGCTCAACGGCGGCGTTAATGCTCCGTCGTTTTGCAACAAGCCGTACGGCATTTGTTGCCTCTTTCCAGTCCGCTTTGTCAAAATCGATGACGAGAACTTTCGTGTTGCAGTCCCTGTCGAGAACATATTGCCCAAGGACATCGCGGAACCGGTCATCGTTGCCTTTAAAGTGAGCAATGATTGCGGCATCGCTTAATTCGGGGAAGATGCGATTGCCGCATTCTGCGCATTTGACTCTTTGATGGGCTGCTTTGGGGCAAATTCCCGACTTCCACTCGTTTGCGCAAGCGGGCGTATAGCCGATACCTCCGTCTTTTCTGCGATATCCATGAGCGTAAACATCTTTACGTCCGGTAAAGAGACTGCGAAAGAGCTCGAGTTTGTCACGTGCTGGGCTCGCGCTGGTGACGATGCCCTCGATTCGCGCTCGTTCATCGAACAAAGCGCCAGCTTCTTCCCACTCTTCAAGTGTGGCGTAGCGTACGTCTGAACCGTTGTTGCAAATGACGATTTGTCGGTGTGGGTCGGAGGTGTGCGCGATCGTCTGATCGTATTTAAATTGTGCGGTCCCAAAGAGGGCGTATTGATGTAAAGGCTTGGACATTCGAATGCCGTACTCTCGTCTTAAAGGAGTTTATTGAGATGAGAGTACGGCATTTCGTTTTTTTGGGATACTCGACATCGATTTTGGTTCGGCAACGGTGGGTTGTCGCTCCGTGAACGGTGCCTGGCCCGCGCCGGAACGTGTGGCTGCTGGTCTTAAATGGCTTTAGCGGTCATGAGATGGGCTGGAGGCGTGGGGGTCAAGCCACCAGGAGACCCCGTGGTCAAAAAATGGCAAATATGAGTACTGTTGCTAGGATAGAATCATATCATTTGGAAAGTATTTAAGACCAATTGGCTGCGATTGCATATATCAACCCCCTAAATACGACGATTCGGTGCTTTATGGAGCTTGAAAATCGGTGGAAGTGGGCAATTTCAGCGAAATTTTGCTGTTACTAAAATTGTGACAGTACTCATATTTGCCGTTTTTTCCCACTGGGTATCGTCGGGGGCCAATTAGAGCTCCCCGTACAGCTGGGAACGCGCCGATTGCCAGCAATATCTTGTATGCGGATGGCGCAGCAAAAAAGTTGCGGTGGAATAGGGATTGATTTGCGGCTGATAAGCCAAAAAACAGTCCCTATTCCACCGCAAGTGGTAAAGGTGCCTCTAGTGAACGGGCTGGTAGCGGGGGCAGTAGCTGATGGCGATGGCGTCCACGCCCACGTGGGTTGCGATGGTGCAGCCGATGGGGCCGGTGCCGGCGTCGACGTAGTCTTGGCCCGCGAGCGCTTGGTTGACGAGTTCCTGCTCCTCGGCAGCGCCGGTTGTGAGCACGCGCACGCTCGAGCCCGGGTGCTCGGCCAAAAACGCGAGGCAGTCGGCCATGGTGTTGGCGACGATGCGCTTGGCGCCGCGGCCCTTTTTGATGGCCTTGATCTCGCCCGACTGCCACTCCGGCGAAACGGCCAGGCGAATGTTGAGCATCTGCGTCAGCTGACCGGCGAGCTTGGGGGCGCGGCCGTTTTTGACCAGGTTCTCGAGCGTTCGGGGAATCAGCAGCAGGTGGGCGTCGGGCAACGTCGCGCGGATCTGCGCCTCGGTCTCGTCCAAGCTGCGGGCGTCCTCGCGCATGGCAAGCGCGTACTCCACCAGCAGACCCTCGGCGCCCGAGCCGGTGCGCGAATCGATGCAGCGCACGTCGAGCTCGTGGGTCTCGGCGACCAGGCATGCGTTGGAATAGCAGGCGGACCACTCGCTGCACAGCGAGATAAAGATCGCGCTGTCGTGGCCATCGGCGCGCACGCGGTCAAACAGCGCCTTGAACTCGCCGGCGCTCGGCTGCGAGGTGTGCGGCAGCTGCTCGGAGCCGGCCATGCGCGCGACGTATTCCTCGGCAGTAATCTGCACCTGGTCGAGCAGGTCCTCGCCCTCGATAATCACATGCAGCGGAATCACGTAAATGCCGAGCTCTTGGGCGCGGGCGGGGGAGATGTCCGACGTGGAGTCGGTTATGATGGCAAAAGACATAATTGCACCTTTCGTTGGGGCGCGACGGCGCCGCCTTCTGAGAGCAAAGTGCGACAAGTATAGTGGAGTTGCTCTACATTGCTAGGTTCAATTGTTGAATAGTCAACAGTTTGAAGTGTCGGTGTGGAAATCATCAACTGGGGAAGAGGGATACCGATGGAGGCGCTGGAGATAGGCAAGCGGCCGGTCGTGCTGTTTGATTTCGATGGCACGGTGGCAGATACGGGTCGGGCGGTGATGACCTCGACACGCAAAACGTTGGCCGCGCGCGGATTTTCGGAGGCGCAGATGGGTGACCTGCGTCGCATGATCGGGCCTCCGCTGTGGAAGAGCTTCCACGACTTTTACGGCTTTACGCGCGAGGAGTCGCTCGTGGTGGCCGACGAGTACCGTGCCTTTTTTGACGAGCTGGGTCCGGAGGAGTATCCCGTGTTCGACGGAATCCCCGAGCTGCTCGATGGCTTGGCGGCGCAGGGTCATCGCATGGCCGTGGCGACGTCTCGCATGGAGGCAAAGTGTATCGACATGGTGCATGAGCTGGGGCTTTCTCAGTTTGAGGCGGTGGTTGGCATGAATCCGCCGCAGGGACGCGAGACCAAGGCCGATTCGGTCCGCGACGCCCTGGCGGCGCTTGGCGCGACTGCCGACGAGGCCGTGATGATCGGCGACCGCTTTAACGACGTGGAGGGCGCGCACGCGATGGGCGTGCCGTGCATCGGCATCTATTCGGGCGCGGCGGCGCCGGGCGAGCACGAGTCGGCGGGTGCCGATGCGGTGGTGCACTCGGTGGCAGAGCTTGCTAAACTTTTCGCTATCTAATGACGTAATGTGAGGGGCGGGCGTGCCCGTCGCTCATTGCTAAGGAGGTCGTCCATGAATCAGGTGGAGCAGAGCGTTACCGAGTATGTCGACGAGGTCTGGGAGGATGTCGTCGCCGATATCGAGCAGCTGGTGAGTTATCCGTCCGTGGCTGTTGCCGCCGGTGCGGAGCCCGGCGCGCCGTTTGGTCGCCCGGTCCGCGACGCGCTCGATTGCGCGCTCGGTATCGCGCAAAAGCTCGGCTATCAGACGAGCGACGACAAGGGCTATGTGGGCATCGCCGACATTCCCGGCCGCGGCGACAAGCAGCTCGCGACCATTTGCCACGTGGACGTGGTTCCCGCCGGCCCTGGCTGGAACACCGACCCGTTCGCCATGGAGCGCCGCGAGGGCTGGCTGCTCGGTCGCGGCGTGATTGACGACAAGGGTCCGGCGGTGCTGTCGCTCTACGCCGGCGCTTACCTTCTCAAGCACGGCATTGTTCCGCGCTACACCTTCCGCGCACTGCTGGGCTGCGATGAGGAAGTGGGCATGTCCGACGTTCACCATTATCTGGAGAACCACGCAGACCCCGACTTTCTGTTTACGCCCGATGCCGAGTTCCCGGTCTGCAATGCCGAGAAGGGCCAGTTTGGGGCGACGTTCGTGAGTCCCAAGATCGACGGCGGGCGCATTGTGTCCTGGAGCGGCGCCGAGGCGAGCAATGCCATTCCGTCGCAGTCTATCTGCGAGCTCGCGATTGCCGCCGATGAGCTGCCGGCGCCCATCGAGAACGCCGACCGTCTGGAGATCACGGCGCTTGATAATGGACATGCGCAGATTTTCGCCCACGGTATTGGCGGCCACGCTTCGATGCCTGAGGGCACCATCAATGCCGTCGGCCTGATCGTGTCGTATCTGCGCGAGGCCGAGGACGCGTTTGGTGCACGCGACGAGCGCCTGCTAACGCCTGCCGAGCACGAGTTTGTCAAGTTTTTGGCCTTTGTGCATGCGGACGCCTATGGTCGCGGCCTGGGTATCGACGCGACGAGCCCGGCGTTTGGCCCGCTCACCTGCAATCCCGGCGTCATCCGTGTGGTGGATGGCCACATCGAGCAGGTCATCGACGTGCGCTTCCCCGATAGCACCAGTGCCGATACCATCCGCGAGCAGCTCGAGCCGCTCGTGGGCCGTTTTGGTGTGACGTGCCAGCTGGGTCGCGCGAAGGTGCCGTTCTCGGTGTCTGCCGACGATCCGGCCGTGAAGGCGCTTATTGATACCTATAACGAGTTTACGGGCAAGCATGCTGAGCCCTTTGCCATGGGCGGCGGTACGTACGCGCGCAACTTTGCCCGCGCCGTCTCGTTTGGCCCCGAGGAGACCGGCCTGGAGCTGCCCGAGTGGGGCGGCCAGATGCACGGTCCCAACGAGTGCGCCAACGAGGAACAGCTCAAGCAGGCGCTCAAGATCTATATTGTGGCCATCTTAAAGCTCAACGAGTTGGAGCTGTAGGGCTTCCCCTATATCCTGCTTGGATACAAACTTGCATTACTAAGGTTACGCGGTTTTACCAAACCGCGTAACCAGTCGACGCTACAAGCCCGCCAGAGCGGCAATCTGCCTTTCAACTTCGGTGGCATGATCAAAAGATCGATGCCACCTTGTTTCAAGGCACCTTGCTCGCTCTGGCGGGCTTTCGCTGTCGTTGCCAAAACACCGGCGTTGCTGGGGTAGTCGTTGGGGACGCTCTTAAATGACTAGTCAAACAAGAGCGTCCCCAATGACTACTTTGCTCTGGTGTAAAAGGTGCGCCATGTTCGGCGCTGGATTGTTATTCGTTTGTAAAGGCTGGGCAGCGCTTGCGGTAAGGGTCTATCAGATGCCCGTAAGAAACCGCAGCTGGCGCGGCTGCCGCCCGATCGAGGTCGTATCTTTCCAAGCAGCAAAGCGGGCAGGGTGCCCGCGAGTCGCATGTATGAAAGGAAGATCATGCTCGATCAGGCTTATTCTCGTCGTCAGCTCCTCGGCCTCGCTGGTGGTCTTGCCAGCATCGTCGGTCTCGGTCTCGTTGGCTGCGGTGGCTCCAACGCTTCCGATGCCGCCGACAAGGGTAGCGCCGCCGCTGCTGCCGAGTCCGTCTCCGGCGAGGTGACCTACGACGGCGCCTCCTCGTTCCAGGCTCTCGTCGAGGCTGCTGCCGAGAAGTTCATGGACGCCAACCCCGACGTCTCCGTCTCCGGCTCGGGTAACGGTTCGGGCAAGGGCCTGACCGCTGTCGCCGCTGGCACCGTCACCATCGGTAACTCCGACGTCTTCGCCGAGACCAAGCTCGAGGCCGACCAGGTCAAGAATCTCGTCGACCACGAGGTCGCCGTCGTTGGCATGGGTCCCGTCGTCTCCAAGAACGTGACGGTCGACGACCTGTCCCTCGAGCAGCTCAAGGGTATCTTCTCCGGCCAGATCACCAACTGGAAGGAGGTCGGCGGCGACGACGTCAAGATCGTCGTTCTCAACCGCAAGGCTGGCTCCGGCACCCGTGCCACCTTCGAGGCCGCCGTTTTTGGCGACGAGGCCGTCGACTTTAAGGGCGACGCCGAGCTCGACAAGTCCGGCGATGTCCAGACTCAGATGGGCAGTACCGACAACGCCATCTCCTACCTCGACTTCTCGCACTTCGATGACTCCAAGTTCAACGCCATCAAGGTCGAGGGCGTCGAGCCCAAGAGCAAGAACGTCACCGACGACTCCTTCAAGATCTGGGCGACCGAGCACATGTACTGCTCCAAGGACGCCGACGAGGCCACCAAGGCCTTCCTGGAGTTTATGCTCTCCGACGACGTCCAGGGCAAGCTCGTCGAGGAGCAGGGCTTCATCCCCGTCTCTGCCATGAAGGTCGTCAAGGACGCCAGCGGCAAGGTCTCCGCTAAATAAGTAATCGCCCCGGAAAGGTTTGCAATGGCAAAACAGCTGCCAAAGCGCGACCTTGAGAACGTGGGCCTGGGCGTCACGGGCGCGTGCGTTGCGCTCGTGACGCTTGTCGTTGCCGCGCTCATCTTTATGGTCGCCCAAAAGGGCCTCTCGGCTTTTATCAAGGACGGCGTCTCGGTCGTCGAGTTCTTCACCGGCACCAAGTGGGACCTGGCCAACACGGCCAAAAACGGCCTGCCCTACACCGGCGCCCTGCCCCTGATCGTCACCTCGTTTGCGGTCATGGTGCTCTCCACGCTCATCGCGCTGCCCATCGCCATCGGCTCTGCCATCTTTGCGGTCGAGATTAGCCCTAAGTTTGGTTCCAAGATCTTTCAGCCGCTCATTGAGCTTTTGACCGGTATTCCCTCGGTCGTCTTTGGCCTTATTGGCTTTCACGTGGTCGTCGGCCTTATGAAGAGCGTTTTCCATGTGAGCACGGGTCTGGGCATCTTGCCCGGCGCCATCGTGCTGGCCGTCATGATCCTGCCGACGATGACCACGCTTTCGGTCGATGGCCTGCGTGCCGTGCCCGACAGCTACCGTCAGGGCTCGCTCGCACTGGGCTACACCCGCTGGCAGACCATCTGGCACGTGGTGCTCAAGTCTGCCATGCCGTCGCTCATGACTGCGGTCATCCTGGGTATGACCCGCGCCTTTGGCGAGACGCTCGCCGTGCGCATGGTTATCGGCGGCATCGAGGCCATGCCGACGTCGCTGCTGTCGCCGGCGTCCACCATCACCACCACGCTCACCACGTCCATGGCGGTCTACGCCGAGGGCTCGGCCCAGGACGACGTCCTGTGGGCACTCGGTCTGCTGCTGATGGGCATGAGCCTCATCTTCATCCTGATCATCCATCTCATTGGCCGCAAGGGGGCGAAGGCTCGTGGCTAGCACGCGCATCCACATCGACGAGGCGAGGCTCGGGCGTGTCCAAAAGCAGGATCGCATCGCCACGGGCGTGCTGACGGCGATCGTCGCCATCGTCATGCTCATCGTCATCTCCATGGTGGCCTATATCCTGTTCGAGGGCATCTCGACGCTGTTCCAGCCGGGCTTTCTCACAGAGCCGTCGCGCGCCAACGGAACGCAGGGCGGCGTGCTCTACCAGCTGTTCGACTCGTTCTACCTGCTGCTGATCACTCTGATCATCTCGGTGCCCATCAGCCTAGGCGGAGCGGTCTTCCTGGTTGAGTACGCGCCGAACGGCCCTATCCGCGACATCGCCTCTACCGCCATCGAGACGCTGTCCTCGCTGCCTTCCATCGTCGTCGGCATGTTCGGCTTTCTGGTGTTCTCGGTGCAGCTGGGCTGGAAGTACTCCATCATCTCCGGCGCCGTCGCGCTCACCATGTTCAACATCCCCATCCTGGTGCGCGTGATCCAGCAGGCGCTCGAGGACGTGCCGCAGACCCAGCGCGATGCGTGCCTGGCCATGGGCCTTACTCGTTGGGAAGCCACGCTGCACATCCTGATCCCCGAGGCCATGCCCGCCATCGTGACCGGCATCGTGCTTTCGGCCGGCCGCGTGTTTGGCGAGGCCGCGGCACTGCTCTTTACCTCGGGCATGAGTTCGCCGGTTCGCCTGAATTTCTTGAGCTTTAACCTGTCGAGCCCCACTTGCGCCTGGAACGTGTTCCGCCCCGGCGAGTCGCTCGCCGTGCACATCTACAAGATCTATGGCGAGGGCAGCCCCGAGGCCCAGCAGATCGTTTGGGGCACCGCGGCGCTGCTGATGATCTGCGTGCTGCTGTTTAACGTAGTCGCCCGTATCGTGGGCAAACAACTGGCAAGGAAGATGACGGCCGAATGAGCGAGATAAATGCAACGCCCGCAACTGAGGCGGCATCGTCCGAGACCCAGGACTTTTTGTCGAGCGTGGGGGAGAGCGAGAAGCGCGTGCGCGCGAGCGGCAAGGCCGTGAGCGACGAGGTCGTGCTCTCCACCAAGGACGTCAACGTGTACTATGGCGACCACCATGCACTGCACAATACGTCGCTCGACTTTCACAAGGGCGAGATCACGGCGCTCATCGGGCCTTCGGGCTGCGGTAAGTCGACCTTCTTGCGTAGCCTCAACCTCATGAATCGCGAGATTCGCGGCTGCCGCGTGGAGGGCGAGATCAACTATCGCGGGCGCAACGTGAACACCAAGACCGAAAACACCTACGAGCTGCGCCGCTCCATTGGCATGGTGTTCCAGCAGCCCAACCCGTTCCGCAAGTCCATTCGCGACAACATCACGTTTGCGCCTAAGCGCCACGGCATCACCGACCGCGACGAGCTCGACCGCATGGTCGAGGAAAGCCTGCGCGGCGCGGCGCTTTGGGACGAGGTCAAAGACAAGCTCGACAAGAGCGCCTACGCGCTTTCGGGCGGCCAGCAGCAGCGTCTGTGCATCGCGCGCACGCTGGCGCTCAACCCCGACGTGATCCTGTTTGACGAGCCCTGCTCGGCGCTCGACCCCATCTCGACGTTGGCGATCGAGGACCTTATGTCGTCGATCGTGGCCGAGCGCGCCATCGTCATCGTGACGCACAACATGGAGCAGGCGTCGCGCGTGTCCAACCGCACGGCGTTCTTCTACATGGGCGATATGGTCGAGTACGACGAGACCGACGAGATTTTCCAACGGCCCAAGGATAAGCGGCTGAATGATTACCTCACCGGCATGTTCTCCTAGTCCGGGACATGCTTGAGGCCCGCGGCGGCCACGGTCGCCACGGGACTGATTGGAGAGGCGGGTCATCTCTTTCGGGAGATGGCCCGCCTTTTTGTGTCGCGTGCAGCCCGCCTTTTCGCTGCTATCATGGACAACGTTGAATTTCTACGAAGGAGCAGGGCATATGGCGATTCTTTTGGGATGCGATTCCGTCAGCCTAGAGTTTCCCACCAAGCATATTTTCGATAGCGTAACGCTCGGCGTGGGCGAGGGCGACCGCATTGGCATCGTCGGCAAAAACGGCGACGGCAAGTCGACGCTGCTTAGCGTGCTCGCTGGCACGCTGGAGCCCGACGACGGACGCGTGACGCACCGCCGCGGCACGACGATCGGTCTGCTCGGCCAAAAGGACAACCTGGTCGATACTGATACCGTGCATCATGCCGTTGTGGGCGACGCCCCCGAGTACGAGTGGGCGTCGAGCCCCCGCACGCGCCAGATCCTCGCCGGCCTCATCAGCGATGTGCCCTGGGAGGGCACGGTGGGCGAGCTTTCGGGCGGTCAGCGCCGTCGCGTGGACCTCGCGCGCTTGCTGATCGGCGATTACGACGTGCTCATGCTCGACGAGCCCACCAACCACCTGGATATGCGCACCATCAACTGGCTCGCGCGTCACTTAAAGGCCCGCTGGCAGCGCGGCCAGGGTGCCATGCTCGTGGTCACGCACGACCGCTGGTTCTTGGACGAGGTCTGCACCAGCATGTGGGAGGTCCACGACGGCCAGGTCGATCCCTTCGAGGGCGGCTATTCGGCATACATCCTGCAGCGCGTGGAGCGCGACCGTATGGCCGCCGTCACCGAGGAGCGCCGCCGCAACATGGCGCGCAAGGAGCTCGCATGGCTGAGCCGCGGCGCCCAGGCCCGTTCCACCAAGCCTAAGTTTCGCGTGGAGGCCGCCCGCGAGCTGATTGCCGACGTGCCGCCCGTGCGCGACGAGCTGGAGCTCAAGCGTCTGGCCGTGAGCCGCTTGGGCAAGCAGGTTATCGACGTGATTGACGTGGACGCCGGCTATGCGGACACCGACGGCGCGCCAAAGCAGGTGCTCTCCGACGTGACCTGGCTCATTGGTGCGGGCGACCGCTATGGCCTTTTGGGCGAGAACGGCGCCGGTAAGTCGACGCTGCTCGACGTGATCCAGGGCAAGATTGAACCCACGCGCGGCCGCGTGAAGATTGGCCAGACAGTGCGCTTTGGCGTGCTGTCGCAGCAGCTCGAGGAGCTCAAGCCCTACATGGGCGACACGATCCGCGAGGTGCTCGGCAACTATAAGAAGTACTACGTCATCGACGGCAAGGAGACTTCGCCCGAGAAGCTCTGCGAGTGTCTGGGCTTTACGACGCAGCAGCTCTGGAGCCGCATCGGCGATCTTTCGGGCGGCCAGCGCCGTCGCCTGTCGCTGTTGCTGACGATCCTGGACGAGCCCAACGTGCTCATCCTGGACGAGCCGGGCAACGACCTGGATACCGACATGCTCGCGATTGTCGAGGACCTGCTGGACGGCTGGCCCGGCACGCTGATCCTGGTGACGCACGACCGCTTTTTGATGGAGCGCGTGACCGACCAGCAGTGGGCGCTGCTCGACGGCCACCTGACGCATATGCCCGGTGGCGTGGACCAGTACCTGCGCCTGTGCAACGCTACCGCCGAGGGCGAGCCCGTGGGCGCGCCGAGCGCCAAGACCGGCACGTTTGACACCGGTGCCGCGGCAGCTGCGGCCGAAAAGCCCAAGTCGAGCGGTCAGCCCAACGGCCTGTCCAACGCCGAGCGCCAGAAGCTCCGCCGCGAGGTGAGCTCGCTCGAGCGCAAGATTGAAACGCAGCGCGCCCGCGTGGAGGAGGCCGAGGCCGCGATGGCCCAAGTCGATCCCACCAACTACACGGCGCTCGGCGAGCAGCAGGCAAAGATCGACGAGGCTCACGCTGCCATGGACGAGCTAGAGATGGCGTGGCTCGAGGCAAGCGAAAAGCTCGAGGGCGAGGAGTAGGCGAGAATGATCAAAGCCGCGTTTTTCGATATCGACGGCACGCTGCTGAGCTTTAAGACCCACCGGATTCCGGCGTCGGCGCAGCAGGTGCTCGACAGCTTTCATGAGCAGGGGATTGCGTGCGTGATCGCCACGGGCCGTCCGACCTACCAGATGCCGGACTGGCTGTTCGACCTGGGCTGGGATGCGTACATTACGCTTTCGGGCCAGCACTGCTTTGATGCCGAGGGGGTTTACCGCAGCTGCCCGATCGATTCGGACGACGTCGCGGTGATCGTGGACCAGGTGGCCGAGGGGCGCTACGACTCGCTGTGCATGCAGGGCGAGAACTCGTTTGTGAACCGCCTGTCCGAGCGCGTGGTGACGGCCGGCAACAATGCGGGGATCGTCTACCACGAGGAGCCGTTTGAGCATGCCTTCGATGCGCCGGTTTACCAGTTCTGTGCCTTCGTGGATCCTGCCGACGAGCATATAGTGACCGACGCCGTGTCGCATTCGCTCACCACGCGCTGGTGCGATCTGTTCTGCGACATTATTCCCGCTAACGGCGGCAAGGACCTGGGCGTGGCGGCGACGCTGAAGCGCCTGGGCATCGACGCGAGCGAGGCGATTGCCTTTGGCGACGGCGAGAACGACCTATCGATGTTTTCCGCCGTGGGCACGAGCGTGGCCATGGGCAACGCGCAGGAGACCGTGAAGGCCGCGGCGACCTACGTGACGACCGCCGTGGACGACGATGGGATCTACAACGCCGCAAAGCACTTTGGACTGATGTAACTGCGGGCCGGCACCCGGCACCTGGGGACACTCCTTGCGGGGTGTATCCCCGTTTTGTTTTCGTCCCGTGCGTTTTGTGAAACACGGTTAACTTTTAAACAAAGTAGTAAGACATGGGCAACTTTTGCGGTAAAGTAAATCAAGCAAAAGTATCCAAAGACTAACTAGAAGCCATCGCGAAAGGCGGCCCATGGCCCTGCGTGAATCTGGAGAAGACTATCTCGAATCGATCTACGTTCTGTCGCAACGTCAGGGCATCGTGCGCTCGATTGATGTTGCAGAGTACCTTGGCGTAACTAAGGCAAGCGTTTCAAAAGCTATGGCGACGTTGGAGAACAACGGCTACGTCGAAATGGGCAAGCGAGATGTTCATCTGACGGAGCGTGGTCTGGAGGTCGCTCGTCAAATGTGGGAGCGTCACTGCTTTTTCGTGGGGCTGCTGGAGGATGCGGGTGTTTCGGCTGAGGTCGCGTCGCAAGAGGGCTGCCACATGGAGCACTGCCTAAGCGAGGAGAGCTTTGAGAAGCTGAAATCGATGCTGGGGCGGGACGGCGACCGGGATCAGTAACCCCACCAACCAAGTCCAACTCAGACAAGGAACCCCGCCAGCAAGCGATGCCCAAGAACCACCAGCAACGTCACCGTAGGCCGGGACTGGGCTTGGTTTTGAAAACATTCCGCAGGCCAGAATCGCCCCCGTTCGTAGCTCCGAAGGAGCAGAACGGGGGCGATTCATTGGTCGAGGACGTTTTCAAAACCAAGCCCGGTCCCGGCCGGAGGGACCACAGGCGCTACAGGTTCTTGACACCCATCGCGCGCATGGCGTTCAGGATGGCGATGATCGCCACGCCTACGTCGCCGAACACGGCAAGCCACATGTTGGCGATGCCCAGCGCTGCCAGCACAAGGATCAGCAGCTTAACGCCCAGCGCAAAGATGATGTTCTGCCAGACGATCGTCATGGTCTTGCGTGCCACGCGGATCGCGCGGGAAATGTTGGACGGCTTGTCGTCCATGAGCACGACATCGGCGGCCTCGATCGCAGCGTCAGAACCCATAGCGCCCATGGCAATGCCCACATCGGCGCGCGTAAGCACGGGCGCATCGTTGATGCCGTCGCCCACAAAGGCGAGCTTGCCCTTGCCACTCTCGGTTGCAAGCAGCGCCTCGACGCGCTCGACCTTATCGCCCGGCAGCAGCTGCGCGTGGAACTCGTCGAGACTGAGTTGCTTGGCCACAGACGCCGCAACCTCCTCGCGGTCGCCCGTGAGCATGACGGTTCGGTTGATACCGGCGGCATGCAGGTCGCGAATCGTTTGCTCCGCATCGGCCTTAACGGTGTCTGCAATCACGATGTGGCCGGCGTACACGCCGTCAACGAGCACGTGGAGGATCGTGCCGACAACCTCGCAGTCCGGTGCTTCAACGCCGGCCGTGGCGAGCATCTTGGCGTTGCCAACGACGACGTGCTTGCCGTCGATGGTTGCCGTCACGCCGTGGCCCGCGTCGTTGGCGGAGTCTCTCACGCGCTTGGGGTCGACCTCGCCCTGGTAGGCGTCGCGCACGGACTGCGCGATGGGGTGATCGGAGAACGATTCAGCAAGGGCTGCGACTTCAAGCAACGATTGTTCGGTATGGCCAGCCTCGGGGTGCACCGCGACGACTGAGAACGTGCCGTTGGTGAGGGTGCCCGTTTTGTCGAAGACGACGGTGTCCACGTCGGCGAGCGTCTCGAGGTAGTTGGAGCCCTTGATGAGAACGCCCAGCTTGGACGCGCCGCCGATGCCGCCAAAGAAACTCAACGGTACGCTGATCACGAGGGCGCACGGGCAGCTGACGACCAGGAAGGTCAGGCCGCGCAGGATCCAATCGGACCAAGCGCCAGTCACCAGGCCGCCGCCAAGCGCGAGCACCGCGGCAGCGCCAGTGACGGCGGGCGTGTAGACGCGGGCGAAGCGCGTGATGAAGTTCTCGGTGCGCGCCTTCTTTTCGCTGGCATTCTCTACGAGTTCCAGGACGCGCGCGACGGTGGATTCGCCAAACGGCTTGGTGGTGCGCACGTGGATGAGGCCCGTCATGTTGATGCAGCCGCTGATGATATCGTCGCCGGACTTGGCGGGGCGGGGGACTGACTCGCCCGTGAGTGCGGCGGTGTCGAGCTGCGTCTCGCCCTCGACGATGATGCCGTCGATAGGCACGCGCTCGCCGGGCTTGACCACGATCACGGTGCCGACGGCGATGTCATCGGGGAAGACCTGCTCGAGCGTGCCGTCGGGCTGCTCGACGTTAGCATAGTCGGGCGCGATGTCCATCATGGCACTGATCGACTTGCGGCTCTTGCCCACGGCGTATGCCTGGAACAACTCGCCGACCTGGTAGAACAGCATGACAGCGGCGCCTTCGGCCATGTGCGGGTCGGTGTCGGGGAAGAGCACCATGGCAAACGCGCCGATGGTCGCGACGGCCATGAGGAAGCTCTCGTCGAAGGCCTTGCCGCGGCGGATGTTATTGAATGCCTTTTGCAGTACGTCGTAGCCGGCAATCAAAAACGGCACGAGGAACAGCGCGAAGCTGGCGTAGATGTTGCCGGGCTCCCCAAATGCGATAGTGAGGGTGCCGAGCTCGTCGAGGGCATAAACAACGGCAAAAATGCCCAGTGCTACCAGGATGCGGTTGCGCTTGTGCTCAAGGGACTCTTTCTTCTTGCGCTTCTTCTTTTTCTTTTTGGGATCGGCGGCTGCCATGATTCAAACCTCCCATTTGAGTGTATGAACACTTGCTCATATAATTTCGCGAGCAAAGGCCGCGGCAAGCGCGGCCTTGCAGGTCAACGTATGCGCGGGTTAGAGAATGATTTCGCAGTCTGGCTCGGCGTCGGCGGTGAATTCAACGACGCGGTCCAGGACCTCGTCGTACTTGGCGTCGTCGGCTTCGAGCGTCAGCTTCTGGGTCATAAAGTTGACCGAAACGGACTTGACGCCCTCGAGCTTGGCAAGTTCGTCCTGAAGCTCGCGCGCGCAGTTGGCGCAATCGATCTCGTCGAGCTTAAACTGCTTTTTCATGGTGGGTTCCTTTCCCTATGTTAGCGGTCTGGGTGCCGGCCGCGCTGATACCGTGGGTGATTGCTATTCGCAGATATGGCTCATGCCCTGGTTGAGCATGGTGTAGACGTGATCGTCGGCGAGCGAGTAGAGAATGTTGCGGCCGTCGCGGCGGAACTTGACCAGGTGCGACTGCTTGAGCGTGCGCAGCTGGTGCGACACCGCAGACTGCGAGGTTGCGGTCGCCTCGGCGATGTCGGCCACGCAGAGCTCGCGGCCCATGAGGGCATAGAGAATCTTGATGCGCGTGGTGTCGCTGAAGACCTTGAACAGGTCGGCAAGGTCGTAGAGAAGCTCCTCGTCGGGAAGGTCCTCGGGCGAGCAGGTGGTGGGGATCACGGGCTCGGTGGCCTCGATGTCGGGTTTCGTTTCATCAACGCGGATGCTCATTGCAATATCCTTTCATATGAACATGCGCTCATATAATTTACTTTCGATTATATGAGCGCATGTTCATATGTCAATACAATTTGCGATAATTTCGATGACTGCTTGCCGCCTCGGCGATTTTCTGCGGGTTGGGAGACATCGACGCAATGCTCGCCAACATATTTCGAGATGTTCGGCCAGCATGCTAAGAAAGCCACCTTGAGAAGCATTAGAACTGTTCATATTTGTACTTTATCGTGTTAAATACCGCGAGAATCAGTTCTTCCTCTACGGGAGTTCCTGCAGAATCAGTTTTATCTAAAGTTATATTGAGCATTGCTGCAGCCAATCTGGCACATCGGTGGCCGAATAAGTCGAAAAATGTAGGTGGACATCCGCAGAGATCGCCTTTAGAAGAGCGAATTCTCAATTAGATCAATAATCGTGTCGTCTTCCGTGCGGTTTTCATCGATTTTTGCGAAAATGTCGCTTTCCCAAGGCCCATTGATTTCCTCAGCAAGGGCCCCGACGTGTTGCATGTCGTCGGGTTCTGGCACATCGTTGATGCTCGGGTCATCAGCTTGCGGATATTGGCTTGCAATTTCGCGCTTGGCGGCCTCTTCTTCTTTGAGTGTCTCCAGGACGCGGCGGCCGTATTCGAAGTAGCGCCGCAAGACAAATTGACGAAGAGTTTCTTGCAGGATGGCGAAGTTATCCGGGAGTCGACCGGGCCATATCTTCTCGCGAATGCGAATCGCTTCCATGACCCGTCTAAAAGCGGACTGCTTGAAAAACGAATGACGACTAACTGTGATAACGGCATATCCCATGTTTCGCAGCGTGTTTCGGCGTTCCTCGTCAATTGATTGCTGTTCGGGCTCGTCGTGGTAAAAGCCGTTGTATTCGATATCGGTCATCGAATTTTCGAGCAGCGCGTCGAGGTAGAAAACCGTCCGTCGCGTTAGGGCGGCGTATCTTTTGGGGACTGGGATCGGGTAGTCCGTTTTGATAGCGCGTATGGCTAAGCCACCCATTGACTTGGGCATTGTCAGCATCATGACAAACGCCGTTTCGAGTGGGGAGCGACAGCCTTCGCGTACATAAGAAAGTGCCTTAAGTGCTTTATTAGATCCACGATACCCCGATGCCTCTGAAAAGAAGGCTCTGAGCTCTTCAACGCTGGTTAGGGCTGGGCGCTCGCGATATTGAGTTTCGTCGGACGTTCCAAGCGCGTAGGAGCCGCAGATTTCAAAGTAATACTCAACGAGCTCCGAAAGGTTGAGGTCGGCTGCTGCCTCTAACGCGCACAGCTTGATATCGACGATGTGGACGTTCGGCTCGAGTTCTAGGTAGCTTTCTGCATCAAACGTATAGCGCGTGCAGTGGCAGATGCAGCCCTTGCGGTGCCTTTTGGCATTATTGGAAAACGTCAGCACATGGATGCTTTCAGAATCGACATTCTTTCTGTTGAGCCATGCTCGCGCCGCTTCCAGGTCGGACGTGGTCGGCGCAGACACCTTGATCTTTTCCATGGGTATGGGATCGGTCGCGTAGCTTGCGAGCGAGTTGACTGTTTGGTATACAGCGCGTGCCGTGGTATGTGACAGAACGATTCCCATACGCGCATGATGGCATAGCGGACGCCATATACGCCCGAAACTTCGGGCAACGGTATTGGGGCGCGGCTTATCTTCTGCGAACGGTGGGTTTTGAGCTGTCGTATTGAGGGGGGCAGCTTCGGCTGGGGAGGTTTCTGTCGGCCGCCCCATTTTGGTGAACTTTAGTTGCGGATTCGTAGCTTCTAAGCGTTTTTGCCGACCGCTCAGATGCCTCACCAACATAATTTGAGTTATTCGGCCTTATCCTATACGAATGGTGCGATCGCAACGTCCTATTCGAATTGATTCAGGTAGATTTATGGGGCTTGGTTGCGAAATTGGGGCGACTATAGCGCTCGATTGCGGTTCAAGGGGCCTCGACTAGTGGTTCAGCTGGCCGAACAACTCGAAAAAAGTAGGTGGGCCAACCTGCCGACTATGTGAAGCACGCGAATTTGCTCGTTTTGATGCAAACTAGGGTGCAGCCAGGTCGCGCGCGCAGACATGGTGTAAGAGTGTCCTGAGGTCCGTCGCTGCAAGTCCCGATGTTACTCCTTCTT
>CABSLA010000005.1 GCA_902478545.1 uncultured Collinsella sp.
GATTCAATCTCGAAAACAGCATTGCCCAGTTGACAAAACTATAGGAACACCCCCCCCCGAAACTCACGCTGTCATCACACGGGCAATCAACAGTGAATCCTGTTATGTGACATGGGCAAACGGCCACGTGCGCGATTAAAACGAATTCACTTAACAGACTTCAAGAATGCTTTAGCACCGCAGGATGGCCATACGCGGAGCGCGGCACGCATAAGCCAAAAGCGGCATTAAAAGCCATCCCCTTCCCTGCTGAATGCGCGTCCTAGCCCATCAACCGGTCGGACCATCGCGAAGATGATCCGTGCTTCCATACTGCAATGCGATATCAAGCATCACGAATAGTCCCCGCCCAACGGGGTTCTCCCCTCCGCAGGCGTTTCGGAACCCGCCCCCATCCCAAATTCCCACGCAGCGGCCGCGTTCACCGCCGCCGCGGGGGCCCTAGCTCCCCCGCGGCGCGGGCACGGGCGGCGAGGTCGGATGTGAAAGCCGGACCGCAGAGGTATCGAGCGCACGCGGCCAGGGCCTCGAGGGCGCCTGGCGGGTAGGGAGATCCGAGCATGAGGCAGGACAACGCGCAGGCCCGCAAAAGGTTCACGAGCTCCCCCGCGACGCGGCAGACCCTCGGCTGCCCCTCGTAAAGGATGCAGAAGACACGGTCGAGGTCCGACGGTTCGACCAGGCTGTACCGGCAGTCCGCGTACAGTGCGCAGCCCCTCCCGCGCGGGTCGCCGTCCGAGTCCTCATCCGGCTCATGATGGCGCACCTCGACCCAAAGGCCCTCCAACACATCGTCGAACCCGAAATCGAGCTCCGCCTGGACGCTCTCGCCGAGCGCATCGCCCAGGGCGAGCTCCGGCACCTTCGTCACACGGCCGTCCAGCCACTCAATCTCTGTCATCGCGCGCATGGTGCAAGCCCCTTCCGACACGGGATTGTCAGCTCAACCCGACCCTTACCCATACGGACGAACATAACTCGCCAGGGGGAAGCCCCTGAAGGCCGTGCGCCACAACATGAGGCCGAATCCGCCCCCGGCTGGACAGGCCAACAACGAAGGAGCACACGGAACCGGCGCGGCGTTACAACCGTCCCGGCAAGCGTGTCACTTGGCCAAGTCATGATGCCGACAAACCCGGAAATGCTCCAACGGAGCGCCGAACGAGGGTAACAATATAAAGCCGTGCAACACGCGTTGGACGACCAGAACAACCCAAACAAAGGCCTGCCGGTCCCACCTTCAAGCCCAATAGCAAAATGTGCATCAGCGGATTTGCAGCGATACAAGTCTCAACCATCACACCGCAGCGCGCCTAGTCCCACTCATCCTACTGCAAATGTCCCAGAACGAGAAAACGACCAGCTTAACATGCCACCCTTTATATCCGCACGCGCGTAATTCAACTCATAAGGACCGGCTATCCCTTACCTGTGACACAATCTCAAACGCACAGAACAGAATCATCAGTCCAATCATCGCATAAGAGGCAGCCGAACCTTCAAGCACTATTCCACAAAGAACAATCTCCGCGCCGCCAATAAGAACTGTTATCAGGCGCTCTGCCTTTTTGCTCTCGCCGCTCGCATAAAAAGGCGGCAAAGCGCACAAGATCACATATATCCCGGGAAGGGAATACAGGATCGATAGTCCAAGCCCCCCATCAACCGCAGTGTTTTGCGTAAGAATCAACTGAACCCAAACGGCAATTATCACTGAGCAGGTTGTCGATAAAAGAAGACTAGAAATATAGCACGCAACAAAGTCCCGTCGCATTCGAACAGAGAAATCCGCGAACTCTCTTCGCCGCGTGGAAACAATAAGGTACACAGAAATTGCAATAGAACCAATCAGAGAAAACAGCGGAACAACCAGCAATTCAAGCTTATTACCCCATCGATCAACCATACCCCCACTCCAATGAGCGGGAATTGTATCAGGGAGGACTGACCAAGCCGTCCATAGAATCAGAAATGGAAGAATAGAGAGGATGAAAGATGATAACACTGCAGTAATTTTTTTTGAGGCTCTCATCGATTCCGCATCTCCTTGCGCGCCCACATTCCACTCCGCCTTAAATCAAGTATAAATAAAAACTTGAATGCAAGTTTGTTTTGATTAGTATGGAAACTATATCCATTTAGTTCTAATTTGTTCGTAGTATCAAATCGATACCGACACTAGCATGACGTAGTCTTTCAAGACAGCTATTCAACATTGGAGGTCACCGCTATGGACAATGTGAACCACCTAAACGAACTCTCAATACAGTCCCAGCTTAGCATCCTTGAAAAACTGGTCGCGGACGCGGAACAATCTACCGACGCAAGACGCGATTTCGAAGCTCAGCCTCGTGCCGTATTCCAGAAATATGGAATTACAGACCTCCAAATCAAAGCGGGAAATCGAAAAGTCTCTCTGTACGAACTGGTGGAGTCAACCGAAAAGGAGGCGCGTGTCCCCGTTGCACGCGCAGTATATCGTCGTATCCAACTTGCATATTATGACGAGGACAACGAAGCTGAGCCGCAAACGATACCTCTCGTAAACGTTGTACTTAATGCAAACGCAGTAACGAACGCAAACATCATTCTGAACGCAAACGGAATGGCAAACGCAAACGCGAATGCTCAAAACAACGCCAACCTTAAGTACGACGTCAACACAATGGGCTATGGATCAGCTATTTTTATGAACAAACCTGATGTTGTTGAACTATCGGAATCGTACAAACAAACTTCTGTTTTCAGGAAATTTGATCAAGAGGGCTTGAGTGCAGCGAGGCAAGCAGCCATGCTTAAAACAGCAATCAAGAATTCCAGCTCCAATACCATCAACCCCGAAGGGGCTTCCAATGGGGTCGCCCGCGGGTATTATCGCTCCGTCGAATTCGAAGTTACTTACTCCGAGAACGAAGGCACCTTGGTAATCACCGACGCCCGTTTGCTCGCGGCATGATTTCCGAAAGCTCGCAGCACGTGCTGTTCCGCAGACCTCGAATGCTGACATTTATAACAACATATAAATGTGGCGCTGTGTGTGATCATTGTCTGATGAGCTGCACTCCGAACAACAGTGACAGGCTTACTCTTCCCCAAATGCGGCAATTCATCGATAGCTTCGCCGAAGTATGCGTCGGAAGTGGTGTTGTTGTGTTTACGGGCGGAGAATGCACCCTTCTTGGCGATGACCTTCTCGAGGCCATCGCATATGCGAATTCTTTAGGACTCTTTACTCGAATTGTAACGAATGCGTGGTGGGCAAAAAGCGAAAGAGACGCAGAAACGTTCCTCAACGAATTGAAGTCATGTGGCCTTGACGAAATCAATATCAGCTGCGACGACTTTCATGCGGAATATATACCCCTCGAGAATGTGCGCAACCTTTGGAACTCAGCAAAAACAATGGGCTTTCAAACTCTCGGCATTGCGGTCTGCAGAGATAACAACAGTACAATCAGCCCGGCATACCTGTGCAAGTACCTTAATGAAGACATTCCACTCCTGCATCAGTTCGACGAAAATACCCAGCCTCCCAGCGCGCCAGCCCGCTTCATCACGGATTCAGGCATCACGCGAATTGGGCGCGCACGAAATCTCAGTCTCAACCAAAATGCGCGACCGCAGGCACGTCTCTTAGCGTCACACTGTTCCGACTGCGGCCGAGACTTCGTTATTTCCCCAAACTGCCATCTTGCACCCTGCTGCGGAATAAATGCAGAGGGAACTTGGCTTTTCGATCTTGGCAAAATCAATCTGACGGATGACATTAATGAACTGCAGCTGCTCCTACTTAATTACATACAATACATAGGACCTGGAGGGCTGCTGAAGCACTTGCGCACGAGCGGAGGCCTTTCTTCATTTGGGCGCTCAAGCTACCTCTCTCAATGCGAGATTTGCGAAGACATCGCCCTCTCGAAAGAGGCACAGACCTGTCTTGCAAAGCTAGCTCCTAAACTGGCAGCCGACTTGATTGTCGAGACTAAATTCGAGACTACCTTTATCGGAAATGGGTCTGATATACATGATTGAAGTGCTACCCTCTTTAAATTCGCTCTCGAGTAATCCACTCCGTAGATTGGACACTCTTGGAGTAACAGATTTTTTAGACACACTTGACATATCTATAGATCCTTTTGAATGCGCGCATCGCATCTGGGATCAACTTGACAGGGAGCATCAAGAGATCGTCTCCTTCCTGATGCTAGGTGGAGAGATTGATCTCGATTCAGAAGTGGCAAAAAGAAGTCTGCTGAAAGGCACTGTTGAAACCATAGCCTCACTCGGGCTGCTAAGCAAGCACAATGGCAATGCCTCCCTTTCCGGTTTATCTCTAATCCGATATCATGGCATCTGGCTTTTTGCCGATGCGCCATCACCCTCGCCTTTACTATATTTTGGCTCTGATTCAATTGGGCTCGCTCGTCGGCTAAGCCCATCCCCCGGAAAGAATGCCTTAGACCTCTGCTCTGGACCAGGCATCCAGGCACTCATACTGGCAAAATCTGGAATGCACGTCACGGCGATAGATATCAATCCAATCGCCTCAGAAATCTGCCAACTAAACGCACTGGTCAATGGTATTAGCGAAGATTTAACTGTTCTAACCGGAAGTCTCTACAACGCACTAAACAATATCGAAAGCTCTTGCAGCTATGAACTCATTACGGTGAATCCTCCTTTGCTCCCAATCCCAGAAGACGTACCATACCCCTTCGTTGGCGATGGCGGCCCAGATGGCCTCAACATCACAAGCAAGGTTATTCGAGGTGCAGGAGATAAACTCACTGATAGCGGATACCTCTCTGCAATTGGAATGATTGGCCTTGGAACCAACAATCAATCAGCATTTGAACGAATACAGAACGATTTGTTGCAAGCTGGCCTCAATGGCGTCTTGACAATAATCTCGAGCTTTAACCTCGGACCCCAATCTGGCTGGATCGACGGTATCGCATGCACATCTGTTGCACATGCTCCAGGAAAATATTCCAGCAAAGAGGAGGCTGTAAAACAGATATCGCGCGCATACAAAAAAATCCACTACGACCGCGTCTGCACCTATCACTTGAAGGCGTGGAGGGAGAGACAGCCCTTTCAAAATCCCATCCTAACGATTCAAGACTGCTCCGCAGATGGCAACCCACTTGGCCCCTGGATCCTCTAAAGCATCCGTCATACGAAAGCAGGTCAATAGGCTGCGCGCCACTCTCTGATGACGCGCAGCCTATCTCATTTCCCCCGCGCTTTACCGAGCCCGACTCACACCTCATAGTTGGCACCGGTTTTCAAAATGCAAGATTCCGCATACAAAATCACTTCTTCTGTCTAGGTGGCAGACCTACGATTTTTGTAGTATAAAGTTCCTCTCAATGCCTTCAATCTATTTCGAGATTGAGAAGAACTTGCATCGGGTTTCATAGAAGCGATATAGATGATACGTTTTGTCCTATCTATATTCCGACATACATCAGGATGCCTCGTCTTTATCGTCATTTCAATAGTCGGCTTGGCCCTTTCCCACATTGCCCCCTTTTTGAACGGTAAATTAATTGACTTCCCGCACGTGGACCTCGTGGACAGGCCCCCTTGTGTAGCTGCACCCGAGGCGCCTCCCCGTCGCCCTCCAGCGCCGGGGTTCCCCTCCATCACGAAGAGGTAATCCCCGTCCGGCCTCGCCGTCTCTGCAACGCCGAGCCTCCCGAGCGACTCGAGGAGGGCGGGCTCGTCCCAGGAGATTTGACAATACTATAGAGACACGTGCCAAATTAGCTACTCAGTAGTTACTGCTGCTGGGCGCGGCGGGCGGCTCGGCGGGCCCTTGCTTCCTGGATCTCATCGAGGTGAGCGATGATCTCGGAGGCGCTCTCCTCGATCGCCTTGCCGTCGGTACGCACTACAAAGCAACCCAGGCGCTTCATGAGAGCACGAGCCTCCTCGAGCTCGCTTCGCACGCTCTCGGGCTCGGCATAGGAGCCGGCAACGGCACGAGCGTAGTCATCGCCCAAGCGGCTATCGCGAATTTCGGAAATCACATCGACGGTCGAAATCAGGCCGAACAGGCGCATCGGGTCGACCTCGTAAATCGACTTCGGCGGCTCCATGCCATGGGCCAACGGAACATTGGCAACCTTGTAGCCCTGATAAGCCAGATACATCGACAGCGGCGTCTTGGACGTGCGCGATACGCCCAGCAGCACGATATCGGCACCCGACAAATCGTCGCAACCGCGCCCGTCATCGTGCTCAACGAAATATTCCATGGCCTCGATACGATGGAAATAGCGGTCATCGGTCCTGTGAATCACGCCCGCGACGCCTTTGGGCGGCACACCGATGAGCGACGATAGCACGGCGAGCGTCGGACCGATCAGGTCGACCGAACGGATATGCAGCATGCCCAGGTAATCGAGCACGCGGGCGCGAAGCGCCGGATCGACAATGGTGTGAAACACGGCAATATCGCGATGGTCGGCATCGACGCGCGGGCCCACAAACGACTCCACCTGCTCCACCGAGGTCACCTTGGGCAGGCGCAACAAACGAAAAGCCCCTTCATCAAATTGCCCGGACGCCGCAAGCACCACCTCACAAGCGGTATCACCGAGCGAGTCGGAGATAACGATAACGGTGGGACGAGCGGTGACCGGGCAATCCATGCGGGGCTCCTTTTGCGCTTACGCGCAGGCTGGCTTACTTTTTACGAGCAAGCTCACCGATGTTGGCGATGCCGGAGAAAACGGCCTCGAAGCGGTTGAGCAGCTTAAGGCGATTATCGCGGAGCTGCTCGTCCTTGTCCATGACCATGACCTCGTCGAAGAAACGGTCGATGGGCGCGCGCAGGGCGGCGAGGGCAGCAAATGCGGCCGGATAATCCTCGGTAGCAAGGGCGGCATCGACAGCGGTCTGAGCAGCCTCGGAGGCGTCGGCGAGCGCAAGCTCGACCTCGCCCATCAGGCTGCGGTCGTACTCCACGCCCAGCTCGGGCTTGGAGATATGCGCGGCGCGAGCATAGGCGGTCGCAAGGTTGTCGAACGTCTCGGCGTCGTTCTTGCGGGCCTCGTCGAGGGCGGCGCAGCGGGCGAAGAAGACGGACGGAGCGATGATGTGCACCGCGGAGACGGCGGCAACGGTATCGGCCGGGATCTTTTCGTCGCGGGCCATGCTCACCAGGCGGCCATGGAAGAAGTCACGAACCTGCTGGGCGACCTCGGCGGCGTCGAACTCAATGCCCTGCTCGCCATAGAGCTCGAGGGCGAAGTCGATAAGCGACGTGGGGTCGATCGGCAGACGGTCGCGCAGGATGTTGATGATGCCGATAGCGGCACGACGCAGCGCATAGGGGTCGGAGGAGCCGGTCGGGGGCTCGCCGATGGCAAAGATACCGGCAATGGTATCGAGCTTGTCGGCACAGGCCACGATGCAGCCAGCGGTGCCCTCGGGCAGCTCGTCACCGGCAAAGCGGGGACGATAGTGATCGCGAATGGCGTGGGCGACCTCGTCGTTCTCCCCCATCGCGGTCGCGTAATAACCGCCCATCACGCCCTGCTGGCTCGTAAACTCGACGACGGCGTTAGACACCAGGTCGGCCTTGCACAGGTGCGCGGCGCGAGCAGCGTCGGCGGCCAGGTGGGCGCCCAGATGGGCCTCGCGAGCGATGGCAAGCGCGAGTTGCTCAATGCGCTCGGACTTGGCGAGCACGCTACCGAGCTTCTCCTGGAAGGCGACCTTGGCCAGACGCTCGCGGAACTCGTCGAGGGAGATCTTCAGGTCCTCCTCGTAGAAGAACTTGGCGTCGTCCAGACGGGCGCGCACGACGCGCTCGTTGCCGTCAATCACGCGCTCGGCATTCTCGGGCTTGCTGTTGGAAACGACCACGAACTCACGCGTGAGCTTGCCCTCGCCGTCATAGATCGGGAAGTAGCGCTGGTTGGTGAGCATGGACTCGCAGATAATCTCGTGCGGGACCTTGAGAAACTCCTCATCGAAGGTACCGACGAGCACCGTCGGCCACTCGCAGAGGTTAATGACCTCCTCAAAGACCTTCTTGGGCGTATCGACATGGCAGCCGGGACGGGCAGCCTCGACCTCGGCGATACCGGCGAGGATGGCCTCACGACGACGCTCGGCAGAAAGCACACCGGCGTCCTCGAGCACCTGCTCGTAGACGGCGGGGCTGGCAACCACATGGTCGCCAGGGCCAAGCACGCGATGACCACGCGTGGTGTTGCCACTCGTCACGTCGGCAAACGACACGGGCACAACGTCCTCGCCCAGAAGGCAGCAGATCCAGCGGACCGGACGAACAAAGGTCGCATGCTCGTGACCCCAGCGCTGAGAGCGGTAGTTGGGCCACTGCAGGCCAGCGATAGTCTTCTCGCACAGGGCCGTCAGGATCGGGGTGGCCGGGGCGGAAGGGATGTTCTTCTCGGCAAAGACGTACTCACGGCCGTCGGTGTCCTCGCGACGGACCAGATCCTCGGCAGCCACACCGCACTTGCGGGCGAAGCCCTGGGCGGCCTTGGTGGCGTTACCGTCGGCATCGAAGGCGATGTTGGCCGCGGGGCCGCGCTTGACCTCGTGAACCTCGTCGGTCGCGGTGGCGACGTCGGCAACGAGCGCAGCCAGGCGGCGCGGGCTCGAGATCACACGGACCTCGCCGTGGGCCAGACCGGCCTCGTCGAGACCCTTGGCGATCATGGTGCCAAGCTGCTTGACGGCATTGTTCAGCGGTGCGGAGGGCATTTCTTCCGTACCGATCTCAAACAGGAAATCCTTAGCGTCTGCCATGGCTTACGCCACCTCGCCTTCCTGATCGGCATTCTCGTTGACTCCGGCGACCTCGGCCATGTAGGCCTCGCAGCACGCCTTGGCGACGGCGCGGACGCGCAGGATGTAGTTGGCACGCTCGACCGCGGACAGGGCGCCGCGAGCATCGAGCAGGTTGAAAGCGTGGCTGCACTTCATGACGCAGTCATATGCCGGCAGCGGCAGCTTGCGCTCCAGGCAGGAATGGCACTCGGCCTCGTAGTCGTCAAACTTCTGACGCATCATCTCGACGTTGGCGACCTCAAAGTTATAGGCACTGAACTCGCGCTCGTTCTCGAGGAACACGTCGCCATAGGTCATGGGCGTGCCGTCGGGCAGGTAGCTCCACACCAGGTCGTAGACCGAGTTAACGCCCTGGGCGTACATGGCGATACGCTCCAGGCCGTAGGTGATCTCGACGGGCACGGGGTCGACCTCGATGCCGCCCACCTGCTGGAAGTACGTAAACTGCGTGACCTCCATGCCATTGAGCCAGACCTCCCAGCCAAGGCCCCAGGCGCCGAGCGTCGGGCTCTCCCAGTCGTCCTCGACAAAGCGGACGTCATGGTCGTTGGGGTCCAGGCCAATGGCGGCCAGCGAACCCAGGTAGAGCTCCTGGGCGTTGACCGGCGAGGGCTTGATGAGCACCTGGAACTGATAGTAGTGCTGCATGCGGTTGGGGTTCTCGCCGTAGCGGCCGTCGGCGGGACGGCGGCAGGGCTGTGCATAGCAGGTGCGCCACTCGGCGGGACCGAGCGAGCGCAGCGTGGTCGCGGTATGGAAGGTACCGGCACCGACCTCGGAGTCATAGGGCTGCATGATGACGCAGCCCTGCTCGCCCCAGTACTGCTGGAGGCGCAGGATGATGTCTTGGAAGGAAAGCGATGAAGCGTTCATGCCTCTAATATCCCCTCGTCGAAACGATTACACGGTTAGGTACTGTACTATAGCGGTTTTTAGTCGATAGCGCCGATGCGGTTGAACGGCCAGTAGCGCACAAGCGCCACTGCGATCAAATCAGAGCGATCGACGGGACCAAAATAACGTGAGTCGGCAGAGTTTTCGCGATTGTCGCCCATCACCCACACGCACCCGTCGGGAACCGTGTAGGGATAGCTTACCTGAGCGCCGGGCGCTTGGACCGAAAGCGGCCAGCTCATGCCCGTCGTATAGTCCTCGTCGAGCGCTTGGCCGTCAACGACCACCTTGCCATCCTGCAGGTCGACCGTCTGGCCGGCCGTGGCAATAACACGCTTGACAAGAACATCATGCTCGGAGGTGCCATCGGGGTTGTGAAACACCACGATATCACCCTGCTTGACGGGCTGACCGAGCTCGAGGCTCACCTTTTGTGCCAGGATCTGGTCGCCAATCTCGATCGTGGACTCCATGGAGCCGGTGGGCACCACAAAGGGCTCGACCACAAACGAGCGAATCAAGAAGGTGGCCACGAGCGCGATCGCGATGACCGCGATCCACTCAAAAGCGCCCCTCAACGCGGAATGCTGCGATGGAACCATTCTCACTCCTCGCTCTGCGAATACGCAGCGTCCAAAATCTCCTGCGCGTAAGCGCGCTCCTGGGGCGTAAGGCGCGCCGTCTCGATCAGATCGGGACGCCAGCGGCAGGTGCGCTCGATGGCGTTCTTGCGACGCCAGGCATCGACCTTGGCATGATCGCCACTCACGAGCACCGGAGGCACACCCTCGCCATTGAACTCGGCGGGTCGAGTGTACTGAGCGTACTCGAGCAGGCCACCGTCCTCGGCGGTCGAGAAGGACTCGTCCACGTTGCTCATCTCGTCACCCAAGGCTCCGGGAATAAGCCGTACGACGGCATCGGCAACGACCATAGCGGGCAGTTCGCCGCCCGTGAGCACGTAGTCGCCGATCGACAGACGCTCATCGGCATACGCATATGCGCGCTCGTCGACGCCCTCGTAACGGCTGCACACAAACAGCAGGCGCTCACTTTTGAGCAGGCGCTCGGCCACATGCTGCGTAAAGGGCTCGCCGCAGGGGGTGAAGAACACCACGGTGGGCTTGGGACCCTCGGAGCTGATGGCCTCGATTGCCTCGGCAATGGGCTCGACCTTCATGAGCATGCCCTGCCCGCCGCCATACGGCTCGTCATCGACGGTGCGATGGCGGTCGTGCGTCCAGTCGCGCAGGTTATACGCCTTAAAATCAAAAAGGCCGGCCTTGCGGGCGCGGCCCAAGATCGACGTGGACATGACGGGCTCAAACATCTCGGGAAAGACCGAAAGGGTCTCGATCAGCATGCCGTCCTCCCTACCTGTCCATATCGATCAAGCCGTCCATAACGTGGACGGAAATTGTTCCTGTGTCGGGAAGATCGAGCACAACCTGCTCGATCACGGGAATCAGCACCTCGCCGTACCGATCGCCCTCGACAACCCAAACATCGTTGGCGGGCGTCGACATGATCTCGACAATCGTGCCGAGCGAACCAAAGCGCTCGTCGACCACCTCGCGACCCATGAGGTCGGTATAGGCGGCGTCGAGCGAATCGAGCTCGAAGTCGTCACGATTAGCCAGCACATAGCATCCGGTGATGCCCTCGGCGGCCGTCAAGTCGTCTATGCCCTCAAACGAGACCAGATCGCCATCGCCCGTATCGGTGACGGACACGACCGTGCAAAAACGGTCGCGCTTGAGCGCCGGCGGCGTCAAGGCGACACGCATACCCGGCTCCAATACAGAAGGAAGCCCCCGCAGCGGCTGCGCGAGGACCTCCCCCTTCCTTCCGTGCGGCTTGACCACACGGGCGATGTTTTTGTACTGGGACCTCAAGGTCCTAGCCCAGAACCTCTACCTCGACAGCAGTGTCGAGGCGAGCGGCCAGTGCACGGGCGAGCGTGCGAATGGCCTTGATGGTACGGCCACGACGGCCGATGACCTTAGCAACGTCATCCTCGGCAACCGAGACCTCAATCGTGGAGGCGTCGTCACCATCGATGACCTCAAGGCTCACGGAATCCGGGTCGTCGACGATCTGAACAACGAGATATTCGACGAGATCGGCGATGCGATCTGAGAGCATTGCCTCACCCTCGAGCTGTGCAGCGTCAACCTCAGGCACGATTTACTCCTCGGCGCCCTCAGCGGCCTCAGCGGCAGCCTTAGCGGCCTCGGCCTCTTTGGCGAGCTGCTTCTTGGACTTCTTGACGACGGTCTCGGTCTTCTCGCCCTCGTTGGCGGCCTTGACCAGAGCAGCGACGGCGTCGGTGAGCTGAGCGCCCTTGGACTGCCAGTCGGCGATCTTCTCGAGGTCGAGGTTGATGGTCTTGGGGGCGGTCATCGGGTTGTAGCGGCCAACCTCCTCGATGATACGACCGTCACGCGGGGCGCGGGAATCGGCGACGACGACACGGTAGTACGGACGCTTCTTAGCGCCGTGACGAGCAAGGCGAATCTTGACTGCCAAAGGAAACTCCTCCAACCAAGCAGCTTTAGGCTGCAACTACAAACAAACAGTTGAACATAATACGCCATCGACGCGGGCAGGTGAAGTCCGTGAGACCAACTTCTTCGGTGTAGTCGAGGGCAAATCCATATCTTAGACAAGAATTCGCGATTTGCAAGCACATCCACGCACCCCACATGAGCTGCGCGGTATACTCATGACATGGAAAGACGCGAACATACATACGGTTATGAGGATGCTGCGGGCGTCACGCCGCCGCCCTGGACGGGTCCGGCGGTGGGCCTGATGGACCTCGATGCATTTTTTGCGAGCGTGGAGATGCTCGATCATCCCGAGTGGCGCGGCAAGCCGCTCATTGTGGGCGGAGACGCCGAGTCACGCGGTGTCGTGTCCACGTGTTCGTACGAGGCGCGTCGCTTTGGCGTGCATTCTGCCATGCCCTCGGCCGAGGCGCAGCGTCTGTGTCCGCAGGCCATTTGGACGCATGGACACTTTGATCGCTACCGTGAGGTGAGCGCGCAGGTCATGGCGATCCTTGCCGATGAGACCCCACGCGTAGAGCGCGTATCGATTGATGAGGCCTTTATCGATATCACGCCGGGCCGGTTTGCGCCCGAGGACCCGCTGCTGGTAGCGCAGCGCATAAGCGATCGCGTTGCGGCGCTGGGGGTGACGTGCTCCATCGGCGTTGGGTGCAACAAGACCGTGGCCAAAATCGCAAGCGAGCGCGACAAGCCGTTTGGTCTGACCATTGTGCGCCCCGGTACGGAACAGCGGTTTTTGGCCGCACTGCCCGTGTCCGCCATGAGCGGAATCGGGCGTTCGGCCGAGGAGCGACTGCGTCGCATGCGCATCTATACGCTCGGCGAGCTTTCACGCGCGCCAAAGTCCACCCTGGCTGCAATCTTTGGCGTGAATGGCGAGCGCATGCGTCAACGTGCTTTGGGGCTCGAAATCTCTGAAGTCACGAGTCTCGATGAAGAGCGCGAGGTCAAGTCGGTGAGCAATGAGCGCACCTTTGCGAAGGATTTGACTGAGCGTGGGGATATCGAGGCGGCGATTGCGCTGCTGGGCGAGTCGGTTGGGCGCCGCCTACGTCGTCAAGGGCTGACGGGCGGAACCGTAACGCTCAAGCTCAAATACTCTTACGGTAGCGGACGCACGGCACAGCGCCGCTTACCCCACCCCACCGACGACGAGAATATCTTTGTGGCCGTAGCGCTCGAGCTGCTCGACAATATCTGGCAAGAAGGCATGCACGTGCGTCTGGCGGGCATCGGCATGAGCGACTTCAACCACCAAGGCGGTATCCAAACCGACCTGTTCTGCGAGATCGATGACCGCGGAGCCCAATCCAGCGACCGCCGCGACCTCTCCGTCGCCATCGACGCCGTCCGAGACAAATTCGGCGACACCGCCCTATCCTTCGGCCGCCAATCCCGCTTCAACGATTAACCGCCTTTGGACAAAAAGAAAGCCGGGCAGCTGCGAATGATTATTCTAGGACGGGGATTTTTTAATCATTTGGAGCGTCATTTCGCCCTTTGAATGATATTGGTCCCAATTCCCGTCAGACGCGAAATCTGGTCAATCGTAAACCCCCGATGCCTCAACACTGCCAGAAGACGATTTCGCTCTGATTTCGGCAAAGTTTTAAGCTGATAAGGCTCATGCGGAGCCAAAAGAGCCCGGGCAACTTCCAGCGCATCCATATCGGAGATATGCTTACCTTCGGGCATAAAATAGGGATTAGGCTTGCCGTCGGTACTCGAAAGATAAAACGCTTCCGTACCCCCAAACAGATTGAGAATACCTTCACAATCACAAATTTCGGGATGAGAGAAATACTCATGGAAGCTGCTCCAGCGATACAGAGGAGCAGAAGAAATACCTGCTTTTGCAGGATTGTCGTGTATGTATCGGACGCAACGGAGCAGCTGTTTGTCGTCAGAAATGATCACACTCTTGAATCGTTCCTGGAACACCGGTCCGCGGCGGCCGGTTTTTTGATTGAAGTGTTTCGCATATGCCGTATCAATCGCATGCATAGCAACGCTCATCTGATTATCGAGATCATCAAATAGCAGGTGAACATGATTGTCCATGAGGCACCAGGCAAGAAGACGAATATGAGCGGACGTAAATCGTCTGTTCAATAGATTGAGAAAATAAAGGCGATCGTCATCGTCTTCGAAGATCAGCTGGCCAGCACAGCCCTTGAGCATGACGTGATAATGGCCGAGTTCGGACAACGCACGGGCAACACGAGTCATCGAAACTCTCCCTTCCAAGGATGCAGTAGTCACAGCATACAAAAGGAAAGGAAGAAAAAGGCCGAACCGCCCAACAAAGGTGAGCGGTTCGGCAAACGGTAGCAATGATTATTTTATCCCCGTCCCAGAAAAATCATTTAGAGGAGGTTGAGGGGGAGCTGGGGGGCGTCTCCCCAGAGCTTTTCGAGACGGTAGAAGTCGCGCGCCTCGGGAGTGAAGACGTGGACGACAACCGAACCATAGTCCATGAGCATCCAGGTCTTCTGCTCGCGACCCTCGATGGAGAACGGGTGCTCGCCGCAAGCCTCGGCGACCTTCTCCTCGATCTCGTCGACGATAGAATCGACCTGGCGGTTGTTGGTACCGGTGGCAAGCACAAAGTAGTCGCATACGTCGGAAAGCTCGGTCAGGTCGAGCACCTGAACGTCCTCGCCCTTCTTGTCGTAGGCGGCCTGCGCGGCGGCGCGGGCGACATCCTCGGCGGCGACACCGCTCGCAGACAGCGAGGCGGCAGTGCGGTCGGACGTGGCGACGAAGCTCTTGTGCTCCACACCTTCAAGAATCTGCTCGTCGGTCATGGTCTCGTCGGCCATGGAATACCTCTTTCTAGACAGCCCGAGCTAGCGCAGCTGGGCGTAATGGTTGTAAATCGAAATAGCCGTGGGATAAAGATAGCGCCCGGACTGAATCACATAGACCAAACCCTGCGCAAAACAGGAGAAGAACAACTCGTCGAGCGTCGACTCCCCCACCATCTTGCGCAGCGCATGGGCATAATCGCCGTGGCGGTTGGGTTCGATGGCATCAGCCACAAAGACCACCATATCGAGCGGCGTCATGTCGCAAGCGCCCACGGTGTGACGGTCGACAGCCTGAAAGACCGCCGGCGACAGCTCGGGAAAAAGCTGCGGAAGTTCATAGGCGGCAACAGGGCCATGCAAAAGCGGCGTCGCGGCGGAAGGAGAGCCGGCAATCTTAATGCCGTAATGCAGAGCGCGCGTGACCAGCTCGTCGTCGGAGAGCACTTTGTCCCAGTCATGGATCAGTCCGGCGGCAGCGGCATCAAAGCGGTCAACGCCGTAGACCTCGGCCAGATGAAGTGCGGTCTCGGCAACACCCAGCGAATGCACATAGCGCTTGCGCTTATCCTTCATGCGAACATCGAGCAGCTCTTGAATGCGCTTGAGCAGCGCGCGCTCATCGCCCTCAAACTGATCCTCTACCGACAACGTAGACCCCCATCACTCAAAATCTTCTTGGCCCAAATCGGCATATAGCCTGCGTTTGCGAATGTAGCCGAGCACGGACTCGCTCGTAAGATAGCGCACGCTCATGCCGCGGGCAACTCGCTTACGAATGTTCGTCGAGCTGATCGCCAGCGCCGGAATCTGAATATAGCGCACGTCGAACGGCAGCCCCGACTCTTTGATTCGGGCACGCGCCGTATCGATATCAAAGCCCGGTCGTGTCGCCGCAATAAAGGTAGCAAGCTCAGCGATTCGTTCGGCATCATGCCAGGTCACAATATCGATAATCGCGTCGGCGCCCGTAATAAAGTAGAGCTTTACCTGCGGCGGGTAAAAGTCGCGAAGGGCATGAAGCGTATCGGCCGTATAGGTTACGCCCGGGCGGTCGATCTCGAACCGGCTCGCCAAAAAGGCCGGGTTCGCAGCGGTGGCGAGGACCGTCATGGCATAACGGTCCTCGGCAGGCGTCACCGGCTTGTCAAGCTTAAAGGCAGGAGAGCCCGCCGGCATAAAGAGCACAGCGTCCAAGTCGAGCGACTCGCGCGCCTGCTCGGCGGTCACCAGGTGCCCGTAATGGATGGGATCAAAGGTGCCACCCATAATACCGAGCCTAAACTCCTGCCCGTCCTCTAGAGGAAGCTCGGGCAAACCGATTCCACCGCGCAGCGACATGGCTTACTCGCCCTCCGGTGTCTCGGTATCGTCCGCGGCATCCGCCGCATCGACAACCTCGACTCCCTCATCCGCAGCATCGGCCACGTCAATGGCTTCAACGGCAACGTCCTCGCCAGCATCCTCGAGCTCCTCGTACTCCGAGAAGTCCTCGGCGCCCTCAAAGTCAAAGGCGCGCTGGCAAATGCGGACCTCGTCGCCCGCACGGCAACCGGCCTTCTCGAGCGCGTCGTCAACACCCATACGCGCAAACTTATGCTGCAGGTAAATGACGGCTTCCTCGTTTTCCCAGTCGGTCTGGATGACCATACGCTCAATGGCACGACCGACCACGCGGAAGGCACCGGGCTCTTCCTGGACAATGCGGAAACGCTTCTCGCGCTGCAGGCGGCGGCGCTCCCATTCATCGTCGCGCAGAACGACCGGCTCATCAGAGACCGCCAGCTCGGCGCGAAGCTTAGCCACCTGCTCGCCCACGGCAAGCATCAGCGTGTTGAGGCCGGCGCCCGTAACAGCAGACACGGCAAAGAACATATGGCCATCGTCGAGCGCCGCACGCTTAAGGTCGGCAATCTTGTCGGCCGTGCCCGGCGCATCACACTTGTTGGCAACGACGATCTGCGGACGCTCCGAAAGCTCGGCGCCATACTGCTCGAGCTCGCGGTTGATGATGCGATAGTCCTCGACCGGATCGCGATCCTCAAAACCACCCGTCATATCGACGACGTGCATGATGAGTGCCGTACGCTCAATGTGGCGCAGGAACTGGTGACCCAGGCCACGGCCCTCGCTCGCGCCCTCGATGAGACCGGGGACGTCGGCAACGACGTAAGAATATTCGCCGGCACGCACCATGCCGAGATTCGGCACGAGCGTGGTAAACGGGTAGTCGGCGATCTTGGGGCGGGCGGCACTCATGCGCGCGATGAGAGATGACTTACCCACCGAGGGGAAGCCCACGAGCGCGGCATCGGCCATGAGCTTCATCTCGAGCTCAATCCAGTGCTCCTCGGCCGGCTCGCCCAGCTGGGCGAACGCGGGCGCGCGGCGCACCGACGTCACAAAGTGCGTATTGCCGAGACCACCGGCGCCACCAGGGGCCACGACAACGCGCTCGCCATCATGCACCAGATCGGCAATCTCGAACATCGGGGTCTGCGTCTCGGGGTCGAGCTCGCGCACCACGGTACCCATAGGGACCTTGAGAATCAGGTCCTCGCCGCTCTTGCCGTTACGACGGGCACCCTGCCCGTGCGTGCCGCGCTCGGCGCGAAAGTGATGCTTAAAGCGGTAATCGATCAGCGAGGACAGCTGAGCATCGGCCTGGATGACGACATTGCCGCCACGACCGCCGTCGCCGCCATCGGGGCCGCCCTTGGGGACAAATGCCTCGCGCCTAAACGACATGCATCCGGCTCCGCCGTCGCCGCCGCACACGTTAATGCGGCTGATATCGGTGAACTGTGACAACAGAATCGCCTCCTACAAAAAAGAGGGAGACCCTTGAATCCTAAAACTCAAGTGCCTCCCACATATGTGCTCTATGAAGGGTGAATTACGCGTTCGCGAGCGGGCGTACGCTGACCCTGTGCTTGATACCCTTGTGGAACTCAACGGTACCGTCGACCAGCGCGAACAGCGTGTCGTCCTTACCACGGCCAACGTTCTCACCCGGGTGGATGTGCGTGCCGTGCTGACGGACGAGAATCGTGCCCGTGGTTACCGTCTGGCCGGCATACCGCTTCGTGCCAAGGCGCTGACCGCGGGAGTCACGGCCATTACGGGAGGAACCGAGTCCTTTTTTGTGTGCCATTGTGTATACCTACTCTTTCGTTACGAGTGTAATCTACTCGGCGACGGGAGCCTCGGCAACAGCCTCGGCCTCTGCCTTGACAGCCTTCTTGGCGCGGGAGGTAGCCTGAACCTTCACGATCTTCAGCTTGGTCAGCTGCTGACGGTGACCCTTCAGACGACGATAGCGCTTGCGCTTGTGGAACTTGAAGACCAGCTGCTTCTCGCCCTTGAACTGCTCAACGATCTGAGCGGTAACCTTGGCCTTGGCCAGCTTGTCGGGATCGGTGACGATCTTCTTACCATCGTTGAGGAAGATAACCGGCAGGGTGACCTTGTCGCCCTCATTGCCCTCGATCTTCTCGACGGTGATGACATCGTCGGTGGCGACCTTGTACTGCTTGCCGCCCGTGTTAACGATTGCGTACATGTTTACTTGCCCTTCATGCATCAGTTAGTGCAACAGCCGAATATAGTAGCAGGCGAAAATACCCCCGTCAACGAGTATGTGGAGCAAATCCACAAGTTCGCACAGGTATGGGGCTGACGAGTCGGCCCTCGTCGTCCTCGCATGCTTGATTCTGACGCTCGACATCGTAGGAGCAGATGGTCACGAGGTCTTGCATACCGGTGGAAACAATAGGTGCATCCACGCCCGGGGTCAAGCCCTGCAACAAAACATCAGCAGCGGAAAGCAAAATTTCCGGACGCATGGAGCCTTCGTTGTCGGCATGGGTGTCGAGCATGAGCACCAAATGGTCCGGGCGCTCCCCCGCCGTGAGCTCATAGTCCACGAGCGTGTGATCCAAATCCAAGCGCTTGCTCTTTTTTCCGCGCGCGTAGTCGATGCCATGGTCCGCGCGCAGCGTGTCGATCGCACGACGCACCTCGTCGGCGCTTACGGGCGCCTCGGGATCCAGGTGTAAGTCGATGCGATACGACAGGCGCGTGAGCTGCGCCGTCAACGCCGGCGTGCGCACGTCGATGTACGCCGCCTCGATGGGCGCCAGATCGGCCGGAGACGCCGCAGCCAGGCGCCCAAACGCCTCGTCGAGCGCCACGAACTCGGTCATAAACAGGTCATACCACTCGCAGGTCGACGACGTACCCACCGGCAGCGCCGAAGAGAAGCCCACGCGCATGTGCGGAGAGAAGCCCTGCGTGACGGCATAGGGAAGTCCCGCACGGCGCACGATGCGCTCAATGGTATGGATTACTTCGAGATGGCCCAGGTACTTAAGGCGATCGCGCTTGCCATAACGAACACGAAGCCTAAAGAGCGAGGGGTTGTCGGTCAGGCGTTCACTCATGCGCGATCACCCATCAATACATTCTTGGCGTGGAGCGTGGGGCAGATCCCGCAGCCGGTGCACGACGTGCGGGTACAGTCGGGAGTCGTGACGCCCTCGAGCGAGCGACGGTACTCGCGCTCGAGGAAGCCGCGCGTGCAGCCGGGGCTCACGTGCTCCCACGGCAGGCGCCAGTCCAACTCGTAGGGCAGGTGCACGAGCTCATTGAGGTCGATGCCGTTTTTGGCAGCAGCTTCCTTCCAGTTATCGAGCGAGAAATGCTCTACCCAGGCGTCAAAGCGAGAGCCCGAGCGCCAAGCATCGATGATGACGGGCGTCATGTCACGACCGGCGCGGGAAAGCGCGGCCTCGATGAGCGAGGTCTCGGCATCGTGGTAATGCACGCGGACGGCACGGTTGCGAACGCTCGTGATGAGCAGCTTCTGGCGACGCTTGACGTCGTCGTAGTCGAGCTGCGGGCACCACTGGAACGGCGTGGCAGCCTTGGGGATAAAGACCGAAACCGAGATGGACACCGAGATCGAGCCGCGACGAGCCTTGGGCACCACGGAACGACCGAGCTCCAGCACGTGATCGGCCAGATTGGCGATGGCCACGATGTCCTCGTCGCGCTCGCCGGGAAGGCCCATCATAAAGTAGAGCTTCATGCGGTTCCAGCCGGCCTCGAAGGCCGCCTTGGCCGCACGGTCCAGGTCCTCTTCGGTCACGTTCTTGTTAATGATGTCGCGCATGCGCTGGCTGCCGGCCTCGGGCGCGAACGTCAGGCCGCCCTTCTTTTCGCCGGCGACCGACTCGGCCATATCCACGCCAAACGAATCCAGGCGCTGCGACGGAATAGACACGCGAATACCCGTATCCTCCAGGCGACGGTTGAGCCTGCCGAGCACGTCGCGAATGCAGGAGTGGTCGGTCGTGGAGAGCGAGGTCAGCGACACCTCGTCATAGCCGGTCTTTTCCAGACCCTGAATCACCGACGAGACGATCTGGTCGGCCGAGCGCTCGCGCACCGGGCGATACGTCATGCCGGCCTGGCAAAAACGACAGCCGCGAGCGCAGCCACGCAGGATCTCGATAGACAGGCGGTCGTGGACCAGCTGCGCATAGGGTACACACGACTGCGACAGCGGATTCGTGGCGCCGAAACCCTCGACGACGCGCTTGTAGACCACGACCGGAGCATCCTTGCCCTCACGCGGCACGGTGTAGCCATGCGGCGAGCAGGGCTCATCGTGACGAACCTCATAGAGCGACGGCACGTAGTTGCCGGCAATGGATGCAAGCTGCTCGACAATCTGCGCGCGCGGGACTCCTTCGTCACGCAGGCGGCGATGCAGCTGGCAGGTCTCGAGCAGCGATTCCTCGCCCTCGCCGATGAGGATGGCATCGAAGAAGGCCGCGTACGGCTCAGGGTTGTACACCGAGGGACCGCCGGCGATGATGATGGGGTCGTCTTCGCCTCGGTCGGCCGCTAACAGCGGAATGCCAGCGAGATCGAGTGCCTCGAGGAAGTTCGTCACCGCCATCTCGTGCGGCACATGCAGACCGACGATATCAAACGAAGCGACGGGGGCAGCACCTTCGAGCGACAGCAGCGGAATGCCCGCCTCGCGCATGGCGTCACCCATGTCGGGCCACGGCACATAGCCGCGCTCGCAGGAGATGCCCTCGGCCTGGTTAAGAATGTTGTAGAGGATGGCGATACCCTGGTTGGGCAGACCAACCTCGTACACATCCGGGTAGATCAAGCAGCAACGGTAGTCGGCATCGGCCTTGGAAAGCGTGCCCCACTCGTGATCGATATAGCGACTCGGCTTTTCGACCTTGGCGAGCAGCGGCTCAATTAAATGAAAACAGTCTTGATACGGAACGCGCAACGGAAAACCCCTAAGCAGCGAGATCGGATGCGTCTTGGTAGGACGCCATAGGACGGGTAGCGCCCGCGACCGTGGTCACCAGATCGCGAACGCGGGAGAACGTGGCAGTGACCACCTCGTTGGCACGGCTGTAGTCGACATCGCGCTCGTAGAGCGAAACGAGCGCACGGCCCATGCCATAGGTGCCCGCGGCAGCAGTGAGCGCCTTGACGGCAAACCCAATATGCGGCGTCTGCTTGACGAGTGCGCGGGTGACCGCGCGGATCACAAGACCGCCGGCAAGCACGCCCGCGACCTCATAGCCGCGCTCAGGCTTAATGCCGCGTCCAAAGACGGCAGCGAGCTCAAAGAGCATGCCCACCTGCGCCAGCGCCATAACGGGATAATCGGCGCCCGGCAAAAACACCAGCGCACCGGTCGCCATATTGGTGAGCGCGCACGAGGTGATGATACGATTGGCCGCCGCGATGCGCATAAAGGCAAAGTTCGCCGCAAAAGCCGTTTCCTTGTCGGTGCGATCGAGAATCCAGCGGGCAAGCGTCTCGAGCAGAAACGTCTTATCGGTTGCCGCCACCACGCCGAGCATGGGCGTGGACTCCTCGATAAAGGGCACCTCCACAGCAGACTCGGCAAGCACGCACACGGGCGCGCCGGCGATCACGAACTCTTGCACGGCACTCTCCAGGCGGTCGGAACCACACGAGAGCACCAGTACCACATCGGTATCGGTCTTTGGAGCAATTCGCTCCTCCCCCAGACGCTCGACGCGCACAATGCCCGAGGTCGTCTGCGGCACAAAGGCGTCACGCACCGTCTCGGCCAGAAAGCGCGAGGCGGACGAATCCAGATAGACCGAGACGCGCACCGGCGCATCGGAATCCTTCTTAACGGACGCGCCCATCTTAAAAGCGCGGGTCAGCTTATCTACGGGAATTTTCATAGCAAACCCCTCCAGCGGTTACGCGGCGCCCGAACGATGCCGCCATATGGATTGTACGATACCCACTGTCAGCAGCTGAATCATCATCGAAGACGAACCGAAGCTAATAAACGGTAGCGGAATACCGGTAATCGGCATCATGCCGATGCACATGCCGATGTTTTCGAAGGTCTGGAACGCCCACATGCCAACGATGCCCACACACGAAAGACGCAAGAACAGCGACTCACACTTAAAGGCGACGCGAATCGTCGAAAAGATCAGCAGCACGTAGAGGCACAGGAGCAAAAAGGAACCGCAAAAGCCAAAGGTCTCGGATAGGAAGGCGAAGACAAAGTCGGTGTGGAACTCAGGCAGAAAGCCGCCGGCCGACTGCGTCGCATGGCCCAAACCCTTACCAAAGAAGCCGCCCGAGCCAACGGCGATAAGCGACTGCTGCAGGTTGTAGGCATCGTCAGAATCGGCATTATCGGGGTCGATAAAGACCGTCAGGCGGTTCATCTGATACTGCTTGATGAGCACATCGTGGCCGAGCAACGAATCAAAGACCGAATCGAGCGCCAGGACGAGGGCCACCAGGCCCACAAGCAGGGCCAGGGTCGACAGCACCCATTCGCGGCGCGCACCGCTCATGCAGATGACGATGGCGCCCGAGACCAGCACGACCAGGCCCGAGCCCAGGTCGCCCATGGCAACGACGGCCAAAAACGGGATGGACAGCATGCCGCAGAGCTTGACGTAGTCGCGAACGGTATCGATGCGGCCGTTATACTGCGAGCCAAGCGTGGCGATAAAGAAGATGGTGATGAGCTTGGCAAGCTCAACCGGCTGGAATGTCAAGCCGATACCGGGAATCTTGATCCAGCCCGTCATGCCCAGACCGCCCGTATAGGACAGGCCCGGAATCTTGGGCGAGAAGATCACAATAAGGTCAATGACGAGCAGCGCCGTCGAGAAGTTAGAGATGCCGCGCAGATCGGTACGCCAGACCAGCACCGCCAGCATCGCCCCGATACCAATTCCCAGCAGATGGCGTGAGAACGAAGCATCGGCCTTAAACTGTGAAGCCGACCAAATAATGATGGCGCCATAGGCAACGAGCGCGACGGTAGCCAGCAGCACACCGATATGCACCTTTTGGCGAAACGTACCGCGCGAGGCCGAAAGTTGCTTGTTGACGCGGTCCAGGCTGCTGCGAGAGCCGGTCTTGGTTGAACGGAACAGATCCGCCGGAGAAAAATCCATCGCAACCTCCTATCGAACCGAAGAATCGCCCGAGGCCGAAGAGGTATCGGGCTCGTCATAAATCACGCCGAGCACATCGCGAACGACATGCATCGCGGTATCTGAGCCACCGCCGCCCTGCTCCAGGACAGTAGCGATGACATACTTGGGATCATCGGCCGGTGCATAGGCGCAGAACCACGCGTATTCGTCCTCGCCGCTTTTCTCGCCCGTGCCCGACTTGCCGTATACCTGCGGCGTCAGGGTGCCAAAGTGAGCCGCCAGGGACGTCGATGCCGTGTAAATCACGTCGTGCATGCCGTTGCGAACAAGAGCCAAATCCGAATCGCTGTTGATCTTGGCCTCCAGGCGCTTCTTCTTGCCCTTGCCGTTGTACTTATAGGCATCGCCGTCGCCATCGCGCGACACGGCAGACAAAAACACGTGAGGCACGTACTGTTTGCCGCCGTTGGCAAGACCCATATAGGCGCACGCCATCTGCAGGGGCGTCACCAGGATGTCGCCCTGGCCGATGGCAATGTTGGTCATATCGCCGGCATTCCACTTGCGGTCCTCGGCAGAGGCGTCGGTGAAGTACGACTCTTTCCACTCGGCATCGGGAATACGGCCCGCGCCCTCACTCGGCAGATCGATGCCGCAGGTCTTGCCTAGGCCCCAGCGACGAAAGACCTCCTGCAGCCCCTCGGAATGTTGCTCGTCATAAAAGAACGCCTTGCCCATGTCGTAGAAGACGGGGTCGCACGAGTTGGCGATACCCGACTGCAGCGTCATGGTGCCGTGGCCAGACGTCAACCAGCAGCGCTTGCCCCAAGCCTTGCCCAGGCCAGTCCAATAGCCCGTGCAGTTGGTTGTCTGCGTTGAAGTGTAGGTTCCAAACTCAAGACCGGCCAGTGCCGAGAGCGGCTTGATGGTCGAGGCCGACATGTACTGTCCGCTAATGGCGCGGTTGAGCAGCGGGTGCGAACCCTTGTCATCATTGAGCTCGGTCCACACGTCATTTGAGACGCCGCCGATAAAGACGGAAGGATCGAACTTGGGCTCGCTCGCCATGCCCAGGATCTCGCCATTGTTGGGATCGAGACACACCACAGCGCCGTTGCCGGCATTGCTGTAGCCAGTGGTCTTGGCAAGCTCGATGGCGCTCGCCAGCGCCGACTCACAGGCCTGTTGGATCTTAAGGTCGAGCGTGAGCTTAATGTCGGAGCCGGCCTTGGCGGGCACGGCGCCGGCCTGACCGGTCACATTGCCCGAGGCATCGACCTTGACGGTCTGCTCGCCACGAATACCCTGCAGCAGATTTTCGTAGTAGCTCTCAACACCCGCCTGGCCCACGATATCGCCCGACTGGTACGTAATCCGGCCAGCAGAAGCATCATCATCGCCAGAGGTTTTCTTATTCTGGGCCTCGAGCTGCTCGGAGGTAATGGTGCCGGTATAGCCCAAGATATGGCATGCCGTCTCGCCATATGGATACTGGCGCTCGGTACGCTCGGCAATCTTGACGCCCGGGAACTCGCCGGCGTGCTCCTGAATATAGGCAACCGTGGAGCGACGGACGTCCGTCGCGATGGTATGCAGGCTCTGGGCGCCCTCGGAATTGTCCTGGATATTGCGCAGAACCGCCACGTAGGGCATACCGAGCACGTTGGCAAGATGGCGAACCAGAACCTCATCCTCGGCAAGGTCGCGGTAGGCCACGACAGCAAGTGAGGGACGGTTCTGGACAAGCGCCACGCCATTGCGGTCGAGGATGCGGCCGCGCACAGCGGGTGTGGTCACTGTGCGAGTCTGATTACTATTGGCCTGCTTTTCGTAATAGTCCGACGAGACCATCTGCATGCCCCACAGCTTGACGGCAAGCGCCGCGAACATCGCGCCCACACCCGTGGTGAGGATGGAGAAGCGGCCCTTAAAGGCGGTCGCCGCGGTATTGCCCTCGCCCTCGGTGGCGCGCGGGGCCGTTCCATGCTGCGTATCGTAGGTAAAACGGGAATCGCCGCGACGCATGATGACCAGCGCGACCACGATGGCCACTACCAGCACGATACCGGCGATAATAACCGTCATTTGGGAAGACATCTACAGGCCTCCCCTATTTGAGCTTACGGGTCTTGGGCTTAAAGCGCATGCCCGTCTGGCGTCCGCCACGTGCGGAGAATCCATAACCGGACTGCGGCACGACGCCGGACATCAAAAACGGAATGGCAACCAGACCCGTCAGGATCGAAGACGGCAGCGCATGGCCGAAGATCGCCACGACAAAGCTCGTCTCCAAACCCATAAACAGCAAGATGATGCTGTAGATCACATTAATGACGAACGCGAAGGCGCCCACAGTGATGCCGCGCGCACTCGGGGTACCGCCCGTCTGACCGGCAGCGCTATGCACCAGGGCAAAAGAACCCACGGTCAGCAGGAGCGACATAACGCCCACCGGCACGGCAGCGGAAAGGTCATAGAACAAGCCGCTGCAAAAACCGCACACGACGGCACGGGTCGGGTCGCCCGAGAACACGCTTAGGCACACCAGAATAATCATAAAGTTGACGCGACCGCCCGCAATGGAGATCTGCGGTGCCAGGCCTGCCTGCAGCAGCACGCACACGATGGCAGCGATTACAAACGTGCGGGAGCTCATCCCCTGCTCGTGTAGATCCATGGACATGCCCCCTATTCGCTCGAGCCGGAATCGGTCGTCTCGGACGTGTCGGAACCGTCATCCGAGCTCTCGTCCTTCGTCTTGGTCGCAGCATCGCGCGACGTTCCCTGCGGCGTGCTGTTGGCCGTGTTCACGTCCTCATCCGACGCCGACTGTTCGTCGGTCAGCGAGGTGATGACCAGCACTTCCTCGTTGTTCTCGGCCGTCGTCTGGGCGCGTACCACAATGGTGTAGTACACGTCGTTTGCCGATTTCTCAACCGACGAGACGGTGCCGAGCGGAAGACCCTTGGGGAACACACCGCCAATGCCCGAGGTCACGATGATGTCGCCAACCTTAACGTCGGAATCGACGCTCACGTACTCAAGACGCAGCGTGCCGTCAGCCTGACCCTGCAGCATGCCCTGGGCGCGCGTATCCTGCACCATGGCGGACACGCCCGAGTTCTCATCGCCAATCAGGCGCACGGTGGACGTCTTGGCCGAGACCTCGATAATCTGGCCTATGACACCGGCAGAACTCGTCACGGGCATGTTGATGGTAAGCCCGTCGGCAGAACCCTTATCGATGGTGACGGTCGAGGTCCAGGCATCGCCCGAAGCGCCGACGATACGAGCTGCAGTGGACTTGAGGTTGTAGGTCGACTGCAGACCGACCAGACCCTCCAGTCGCTCGGCGGTCTTTTGAGCCTCGGAGAGCTCGGCGACCTTAGAGGTCAGTTCCTCGTTTTGCTTCTTAAGCTCGTCAAGCGTGTCCTGTGACGCCGTAAGGTTAGAGAACACGTTACCGATCGCATTGAAGGGAGCCGCCACAGCCGAGCCCAGAAAACGCACCGGCGAGGTAATCGTCGTCACGCCCGAACGAACGGCATAAATCGGCCCCGTCTCGCCCTCACGAATATAAAACGTGAGCAGCAACACCGAAATCAGGCTGAAAACAATCAACGGGCGCATACCCGTTGATTGTCGCTTGGTATTCAGATTTGTGGAGAAACCCGAAGATCGTGCCAAATGGAATCCACCTTTTGGAAATTAAGCATTGGTCTGGACGAAGCCGCCATCAAACGCATTGGCCTCGAGCACGCGGGCACAGCCGTTAACGACGTTATCGAGCGCCGTGGGGCTGACGTTGACCGAAACGCCGGTCTCATCGCGCAGGCGCACGTCGAGACCGCGCAGCAGCGCGCCGCCACCAGTCAGTAAAATGCCGTAGTACATAAGGTCCGAGGCTAGATCGGGAGGCGTAGCGTCGAGTGCGTCCTTGACGGCCTTGGCCATCTCGTCGAGCGGCTTGTTGAGCGCGCGACGAATCTCCTCGCTCTCGATGCGCACGGTCTTGGGCAGACCGGTGATCACGTCGCGGCCGTTGACCTCGACGTCGAGCTCGTCCTTAAGCGGCACGGCGGAGCCGACCTTGATCTTGATGTCCTCTGCCGTACGCTCGCCGATGGCCAGGTTGTAGGCATCACGAACGTGCGTGAGGATGGCCTGATCGAACTCGTCACCGGCAATACGAATGGACTGCGAAACGACGATGCCGCCCATAGCGATAACGGCAACCTCGGTGGTACCGCCACCGATGTCGATGACCATGGAGCCGGTGGGCTCCTCGACGGGCAGGTCGGCGCCGATAGCGGCGGCCATAGGCTCTTCGATCAGATAGGCCTGGCGGGCACCGGCCTGGATCGTGGCCTCAAAGACAGCGCGCTTCTCAACCGACGTGACACCGGAGGGAACGCAGACGACAACACGCGGACGCGGAGTCCACGGATAGCGCTTCTCGGACGCCTTATCGATAAAGTAGCGAAGCATGGCCTCGGTAACATCGAAGTCGGCGATGACGCCGTCCTTCAGGGGACGAACGGCCACGATGTTGCCGGGCGTACGGCCGAGCATGCGCTTTGCCTCGATACCGACCGCCAGGATGCGCTCGTCGTTCTTGTCGATGGCGACAACAGAGGGCTCGCGAATGACGATACCCTTGCCGCGCACGGAGACAAGCGTATTTGCGGTGCCGAGGTCGATCGCAAGATCGCCCGCATAGCTACCGAAGAACATATCCATCAAAGAAAACAACGCAACTCCTGATGTGTTGGATGATTGCTGGAAAACTACTAGCTCATCATACTAGCGCAAGCCCGGCACCTCACTTGCGGTGAAGCACCGGGCAAAGCTAAATCCCATAAGGTCACTACTGGTTGTCAGCAGCCGAGAAATCCATATCGAGCGAGGAAACGGCCCAGCCGATATGGTTGTCGGAGCGCACGAATTTGACGGTGTACTCCTGCTCGCTGCCCTTGGACAGCGATGCCTTCACCTTGGCGGTCGTCTCGGTCATGGACTGATCCATGCCCTCGACGGACACGGTGGCACCCTGCGGAATCGAGGAGATGATCATCGACTTGGCGTCCTCGGGCAGGCTCGAGGCCAGGCAAGACTCGGCCTTTGCGGTGTCACCGTCGCCAGCAGCCTGGAACAGATCGGTAACGACAGACTCCTGAGACGGGAAGCCAAAGCCGCGCGTGTAGGCAAAGCCCAGACCGCCCGCGGCGATCAAAATGAGCAGAAGCAGCACGATGAAGACTTTGAGACCCGTGTGGCGATGGCGACGACGGACCTTGGCCTGCTTACGATCCTGACGGTCCTGCTGGACCATCTCGGACTCGGACAGCGTAAAGAAGCCGGTGTCCGAGGGATCGGGCATAAACTGACCGGTCGCGCCCGTAGGATCGAGCGGATCGACGGCAGGAGCGTCCATCGCGGGCGCCGGAGCCGTGGCCATAGCCGTCTGGGCAGACAGTGCGGCAAGCGAATCATGCACGCGGGCAAGCTCATCGGCCTGCTCGGAAGTGAGCTGGTAGATGCCATCGGCAGTAGCGGCGTTAAAGGCGTCGAGTGCGTCGGAGGGACGGCCGGCGGCAGAAAGCGCCTGACCCATGCCGGCATTGAGCGCACGCGTGTCGTCGCGGGGGCCGGCAAAGTCGATAGCCGTGCGGTAGGTCTCCACGGCATCCGCCGGACGGCCGAGCTTAATGAAGCAACGACCGAGCTCGCCGAGTGCGGCGGCAGGAGCCGGATTGGCGCCGTCGATGGCAGCCTGACGGAAGGCAGTACCCGCGTTGGCATAATCGCCCGACTGGAACAGCGCATTGCCCAGGCCCAGATAGGCCTTGAACGGCGTGGCATAGGAAGCATCCTGCGTAGCAGCAGAGAACGCCTGGGCGGCCGTCGTGTAGTCGCCCACGGCGGCGAGCGCCTTGCCGCGGTTGGTGAGCAGCGCGCCGCGCTTGCCGTAGGTGCCGTCGTTGAGGGCGGCAGCATAAGCCTCGGCGGCCTCGGCATACATGCCCAGGTGCATCAAGGCGTTGCCACGAAGGTGATCGGCCTCGCCCATAATCTCATCGGGAGTCTTTGCCGCCCCAAGCATCTGGGCTGCAGCGGAAAAATCACCCGCGCGGTAAGCGGCGCGGCCCTGTTGGATCAGCTGGCTATTCAAGGAAGTCCCCTTTACTCGTGAACGATCTCGACATGGACGATCTCGTCGCCGGCACGCAGCTGCGAAATCACATCGAGACCCTCGACCGTGGTACCAAAGACGGTGTAACCGGAATCGAGGTTATGCTGGGCGCCCAGGCAGAAGTAGAACTGCGAACCCGCGGAATCGGGGTCCATGGAGCGTGCCATGGCAAGGGCACCATCGACATGGCTGTTGCGCGGATTGGTGGCAAACTCGCCCTTAATGCAGTAGCCGGGGCCACCGGTACCGGGCATGCCGTCGGGGCCCTCAAGACCGGCAGCGACGTCGGCGCCGGACATATCGCGGGTATTGGGGTCGCCGCCCTGAATGACAAAGCCGGGCACATAGCGATGGAACTTAAGACCATCATAGAAGCCCATCGTGGCAAGCTCGCAGAAGTTCGCGACATGAATGGGAGCGCCCTCGCCGTCAAACTTGACCTTGATGGTACCCTTCGACGTCTCGATAACGGCGCACTCGTCGCCGGCAAGCTGATACTCGGGCGTGTAGAGCTCTTTCTTAAAACCAAACATGTGGTTCCTTCCTCGTGCGTTTAAAGCATATTTGTACGAATTGTAGCAATAAGCATGCATTTACATCAATTGCGCACGTAGGTTATGCCGACTATGGCGAACTAATTTTAGGAACGCTGCTGCGGCTTCCAGGAACCCACATTGGCGTCGTACTGGTTCAGCGCGCTGTTGCCGCTCTGCGCGATGGGCGCCAGGATCTCGCTTTGGTGGGAACTCATCGACTCGCCATCGGGAATGGCCAGCGAGATGTCCCAGCTCTGGCAGATAACGTCGACGCGCTCATACATCCACTCGGCAAGCTGCTTTAAGTGGGCGATGTCGTCCGCATAGACCGTATCGTCCTGGTACTTAAGGTTGTTGAGCTCATCTTGCGTCTTTTTGATCTGGTCGCGCAGGGCGTAGGCACTCTGCGACAGCTCCTGACGGGTGGACAGCGGCGATCGGAGATAGCCGTTATTAAAGGAATCGATGACCTCGCCGATCTGGTCCTCGTCAGCGTAGGACACGATGGTCTGATACAGACCGTCGAGCCTGGTATAGAGCTGATCATCGGTGAGCACGGTTTCTTCCTGGACCACCTCGGCAGAATCGTCCTGCTTGGTATCGTCCTCAGTGGCCTCGCCCTTTTGGCGCGTGGGGAAGGTGGTCTGTGCAGCTTGGCCAAACTGGTCGTAAAAGCCGGGCATGACACCCATGGGATCGGTCGTCACGAACCAATAGGCACCGCCGCAAACGACGGCAAGGACCGCGATGACGACGAGCGGCTTGGGGATATGACGCTTATGCTTGTGATAGGCGTCCTCGTCGGGGTGCACCTTGCGCTTGGGTTTTTGAGCATCGTCATGCAGGGAAACGGGCGTGGGAATATCGACCTTGGGGATACCGAAATCCTTATCGAAAGCTGGCAGCACGCAGGTCTCATTGGGGTCGGCGGCGTCCGAAAGCACCGCAGCGGCAGAGGCCGGCGCATGCGGCACCTCGGTATCGATCTGCTCTTGCGTTAGGCGCGGAAAGCCCGCCGTGCGGCCCGCTGCCAGGTCGGATGCTGCCGCGTCCTCGGAGAGGATACCCGGAGCGGGGCGTCCGCATTTGGGGCACGTACGATCATGCGGAGAAAGACGGGCACCGCAGCCCTCACAGAACACGAACTCAGTGTGCTCGGGACCATCGCCCGGACCCACATAGGCGTTGCAGTAGGGGCAGAACGAGGCGCCGTCCTCGATAGTCTTAAGGCAATGCGGGCAGATCACGGCATCCTCTTTTCGAAGCAATTCAAACAATTGAGGTTAGAGCATAACATCGCCACGGCCCCACAGGAGCAAGGCACCAATTCAACATCGCCAGGGCGCGTAGTTACTTCTTCTTTTTGCTCGGCATCGAGACTTTGATGCCTTGGGCGGACTTGGTTACGCGAGAGCGCTTGGCTCCGCTACCCTTCTTTTTCTTGGACTGGGCCTGGGCCACGCCCTCGAGTGCGCGGGCCTCGGCCTCACGAACGGTGCGAGATTCGCGGCGCTGCGCCATGTCGGCGGCGACGCGCTTGGCAAAACGCTCCGCCGTCGAACCCGTCGAGCTCACCTTGCCGCCACCGCGACCCAGGCGGACGCGCACACCGCGACCAAAACCAGTTGCGGCATGACGACGACGCGGCTTAAGCGAATCCATCATCGTGGCGAGCTTAAAGAACACCGAGCAGGTAAAGGCCACGATGACAGCCAAGATAACCATCTGGCCCATCGACAGGTTGGCAATAGACAGCAGCTCCGGGAATCCGATAACGCCCACCAGGATGCCGGCGACTACAAACACAAAGAGCGCCACGCGCAAGGGTGTGAGGGGCTGCGAGATACGCCAGATCAGGCTGACGCTCGCCGCGCATGACGTAAGCAGGCACATCGTAGACAGCGTGAGCTGGCTAAAGCCAAACACGCGCGCCACAAAGATATCGAGCGCCGCAGCCATAATGACCGCAAGCGACGCCGGCAGCGCACGCTTGAGCACGTTGGTCAAAAACGCACCCTTCACGCGAGCATTGTTGGGCTCCAGGCCCAACACAAAGCCCGGCGCGCCGATGCAGAAGAAGTTAATGAGCGTCATCTGGATGGGCTCAAAGGGATACGGCGGCAGCGCGATGCACAGCGCCGCCAGGCCCATCGAGAACAGCGTCTTGGTCAAGAACAGCGAAGCCGAACGCTGCAGGTTGTTGATGGAGCGACGGCCCTCGGCCACCACGGCGGGCATCGAGGCAAAGTCGTTGTCGACGAGCACGATCTCGGCCACGTTACGCGCGGCATCGGAGCCGGCCGCCATGGCCACGGAGCAGTCGGCCTCCTTGAGCGCCAGCACGTCGTTGACGCCGTCGCCTGTCATGGCCACGGTGTGCTCGCGGCGCTTGAGCGCCTGCACGAGCTCGCGCTTCTGCTGCGGGGTCACACGACCAAAGACATGGTAGCGGTCCACTGCGGCATCGAGCTTGGCCGGCGTATCGAGCGTCGTGGCGTCCACATAAGCGTCCGCCCCCGGCACGCCCACCACGCGCGCGATCGACGACACCGTACGCGGGTCGTCGCCACTGATCACGTTGAGGGTCACGCCCTGCTCGTTAAAGTAACCGATGGTCTCGGCCGCTGAGGTACGAATCTCGTCACGGATGGTCACAAAGCCCACGGGCTCGGCCTCGCCCACCATATCGCCATCGGGCGTAAAGCCGTCCACGCGCGCCACCACGAGCACGCGGCAGGCATCGGCAAGCTCGGCGACACGGTTCTCGACCTGAGAAAACACACGATCAGAGAGCACAAACTGCGCGGCGCCCATTACGTAGGAGCCCTGCGCAAACGAAGCGCCACTCCATTTTTTAGACGACGAGAACGGAATGACCGACAGCGGCTCAGACACCTCGACCGGGCGATCGGCGTAGTAGTTGAGCAACGCCTGGCAGGTCTCGTTGGCATCTGCCGAGGTCGCACGTGCTACGTTGGCAAGCGCAAAGTCGAGCACCGTGGTCTCGACGGGGACAGCCGCCTCGTCCGAGTCCGCGCCAAAGCCAACACCCTCAACAGGCAGCGGGTAGGTGCCCTCGACCTCCATACGGCCCGAGGTGATGGTGCCCGTCTTGTCCAGGCACAAAACGTCGACGCGCGCGAGCGTCTCGATGCAGTAGAGCTGCTGTGCCAGCACCTTGCGACGCGCTAGACGCACCGTGGCAATCGCGAGCACCGACGAGGTCAGCAGCACCAGGCCCTGCGGGATCATACCCAGCAGGGCGCCCACCGTGGACAGCAGCGCCGACGAAGGCACATGACCGGCCAACAGCTCGGAGAAGCACCACGAAAGCGCACTATCGCCCGGGGTTCCCGCGGCATCCCACAGCTCGCTCACACTCGAGGCAAACAACGCCAAACCGAGCGGGATCATGATGATGCTCGCAAAGCGCACGATGGCGTTAAGCGCGTTCATGATCTCGGAATTGACCTTTTTGACGTACTTCGCCTCGTTATTAATTTTGGCCACGTAGTTGTCGGCGCCGACATGGATCACGCGGGCGCGCAGCAAGCCCGAGTCGATAAAGCTGCCGCTCATGAGCTCGGAACCGGGCTGTTTCTTAATGAGGTCGCTCTCACCCGTCAGCAGGCTCTCGTTCACGAGCGCCTCGCCCGAAACCACCACGGCGTCAGCGGGAATCTGGTCGCCGCGCCCCAGGCGGATGATATCGTCGAGCACGATCTGGTCCAGGTCGAGCTCCACCTCGGCGCCGTCGCGCACCGCAATGGCCTTCTTGGAGGTCAGCAGCGTGAGCTTATCGACCATCTTCTTGGAACGCATGGACTGGATGACGCCAATAGCAGTATTGAGGAACACTACGAACAGGAACGTCAGATTCTTAAACGAACCGGTCAAAATGACTAGGAACGCCAAAATCACGTTGATCAAATTGAACAGCGTGCAGAGGTTCTCGATGATGAGCTCTTTGACCGACTTGGTCTTGAGCTCCATGTTGCGGTTGATCTTACCGGCGGCGATGCGCTCCTCGACCTCGGCGGTCGAGAGTCCGCGCTCGATATCCGTTGCTGCCATACCACGTCCCATCACGTCGCGTCGGTATAAGAAAAACCGCCCGGACCATGCGAGGTTCGGACGGTCTCACGTTCGATGGTGCCCCATGTTGGATTCGAACCAACGGCCTTCTGCTCCGGAGGCAGACGCTCTAATCCCCTGAGCTAATAGGGCCAACGTTTGGCATTATACCCAAGTGCACCACGGGCTATCAAAATAAAAGAAAAAGCTTTGCAATTCCGGGGAAGACGCGGCGCAACGGCTCACTTTAGAAGGCAAAAGCGAATCAGATAGTATAAACTCTCATGCACCATATATACACGGCTCGCGATGCGGGCCGTTTTTGCAAGGGTTATCCATCGAGGTGAGAGGCACACCATGATTGCTATTTTAAAGCAGAGCGCCAGCGACGAGGCCGTCAGCCATATCGTCAGCTGGATTGAGAAAAAGGGCCTGAAGACCGATGTCTCGCGCGGCGAGAACGAGACGATCATCGGCCTGGTGGGCGATACGACCAAGATCGACCCGTTCCTGCTCGAGTCCATGGATGTCGTCGAGCGCGTGCAGCGCGTCTCCGAGCCGTTCAAGCGCGCAAACCGCAAGTTCCACCCCGAGGACTCCGTCATCGACTGCGGCCACGGCGTCAAGATCGGTGGCGACCAGTTCCAGGTCATCGCCGGCCCCTGCTCCGTCGAGGGCGAGAACCTCATTCGCATCGCACGCCGCGTAAAGGCCGCCGGCGCCACGATGCTGCGCGGCGGTGCTTACAAGCCCCGCACCTCCCCCTACGCCTACCAGGGCATGGGCCCCGCCGGCCTCGACCTGCTGTGCGAGGCGTCTGCCGAGCTCGACATGCCGATCGTTACCGAGATCATGGACCCGCGCGACGTGCAGGTCTTCTTGGACAAGAAGATTGACGTCATGCAGATCGGCGCCCGCAACGCCCAGAACTTCCCCCTGCTCAAGGAGGTCGGCAAGACCCAGACTCCGATCTTGCTTAAGCGCGGCATGTCCGGCACGATCGACGAGCTGCTTATGGCAGCCGAGTACATCATGAGCGAGGGCAACGACAACGTCATCCTGTGCGAGCGCGGCATCCGCACCTTCGAGACCCGCACCCGCAACACCTTCGACCTCAACGCCGTGCCGGTGCTGCACCACCTGTCGCACCTGCCTGTCGTTGCCGACCCCAGCCACGCCACCGGCTACACCCGCTATGTTGAGCCCATGGCGCTCGCTGCGACCGCCTGCGGCGCCAACGGCCTGGAGATCGAGGTCCACGACGAGCCGAGCCGTGCCTGGTCCGACGGCGCCCAGGCCCTCACCCCCGATCAATTCGACGACACCATGCGCCGCATCCGCGCCATCCGCGAGGTTGTCTGCCAAGAGACCATGGAGTAGCCCATGGGTACGGTGAGAAACGCGCGCGTTAACCAGGGCGGCCCCAAGTGCGCCGGCATCGTGGGCCTTGGCCTCATCGGCGGCAGTTTTGCCCGCGGCTATGCGCAGGCGGGCGTCCGCGTGCTGGCCTGGGACCCCGATGACGATGTCATGACAGCCGCCAGCATGGGCACTGTCGCCGGAGAGCTCAACGACAAGACACTCGGCGAATGCGACATCATCGTCCTGGCTTGCTACCCCGAGGCCTGCATCGAGTGGCTCGAGGCGCACGCCCAAGCGCTCGCCGACGCCACCGACACCGAGGCCATCATGGGTCCCGTGGTGATCGACACCGTGGGCGTCAAGGGCATCGTGTGCGAACGTGCCTTTGAGCTTGCCCGCGAGCACGGCTTTTACTTTGTGGGCGCGCACCCCATGGCGGGCACGCAGTACTCGGGCTACGCACACTCCCGCGCCGACCTGTTCCAGGGCGCCCCGCTCGTGCTCGTGCCGCCCGCGGTGGACGACGCACTTAAGCTGGAGCTTTTGGGCCAGGTGCGCGAGATGGTGCGCCCCTTGGGCTTTGGCAAGTTCAGCGTGACCAGCGCCGCCGAGCACGACCGCGTCATCGCCTTCACGAGCCAGCTTGCGCACGTGGTATCCAACGCCTACGTCAAGAGCCCCACTGCCCAGGTCCACCACGGCTTTTCGGCCGGTAGCTACCGCGATCTCACCCGTGTGGCGCACCTCAATCCTCAGATGTGGTCCGAGCTCATGATCGACGACGCCGACGCGCTTGCCTTCGAGATCGACCATCTGATCGACTCGCTCGGAGCCTACAGCCGCGCGCTCAAGAACCGCGACCAGCGTTATCTTGAGAATCTCCTAGCCGAGGGTGATCGCATCAAGCGCGCACTCGACGACGAGAGCGCTCACTAGACCACCTATCACGCCAGGTCGAAAGGACCATAGCTTATGGCGATTACCATCGATATCGACACCGCACGCCCCTACCAGGTACACGTGGGCACTTTCTTGCTGGAGCAGGCAGGCCCGCTCGTACGCGCCACCGCCGGCGGCTCGCGCGCCGTCATCGTGACGGACACCAACGTAGGTCCCCTCTACCAGATGCCCGTTAAGCAGAGCCTGGAGGCCGCAGGCTACGAGGTGAGCATCTGCACCTTCGAGGCCGGCGAGGCCCATAAGCGTGCCGAGACCTACGTTGCCATTTTGGAGTTTGTGGCCGAGCACGAGCTTTCGCGCTCCGACGTGATCGTGGCGCTCGGCGGCGGCGTCGTGGGCGACGTGGCGGGCTTTGTGGCCGCCACCTACATGCGCGGCTGCAAGTTTGTGCAGATTCCCACAAGCCTGCTCGCCATGGTGGACTCGTCAGTGGGCGGCAAGACGGCCATCGACCTGGCTGCCGGCAAGAACCTGGCTGGCGCCTTTTGGCAGCCGAGCGTGGTTATCGCCGACGTGGGATGCCTTGCCACACTCACGCCCGAGCAGTTCGCCGACGGCTGCGGCGAAGTTGTCAAGCACGCCGTAATCGCCGATCCGGAGCTTTTCGTCGAACTGGAGAAGACCCCGCTCACGCTGGAGCTGCTCAACCGCGATGTGGCCCGCGTAGCACTCATCATCGCCCGCAATATCGACATCAAGCGCGCCGTGGTCGTCGCCGACGAGCGCGAAACCAACCAGCGCAAGCTCCTCAACTTTGGACACAGCGCCGGACACGCCGTTGAGGCCTGCGAGCACTTTGAGCTCGGACACGGCAACTGCGTGTCGATCGGCATGGGCATCATCACGCGCGCCGCGGCCCTGCACGGCGTCTGCGATGCCGCACTGCCCGGTCGTATTGAGGAGCTCTGCGCCCGCCATGGCCTCAAGACCCGCTGCGACCTCGATGTCGATGCCGTCTTTGCCGAGGCGCTCCACGACAAGAAGCGCACGGGCGACACCATCGACCTGGTGATTCCGCACGGCATTGGCCGCTGCAGCATCGACCGCACGCCGCTTTCCACTTTCCACGAACTCATTGCCGAAGGCCTCGGCCAGAAGGGAGACGCATCCGCATGCTAGCCCGCATCACCCCGTCCCCGCTCAAGGGCACCGTTCCCGCCATCGCGTCCAAGTCGATGGCGCATCGCCTGATCATCTGCGCCGCGCTTGCCAACGGCGAGACGCACGTTACCTGCAACACTACCTGCGCCGACATCGAGGCCACGGTGCGTTGCCTTACGGCCCTGGGCGCCCGCATCGAGACCGTCGAGGACGGCTTCCAGGTCCACCCCACCATGAAGAGTGTTGAGTTTGGCCTGCTCAAGGCCCTTGCCGGCGGCACGCTTGACTGCGGCGAAAGCGGCTCCACGCTGCGCTTTATGCTGCCTGTCGCCTGCGCGTTGGGTGCGGATGCCACCTTCGTGGGCCAGGGCCGCCTTGGCACTCGCCCGCTCTCCCCGCTCTCGGACGAGATCATCGCCGCCGGCTGCGACCTACAGGGTCTGGGCGGTTTTCCGCTCAAGACGAGCGGACGCATGCGCCCGGGTACCTTTGTGCTGCCGGGCAACGTGAGCTCGCAGTATATCTCGGGCCTGCTGCTGGCAGCCCCGCTGCTTGCGCAGCCCTCCTGCGTGCAGGTGACCGGCCTCATTGAGAGTCGCCCCTATATCAACCTGACGATCCAGGCCATGAAGGCCTTTGGCGTCGAGGTCAACGTCGAGCGTATTCCCGCCCGGGACGGCCAGCCCGAGGTCACGAACTTCCGCGTGAGCAGTGGCTCGTATCGCACGCCCGGCAGCGTGGCCGTCGAGGGTGACTGGTCCAACGCTGCCTTTTGGCTGTGTGCCGGCGCCATCGGCACCGACCCCATCACCGTCGAGGGTGTGTCCCTGAGCTCCGCACAGGGCGACCGCAACGTGCTTGCCGCGCTTTCGCGCTTTGGTGCCCGCATCGTGCGCTCCACCAACGCCGCCACCGTGCAGTCCGATAAGCTCGCCGGCTTCGAGATGAGTGCCCACGACATTCCCGACCTGGTGCCCGTCATCTCGGCCGTGGCCTCGCTGGCACAGGGCCGCACCTTTATCCGCGATTGCGCCCGTCTGCGTATCAAGGAATCCGACCGCCTGGTCACCACCACCCGCGAGCTCACCGCGCTGGGCGCGCAGGTGCGCATTGCCGGTGACGACCTCATCATCAAGGGTGTCGATGCCTTCACCGGCGGCGAGGTCGATTCGCACAACGACCATCGCATCGCCATGATGGCCGCTATCGCCGCGAGCCGCGCCACCGGCGAGGTCGTGATCCACGGCGCCGAGGCCGTCAACAAGTCCTATCCCGATTTCTTCGACCACTACCGCCTGCTGGGCGGCAAGGTCACACTCGAGGAGGAATAGCATGTCCTCGACCTTTGGCAACGTCTTGCACGTAAGCATCTTCGGCCAGTCGCACTCCCCCGCCATCGGCTGCTCGCTCGATGGCATTCCGGCGGGCATCGTTGTTGACCAGGAGCAGCTGCAGGCCTTCCTCGACCGTCGTGCCCCCGGTCGCGACGAGACCGCGACCAAACGCCGCGAGGCCGACGCCGCCCACATCATCGCCGGTGTGGTCGATGGACATAGCACCGGCGCGCCCATCGCCGCGATTATCGAGAACACCAACACGCGCTCCAAGGATTACTCCGAGCTGCGCCGCAAGCCCCGCCCCGGACATGCGGACTTCCCTGCGCGCGTGAAGTATCACAACATGCACGATGTCGCCGGTGGCGGGCATTTCTCCGGCCGCCTAACGGCACCCCTGTGCATCGCCGGCGGCATTGCGCTGCAGGCACTCGAGGCCCGCGGCATTAAAGTGATGGCGCATGTGGCGCAGATCGGCGGCATCTCCGACCTGCCGATGGACGATATGGTCTATCGCGAGGCCGACCGCAAGGCGATCCTTACGAACGATCTGCCGTGCATTGACGCCGCCGCAGCCGGCCGCATGCGCGAGGAAATCCTAGCCGCGCGCGACGAACTCGACAGCATCGGCGGCATCGTGGAGTGCGGCATTTACGGGCTTCCCGCGGGCATCGGCGACCCCATGTTCGACGGCATCGAGAACCGCATCGCGCAGATCGCGTTTGGCATTCCCGCCGTAAAGGGCGTGGAGTTTGGCATGGGCTTTGCCGTGGCCGCCATGCGCGGCAGCGAGAACAACGACCCGTATCGCATCGACGCCGAGACCGGCAAGATCGAGGTCGAGACCAATAATGCCGGCGGCATCCTGGGCGGTATTTCGACCGGCGCGCCCGTCATGTGGCGCATGGCCGTAAAGCCGACGCCCTCAATTGGCCGCGAGCAGCAGACCGTAGACATGGACGCCATGGAAAATGCCGAACTCTCGGTCCACGGCCGTCACGATCCCTGCATCGTCCCGCGCGCTGTCCCCGTAGCCGAGGCAGCCGCCGCCCTCGCGATTTGGGACGCCCTCCTCGAGGACGCAGGCCAGCTTTAGTCCACCCACCCCAAGGGTAGTTAATTTGGGACGGGGCTATTTTAGCTACCCCCATATGCCAGTTGATATTTGCCTTGGCACCCATCGATTCGACGACAGTCAAAGGGTAGCTAAAAAAGCCCCGTCCCAAATTAACTACCCCAGGCAACCATTCACGAAAGGGGTCTAGATGGACCTTGCCGATATTCGCCAGACCATCGATGCCATCGACACCACGCTCCTCAACAGCTTTGTCGAGCGCATGGACATTGCCACCGAGGTCGCCAAGTCAAAAATCGAGATGGGCAAGGCCGTCTTCGACCCCGCCCGCGAGCGCTCCAAACTCAACAACCTCGCCAGTCGCGCACCCGAGCGCTACGAGGCCCAGACCATCACCCTGTTCCGCCTCCTCATGAGCATGAGCAAGGCCGAGCAGCAGCGCTACATCAACGAGCTCAAGGGCATCACGGTGTCGCAAAAGGCCCATGCCACGGCCGCAGCCTTTGACACACCCTTCCCCCAGACGGCCACCGTCGCCTGCCAGGGCGTCGAAGGCGCCTACAGCCAGATCGCCGCATGCAAGCTCTTCGACGTGCCGGATATCGCCTTCTTTGAGACCTTTGAGGGCGTCATGCGCGCCGTACGCGACGGCTTCTGCGAGTTTGGCGTGCTGCCCATCGAAAACTCAACCGCCGGCTCGGTCAACGCCGTCTACGACCTGCTCGCCCAGTTCGACTTCCATATCGTGCGCTCGCTGCGCCTCAAGATCGACCACAACTTGCTCGTCAAGCCCGGCACCAAGCTCGCGGACATACGCGAGGTCTACAGCCACGGTCAGGCCATCGCGCAGTGCGCTAGCTTTATCGAGGCGCACGGTCTGCACGCCACCAAGTACCCCAACACCGCCATGTCGGCCGAGATGGTCGCCAGCTCCGAGCGCACCGATGTTGCCGCCATCGCATCGCGTAGCTGCGCGGCACTCTATGGCCTGGAGGTGCTGGAACCCAATATCCAGGACTCTGACAACAACTACACGCGCTTTGTCGTCATCAGCCGCGAGCCGCGCGTCTATCCCGGTGCCAACCGCACCTCGCTCATGATCACCACGGCCAATGAGCCGGGTGCCCTCTATCGCGTGCTCGAGCGCTTCTACGCGCTCAGCATCAACCTCATCAAGCTCGAGAGCCGCCCCATCCCCGGCCGCGACTTTGAGTTTATGTTCTACTTTGATCTGGACTGCCCCTTTGGCAGCAAGGCCCTCGACGACCTGCTCGATTCCATCGACGACGTGTGCGAGAGCTTCACCTACTTTGGCAGCTACACGGAGGTGCTCTAGATGACCGATACCGCCGCAACCCGTCCCTACGGCGTACTGGGCCGTGTGCTGGGCCACAGCTACACCCCGACCATCTACAAGGAGCTCGCGGGGCTTGAGTACGTGCGCTTTGAGCGCGAGCCCGAGGACCTCCAGGCCTTTATGACCGGCGACGAATGGGAGGGCACCAACGTGACCATCCCCTACAAGCGCGCCGTCATGGACTACCTGGACGAGTTGAGTCCCCTGGCCGAGCGCATGGGCAACGTCAACACCATCACACGCCTACCTGACGGTCGCCTGCGCGGCGACAACACCGACTACTTTGGTTTTCGGTGCCTGGTCGAGGAGTTGGGCGTTGAGGTTGCCGGCAAGAAGGCCCTCGTGCTCGGTGCCACCGGCGGCGCCGGCACCACGGCAAGTATGGTGCTGGGAGACATGGGCGCCATCGTCGTACCCGTGGGTCGCACGAGCGAAGTCAACTACAGCAACATCGCGCAGCAGTCCGACGCCGCCCTGCTCGTCAACTGCACGCCTGCCGGCATGTTCCCCCACTGCCCCGACGCGCCTTGCACACTCGAAGGGCTCGATGCGCTCGAGGGCGTTATCGACATTGTCTACAACCCCGCTCGCACGGGACTCATGCTCGAGGCCGAGCGCCGCGGCATCCCCTGCATCGGTGGCCTGTTCATGCTTGTTGCCCAGGCGGCACAAGCTGTCGAGCGCTACACCGGCCAAGTCACCCCGCGCGAGCGCATCCTGGACGTAACGGAGCGCCTGTCACGCCGCGAACAGAACATCGCGCTGATCGGCATGCCGGGCTCGGGCAAGACCCGCGTGGGCGAGCAGATCGCCCTGCTCACGGGTCGCGAGCACATCGACCTGGATCGCGCCCTCGAGGAGCGTCTGGGCATGCCCTGTGCCGACTTTATCGTCAAGCGCGGCGAGGCCGCCTTCCGCGAGCAGGAGACGGCGGCGCTGGCCGACATCTCCAAGCGCAGCGGCCTGGTGCTCTCCACCGGCGGCGGCGTGGTAACGCGCGACGAGAACTACCCGCTGCTGCACCAGAACAGCCAGATCGTGATGCTCAACCGCAAGCTCGACGAGCTCGCCCACAAGGGCCGCCCCATCACCGCGCGCGACGGCATCGACAAGCTGGCCGAGCAGCGTATGCCGCGCTACCGCGCCTGGGCCGACTACATCATCGACTCACGCGACTGCGCCGCCAACACCGCCCATGCCCTCCTCGACACCCTCCCACCCGCTCTCTAACCAAAACCACCACAAAGGGGGCAGGCACCTTTGTGGTGGTTTTTCAACTGCAAAGGAAGCAACCATGAAAGCACTCGTCATTAACGGCCCCAACCTCAACATGCTCGGCATTCGCGAGCCAGGCATCTACGGCAGCGACAACTACGATCGCTTAGTGCAGATCTGCCAGGAAGCGGGTGCCGCACAGGGCTTCGACGAGGTCGAGGTCTTCCAGTCTAACCACGAGGGCAGCATCGTCGACAAGATCCAGGAGGCTTACGGAAAGGTCGACGGCATCGTCATCAACCCGGCCGCCTACACGCACACAAGCGTGGCCATCCTGGACGCGCTCAAAGCCGTCGCCATCCCGGCTGTGGAGGTCCACATTAGCGCCGTAGAGACGCGCGAAGACTTCCGTCAAGTGAGCTATGCGCGCCTAGCCTGCTTCGTCACCATCACCGGCGAAGGCCTCCAGGGCTACGCACACGCGATGGAGCTGTTGAAAGAGCATCTGGAAAAGTAAAATGCCAACCCCAACAAACAGCAGCGGCTTGTTTGCGCTCGGCTTCAGCAGCATACAAGATGAAAAAAGCCCAGACCACCAAGCGGTCCGGGCTTAATAAACGATGGTGCTCCATGGCGGATTCGAACCGTCGACCTTGGGATTAGAAGTCCCCTGCTCTATCCAACTGAGCTAATGGAGCAAATAGCCGCACGCCCAAGCAAGCGCAAGCCTGTCAGGCGCAAGTAATTATAACCTAGTTGAACTGCTCGCGATACGCCTTGCAGACCTCATCAACCGGGCCGTCCATGCGAAGGTCACCCTTCTCAATCCAAACGGCACGCTGGCAGATGCGCTCAACCTGCTCCATAGAGTGCGAAACGAACAGAACCGTCACGTCGCCGCTCTGGATAAAGTGCTGGATACGGTCCTCGCACTTCTGCTGGAAGAACACATCACCGACGGACAACGTCTCGTCAACGATCAGAATATCGGGCTCGGTAATCGTCGCGATTGCAAAGGCGATACGCGCCACCATGCCCGAGGAGAAGTTCTTAAGCGGCATATCGACAAAGTTCTGCAGCTCAGCGAATTCGATAATGCCGTCAAAGTTGGCATCGATGAACTCCTTGGTATAGCCAAGCAGGGCGCCGTTCAGATAAATGTTCTCGCGGGCGGTCAGCTCGGGGTCAAAACCAGCACCAAGCTCAATCAGCGGCGCGATGTTACCGTGCACCTTAACGCTGCCCTCGCTTGGCTCAAGCACACCGGCGATAATCTTGAGCATCGTAGACTTACCGGAACCATTGGTGCCAACCAGACCGACAACTTCGCCGCGATGAATATCGAACGAGATGTGCTTAAGCGCTCTAAACTCCTCAAAGAACAGCTCGTGCTTGGCAAGCTTAATGAAGTACTCCTTGAGGTTGGTCAGCGACTCGGACGCCATGTTAAAGATCATGGTAACGTCGTCGACCTCGACAGCCAGAGGCTGCTCGCTGTAATCAACAACAGATTCAGTCATCACAGCACTCCTTAGATGTAGAGGATGAACTTGCGCTCGGACTTATGGAACACGGTATAGCCAATAATAAGCGCAAGAACCGCCCAGGCAACGCACATACCAAACGTCATAAGCGAGGGCGTAGTCTGGAACAGGAAGATATCGCGCATAAACTGCAGGTAGTTGAACATGGGGTTCGCATACATCAAGATACGCACGAGATGCGGCATTTGCGCAATATAGTCAGTCGTCCAGAAGATGGGCGTAATGTAAGTCCACGCCGTAATGACGACGCTCCACAGATGCATAACGTCGCGGAAGAAGACCGTAAGGGCAGAGAGCATCATGCCCAGGCCCATGCAGAAGCACATAAGCAGCAGCAGGCAAACCGGCAGCAGAATCAGGTGCCAAGAAGGCATAACGCGGAACCACAGCATGACGATGGCGACGGCGACCAGCGAGAAGGCAAAGTTGACCAGCGAGAAGAGCACCTTCTGCACCGGGAAGACCCAGCGGTGCACCTTAACCTTCTTGAGCAGAGGGGCAGCGCCCACGATCGACGTCAGGGCCTGGTTCGTAGACTCGGACATGACGGCAAAGGTAATGTTACCCACGATCAAGTACAGCGGGTACATCTCGGGCGTCATTGAGCCATTGCGACCCTGGCCAAAAATCGTCGAGAACACGATGGCCATGACGATCATCATCAGCAGCGGGTTGAGCACCGACCATGCGACGCCCAGAACGCTACGGCGATACTTGATCTTAAAATCCTTGGTAACCAGCTGACGAAGGATAAACGCGTCCTTCTCAAATTCGTTCTTAGCAAACGTCGCAGGCAGACTGCGAGTTTCTTGTTGCTTTGTCTGATCCGACACGGATGCAACTCCTTTACTCGTAATCGTTGACAAACGAACAGTATAGACCCGACGGCCATGCAAACGATTCGCGCAACAAAACTGGAGAACTAACCCACATCTTAGGATGCCAAGCCCAAACGGCTATACTTTCAAGGATTGAACGTATAAGGAGCATTGAGTGAATTCTGAATCCATCGCCGTCATCATCCCCTGCTACAACGAAGCGCCCACGATCGGCAAAGTCATCGACGACTTTCACCGCGAGCTTCCGCAAGCGACGGTCTATGTCTATGACAACAACTCGTCGGACAATACCTCACGCATCGCCACCGAGCACGGCGCCACGGTCCGCTTTGAGCCCCGTCAGGGAAAGGGCAACGTGTGCCGCCAGATGTTTCGCGACATCGACGCCGATTGCTACCTGATGGTCGACGGCGACGACACCTACCCCGCCGAGGCGGCCAAGGCCCTCTGCGAGCCCATCCTTAACGGTACGGCCGACATGACCGTAGGCGATCGCCTTTCAAACGGCACCTACGCCGAGGAAAACAAGCGCGCCTTCCACGGCTTTGGCAACAATCTGGTCCGCGCCATGATCAAGTGGATCTATGGCTACAGCTTCGATGACGTCATGACCGGCTACCGCGCCATGAGCCGCCCGTTCGTTAAAACCTTCCCAGTGCTTTCCGAGGGCTTTCAGATCGAAACCGAGCTCTCGATCCACGCCGTCGACCACCGCTGGCGCATCAAAGATGTGCCCATCGAGTACCGCGACCGTCCCGAGGGTTCCGAGTCCAAACTCAACACAGTGAGCGACGGCATTAAAGTCGTTGCGATGATCGGCACGCTGTTCAAGGACTACCGCCCGCTGAAGTTCTTCAGCCTCGTAGCGCTTCTGTTCGCGGTATTCGGCCTCGCCCTGGGCATGCCCATCGTTGTCGAATATTTCCAGACCGGCCTCGTCCCGCGCTTCCCCACCGCTATGCTCGCCGCCTCGTTTATGTTCCTGTGCGGCCTGAGCCTTGCGACCGGCTTCATCCTAGATTCTGTAGCAAAGGTCGAAAAAAAGCAGTGGGAGGTCAACGTGTACAGCAAATACGCCTACGACGACCAGCCCGGCCACCCTACTTCCAAGCCAAGCGAGAGGTAGATCTTCCGCAAAATACTATTGGCACCACTGCGCAGATAGCCACCAACAAGAAAAGCCGCCGTTAAAGAACGGCGGCTTTTACTCTCGAAAAGTTAATAGCGCCTAGAGCGTCTTGATGTACTCCCCCAGCTCTTCCTCCCAGTCGGGCATGTGGAAGCCGGCAGCCTCGAGCCTGGACAGGTCGAGCGCGGAGTGGACCGGGCGCGGGGCGACGGGGCCCTCGGCGCTCGCGTAGTAGTCGGCGGTCGATACCGGCACGACCCTGTCCCCGTTGCCGTTGGCGGCCTCGAAGACGGCGCGGGCGATATCGGCCCAGGACTTGACGGTGCCGGAGCCGGTGCAGTCGTAGGTGCCGTAGGGGGCGTGCGTCCCCAGCACGTGGAAGATGGCCTCGGCCATGTCGCGCGTGAAGGTCAGGCGGCCCAGCTGGTCGTCAACGACCGTGACCTGCGTGAGCTTATCCTCCGGGTCGGCGACGCGGTCGGACAGCCCCTTCATGGTCTTGACGAAGTTGTGCCCCTCGCCGATGACCCAGGAGCTGCGCATGACGTAGTGGCGCGGGCACCCGGCCACGGCGATGTCGCCGGCGGCCTTGGTCTGGCCGTAGACGGACAGCGGAGAGAAGGGCTCGTCCTCGTCGTGCACCTCGGCGGTGCCGTCGAAGACGTAGTCGGAGGACACGTGGACGAGGGTGATCCCGTGCTCGGCGCAGGTGCGTGCGAGAAGAGCGGGACCGGCGGCGTTGGCCTTCCAGGCGGTCACGCGGCCCTCGGGGGTCTCCGCTTTATCCACGGCCGTGTAGGCGCCGCAGTTGATCACGGTGCCGTAGAGCGACCAGTCGTATTTTGAGTAGGCGTCCGGGTCGGACATGTCGAAGGTGTCGATGTCGCAGAAGTCGAAGTCCTTCGCCACGCCGCGCTCCTCGGCGAGCGCACGCACCGCATGGCCCAGCTGGCCGTTGCAGCCGGTGACGAGCGTCCTCTTGGGCGCCATGGGGACGACGTCCTTGAGCATCGGGTGGTTGAGGTCGGCATCGGAGACGGTGGCCTCGTCGAGCGGGATGGGCCACTCGATGGCGAGCTCGGGGTCGGCGAGGTTCACGAAGGTGTAGGTCCTCTTGAGCTCCGGCGACCAGTGGGCGTCCACCAGGTAGGTGTAGGCGGTGCCGTCCTCCAGGGCCTGGAAGGAGTTGCCCACGCCGCGCGGCACGTAGATGGCCTTCGAGGGGTCGAGCACGGTCGTGTAGACCTTGCCGTAGGTGGCGCTGCCCTCGCGCAGGTCCACCCAGGCGCCGAAGACGCTGCCGCGGGCCACGGAGATGAACTTGTCCCAGGGCTCGGCGTGGATGCCGCGGGTGACGCCGCGGCTGTCGTTGTAGGAGATGTTGTTCTGGACGACGCGGAGGTCCGGGATGCCCAGGGCGCACATCTTGGCGCGCTGCCAGTTCTCCTTGAACCAGCCGCGCGAGTCGCCGTGGACGGCGAGGTCGACGACCTTGAGGCCCCCGATGCCGGTCTCGGCGACGGAGAGGTCCTTCTCGAATGCGATGTCTGCCATGTGGGAAAAGCTCCTATCGAAGAGGTTGGGTAACCGGGGGCGCCCGCGCGGGGCCGCAGGGTCATCCCCATGCCCTGCGGCCCCGCGCGGGCGCCCCGCGGCGCGGTTCGCCGGGATGCGGTCTTACTGGCCCTGGGCCCTGTACCTGGCCTCGGTGGCCTCCTTGGCCGGCCGCCACCAGGACTCGTTGGCGACGTACCAGTCGATGGTGGCCTTGAGGCCCCCGGCGAAGTCGGTGTGCGCCGGCCTCCATCCGAGCTCGCGCTGGAGCTTCATCGAGTCGATGGCGTAGCGGCGGTCGTGGCCGGGACGGTCGGCGACCCAGTCGAAGTCCTCGGGGTCGCGGCCCATGGCCTCCAGGATCATGCGCAGGACGGTGATGTTGTTCTTCTCGCCATTAGCCCCGATGAGGTAGGTCTCCCCCGTGCGGCCCTTGGTGAGGATGTCCCAGACGGCCGAGGAGTGGTCCTCGGTGTGGATCCAGTCGCGCACGTTCTCGCCCTTCCCGTAGAGCTTGGGGCGCACGCCGTCGATTATGTTGGTGATCTGGCGCGGGATGAACTTCTCCACGTGCTGGTAGGGGCCGTAGTTGTTGGAGCAGTTGGAGATCGTGGTGCGCAGGCCGTAGGTGCGGGTCCATGCGCGCACGAGCATGTCGGAGCTGGCCTTGGTCGAGCTGTACGGCGAGGAGGGCTTATAGGGCGTCTCCTCGGTGAACTTGGCCGGGTCGTCGAGCGCCAGGTCGCCGTAGACCTCGTCGGTGGAGACGTGGTGGTAGCGGACGCCGTATTTCCTCACGGCCTCCAGCAGGCGGAAGGTGCCCTCCACGTTCGTGCGCAGGAACGGCTCCGGGTCGGCGATGGAGTTGTCGTTGTGGCTCTCGGCGGCGTAGTGCACGATGGCGTCGTGGCCGGGGACCAGCCTGTCCAGCAGCTCGGCGTCGCAGATGTCGCCCACGACGAGCTCGACCCTATCCTCGGGCAGCCCCGCGATGTTCTCGGGGTTGCCGGCGTAGGTCAGCTTGTCCAGGACGGTGACGTGCACCTCGGGGTGGTTGTTGACCACGTAGTGCACGAAGTTGCTGCCGATGAAGCCGCAGCCGCCAGTGACGATGATATTCTTGGGTTCGAAAATCTCAGACATGAAAATCCAATCTGAAGCATGTACAGCTTCTTTAGTATGCCGCAGGAAGTGACGCCGCGACGCTATTCAACAAAACTATCGGACATTTCGGCATGCGATAAGAGCCATAACCTTCGCAGAATTACCTCCTGTACAAAACGCCTCCGAAATGCAGTCTTTGTCGTAGTGAAAAACCGAATCCCCAGTTATTTCACGTAAGTACTTATAGAAGAAATCCTCCCAGCTTTTAAACTTCTCACTGTTTACAAAGGCTTCTGGGGTTTCCAAAACCGTCTTAACATCTAGCTCTGAAATTACGCCGGAGCTCAGTAGAAGCCACTCGAATGATTCGGGAAGACAAACCGTAACAGTATCGCGGTGAATGTCTTGCAGCTTAAGGACGCGGTCCGCATAGCACCCAAATGCCGCCCCGTCCGCGACAACAAACACGCGATCGTCGAGATGCTGATCCAACCAGCCCAAAATCGCGCTGTTCGTCATGGCCGAAGTACAGGTAAGCTCACTGTCAGCGAAATGCCGTTCAAAGAACTGGAAACCAGACTTACTGTCCTCGCATAGAAGGATAGAAAAGTCCTGTTTTGGCGCCGACCGGGAAATAGCATAACGATGATTCCCGCGATCTTGATAAACAGGGACGAAAGAATGGTATTTTCCGCTCGTCTTAATCTTGTAAATCTCATCCACGCTATACGGAAGATTGGGGAAATCAGCCCTTGAGATCAGCACGAAATAATTCGAGGAATACAGCACATGATGGGCAAACTCATCAGAATGGATCTCTTTTAAGCCCTCATCGACAAATACAATCGAGTCATGAACGGACGAAAGCTGGTTTCGCCAATCATAATCGGTCAGGGCGACACAGGGACAATCGCATTGCAAGGAAACGCCCGACTGATCGCCCGTTCGCATGTAGTCTGCGACCATGTCAAACAGTGTCGTCTTACCCGTGCCACTATCGCCACGCACAATAGTGATGTTCCGCTTGATGGTAAATGTGTACTTAGTTCCCCTGCGGCGGGAAATCTTAACGAGATGCGAACCGTTCATAAGCAGTACCTACAGATACGGAATCGACTCGTGAATCAATTCGGCCATGTTGTGAACGATTCGGCCGCTATTCACGACTTTAATTTTAAAATCCTCGCGACCAAAGTCCATCACATGATAGAGATTCACAACAAGCTTGCGGTCTTTCGCCATGTCGAGAATCCACTTGGCACAGTTGTCACCACAGGTAGAAGCGTTAAAAATTTGCTTACGATCAAATCTCATAAGCAGCAGCGTTTTCACGCCACCAGAAAGCTGGAGTGGGGAGATGGATCCAAGCACAGGGCTTTCGATGACGTTTTCGGAGACAACATCCGATCGATCAACATCTTTAATTATCGAGACTGCATAGGGATCCGTAATCCAAGAAGACCGGTAAGAGTTTTTGAAATATGTCGCTGTGTTGTAAATCGCTTCTGGCATATCGCCAAAGTAGACGCTTAACACATCCACTCCCAATCATATTGTCTTTATGGTCAACGTAATCATAACGAAAGGGGCCACCAGATAAACGGTGACCCCTAAAAGAAAACAAGCTTGCGCTAGTACTCGCGCGGGCTGTTGACGATCTCGCCGGCGGCGACCTTCTTCAGGTGCCGCCCGTAGACCGACTTGCCGTAGGCCTTGGCGGCCTCCTCAAGCTCGGCGGTGGAGATCCAGCCGTTCTCCCAGGCGATCTCCTCGGGGACGGACACGGGCAGGTCCTGGGAGTGCTCCACGGCGCGGACGAACTCCGCGGCCTCGTGCAGGCTCTCCATGGTGCCGGTGTCCAGCCACGCGTAGCCGCGGCCGAGGGTCACCACGGACAGCGTCCCCTCCTCCAGGTACATCTGGTTGAGCGTGGTGATCTCGAGCTCGCCGCGGGCCGAGGGCCTCACTTCGTGCGCCTTGGCTGCCACGTCGCCCGGGTAGAAGTACAGGCCGGTGACGGCGTAGGAGCTCTTGGGTTCGGCGGGCTTCTCCTCGATGGAGACGGCCCTCCCCTCGCGATCGAACTCCACGACGCCGAAGCGCTCGGGGTCGTCCACGTGGTAGCCGAAGACCGTGGCGCGGCCCGACTCGGCGTTCTGGACGGCGCGCGTCAGGTGGCGGGACAGGCCGTTGCCGTAGAAGATGTTGTCGCCGAGCACCAGCGCGCACGGCTCGCCGGCGATGAAGTCCTCGCCGATGGTGAAGGCCTGCGCAAGGCCGTCCGGCGAGGGCTGCTCGGCGTAGGACAGGTTCACGCCGTAGCGCGAGCCGTCCCCAAGCAGGCGCTCGAAGTTGGGCAGGTCGGTCGGGGTGGAGATGACCAGGATATCCCGGATGCCCGCCAGCATGAGGGTGGACAGCGGGTAGTAGATCATGGGCTTGTCGTAGACCGGCAGCAGCTGCTTGGAGGTCACGAGCGTGAGCGGGTACAGGCGGGTGCCGGACCCGCCGGCGAGGATGATGCCTTTCATATAATCCGTCCTCTGTAATCGAAAATAGTTATAAATCAAGCGGTTAGTAAGAGTTTGATATTCTTTAAGTTAAACCTTCTCAATATTAACGAAAGAAGCAATTGATGAACAACCGCAAGGACACAACCCGTAGAGACGACATAACGAACGTGAGGGCCCTTGCAATATTCCTTGTAGTCCTAGGCCACAGCATTATTCTGTATTCAAGTGCGTGGGGATATTATCCAACTGAACAAAAATCAATTCTGTTGGATAATCTCAAATTCTTAATTAACGGAATCCAGATGCCCTTGTTCTTTTCGTTATCTGGCTTTTGTTTTTTATGGAGCTGGAATCGATCAAGCGATTTTATAAATCAGGTCATTAAAAAAGCTCAACGCTTAATTATCCCCTATATCATGATTGGAATATGTTGGCTCTTTACCATTTTGGAATACCGTCATCGAACAGGTATATCAATTTGGCAGAAGCGAATGCGATATGGTTTGCGCTTGGCCTAACAATCCACTACTTGGAAGCAAACAAATGGTTCGAGAGTTATAAAAAGCGTAAAAGCCTATCAATAGTCCTAATACTAGTATTCCTTGTAAACTTACTAAAACAAGTGGTGCCCCCCATTGCTTCCACCGCCCTTACTTGCATGGCGGTTGCATCAATTTATTGCGTCATCCCCCAAAAGGCAAACCTGCTAACCGAAAAGGTTAGCAAAAACAGTATGGGAATTTATCTTTTTCATTCTCCACTGGTTTACATTTCTTTTACCTACTGGGCCAACATAGCCCCAATGGCGATGGCAGCAATTAACCTGATTGGATTTGGATCAGTCGCCTATATGTTGACAAATCTAATTCGAGCCACAAATATGGGTTGGATAATCGGAGAAACGCCAGGGGCGCCGCACGATAAGAAATAGGAAAAGCAAAAGCCAAGAAATACAGCTAATTAAACTGTTTCTTCCATTTATCAATGCTTGCCCAGGGAAGGTCGATCTCCGTTTTTACGGGATGGTTAATCCAATCAGCCATCTTAAGGAGATACCCAGCCTCGCGCTCAAGAACGGGAAGTCCCGTATCTTCACCGATCTGACGGGCTCGATTATCAATTGCAATGATTAGGGAGCGATGACCTCCATTTAAACAGCGAATGCCCGCATGGAGACGCGTCCCCACATAATCAAACTCCTCGGTTTCAATTACACGATTAAGGTCTTCGATATTGGGGCCAATAACATTAAATTGCGTCAGATCGACTATTTGATCAAGACACCAATCAACATCATGGCTTCCTTGAACCCAGATCGTTACCTTTTCGTATTCCGACGACAGCAATTCCAGCATCTTACGGTCACGTTCCGCATCGAAACAATAATCGGTAATTGACGTAACAACGTTTTTAGAACGCTTGGAGGAAATCTCGAGTTGCTTAGATGGGGTTAACGACCACATGGTCGGACATGCGGTATTAAGAACATTCTCTATGCCAATAGAGTTAAGCCTCTTCTTAGTCATTTCATCTCGAACACTATGAAGATATTCATCGGATAGCAAGGTTTTATAGAACTTCTTTGTATAGGCGTCGATAGCATCGTCCACCCCAATGTCAGACATGCCCACGCCGAACAAAACAACATTTCTATTATTGCCCAACCGCTTGGCAAGCGCCCATTGCTGCTGATTAGCCATATGCGTATACAGAATATTTGTGCCGCACAAGAGCTTTACGTGTTCAGGATACATTTCAAGCTCTTTGGAATAATAGTGCGTTGCCACATGGGGCAACGCACCGCCAAAGATTTGATCCGCGATACAGCCACAGGCATCCATGATCACATGGTCACCAGAGTTCTCGCTTCCCATAGCCGTATCCAAAAGGAGATAGCGTTCTTGCTTAACACCATCGGATTTTTCATCGTGCCTGCGCGATGTCGCAGAGGCTTTAAGTAGCTGAGTCCATTGGTTAAAGCGCGCCATTAGTTTCTCCGAAATAAACGTTTGAGTAGAGCAACGTGACCGCCATCGACACCCGTCGATGCAGAAGGCTGACACGGTTCACAATATTCATCAGATAGGTTAAAAACGGCAGACACGCTGCATGTGCCACTTTCAACCGAACGAACAACAGGACGAGCGTTGCGAGAAGGCGAAAGACAGACAAGTTGGCTTAGCTCGGCGACACAAAGCGGATTTTTGCCGTCTTCCGCAAAAGAGTATATATGAATGCGAAGATACGCCTCTTCATCATCATTTAAAAACAGTGGAACATGCCCCGCAAAATGGCCGTCCCTAGATTCAAGACTAATCCAGCGAATATCAGACTGATCATCGGCACGCCAAACAGCCGCGCGAACATTCACAGGCATCAAAGCCGACTCAAAACGCACAGTCAAATCAACAGAAGAAGCTTGAATGAGCGTTTGAGACATGGCAGACGATCGCAATCGAGCATCAGCAAGACGATCGCTGAGCAAGAAGACCTTACTTTGTTCTTCAGTTTTTAGTACATTCCCGAAGGCGGACTTCCCGCTAGCCAAAGATGGCTCTTCATTCAGATAACGCGTAAAGGCCTCGAAGAACATTTCATTTTCACGCTCAATCGACGTACAGCTAAATCGATTAGGCGAATCGCATTTTGAGCCTGAAAGAGCCTCAAGAATAGAAGAAGCAATGCCACAAGCAGAGGGCTCAGCGAGGTGGATGGTGCCCTCCGGAAAGTCGAGTAGGTTATTCTCACGGTATATTTCAATTACCGAGAGCTTCGATGCAAGCATTTCGAAAGGCAGGCGAGAGGGATTAGTCACGCTCAACGATACGCCGGCAACACACTTGGCATAAAGCGAGGCGCATTCATCAGCAGTCAAGATGCCGAGGCTGCGTACACGTGGATCACGAATGGGAGGCATTGCGTCTTCGCCGTATAAATATACGACAACTGCATCGTCGAGCTTGAGAAGCAATTTAATTGCATCAAGCAACATGCCAGACAAACGCCGATCCTTATTGGATTGATAAATAGCACAGACGGCATACTCTCTGCTTAGATTTTGTTCCTGCGCAGTATATATATCGCTAACGCCAAAATCACAATATGGGACTTCATGCGAATAATAGGGTTCAACTTTTTTAGAAAGCCATCTGCCTATCGTTATGGGGTTTAGTTCATAACGATAACTTGCTTCGGCATTTAGATACATCTCCCCCATCGGATAGAACCAAGGTTCAAAATCCTGAATGAAGTAGAACTTATGGGCGCACATCTGCATAGATGCAAAGTGCGCCGTATTCCAAGCGGTGGCGATTACTGCAAAAAAATCCTCGGGCACACTCGGAGCCACAAGAACCTCTTTAGGCGAATAACCAAACCAATCCTTTATTTCGGTCTGAACTCTATGAGCACTTTTGTATGCTTCACAGCCCGGCATAATGTAAAAGTAGTTCTCATATCCGCGAGAATCTAGAAAGGAAGCCTTGCTGCAGATGGTTCGAAAGCCGCCAGAACCCTTTGCCGGCGGAGATATTATCCAGGCAATTTGTTTCATTTAAAGCACTCAAATCGCTTCGTAGTCAAAAGGATCGAACTTATATAACGCTGCGCGCTTGGGATCTCGAGAAAAGTTAACGGAGAACCATGGATCTCCCTCAGAGAAACGCTCGGACCAGTTATGCAACAATCGTGCCTTATCCTCAAAATGCTTATGAGAGCGAGATTTACTATCAAGGGATTTGTCAACACATGCCATATGGTAGAGACATGCCTCTGGTGTATAAATCACTTTTAACCCAGCTTGAGAAGACTTGAAGCAAATATCAACATCCGAATAGTCAAGAAGATACGACTCATCAAAACCACCCAGACGATTAAAATGTTCGCGTGAAATAGCTAAACAGACACCACTCACCGCCGATACATCCCTCACGGTCAATGGCAAATAGATATAGCCAGGAGAAGAGCGATGAATGCCTTGCGATAGGTTGACGATTGATTCTCCAACATAAGACAGGCCTGCCTGCTGCACAATGCCGTCAAGATCGCACGTCATTGTTCCAACAACGCCAACATCCTCTCGTTGGGAAAAACCAACGAGAGTCTTTAGCCACAAGGAGTCTAGCGCCTGAATATCATCATGAACAAAGACGAGTTGCTCGCCATGCGCGGCAAGAGCACCGGCATTTCTCCATGCAGATATATTAAACGGGTCATCAAGCGCGTGAACGATATGGCGACAACGAAGTCCAGAGACCGATTGTTGAACAGCGGCTTCCGCATCCTGCGAGCACACGAAAACAACTTCAAGATCATCAAAATCGGTGTCATTGATTGAAGATACAAGAGTCGAAAGAACCGAAGGATTGCCGCGGGTGGTAACGATTAATGAACAGGACTCAGATGAAGGAACATCATAAATAGGGCTATATCTAAAAGCACGGTTATGAGAGTTGACCACAGTCGCCTTGATACCGCATCTATCAAGGTGCTCCTGAACCGCTTTTATTCCAGCAAGTGTTGCATAGGGTTTACTATCGGAATTACCCGCAGTCGAATTCTCGCTTATTCTCCAGTGATACAAGATTTTAGGAACGTGATGGATCGTCCCACCAAGTTCGGCAATCTTCAACACCATGGCATGGTCTTGGGCGCCATCCAGCTCGCTGTTAGAAAGATCAATTCTGTCTAAACATGCCCTTTTAACAGTAAGAAGGTGGCAAATATAATTGTTGTCACGAGCCATATCAAGACTAAAATCGGGCTTAAAAGTAGGATGAGCCAAGGACCCGTCAGGCAATAGCTTATCTTCATCACAGTAGAGAAGATTAATATCCGAATTTTGATTTAGAGCGTGTGCATACTCAAACAAGATATTCGGTTCGAGAACATCATCATGATCGAAAAAGCAAAGGTAGTCTCCCTTGGCCATCTTGATTCCGACATTGGTGTTCTCAGTGATACCTAGATTGCCCTCAAGATCAGTAACTTTAATTCTAGAGTCTGCAGTCACATACTCGGAGACCAAATCGCTAAGGCCATCGTAATCTGGCGTAGAGTTAACCAGGATGAGTTCCCAATTCGAATACGTCTGAGCAATCACAGAATCAGCCATATCCCTGAAGAAATTCAAGGGAGTCTTATATAGAGGAACGATGATTGAAAACAAGGGCTGGTATGCAAGTTTTATTTGTGCTTGTGCCCGCGAATCGGATCCAGTCAATCTGCGCCCAGAAAACCAGGACAAATAACGGGGTTGATCGAATGCGCACGCATGGTCCCGATCAGCCTCATCCAAAAGCTCCTTAAGCATATCTTTCTTTAGATTGATAAACGTATCTAGATGACCAGAAGCCCTGTGCATGCAAATGCACAGGCTATCCCCGACCTTAGGAATATGAAGAGAGAAATTTATTAAACCAGGATTCGCATCGGCTATTAAGTTATTAAATAACAAAGATTCGCCAATAACGCAGGCTTCTTCATTAAAAGCGACAATACGATCACCCTCAAGGCAATCAGTACCTGAAAGAACACCTCTAACGATTACGCTATCAACGCAGGGAATAAAGCTCTCAATTTGGATAGAAGCGAGCGCATGCACGCCAGAACGGTCAATATTGCGAAATTGTCCACAATGCTCCGCGCGCAGCAAGCCGTTAACTTTCGACTCAATCGAAAACTTGCCAGGATTGATGCGGCGCTGATAAATTACATTATCTCCGCTAAAGAAAGACAGCGATTGGTCGACACCAAAATCGGCAAGAACAACAACAAATTCAGTCTCTGAAAAAGGAATGATTCTTGCGGGCAGAATTTGCCCATTGGGTGATTTCGACTCAACAGCATCAGGAAAAACGGATGCGGCTTCATACAGTAGATATAGCTTGCCGTCGCCACGGCAATTTAGCTTATTGTTAAATTCGGTATTAAAAACTATGCCCATATCAGCAACACTTTCCAACAATTAATACAAACTCGCAAATCGCAGCCAGAACAAACGGCAATACGAGGCACACTAAAACGAATCGTTTACCATCCCCATAGACCAAGCGATCCTGGTTAAGAATAAACGAGAGGCAAGGAACCAGGAGTGGCAAAAGGTAACGACTCTGACAACCATTAACCGTCCCCAAGCCAACGGGGGTAAACGATACATAAAGTGCTGTAGCGACCAAAATCACCGTAAACAAAAACACAAATGAGGCCCAAAGAAATTGTGCGAGACCAATATGATTCACGCTAATCGAATCGGCCGAAAAAAGCCCAAACAACAATAGGCAAACAGCTGGAAGCACCTGAACCAACCCACGGATTGCATTTACAGAAATCTGAGCAGCAAGCGATCCAAGGTATGCAAAGTTCAATGCATATCCAGAAGAGGTTATCGGATTTAAATAATAAGTTGAAAAATAATTGGCGAGTATTTCCGCGTAGCGCAATGGATCGGCGAGAATGAAAGCGATTTGCTGACCAGAGTTAACATCGGAGCCGCCTCGCATATCGCCAACGTTAGATCCGCTGGCCGTTGAAAACAAGAACGGAAGCGCAAATGAGGCAAAAGCAATCAAGCCCAAAACAAACACGGCGGCATAGTAATGAACTCGTTGCTTCGAGCCCGCAAAACGATTACGCGGAACCATAAAGAAAAGACCGATTATCGGAAAATACACAGCTTTGACTGCGAGTCCTAAAAAGGTAAATAAAAATGCGAGTGCTATATTGCGAACTGTAAATTCATTTAAATCACCCCATGCATACCTCAAAAAATAAGCAAAACCGAGAATGATAAACGAAATGAGCCATGCATCATAAGAGAAACATGACGCAAGAAAGATCGAAGTTGGCAGCATTCCCACAAAAGCAAATAGTCCCTTTTTTGAGGGCGTAACCTTGATTGCAATGGCAATTGCAAGACAGTAACTAAATAAATTGCAAATCCGAGCGAATTGAATCATAGAAGAAAAATCGAAATGCAGAAGGCGAGCGAGCCAAAGGCCAATTGCCGATGGAATATACCCAATGCTGCTAAGCGTATAAACGAATTCTTCATGCTTGTTAACTTGCACATGACCAGAAGCGATATCAGATCTATAGGAGCCATTCAACTGCCTAGCATGCTCAAGAATTTCCGCTCGATCAAAATGGGAAAGAGGGGGCTCTTCATAGCCCTGTGCACGACGGACCGCTTCGTCAGTAAATTTAATATCCGTATCAGTTTTTTGAGTTTCAAATAAATAAGATGTCGAAAGGGCATTGGAATAGTGAATTTGATCATCCCATGAAATACCCGTCGTTATCGGAGTGCTCGCCACAAGGAAAACACCAATTGAGAATGCAGCGATAAAGAAAGCAACAGGAAGGGCAGAGTTTCTCTTTCGAATGCCCGAGCAAGCCGTGAAAACCGAAGTTATGACTACCAGCAGGAAATAAACAACAGCATTAATGAACCCATTCACGAATGCAATCGTAGAGCAGCCAAAAACAATAAAGAATGCGATAATCAGCAGGGAAACGTAGTCGGTAGCCTTGACCCTCGCCGAAGCAGAATGGAACAACGCTTTCAGAGAAAAGCCGCTTTGGAATAAATAGAGTATTGCGCAATAGGAAATCAGAAAAAAGAATATGAGCCGCTTTTTATTCCAGTCAGCAATATTCGAGAAATGAGAAGCCGGCGAGCCAAGAACGGTACAGCCCTCCCAGATGACCGCCACAGCAAATGCCGCAAGCAACAGGACTAATAATTGAGCGCAGCGACCAGAACAGTTGTCACGCTTTTTTTCATCATCTGAGGAAAGGAAGACACAATATGACTGCCAAATGGCAACATCTACAACGACGCAATAGAGCGCTAAAACAAACAGCTGTGAGACAGAGTGGTTCGCATAAAAGTGCTTCATGCACAGAAGCTCGACAATAAAGAGAAGAGCAACGAAGACGGCTTTCATTATTTGCTTTTGGTTTACGCATCGAGACAACACGGAGCTAATTCACCTTTATCCAAATCAAGCTGCAAGGGCCCTAGAAGAATCGTTCCCAGTCGTCTGGATGACAAGTATGGGCACCAAGCACTGTTCACAACTGTAGAAAGTAATATAAGTAGGGACATTCACATCGAGATGATTTATACGCTAAAGCGAAACGCATAGCCTACTTTTCCTTCTCCCTACTTAACGCAACAGCCTGAACAAGCGAGTTTAAACGCTCTTCCTGTCGAGAGAGGCGAAGAGAATTACAGAAATCACGGACCACAAGAACGGCAATAACGTAAAGGAACACGAAGTTAGAAGCCGACATGAAACCAAATAGACTTGAAAGCCACATTGCAACTTGTGGAAAAACGCCCAAAATTACAAAACTGACGCTGAATAGCAGCCAAAACAGAGAATCCAAAACTTGCATTTGGGATTTTTTTAATTTGCGCAATACGAACACGAATACCAAAACAGCGCAAACAAGAAGCAAAATACGAAGAGAGACCGGCAAATGGATCACCTAAACCACTGAACGACAAGGAGCGTAACGAAAACACGAACCATATACTGCATAGACCTAACAGGGTTAAGATAGCTCTCGCCACCTTGACGCTCGCGCATCTTAACCTGTACCTCTGAAATGGAATACCCTTGCTTCAAAAAGAGAGCGAGAGATTCTGGTTCCGGATTTAAGGTATTGTCGTAATAGTATTTCTTAAGAATATCCCGCCCAAATAGCCTAAATCCAGACGTTGGGTCACTGATCCTCTTGCCTGTCAGAATCTTTATTAGCACCGTAATCATACGCGAGCCGATCATGCGAAGCGTCTTGTCTTTGCGCACGCTTACAAACCTAGAGCCAATGACAATATCTGATCCATCAGATTGAGCCCTATCAACAAGGACCTTTATATATTCCGGACAATGCTGGCCGTCAGCATCAAACTGAACCATATAGTCATATCCATGATCAACCGCATAACGCGCAGCCGTCTGAAACCCAACGGTCAAACCACAGTTAATGGGCATATCAATGATGTCACAACCAAGATCCTTGCAGATAGCTAGCGTTCGATCTCGAGACCCATCATTGATAACAACAAAATCAAACTCAGGTGCAATTTGTCTGAGCTCGCATATCGTCTTTTCTATGCATTCCTCCTCATTATAAGCAGGAATAGCGATAAGAGTTTTGGGTGTCATATACACATAAACCGATCTCTAGTTTTTCTCATTATTATAGCGAGAGATATACAAATGGTTAAATAGACACAACGAATGGTGCACCCTTGATTATCAACTTAATCAGAACACTTCCCACATTCATCCGTACATGGACGGATGAATGTGGGAACCCGTTACCCTGAGAGCCGAACCGGTTGGCCCCGGGGACTCGAAGGACAGCATGTCCGGAAAAAAGAAAAAGGGTTCCGAGAAGGCAACCCCGAGTGTCTACGGCAGGCTCACCAGACACGAAAGGGACACGGGCCAGAAGATGCTGGAGCTGGACGCCCGCGCGCCTCCAAGGCGATGCTCGGCGGCGATGCGGAGGCGCTGCTAGACGCCTACAGCCTGGAGGACGTGCCCATCGGAAGACTCGACCTGACGCCGAGCCTCATCGAGAGGGCACGCGCAGAGAGGCGCGTCGCCCCGCTGGCCTAGCCCAAAGGCAAAACGGAATAGGCGGACCGACCGTCCAGCTGAGTCTGGAAAGAGGTGCCAGACTGAGGGCGGAGAATGGCCCCCGGACCTATCGAACACATATCCACCGTTCCTTCAACTGGGGAAACGGAGCCCCCGGGGTCCATGGTGGCCGCGGGGGCGTTCGGTTAGCCGCGGATACGAACTATCTGCGCAGCGTGTTCGGCTGAGATCGGAAATCAACCACGAATGGTGCACACGGCATCGAGAACCCCGCAACAAACCTCGCCCTAGATTTCAAAGCTAGCAATCTTACGAGTGTCGAACGGCATGGTTACGCCATGTCTCTCTAAGCGTAGGTGCACAACTACGAGGTTTTCTCAATAGTTTTAATTGCAACCACACGCGCCATATTAATGACATTCATTAAATACGACTTAGAGCAAAATGGGATTTGAAGCAATTGGAAAATACCTTTTGCTCGATTACCAGAATGAATATTTCTCAACGCATTATTAAATAATGCATTTGCCTTTAGATAGTTCTCAGCTCGGCGCCGATCGAACCGCTCGGCGACGATTGTATCAATCTTATCGACATCCAGTGATCGACCCTCTTTGAAAGCTGAACGTAAACACTGAGAAACAACGAACTGTTTATACAAATTGCTACGCGAAATGCTATTAACAGTCATTCTGTATCGAATGAGCGGCTCTGGAACATTTCCAATAGTGAACCCTTCCAGCTCGGCACGCAACAGTAAGTCATAATCTTCTGCTAGCGGAACAGACCGATACCCCATTTCAAATACAGACCTTCTTCCAAACCAACTCGGATGAGGTACGCAATTTCTAATCATAAGAGAACGCCTAACGCCTTCACTCGAACTTGGAATTGAATCAACGAGATATAATTGACTACCGTCTTCGTCAATGGCGTTCAAATAAGAACCCACTAGGTCAAGCTCATGTTCTTCAAGATACGACAACTGCCGTTCGATGCGCTGCGCCTCAGAAATGTCATCTGAGTCCATTCGGCAGATATACTGACCGCGTGAGACCTTGAACGCCCTTTCCAAAGATGCAGCAAGACCAAGATTGCGTTCATTTCTCACGAGGCAAATCCTGCTGTCATGAGAGCTATAGTTTTGAGCAATATCGTAAAGTGTGTTGTCATCTGGATTATCAAAAACAACAACCACCTCGATTCGATGATAGGTCTGCTTTAAAATAGACGCTAGTGCCTCAGTAAAATCTTTGGCGCTCTCCCTATAACAAGGCATGAGCACTGAAACCAACTGTGAATCTGTCAACTAAAACCTCCAACACCGCTGCGGGAGCAAACGCTAATGAAAACTACCGATAGTTTAATAGTCCTTCATGTGGCATATATTACAAGTGATTTCGCTTCTGGCGTGTCTACAGTGGTGCCTCAATACCTAAATGAGCAGTCAGAAATAAAGGAAATGAATATAGCTCTATTAAATCTTACAAACTACAGACCTAAAGATGCGAAATATCCTGTCTTCTTTCAGTCATGCATAGAAAAACTTCCTGAACCGTTTTGCAATCCGTCACTCGTAATATTTCATGAGATATATAGGCCGGATCACATTAAACTAAGCCATTGGCTCAGAAGACGTGCGATCCCATACATCATCACACCACATGGGTCTCTAACATATGTGGCGCAAGAACAGCATCATTTAGCTAAACAATTGCTTAATGTTTTCTTCTATAACGCCTTTATTCGCAATGCTGATTGTATCCATTTTCTATCGAAAAAAGAGGCGATGAGTTCAAACGGCTTTAAACATAGGAAAGCAAGAATTATTCCAAATGGTGTTAGCATCCCAAAAGCCAAAGCCTCAAACTTAGACAGCCGCATCGCGCTTTTTATTGGCCGCCTAGATATAGAGGTCAAAGGTCTTGATCTACTGATCAAAAGTCTGCCGCTAATTGCTGATGAGCTAAGAGGGCTCGGAGCTAAAATCTACATCTACGGTCCAGACGAAGATGGGTCTATGGCCAAACTGGAACTACTTATTGCCGACAATCAAGTATCCGATATTGTTTTATTAAATGGTCCAGTTAATGGTCAATCTAAAGCGGACGCTTTTCTCAAATCGCAGTTTTATATCCAACTTTCACGCACTGAAGGTTTCCCGACGTCTGTTTTGGAAGCGCTAGCATATGGCCTCCCAATTATTGTTACCGAGGGAACCACATGGAAAGAAACGGCGAACAATAAAGGAATTGGAATCGGTGTAGAATCTGATCTCGAAGCCATTTCTAACGCAATTCTCACCCTGTTCAATGACGATGAGCTTCGTTGTAAACTTGCAAATGCAGCTAGAAAGTATGCAATTGAACACTTTCAATGGAAGGCCATTGCCAAGCGTCAATTTATTTTATACAGGGACATTGTAAACGGGCTTTCTAACTAACCATCTTGTTCTTCCAATACGGAAAGGAACTAAATGCTGTTTTCAATTATTATCCCTGCATATAATGCGGCATCCAGTTTGCCGGAAACGCTATCATCCATCTACCAACAAACATATGACGGCTATGAAATTATTCTCATCAATGATGGATCAGCGGACGCTACTGAAAGTGTCTGCAAAGTGTTTTGTGAATCTCACAACAATACTCATTACGTTAGACAAAATAATATGGGCGTATATGAGGCCAGGCGAAAAGGCGCGGAGATAAGCGCCGGAGATTACCTGGTCTTTGTTGATGCAGATGATTCTTTGCGCTTCGATACCCTATCTATTCTTGCTCGCGAAATCGATAAGTGCAATCCAGACATAATCTGTTTCAGCTATACAAGAAACCCAGACTATTCAAACGATCCGTTTATCAATCCCGCCCTTCCGTCTGGCATCTATGAAGGTGACGATCTCGCCGAAGTCAGAAAATGTTTGGCACGAGGGAAACTCAATTCAATTTGGGGAAAGGCAATCAAAAGAAACTGTCTGATTGACGATTTAAGCAATACCGATACAAAGAGAATCGATTTTGCAGAAGATTTTCTGCAAATGATACCCATAGTCGATTCAGCCAGATCGGTTTTACAAATAAGTGATGCGCTGTATTATTACAATTGTCAAAACGGACAAAGTGCAACACACAGCTATAAGGAAAAACAGCTTTCAGATTTAACCTTCGTCACCTCAAGCCTAGTGAAAATCGCTGCTCGTTGGGGAGAAGAAACAGAAAGGCTGGCATGGAAAACAAGAACGGAACAGTATCTTTATCTCCTATCGATCAACGAGCTCAGTGACAATAATGAGACCAAAAAACGTAACTTTGTTTCAATTTCAGAGGCCTTATTTAATCCCTCAATTAAAGCTGATGTCCCTTGCAGCACCTACAGGCCTGACAGCTATTTACTGTTCCTTGCGGCAAAGAATAAGCACTATTTGTTATCTCGAGTAGTAATACGCTGTTGTGAACAGCTAAAACTATTGATACTGAAAGTCTTGAGCTAATCGCCCTGTTGCCATCGCTCATTTTTCCTGGCACCGAGTAATAAAACCAACCGACTTAGCCTTCGATAATCAAATGTCAGGCAAGCCGGTTGGTCATAAAAGTAATGAAAGTACATTAGGCTATTCTGCTTAATAAGCGTCGCAGATTATCGCTTGATAAATGCAGATATGCTCGTCTTTTCGGATTCGTTTAGCCCAAACATCAAAACCAAGAAGAAATAGATAAAGAAATAAATTATTGCTGAAACCAAAACCACCACAAGGCCAGATAAAAGTCTTTTAATTAGGTTATAGAGCAGCAGCAAAGCCCCCGTACCGACAATAACCAAGACGGAAAGTTTGGCAATTTCAAGCCAAAATTTCTTTATGTTCAACCCAAGCTTTTCAGAATAATACCAATTCATACAGAAACCGTTGCCTATAACCATAGCGATGGCTGTTGAAACTGCTGCGCCCACTATGCCCATAAGCTTGAGCAGTATAATCGTCACGACCACGTTGACAAGCGCAATCGCAAGATACATATACCCCCTATACAGGTAAACATTCGCAACCTGCATTATGGTAAGTCCCAGGTTCTGAATTAAGTCAATGGTAAATGGAACCATTACGATCAAGGCGATATAGAAAGCGTCTATATAGTCCTTGCCAGCCCAAATAATGATGAAATCTTTCCCCAGAACAATAAATAAACTAAGAACAAATCCGCAGACGATAAAGGAAATGCGACCAACTTTAATGAAGAGATCCGAAATTTCAGACATATCCTTATTCTGGCAATACAGTTCTGAAACTCGAGGAAGAAAAACTGAAGAGGCTGCCGTACCAATTGTCATATAAATCGTGTAGATTTGAGATCCAACAGAATATACCGCAACGGCGGCAGCACCAAAATAATAGCCGACAATTAATTGATCGGTTTTCCAGAAAATCTGGTCAGCAATCGTCACCAATACAATCGCGCCACTAAAAAATAGCAAACCTTTAGCCAGTTTCATGTCCCAGCCATGATATCTGAAACTAATATGCAGATTATATTTAGCAAACAAACGCTGGCTCACCGCGCACAACACATTTGTAACAAGCACAACTAAACATACGGCTAATGCATTCTTAAAAATTGTCGTAAGTCCATACACAATGAAAGGCTGAGCTATTAGGGCGGCCAATTGCGAGCCCTTCAAAAAAACGAACCTTTCATTAGCAGTTATCGCCGCAACGCTAATAGTGTTGTTCATGATAACAATTGTGTTGATCCCTAATACAACAAGCATTGCGGAACACTCATCAAGCTGTGAGTTTGTAAAACTGGCTGAATATACAAACCGAACAACCACGGCGAGAACGCAACTTATTAGCATCACGAACACAGATAGGACCCAGTACAGACGCCTAGCTATTGCGAGAGTATTCTCCATTAAGTCATTTTTGCCCTCTACCATATACTTGCAATAAAAACGCCCAACACCGGCAGACAAAATCCCATTAATGGAAACTATATAAGACATGATAGAACCTATCAATTGATAGAGTCCATATTCGTCTTGTCCAATGTTTTGCAACAACATCGGAACATATACAAAGCCGACTAAAGCCTGAGCCAGTATATAACCATATGTAATTATTATGCCAGTAAGTCTTCTGCTTGCGCTACTTATCAGAATCACCGTTTCACAATTAGTTGCTTCAAATACCATTCAGATATTAAAGCACTATTTAATCAGAACAACCGATTGCCGAACCTCTCCTTTGTTCGCATTGTTAAAGCAGGGTCCGATTAAATTCCCAGGCAGAATTTGATGCCACATTTTATTGTCATGCGGATTATCTCCCCAGAAGAACCCAATATGACAGTCGATTGATCCGTCAGTCTTAAAGAAGATAATATCTCCCTTTTGAGCATAACCACTATTTAGCATATCTTGGACAGTACGGAACTCATACATTTTGCATCCCAAATCTCGAGCATAGCCATACCATCTCCAAGCGTTAATATAGCCGCCACCGCCTGGCCCCCCAGCCCAAGGAGAGTGATTATTATTCTGCGCAATACGATTGACATCGCCACCAACCGCAGCATAAGCATGAGCCACGAAGCCAGTGCAATTCATGCCAGTATAGCCATCCCATCTCGGGGCACCTTTTGGGTAAAGGCAACTATCATAGGAGAAGCCACCGGAATATCTCGTTCCTAAATAATAGCCATCAAATTGATGCGACGTAAGCCAAGTGACGAGTCCAATACGACTAACCCCCAAAACCGTTGAGCTACCAAATGGGCTGTAGTAAATCTGAGTCGACTTCGACTGGAGAGTGCCATCAGGAAGCAAGACATCGCAGTAAAGATCGTAATAACCATCTTGCAATCCAAGTGCAGATGGATTGAAATAAGCGTCATTCACACTGGAAAATTCTTTTAGAACACCCCATTTACTCCAGTCGGACTTGGCCCAAACAAATTTAAACTGAAATTGCCCAGATTTTTCAGCTGCAAGCGTTCCCAAATCAGCTCGAACTCCCCAAGAATTATTGCCATCAGTCGAAATTGCAGTAATCCTCGAGAAATCCCAACAGCTAATGATTGTTCTTTTTGTTTGGACAACTCCATCTGACCCCGAAACGTCACAGATCAATTCATAGTCTCCGGCGTCTTTTGGAGCCCATTGCAAGTGTGAACTTGCGCCCTGTTGAGCAACGCCCCAGTCAGCCCAATTATTCTTATTCCAGACGAACTTATACTGTAAGTAATTAGTATCACCCGAGCATCTGGCATCGATCTCAGTGCTTTCATTAGGCCTGACAAGCGTTGCAGAAGAACTCAAGGACTCGTAATTCCACTTCTCGGAGCCAATCGAGCATTCAGTCTTCGAGGTCATCGTCTGATCGTTGGCCTCATCAATAACATCAACAAAAACGGTGACAGCGCCAGATTTATCGACTCTCCAGTCAATTGAGGATTTACCTCTGCCGGAGTCAATCACACCCCATTCAGCCCAGTTGTTCCGCATCCAAACATATTTGTATGAAATCTGGTTATTCTTTCGGATGGTAATCCGAGGTGTAATTGAAAGCGTATCCCCTACGCACAAATTGGATGAATCAGATTTCAAATCTATTGAAGTGAAGTTAGATAGATTTCTCTCCACCCTGACGGGGAACCTCCAGGTCCTCACGTTGCCGGCCGAATCGACGGCGTCGACCAAGATGTTGACGTCGCCGGCGACCTCCGGCACCCAATCGCAGGAGGCCTCGGGCCCGAGCTGGCGGATGGTGCCCCACCTGGACCAGCCGCCCTGCTCCCAGACGAACTTATAGCGGACCGAGCCCGAGTTGCCGGACGCGGTCAGGCCGAGCGAGCAGCGGTCGCCCAGGAGAGGAGACCCGCCATCGGACGCCTTGGCCGAGAGGCCGTCGACAGAGTAGTCCTCTGAGATGCGAACGGGGAGTCTTGACGTCGACGTGAGCCCGCCGACCGTGACGTCGGCATAGAGAGTATAGGAGCCGGAAGACGGGGGCGTCCAGGTACAGGCGGCGGACTCAGATGCTGCCTGGATGACGCCCCACTTGGACCATGAGCCCCGTTCCCAAAGGAATTTAATCTTTGCGCCGGGAGCCGCCGCGGCGGAGATATTGACCTTCATTCCGCCGCTCCACTCGAGCGTATCCCCGCCGCTCACGGAAAGGCGACAGGCATCCACCCTGACGGGGAACCTCCAGGTCCTCACGTTGCCGGCCGAATCGACGGCGTCGACCAAGATGTTGACGTCGCCGGCGACCTCCGGCACCCAATCGCAGGAGGCCTCGGGCCCGAGCTGGCGGATGGTGCCCCACCTGGACCAGCCGCCCTGCTCCCAGACGAACTTATAGCGGACCGAGCCCGAGTTGCCGGACGCGGTCAGGCCGAGCGAGCAGCGGTCGCCCAGGAGAGGAGACCCGCCATCGGACGCCTTGGCCGAGAGGCCGTCGACAGAGTAGTCCTCTGA